>NZ_AZEG01000099.1 GCF_001434935.1 Liquorilactobacillus uvarum DSM 19971 | reverse complement strand
CGCTTTTTAAAGGCTACCGAAGGTACGCCAGTAACGAAGTTCAAAGACGCTAAAGAAGTCGCTGATTGGCTCAATGATCCAGATGAGGACTAATGACTTAATCAGCCTATACGTTAGTTTTGTAGAAACTAACGGTGGCAAGTCTCGACCGGTATTAATTCGTAAGGTATCAGAACAAACGGTCGAAGCTTTTAAAATCACCAGTAAATATCAAAACAAATCAGCTCATATCAAACAACAATATTATCCAATTAAAGATTGGCAAGCTGCCGGATTGAAGAAACCTTCATGGGTTGATCTTGGTAATCTTTATCAGTTTCCCAAAGCCGGTTTAAGATTTAAGAAAATTGGGCATTTAAGTAAGCTAGATCAAAATAAAATTGCTGTTTTTGCTCTTAGCCTAAAAGCCAAAAGAAGGGGCAAGGATCAAAAGGTAATTCAACAGCAATCAAGTAAAAAAAACTCAAAGAAAGTAAAGCAGAGTTCACACAAAGAATCCAAAAACAATTAAAAGATTTTGCAGATCATAACCCAGAAGTTAAACCTAAAAATGATCCAGAAAATAAAAACGATCGGCCTAGTTATTAGGTTGATCGTTTTTTAGTTTATCCGGTTTATGTTCATTAACATAATCAGCAAATATTTCTAAAAGTTCCTCGGTTTGTTCAACTGATAAATTATCAGCCTGAAAGTATTTTTCTAATAAAGCGTCCTTTTGAATTAAACGTCGAGAACGGGCTTTACGAGCTTGACGATTTTTATAGTATTTAGATTGACGAAGTTGAAAATCTTCTCGCTCTATTTTCTTCTTTAATCTTGCTTGTTGTTCAACTAGCTTTTCATATTGATTAGCCATAACACAACCCCATTATTTATAACTGATTATGTGCTTGATTTTCCTTTAAAAACTCGGCCACTTTTTTGGATAAAGACTTGATATTATCATTAGACAAATCAGCATAATTTAAATTTGCTTGACTAATAATCTGTTTACCCAGCCTTTGTTCAATTTTATTTTTTTCGTCCTTGATTTTCTGATTAAGGACTTTTAATTTAGCTTCTTGTTTTTGAATTG
>NZ_AZEG01000098.1 GCF_001434935.1 Liquorilactobacillus uvarum DSM 19971 | reverse complement strand
CAGTGGCTTTTGCCATCTATGCTCTTCACGAACAACATTCCTGATCGGCCAATCCTAGCCAGATTAGCAGCGTCATGACCAGCCATGCTGGTTAACTTTTGCGGCTTATAATCAGTTTCATCCTCAACCGCTTTTGCTAAGGTTTCTATAACTTTATCATTCAGTTTAGCCGGCCTTTGATTCAGTATTTTCTTCCTGCTAAGTTCAATACCTCTTTTTTTAAGTTCCGCAAAACTCTCATTCAAAAATTCAATTACTTCTTCAATCTTTTCCCAATCTCCTGAACGAACATCAATGTTGAATCTAACTTCCCCAGGGATGATATTCGCAGCGTTAGGATTTACCTCCGCAAAACCAATTGTTCCTACAACCAGTTCGTCGTCACTAATGCTTTCCAGAAAATTCCGCAACTTCAAGTTGATCCAGCTCATTGCAAGCAATGCGTCTTTACGGTGTGCAAGATCCGTTGTCCCAGCATGATTGGCCTCACCTTTTAGTTCCACCAATTCCCGGTAGATCCCAGTGATTTTGGATACAACCGCTACCGGTTCATTTCTTTCAAACAATCTTCTGCCTTGTTCAATATGACATTCTAGGAAAGCTGCAAAACTATCGGAGGACAGAACATTCTCATCTATATGCTGAAAGTCCCCACCCAATCTGTTAATTGCCGCAGCCAATGGCTCATGTGTCTCGATGTGACTGAACTTTCCAAGCTGCTTTTGATCAATAACCCCGGAGATTATTTTACTTCCCAGTGTTGAGATCTGATATGGGTTAGGTTCCTCGCCCGTCAGCGAGATCGCTTTGAGCGGGTGACGTAAAACAACGTTGTTTTCTGCCAATGTTTCACATACTTCAGTTGCCAAAAGAACACCTAATGCGCCATCATACTTACCACCTTCGGGCACACTATCATTATGCGAGCCGATTATGAGCGGGTTTAAATCTTCACCGCTGCGATAAGGGTACTCCGCCCATAGGTTTGCCCCTACATCAGTCGTTATTTTTTTCGTAATATTTTCTGACCAGTATTTTTTTAACCATTCCCGTGAATCAACATCCGCTTGACTCGCAAGTGAGCGATTGACTCCTCCACTAGG
>NZ_AZEG01000097.1 GCF_001434935.1 Liquorilactobacillus uvarum DSM 19971 | reverse complement strand
CTTGAATTGTCAAATTAAGTGCAACACTACATTAAAGAATATTTCATAAGGCGTTTTCCATCCGAGACATTTACGGGGACGATTATTCATTTGTTCTGCATATGCTTGTATCCGGCGGTCAGTAATTGAATCAAGGTCAGTTCCTTTTGGCAAATATTCGCGAAGCAAGCCGTTAGTATTTTCGTTAGTTCCTCGTTGCCAAGGAGAGTGAGGATCGGGAAAGTAGAAGGGTGTACCAAACTTATCAGTTAAACATTGAACTTTGGCAAACTCTTTACCCCTATCCGGGGTAATCGTTAACGATCTACCAGGCCATAGCTTCATTAAGTCGCTCAAAGTATCCGTGACTGCTTCTGAAGTTCTTTTAGCAGCTTTACCAATAAGCAGGTAACGAGATTTTCGGTCAACCAATGTAACGACACAAGCCTTTCCGCTTTTGCCTAACACGGTATCACCTTCCCAGTGACCAATTTCTACACGGTTGTCAGCTTCTCGCGGACGATCATGAATCTTGTTGGGGATTGGAATCTTGCCTCGCTTTTCTTGATAAGCTTTATTGTGGCGAGACTTGCCGTGATGCCTTAGATGGCGCACGGCACTAGAGCTGCCAGATTTAAACAAATTATCAAATAAGCCATTGAAAATCCCACGGTAAATAGTCGTGGTACTGATCTGCACCGGATACTTTTCGACTGCCAAACGATTCGATATTTCTTCCGGAGACCAAAGGTCTTCGCAGAAGTGTTCTCTCACCACTTCAAACACCTGAGGATTACTCAAAAGAGAGACTCTGCCACAATTGCCTTTGCGCTGTTTGTACTTCTCCTGAGCCTTCGAAGGTGAATAGGATCTACCAGTAGAATTACGGCTTAATTCTCGAGAAATGGTTGAGTAACTTTTCTTGATATGGCTGGCAATCTCACGAAGTGAGTTTCCATGATTCCTCATTAAAAAGATAGTTTCCCGTTCATCTATGGTAATATGCTTGTAGTGGTCCATGGCTAAATTCCTTTCATGATTGTTTTCGCAAACATCATTTTACAGAAATTTGGCCATGGGCCATTCTTTATTTAATTAGTGTTGCACTTAAAGTGTAAATTCAAG
>NZ_AZEG01000096.1 GCF_001434935.1 Liquorilactobacillus uvarum DSM 19971 | reverse complement strand
ATTAATTATGGCACAACTGTTCAGAAATTTATGTACCAAATACTAGGATAGGAGCAGGTCCAAGAACTGCTACAAGCATTTTGAACATTGAAGCTGCCACAAGCATTGGAATAATGGGTGTTAAGCTACCTGCAATTTTATTGAGAATTGTTGACCCAACGCTTTTCCATGTCATTTTTACTTTTTCTGTGTTTTGAGCTCTTTCTTCAACTATTGGTTTATCCTGTTTTAAGTTACCTGACGCAACAACTTCGTCATAAACCTCATTGACCGTCTGACCTATGACAACTTGGTATTGACCTCCTGCGCGCATAACCCCCAGTACACCCTTGATTTTCTTAACTTCATTGTCATTCGGAAAACTCATATCTTTAAGGTTAAAGCGTAATCTAGTCATGCAATGAGTCACACTGGCTACATTTTCCTTTCCACCTATTTTCTTTAGGATTTCAACACCCATTGCTTTAAATTCATCTTTTTTTCTTTTCATAATTTACTCCTTATTATTCAATGACTTAACAACTATTCTTTTGACATATATCATTAGGTAAAACATTTCATCATCCGTACTTTTACTATTTAATATCTCATCGATCATTACTACTATCTGTTTAGTACATTTGTATATTTTAGGAGACTCTTGTTTAAACGTTCTTATCATAGCGGTACTTGCTTCATCCACTATTTGTTTATTTTCCGAAATTCTTATCAAATAGTAACGCAAATGCATTATGAAACGATTATATGAAAATCCATTTTGATCGATTCTTATGTTGAAATAACTTTCAACATAAGAAATAGCTTTTACAGATATCAAATTAAATGTATTATCTGTTATTGATGGAATATTAATAACTTGTGAATTAATAAAATGCATTGCGATTGCCGTAATTTCAGTTTGAGGCAAGTTAACATCTAACTCTTTCTCGACTAAATTAATCGCCATTCTTCCAGCTTCAAATTCTTTAGGATAAAGCTGTTTGACATCATAAGAAAAAGGTAACGTTAACTCTTTATAATTTTTCTGCCTAATAATTGCAAAGTTTATATGATCTGCTAAACTAAAAATTACATTTGGATTCAGTTCATGTGGTAGATTGTAAAATTAATCCGAACGCTGTTCGGACAAAAAAGATCAGCTTCCTTT
>NZ_AZEG01000095.1 GCF_001434935.1 Liquorilactobacillus uvarum DSM 19971 | reverse complement strand
ATTGCGATTAACCAGCTGCTTCAAACCGAATTGGCAGAGTTTTTGGGTTACGAACGCTACTCATACGCTGGGATTAACACTGGTAATAACCGCAACGGCAGTTATGAGCGCTCGTTTGATACGAAGTACGGCCAACTTAACTTAACCATTCCTCGAGATCGCAATGGCCGGTTTGAAAATCATACCTTGCCAGCCTACGGTCGGCACAGTGATAATTTAGAAACAACGGTCATTCAGTTGTATACCAAGGGAATTACCACTGCTGAAATTGCCGAACTCATTGAGAAAATGTACGGTGCTCACTACTCCCAAGCCACGGTTTCCAACATGACTAAAGCCGTCAATGAACAGGTGCAAGCTTTCCAGCAACGTCGACTGGCTTCACAATATGCGGCCATCTTCTTAGATGCCACTTACTTGCCGTTAAAGCGGGATACCGTTCAAAAAGAAGCCGTTCATATTGCGATTGGCATTCGTCCAGATGGTACGAAAGAAGTGCTGAACTACCAAGTGGCGCCAACGGAATCGACTGGAATCTGGACTGAACTGCTGGGAACCTTGATCAAGCAGGGCGTTAAAGATGTGCTGTTGTTTGTGGCCGATGGGTTAGTTGGTTTGGATGAAGGCTTGAATCGGCATTTCCCTAAAGCCAAACGACAACGTTGCCTGGTTCATGTTGGGCGGAATCTGATGAACAAAGTTCGCGTAAAAGACCGCAAGGCCGTGATCAGTGACTTTAAACAAGTTCATCGGGCCGCCAACCGTGAAGCAGCCGAACTGAAACTGAATGAGTTCGCCAACAACTGGCATCAGACCTATCCCAAATTAATCAAAGATCTGCTTAAAATGCCGAATTTACTCACTTTCATGGACTTTCCACCAGCTATCCGGCAATCACTATACTCCACTAACCTGATTGAGAACTTTAATAAGCATCTCAAGCGCACCACCCACCACAAAGAACAATTCCCAACGGAAGATTCACTGGATCGCTTCCTGGTTTCTCAGTTTAATGTTTATAACGAGAAGTCTCTGAAGCGGATCCACCGAGGGTTCAAAGGACTCCAGGACACCTTGGAAGCATCATTTATTTAAGTTAGATACATATTATATGTACGAAGGCATTTCATTTACACAAGATTCTTGACGCTACC
>NZ_AZEG01000094.1 GCF_001434935.1 Liquorilactobacillus uvarum DSM 19971 | reverse complement strand
TGCTCCTATCCTAGTATTTGGTACATAAATTTCTGAACAGTTGTGCCATAATTAATAAAACAAGATAGGAGCATTCCAATGAAACGATATCAAGATGATTTTAAAGCCAGCATTGTGAAGATGCATCGTGAAGAGAAAAGATCTATTCGCTCGCTTTCCGAGGAATACGGTGTTTCTCCAGCCGCAATTCATAACTGGGTTAAAGGCGCTAAATCAGTTGAGCTAGAAGACGGTACTGAAGTAACGTCCAAAGAATTCAAACAACTTCAAAAGGAAAATCAGCGATTAAAGGAGGAACTTGAAATTTTAAAAGCTGCGGCGGTGTTACTGGGAAAGCATTAGGACGAATTAATTGCCTTGTCTTCATAGAAGATCAGTTATTGCGACACCGCTTATCAATTATTCTTTCGGCACTGAAATTACCGCGCAGCACCTATTACCATTGGAAAAGATATCAACCTAGTCAACACGAACGTGTTGATAATCAGCTCAAAGAAAAAATTAAATTGATTTGGGAAAATAATTATCGTGCCTATGGTTATCCACGAATAACGATGGTGCTTCGCAAGTCAGGCATCTGTGTTGGGTCAAAACGAATTTTACGATTAATGAGGGAAATGGAGATTCACTCTTTAATGAATCGGCGATTTAAAAAACCTGGCACTCATGTGGATCATTCACAACGCCCCAATTTAATCAAGCACCAGTCCAATGCAAGGATATGGCGTGCTGACATTACTTATTTGGAATTACGTCCAGGAACCTGGGTTTATCTCAGTTCTATTTACGAACCAAAGGTTCATCAAGTTCTTGCTTTCAAGATTGGTCGTCAGATGGAGGCGACGTTAGTTGTAGAAACGATTAATCAGGCGCTTGAATGTCATCAAAAGCCACAATATTTTCACTCTGACATGGGTTCACAGTACACCAGCAACGAAGTTGAAACTTTACTTGAACGGCATCAGATTAGCCACTCATACTCAAAACAAGGTTATCCTTATGATAATGGGCCAATTGAAGCTTTTCACTCATTGTTGAAGAGAGAGTTTGCCTTTCAAACAACTTTTTCCAATTTTGAGGACTTGGTAATCCGAACCTCAAATTACATCAGTTGGTTTAATTCCGACAGAATTAGAACGAGTGTTTAGAAAAAGATGTGCCATTTATTGACATAGGAGCA
>NZ_AZEG01000093.1 GCF_001434935.1 Liquorilactobacillus uvarum DSM 19971 | reverse complement strand
ACAGTTATAGTTGGTAACCCTCGCCACCAATTTTCTAATGTTCATCGCCATCAAGGCAATTCCAGCTTCCTTTTTTACCTTTTCAAGGCCTCTAACCGAAAATCTTTTAAAACCCAAACAAGCCTTCAACCCACCAAAAACTGATTCGACATCTATTTTACGTCGTCCATAAATTGAACCAGTTTGGTAATTTGAAAGCAACTTGCGTTCCTTAGCTTTGAAGTACTCCCAAGCGTCATTAATACTTATTTTGCGAGGATTTCCGTTTTTAGTGAACGCTCGGTGGTCAACTTGAAAATCATTATCATATTTTTTTGCCTTATACTCTTTAAATTCACGTACAAACCCGTACTTGTCTTTGCGCTTACGGTAAGCATAAAAACTAAATCTAACTCCTTGCGGATCTATAAAATAATCATCTTTAGGGTGATATGTCCAATTCATGACCTTACGGTCATCACTTTGCCATTTGCGACTATTTTCTTTCAACATTGTCCCATACGGAATCAAAGCTGTATGTTCGGGTAATTCATCTTCAAAGTATCGATAATTTGATTCTGAACCGTATCCCGCATCGGCCACAATATACTTACCTAAAGTTTCAGCTGCTTTTTGCTGCTGTAAAAAGGGAATTAATGTTTTGGTATCTCCTGGATTTTGAAAAATGCCAAAGGCAGTTACAAATTGTTTACTCGTGGCGATTTGTAGATTATAAGCCGGTTTTAGCTGTCCGTTGAGCATTGAATCTTCTTTAACACGCATAAAAGTCGCATCATGGTCTGTTTTCGAATAACTATTCCGTTTACCATAAATTCCAGTTTGTATTTTATATTCCAATAACTTAGTTTGGCGTAACTTAAGTTTTCGTTTTAACGATTTCAGTTTTCGACGTCTGGACTTGTCTGGGTTTGGAGAGTTGTGCTCTTTTTCAATCTTTTTATTCAGATCTTTCAAGTTATTCTCTAACCGCAAGATAATTTCATCAAGCATTTCCAAAGTAAGATCTGTCTCTGCTGGGAGCTGGCACTTAAACTTAGCTTCATTTAATTCTTCCAGAAGGGATATAATCGCAGAGCGATTAAGTTTGTCAAAACGAATAGTATTCTTGCGCCAAACAAAACTATATTTATTGGCATCGGCTAAAATTTTAGTTCCATCAATAAAAGTAACCTCATCAATAAAGTTATTTTGCTTTAGATATTTTGTTAGTTTTTGAATACATTGATTGATCAAGTTCTCAACTTCATCTGAAATTCTAAAACGACAAATTGTTCGGTAAGCTGGAACTTGTTCCTGTGTCAGCCAACGGGCTGCCAAATTCTCTTCTGCCAAGGTATTAATCCGACGGCTACTGAAGATCCCTTTTGTGTACGCAAACAAAATTAATTTTAAAAGTACACGCAGATCATACTTACGC
>NZ_AZEG01000092.1 GCF_001434935.1 Liquorilactobacillus uvarum DSM 19971 | reverse complement strand
CTTTTGTTTTCTGTGATATTCGTCGATTGTTAAACCAATCGACGTAATTCTTTGTGATTTCCTTGAATTCTCCAATATCTTTACACTGTGGAAATCCATTAAGACATTCTGTTTTAAGAAGATGAAAGAAGCTTTCAATTGGCGCATTATCAAGACAGTTTCCCTTACGAGACATGCTTTGTATAAATTTTTTTTCAGAGAGTTTATCGGTATAGTAATTCAATTGATAATGCCAACCTTGATCTGAATGAATTATTGGTTTTATTCCTTCCGGAATATTTTCTGTGAGTTCATCGAGTGTATCCATAATTAGTTTACTGTTAGGACTATTACTTACTTGAAATGCTAAAACTTCCTTGCTTGCTTCGTCAGTAATAGCTGAAACGTAAGCCCACTTAGTATCGGCCAAGCGTACTTGTGTAACATCGATATGTAATACTTTGAAAGGTACGGTTTCATTAAAATGCTGATGTAGAACGTTACGGGCCACTTTTCCAACTGTACCTTTATAAGATGAATATCTACCATTTCTGTGGCGGTTATAAAGGCTTACTTGAACATTTAATTCATCCATCAAACGACGCACTACGGCGTCTGATAGATGGATATCTAATTTAATGAGCTCTTCTTGAACGCGACGATAACCGTAGGTTAGACGTCCGCGATATCTTCCGCTTTCGGCAATTTTTAGTATCTCTACTTTTACATCTTCATACTTATCTACATAATTTTTGATACGTTTACGTTCATCATGATAAGTCGCTTTCTTAAGTCCAATGGTCTTAAGAATATCGCCGACTTTATACCGGTTAGATTTCGGAAGAGACTCTTGTTCGACCCTGATCTGATCAACTATTTGTGTTTTCTTTCGTCCTTTGAGGTTCCGAACAGGGTCATTGATTTTTTTAAGATTTCGTTCTCCAATTTTGCATCATATAATTCTTGATTCTTTTTCGTCAATTCTTCACGAAGTTGATCGATTTCGTTCTTGTTTACTAACTTACGTAATTTCTTCTTATTATGTTTCACTTTGGTTTTTCTGCCTTTCGGATGAGGCTTCAAGGCTTCTATACCATACTGATTGAAGGCTGTCCTCCAAAGACTGATTTGACAAGAATTAACATCAAATTTTGCGGATACTTCGGCTAAAGTTTCATCATGAGTTTGATAGTAGTTTATCACATCAACTTTAAACTCAACTGAGAAACTTCGTTTAACTCTTCTTCGTTTAAGAGCGTCTGCGCCGCTCAAACGAAAGTTTTGTATCCATCTACCTACTTGTATTCGAGGCAAGTTACGTTTCTTTGAAAGAAGACTGATACTAATGTCACCTTGAAGATATTCACTAACGACTTCTGCTTTTAATTCTGAACTATATTTGACCATAGAAAAAGTGCTCCATAACTGTTAGATTTCTTGTCTAACAATTATGGAGCACTTTA
>NZ_AZEG01000091.1 GCF_001434935.1 Liquorilactobacillus uvarum DSM 19971 | reverse complement strand
GGGGCCGTGCCATAAGTCCTTCAAAACAAAAGAGATTAGTGAAAATCGTTCTTTGATTTTCACTAATCTCTTCTTTTGTGTTATAAAATAATTATAATTGGTGTTCTTCGCCACCAATTTTCTAATATTCATTGCCATCAAGGCAATTCCAGCCTCCCTTTTTACCTTTTCAAGCCCCCTAACTGAAAATCTTCTAAAACCTAAACAAGCCTTCAATCCACCAAAAACTGATTCAACGTCTATTTTACGTCGTCCGTAAATTGAACCAGTTTGGTGATTTGAAAGCAATTTGCGTTCTTTAGCTTTGAAATATTCCCATGTGCCATTAATACTTATTTTACGAGGTTTTCCGCTTTTAGTGAATGCTCGGTTATCAACCTGAAAATCGTTATCGTATTTGTTTGCCTTATACTCTTTAAATTCACGTATAAACCCATACTTGTCTTTGCGCTTACGGAAAGCATAAAAACTAAATCTAACTCCTTGCAGATCAATAAAATAATCGTCTTTAGGATGATATGCCCAATTCATGACCTTACGGTCGTCACTTTTCCATTTGCGACTATTTTCTTTCAGCATCGTACCATATGGAATTAATGCCGTATGTTCAGGTAGTTCATCTTCAAGATATTGATAATTTGATTCTGAACCGTATCCTGCATCAGCCACAATATACTTACCTAAAGTTCCAGCTGCTTTCTGTTGCTGTAAAAAGGGAATTAATGTTTTGGTATCTCCTGGATTTTGAAAAATGCCAAAGGCAGTTACAAATTGTTTACTTGTGGCGATTTGTAGATTATAAGCCGGTTTTAGCTGTCCGTTGAGCATTGGATCTTCCTTAATACGCATGAAAGTTGCATCATGATCTGTTTTCGAATAACTATTTCTTTTACCATAAATTTTGGTTTGCATTTTATGATCTAATAATTTAGCTTGCCGTAACTTAAGTTTTCGTTTTAAAGATTTTAGTTTTCGACGCCTTGACTTGTCTGGACTGGGAGAGATGTGTTCTTTTTCAATCTTTTTATTCAAATCTTTCAAGTCATTTTCTAACCGCAAGATAATTTCATCAAGCATTTCTAAAGTAAGATCTGTCTCTGCAGGGAGCTGACACTTAAATTTAGCTTCATTTAATTCTTCCAGAAGGGATATAATCGCAGAGCGATTAAGCTTGTCAAAACGAATCGTATTCTTACGCCAAACAAAACTATATTTATTGGCATCAGCTAAAATTTTAGTCCCGTCAATAAAAGTAACCTCATCAATAAAGTTATTTTGCTTTAGATATTTGGTTAGTTTTAGAATACATTGCTTAATCAAGTTCTCAACTTCATCTGAAATTCTAAAGCGACAAATTGTTCGGTAAGCTGGAACCTGTTCTTGTGTCAGCCAACGGGCTGCCAAGTTCTCTTCTGCCAAGGTATTAATACGGCGACTACTAAAGATACCTTTTGTGTACGCAAACAAAATTAATTTTAAAAGTACACGCAGATCATACTTACGC
>NZ_AZEG01000090.1 GCF_001434935.1 Liquorilactobacillus uvarum DSM 19971 | reverse complement strand
CCTGAATTATTCACCATAAGTTCTCCAAGTACAGTGTCACCCCGTTATCATGGGCGGTACTGTGTTTTTTATTTTTCACCTTTTTAGTGCAGAAAAAGAACCTCCGATTTGGTATAGTTGATTCACCACAAGTCAGCTATCCACCAAAAGAAAGAGGTCCTTCTCATGGCAACTTTACCGGAAAAACGGGTTAATTTCAATCCTAAATTACATATTTCGCACACTGGTGGTGAACTTTCCACTGATGCTGGGCTAGTGTTGGTCAAAGAATTAATGGCGCAACTCAATTTCACGACCTTAGCGTATCAATTAATCCATTTTGATGACCAGCGCCATTACGCTCGTTACAGCAACGTTAGTCTACTAGAGCAGGTCGTGCTGCAGTTGATCGCCGGTTACCCGGCCGATCTAGCTGCCACCAGTTTGCGCAATGACCCCACATTTAAATTACTATTGGCACAACCGCAATTGGCCTCACAACCGTCATTATCCCGTTTTTGGCAACGCTGTGACGAGCAGACCATCACCTCATTACAAACGTTGAATCAAGCATTGCTTGACCAAGCGTGGACTGGCGCCAAGCAACAACAGCTGATCCTCGATATTGACTCGACTCACGCCGATACTCATGGTCATCAGGAAAAAACGGCCTTTAATGCGCATTACGGTACCACGGGTTACCATCCGCTGGTCGCTTTTGACGGGCAAACGGGCCACTGTTTAAAGGCTCAATTGCGCCCAGGTAATGTTTATACCAGTACGGATATTGCCCCCTTTATCACACCACTACTACAGCACTATCATCAAGTCAAACCGAACGCTGATATCTTGGTCCGCGGGGATAGTGGCTTTGCGACTCCAGAATTATACGAAACTTGTGAAGCCAACGACACTTTTTACTTGATCCGCCTGAAAGCCAATCGGCGGCTGAACCAACTGGCTGAACGTTTTGTTCAGATCAGTGATGAGCAGAATTGGACTGAGACCGAGGTCCATTATTATCGCGCGTCTTATCAAGCCCGATCATGGCCTAAGCCGCGCCAGATCTATATTAAATCAACTCGACCAGCTGGTGAATTGTTATTTCAACATGAATACCTCGTGTCCAATTTAACGAGTTTTGTCGCCGAAGATGCGTTTCACGCCTATCACCAACGGGGTCAAATGGAAAACTATATCAAGGAAGCCAAGGCTGGCTTTTACCTGGATAAAATGACTAGCTCGCAATTTATACCAAATTATGCCCGCATGATGCTCAGTGTCCTCGCTTATAATTTAGTCAGCTTGATGCGCCAATTGTTGCCTGTACAACATCAGCGATTACAGGTTACAACCTTGCGCTTATGGCTGTTTAAAGTAGCGGGTAAGCTGGTGACCAGCGGCCGGCAACTTTATCTAAAATTAAGCCGCCACCACGTCTATCAGGATTTGTTTTATCAACTGTTAGCTCGAATCCAAGCGCTACAGTGGGGCTAAACTGGTGCAATAAATCAAAAAAAGTCGGTTCGGCCAAGGGGCAAGTATGCTCAAAATTGAGGATCAAAAATTTATCCAGCCCCATAATTTGGTAGCCTTTAGCAAAAACAGTACATCTTGGTTTGACTACGCCATAGCAGCACGAGAATTGGTCCAAAATTGTGCGGTATGCCGATATTAAACCTCGTATGAATAATTCGGG
>NZ_AZEG01000009.1 GCF_001434935.1 Liquorilactobacillus uvarum DSM 19971 | reverse complement strand
TAGGAGACCCTACACATTTGATTCGTCGAAACTTTGTTCAGTTTTCAAAGATCTACAAAATTCAAAGCAATTAATATTATATCAGCTATTCTTTACAAAAGCAAGTGTTTTTTTACATCGCTTCACATAACTTAACAGCCAACTTTTATAGTATACCATGTATTACAAAAATAGCAACTGCAAATTTGGATTTTTTGGCTGTGTAAAACAAAAAAGCTATCATCGCAATTATTATCCATTTCAAAATAGGACTAACTATTTTGGCTTGCTTTTAAATACTTTTTAACCCTATTACTAATATTCACTAGAAAAAATAGAGCAGCCTACGCTGCTCTATCAATACACTTGCACTATTTTTAAAATCTTTATTTATGTTCTTCAGGACGCAGAGTTGGAAATAAAAGCACATCACGAATTGAAGGTGCGTCTGTCATTAACATTACTAAGCGATCAATACCAACACCCAAACCACCTGTTGGAGGCATACCGTATTCCAAAGCCTCGACATAATCTTCATCAATGCCTTCAGCTTCATCATTTCCAGCTTCACGTTCCTTAACTTGAGCCTCAAAACGCTCTTTTTGATCAATTGGATCATTTAATTCTGTGAAAGCATTGGCAAATTCATTTCCCAAAATAAACATCTCAAAACGGTCTGTAAAGCGTGGATCATCAGCATTTTTCTTTGCTAGTGGTGATACTTCAACCGGATGACCATAAATAAAGGTTGGGTTCACAATTTTGTCCTCACAAAACTTATCAAAGAATTCATTAATGATATGTCCGACTTCCCAATAGTCTTCATAGTGAACATTATATTCATTTGCGATTTTTCTTGCTTCATCAACAGACATTGGTTTCCAGAAATCAACACCAGTTTCATTCTTAATCGCATCCACCATATGAACACGCTGAAATGGTTTGTTAAAATCAACCTCATTTCCTTGATATGTAACAAGACCGTCATTCGTGACAACCGACGCAGCCGCTTTGAAAATCCCCTCAGTTTCGTCCATAACATCTTTGAAATCAAAGTACGCTGCATATGACTCAAGCATCGTAAATTCAGGATTATGTTTTGTATCAATTCCCTCATTTCGAAAGACCCTTCCAATCTCATAGACACGTTCCATTCCACCAACAATCAACCTTTTAAGGTGTAATTCCAAGGCAATTCGAAGATACAGTGAAATATCAAGCGCATTGTGGTGAGTTTTAAAAGGTCGTGCGGAAGCGCCACCTGCTTGATTATGCAGTACAGGTGTTTCAACCTCTGTAAAGCGTTGTCCATCCAAATACTTTCTGATCGCGGTTATGATTTGGCTCCGTTTAAGGAAACGATCAAAACTATCACGATTTGAGATTAAATCCAGATAGCGCTGACGATAAATTTGTTCAACATTTTGAAGGCCATGAAATTTATCTGGCAATGGACGCAAAGCTTTGGAAAGAAAAGTGATGTCTGTTACTCTGATTGTCAGCTCACCCATATCGGTTTTAATAACATCTCCTGTAAATCCGAGATGATCTCCAATATCGGAACGCTTGAAAATATGATACTTTTCTTCTCCAATAACATCTTTTCTCACATATACTTGAATTCTTCCATCCCGGTCCTGAATGTCAGCAAAACCCACTTTTCCTTTGCCTCTTTTTGCAACCATTCTTCCCGCAATCGTTTCTTTGATCTCTTTATTCTCAAGTTCTTCTTTTGACTCATTTCCATACTTTTCATGCAACTCCTGAGACAAAGCTGTTCGTTCAAAGCGATGCCCGAACGGATCTATCCCATTTTCCCTTAATTCTTGCATTTTTTCCCGACGCACACGCAGCTGATCATTCAAATTTTGTTCCTTTGCCAAACTAATCCCTCCAAAAAATCTTTTCTCTTACTATATTGCCAATTTAACACATAAAAAGCAAATCTATTTTACCTGCACGTTTCGCTCATGCCTTCTCTCTGCACGTTCAAGCAAATCAGCTAAAAAAATGTCAAAAATAGAGTTCATCTCATTTTCTGTATTAGCTGAATTTAATGCTGCTTTGGCACGCGCAGATCGTGGAATCCCTTTCAGATAATATGCAGCTTGACTTCTAAATTCTTTTGGCCCAACAATTTCACCCTTTAGCAATACTAAACGATGCAAGTGCTCTTTAGCAACACGTATTTTTTGTTCAGGAGTCGGTTCTGGTACAACTTCTTCACCAGCTAAATACTCTGCAGTTTGCTTTACAATCCATGGATTTCCTAATGCTGCGCGTCCGATCATAACCGCATCAGCGCCAACATCTTCCAGCATTTTCTTTGCATCCTCTGGTGTTCTGACATCACCATTTCCAATAAAAGGAATTTTAGTCAAATGGTCGGCAACATCTTTCAAAATTCCCCAGTCAGCATGCCCTGTGTATAATTGTTTTCGTGTTCTTCCGTGCATAGCTAATGCAGCAGCACCAGCCTCTTCTGCAGCCAAAGCATTCTCAACTGCATAAATATGGTCTTCATCCCAACCGGTTCTCATCTTGACTGTAACTGGCTTATTGCATGCGGCAACTACTGCGTGTACCATTTCATACACCTTGTTCGGATCAAGTAACCATCGAGCCCCAGCTTCCCCTTTTGTAACTTTAGGCACTGGGCATCCCATGTTGATATCAATAATATCAACATCAGTTGTTTCCTCAATAAAACGTGCAGCTTCAACTAAAGTTTCTTTATTTCCACCAAAAATTTGAACACTCACTGGATGCTCACTTGGATCAAATTTCAACATGCCTAATGTCTTCTTGTTTCTGAATTGAATACCCCGATCCGAAATCATTTCACACACAACAAGTCCAGCACCAAATTCTTTGCAGATCATACGAAAAGCAACATTCGTTACCCCAGCCATTGGAGCAACCACAACTTGATTTGGAATTGTGATATCACCGATTTTCCATTCCATTTCTACACCTCATTTTTTATTCGCCAAAACTTAATCTTGCAATAACAGTATAAGTTAAAAAACTAAACAATTAGTTAATTTGTTTTAAATGCAAGGTTTTCAATTCATCTTCACTAAAATAATATTTTTTCCCACAAAAATGACAAACTGCTTCTGCTCCATGATCTTCCTTAATCATAGTTTCCAAATCTCTAGGCGCAATACTTGAGAGAGACTGCGCAAAACGTTCTTTTGAGCAGTCACAACTATACGAAACAGGTACCTTATCTAAAAGTTTAACATTTTCTTTGCCACAAAATTTAAAAATAATCTCTTCAGGAGACATGTTTTGAGACATCAACTCAGCAAGCGATGGCAATGTACTTAATTTTTTTTCGAGTAGTTTAATCACATCATTTGATGCTTTAGGAAGAACTTGGATCATAAAACCTCCAGCCGCTTTTACAGAATTGTTGTCATCCATAACAACTGACAATCCAACTGCAGAAGGAATTTGTTCGGATTTTGCCAGATAATAAGTAAAATCCTCACCTAATTCACCTGAGACAAGTGGTACTTGCCCAGTAAATGGCGTTTTTAATCCTAAGTCTTTTGTTACTGACAAAAAGCCTTTAGAACCAACTGCATCTTTAACGTCAATTTTATTTTTGTTTTTTAAAGGGAAATGAACCTGCGGATTTTGCAGATACCCCTTTATCTGTCCTAGTGCATTACCATCCACTACAATAGCGCCGGCCGGCCCGTCTCCCATAATTCTAACTGTCATTCTTTCCTTGCCCTTTAATGAAGCTGCACTTAACATCGACGTAGCTGCTATTGTGCGTCCTAAAGCTGCAGTGGCTGCACTCCAAGTGTTGTGAATTTTTTGAGCCTCTTGGACCGTCTGTGATACATCAACCGCATAAATTCTGAGCTGATCCTCATAAGCTAGGCTCTTTACAAGATAGTCTTTCATTTTTCCTCCAAATATAACTCTCTCACATATTTTGTTTTTTCTAATAAACAAGGAGCGGGACAAAACAATTTTACAACCGTTTCATTCCGCTCGCTTATTTTATTTCGTTCCCAAATATTTGCCATTCAATTGCTTAACTTTACTCTTTATCTTTAGGATAAAATGTAACTGTGTCTGAATTTTTCTTTTCATCAGATTCAGACGAGTTCTTTACATCTTTTTGTTTTGCAGCTTCCTTACGTTCAAGAGCTTCTTTTGACTCTTCAAAAGTTGCAGCTTTTTCGCTAGGAAATTCCTCACCCTTTTTAGCAGGCATCTTACCTGTTTCAAAAAGGCTTAAGATTTGTTTCTCATCCAAGGTCTCATATTCAAGTAAAGCCTCAGCAATAATTCGATGTTGTTCACGATGTTCTTCAATAATCTTTTTAGCTTGCTCCATACCCTCAACGGCTAAATTTTTAACTTCTTCATCGATCATATTTGCGGTCTGACCGGAATAATTTGGTTGACCAGCCATACCACCACCAGCAAACATATTACTTTGTCCTTCATATTGTACGGGTCCTAATTTAGTGCTCATCCCATATTCTGTAACCATTGCTCGAGCTAATTGAGTAGCCTGTTGGAAATCATTTGAAGCTCCTGAAGACTGCTCACCATATACAATTTCTTCAGCAGCACGACCACCCATTAGACCTGCAATCTGTTCTTTTAGATCATGTCTAGACAACAACATCTGATCTTCTCTAGGAAGCATGATTGCGTAACCTCCAGCACGGCCACGTGGTACAATTGTTACCTTATGAACGACACGTGCATCATTCAGCACTAGACCTACAATAGTATGCCCTGCCTCATGAAAGGCAACTGTATGACGTTCTTTTTTACTGATAACACGATCTCTTTTCGCAGGTCCTGCAATAACACGATCTTCAGCTTCATCAATATCAGATGCATCAATTTGCTTCTTGTTACGCCGAGCAGCCAGCAAAGCAGCTTCATTCAGTAAATTCTCTAAATCGGCACCAACAAAACCAGGTGTTTGTTTAGCCACCATTTTCAAATCAACATCATTTGCCAGTGGTTTGTTTTTAGCATGGACCTTTAAGATAGCTTCTCGTCCCTTAACGTCTGGACGTCCAACAAGAATCTTACGATCGAATCGTCCTGGACGAAGTAAAGCAGGATCAAGAACATCAGATCTATTTGTCGCGGCCATGACAATAACTCCCTCATCGCCTGCAAAACCATCCATTTCAACCAGTAATTGGTTCAAGGTCTGTTCACGTTCGTCATGTCCGCCACCCATACCGGCACCACGTTGGCGACCGACAGCATCAATTTCATCAATAAATATAATTGATGGTGCATTCTTTTTTGCATTTTCAAATAAATCACGTACACGGCTAGCACCAACACCAACAAACATTTCAACAAAATCAGAACCAGAAATTGAGAAGAATGGAACTCCTGCCTCACCAGCAACAGCTTTAGCAAGCAATGTTTTACCTGTTCCTGGCGGTCCTTCAAGGAGAACTCCTGAAGGTATTCTGGCACCTAATGAAAGGAATTTATGCGGATCACGCAAAAATTCAACAACTTCAACTAACTCCTGTTTCTCTTCCTCTGCTCCAGCAACATCAGAAAAACGCACTTTATTTGCTTTCTTATCGACAGGCTTTGCCTTGGATTTGCCAAAATTCATAACACGGCCATTTCCACCGCCCTGGCCGGCTTGTCCCATCATCATGTAGAAAAAGAAAATGAAGAAAATTACAGGTAGAAGATATATGAGTAATTGAAGCCATAAGCTACTTGACTCTTCTTCTTTTGTCCCTACCTTAACATTATTTTTCTGCGAATAATCTTGAATCTGTTTGACTGCAACATCATTGGTCAACACATTAGTTGAAAAAGATGTCACCTTATTGCTGCCACTAGTCAAACCGCCTAATCCGGTGGATTCTTTGACCTTTCGAGCTTCCTTATATGTACCTGCTATTTTATAGGTACTGCCTGAAGGCTGCATTGTAAAATCTTTGACATTATTTTTCTTTAATTCTGTAACAAATTGGCTAGATTGGATTTGTTGAGACTGCGAATTTGTTTTACCACCAAAGAAGTAATACAACATTCCCATTATCCCAAGGAAAATCACAATATAAAACAGACTATTTTTAAAGAGCCCATTCTTTTTATTGTTCATACGTTTCCTCCTTGACTACATATGCATAGCTTAATTAATATTGTTTAGTTCGTATTATCGAATAAATCATATCATACTTGACCTTTATTGACTATTAATTATTCTCATAAACTTCAGGTTTTAAAACACCCACATAAGGTAAGTTACGGTAAAAGCCCTTATAATCCAAACCATAGCCGACAACGAACTCATTTGGGACCTTAAAACCAACATAATCAGGTTCGATCCCCTTAATACGACGTTCTGGTTTATTCAACAATGTACATATTTTAACAGAAGCAACTTTCCTATGCTGGAAAAGATCTACGAGGCAACTCAATGTCCTGCCTGTATCGATAATATCCTCAATGATCAAGATATTTCTTCCTTCAACTGGGACATCTAAATCTTTGATAATTTTAATTTCGCCCGTAGACTCTGTTCCATCACCATAACTTGAAACATCCATAAAATCGATTTCTGCATATGTTTTAATTTCACGGACAATATCGGCCATAAACAAGAAGGCTCCCTTCAATACACAAATCACTAAGGGATTTTTTCCTGCATAATCCTTGGTCAATTGAGATCCAATTTTTTGGGCAATATCTTTAATATCTTCCTTGCTGTAAAGGACCTCTTTAATATCATTATTCATTACCTTTAACCTCATCCCTGTCTTCTTCGCCTAAAAATTATCATGTATTGAATTTTATCATTTGATTGGCACTCTGACAAATTAGATTTCTTTATACCTGGCAACCAAATAACTCTATCTGAATTAGTCGTCAAAAGCCAAGTACTTTTCCGCTTTTCATTAGCCATTTTTTTGTCAATCATAATTTTTTTTACTTTTTGGTGTCCAATAGCTGTCTGAAGAACATCACCAGGCCGTCGATGTCTTAGTAGCAAAGGCAAATACGTCGCATCAGAAAAGAAAAAGAATTCATCTTCCGACTCTGTTGCTGGTTTATTGTGAAGAAAAACGCCTATTTTTGAACCATCAGAAAGCTCAACCCATTCATCCAGTTTTAACTTTCTTACACCTTGACTAATGGTCTGGGTGCTCTCTCCTTGCTTCAAAAAAAACTTATCGTAAAGTTTAACAAAAACAATTCCCTCCCCAAGTTCAACATAACCTTGAGGTTTATTCTTATTTTTTAACAAAGCATCAATCTGAGCTAGCTGCTGCACTGAGTAGGCTTTTTGGATTGACTGAATGATCATTTTTAAAACTATCTCCTGCCAATCCTGACTAAGCGCATTCCATTTCGAGACAGAGTAACTGTTTGCTTCCCCTTTGATTGATGACATCTTTTCTCGACCAATTCCATCAACAACAGACAATAATTGCTTAATTTGCCCTTCATATCCAGCAATATGCTGCAGAAATTTATTATTTTCCTTTTTTAATTTAGGAATTATCTGATGTCGCAACCTATTTCGAAAAACATCATCGTTTTGATTCGTATGATCTTCAAAATAATGCAACTTATGTTTAGTTGCATAATCACGGATTCTTCCTTTTGAAAATCCAAGCAAAGGCCGCGAAATTCGACCGACATCTTCAAAACACCGCTGTGCCTCGATTCCTGTTAATTGTTTTAGTTCACCACCGCGAACTAATTTCATTAGAAATGTCTCAGCCTGATCATCAGCATGATGTGCGGTCAATACGTCTGTAATATTCTCTTTTTTCATTATCTCCTTGAAAAAAGTATATCTGAAGATCCTTGCTGCCGCCTCAATCCCATTGCTCGGATGATCTTTGCTGCACCATTTCTTTAAAAAGAGTGGCAAAGCATTTTCTTGGCAGAAGTTTTGAATAAACTCAGTTTCAGCAATGCTTTGTTTTCTCAACTGATGATCAACATATGCGATAAAAATTTGCGGCTTAATTTCCGCAGGCATATTTAATAGCAAGTCAACAAGCGTCATCGAATCCACTCCCGTCGAAACAGCTACCAGAACTTTATTTCCCAATCCCAACTGCGCAAAGCTTTTGTTAAACTCTTGTCCCATGTCCATCTTCGTTCCGCCTATTCCATTAAAAAAACGATTGTCTCCTCTTGTATTCAAAGAGGCAACAATCGATCGTTCTTAATCTTTTTAGCTGCGACGACCGCCACGACCGCCACGTTTACCTTCAGTATTACGCTTTAACGAGGTCAAGCGTGCTTCACTATCCTTGAGGAAACCTGCCAATAAGGAGTCAAAATCTTTTGGCTTTGGTTCGGATTTCTTATATGTTTGACTGCGTTGATTACTATGATTGTGAGTTTTTACACCTGTTCCGCTATAATGGGAGCGCTGCTTACCGCCATCTTGATGATCATGTTCGTTCTTGCCAAAATCACGCGTGCTACTCTGCGTAGAATTTGTTGCTTTGCGAATTGAAAGACTGATCTTGCCATCATCAGCGATAGATAACACCTTAACTGTTACTTCATCACCAACACTTAGCACATCGTGAATATCCTTAACATAACTGTCAGATATTTCACTTATATGCACTAACCCATTCTTTCGCTCACCCAAATCAACGAACGCACCAAAACTTGTAATTCCAGAAACCTTACCAGTGACTTTAGCACCTACTTCAATCGACATAAAAAAGTTGCTCCTCCTTATTTTGTATACACCTCAGTATACCATGAGAGAGGGGGTATGCAACAGATATGTTAACTTCTTATTGAAGTTTCTACTTTTTATCAACACTTCCATTTGATTTATCGTTAGGAAAACTATAAATCGTCTCCCCCTTCTTCGAATAGTAATACTTCTCTCTAATCATTTTTTCAAGATAATCTTCCTCATTCAAACGCTTGACTTTGTTCTTTAAATCACTTTGTTCTTTATTGACATTGTTTAGCTTTTCCTTAGCCGTTTGCGTTTGATTACTCAAAGAATTCGCCATCAATCTAGTATTAATTATCTGATATCCAAGAATAACAGTTATGACTACGGTGACCAAAACAATGGCTGCAATCCGTCTTTTTCGGACACGTCTCACCCGCAGCTTACGTCCTTGAAGCTTCGCCTGCTGCTTACGTAATTTAAAAAAGTCGTTATTAAGAATTTTTATCTTATGCTCACCAGCCACTGTTCTCCCCCTCCAATCATATTTCTACATTACGGGCCGATTATAGCAGATGTTTAGAAACCACGTCTAACAATTTACTCATTTTTTAATTATTAAAGTTTTCTTTATAATTTTCTGCAAGAATATCGTACATTTGATCTGCTTCATCTTTTTTTGCATTTTCCTTAATTGAGTTCACTTTGATTTTTAATGTTTTGTTTCCAAAACCAATCGTTACTACATCTCCTTGAGCAACGTTGGAAGATGACTTAGCGATCTTATCATTTATTTTAATACGTCCCTTATCGGTTATTTGTTTAGCAACTGTTCTTCGTTTCACAATTCGAGAAATTTTTAAAAATTTGTCTATGCGCATTCCCTTTTACCTCATTTTCTATTAAATAATTTAAAAACCCTTCTGCCACCAGGAATGCTTGACCATTCTTGCAGAGTAAAAAGGTTTAACGTACTAGCTGAAACAACAAATGAAACACAACCAGCAACAACACCAATACATGTTTCTAAAATACTTCCCAACCGTCCTGAATAAATATGCTCTTCCAGAAATAAAGTACAGCCCAAAGTAATTAAAGTCATTATAAAAATACAAGTTATTAATTTAAGCAAAAAACGATCTGTCCCCAGTAAATGTTTTCCCATCTGAGGTAATGTTGTTTTAATCATGAAACAGCCGACCACTAAACTCAGCACAGTTGCTATACTAGCACCCTCGATTCCTAGATGCTGTACAAAGAAAGAATTACACAAAATTTTGACTGAAAGAATGACTACCAATGTCAAAAAAGTCTGCCAATATTGATCTAAACTCTGCAAAAATGCATTATACATCGTCAACAGCGTTGCAAATATAATCGTCAACATTGAGATAGCCAGTGACACACTACCCAGATCGTCTCCAAATAAAGAAATATTTATTTCAGGCATAAGAATCATCAATCCTACGCTCGCTGCACTTGAGATGCCAAGGCATACCCTAATTATCATTCTAGCTATTAGTTTAAATTGATGCAATTTATTTTGCACGAATTTTTCTGTAAGTAGCGGCAGAAGCGCCGTCGAAAAGCTTACTGAGATAACCAACCCCATCTGAATTAAAGGCTGCGCACGATCATAAATTCCTTTCAATTCTTTTGCTTTTGCTGATTGGTAACCTGAATTCTGCAATGCTTCTTTGACAGTAAATGAATCTACTAATTGTAAGAGGACCATCATTGCTGTAAATAAACAAATCGTCAAGCCCTTTGAAAACAATTGTTTGCCCATTTTCTTAAGCATATTCAATGAAAAATTTTTTCTCCCAGATAACAGTCTAAAATAAAACCCGCAGAAAAAAAGGGTCGCCGCAATTGCACCGAAAGTTGATCCCAGCATCGCCCATGATCCCATACGATAAAGTGACCAATTCATACTTACAGCTATAGCTGCAGCAGCAATAATCACAGTCACTCTGACAACTTGCTCCAGCAATTGTGACAGTGCAGTAGGCACCATATTGAAAATCCCCTGGTAATAGCCTCTGCCTACTGCCAGAATAGGCATTAATAAATACATCCACGCTACACTTTTAATCAAAACTGATAATTTTGCATCTCCCATAGCACGACCAATCCACGAAGCGCCGATTTGCAGGAACAAAAAAACAGATACTCCTAACAGTAACAGGAAGAAAAAAACTTCTCTGGCAATTTCATCTTTTGCTTGTTTTTTTTCTTCTTGAGCTATAATTTTTGAGATGTACATCGGAAAACCAGTGAGTGCAAATGTCATTCCTATCCCATATATCGGATAAATTTGCTGATAAATATAGAACCCTGTATTCCCCACTAAATTTTCAAAGGGTATTCGATAAAATGCGCTCAATATTTTAGCAATCAAGGAAGCAACTGTCAAAACAGCTGTTCCTTTCATCATCTTATTGACTTGCTTGTTCATCATTTTACTTTACCTTCATTGCTTTTTCAGTTTTCGAAGAAACGGTTTGTGCTAATAGTTGAACTATTTTTTGAAGCGAATCTAATACGTTTGTCATATTATCTGTTGGCTGGATTACAAACACCACTTGCATCTCACCGGATTCAGCACTGATTGTTGCTTGCAGACGCGTTTTTGAAATAGCCTGCAGCAAGTTTTTGGCATTAATATAACGCACTGCAATCTTAGAAAAAGTCATAATCACTTTATTTTTATTTTGCGTAATCGTTTGAATCAATGACTGATCAGCATTCATTTTCAATAATCCAACTTGTAGCAAGTTGGACACTTCTTTTGGATAATCCCCGAATCGATCAATTAAATCTGTCTGAACTTCTTGATATTGTTCCAGACTGGCAAAATTTCTGATTCGTTTGTACATCTCAATTTTTTGACGCTGATCGTCAATGTAACTATCAGGAAGATATGCTTCTAACTCAAAATTGATTTCACAGTCTTCTCTTGGCTTTCCCGTTTTGCCTTGTTTTTTAGAAACCGCGTCTTTCAGCATCTGTGTATATAAATCGTAACCAACAGAATCAATAAATCCATGCTGTTGCTTTCCAAGCAGATTTCCCGCTCCTCTGATAGACAGATCACGCATTGCTATTTTGAATCCTGATCCTAATTCTGTAAAATCCTTAATAGCTTCAAGTCTTTTTTCACTGATTTCTGTTAAAACTTTGTTTTGCTGGTACATGAAGTAGGCATATGCCACACGATTACTTCGACCTACTCGTCCTCTTAATTGATACAACTGAGCCAGCCCCATATGATCCGCATCTTCAACGATAAGGGTATTAACATTAGGGATATCTACGCCTGTTTCAATGATAGTCGTTGTGACTAAAACGTCGTACTCCCTAGCAATGAAATCAAACAAAACTCTCTCAAGCTGAACTTCCGTCATCTGCCCATGAATGTAACCAATCCGTGCATCGGGCATCATTGCCTTTAATTCACTAACGGTTTTTTCAATATCAGCAACACGATTATGCAAATAAAATACTTGTCCTCCACGCTTCATCTCTCGCTCGACAGCATCAACTATCACACCGTAATTCTGTTCTATAACATACGTTTGGATCGGGTATCTATTCATCGGAGCCGTTTCAATCACAGATAGATCCCGTACTCCTAACATCGACATATTCAGAGTTCGTGGAATCGGTGTCGCTGTTAATGTTAAAACATCTACCAGCGCCTTCAATTTTTTCAGTCGCTCCTTGTGTTTAACGCCAAAGCGCTGTTCTTCATCAATTATCAATAGACCCAAATCAGCAAATTTAACATCTTGAGACAAAAGGCGATGAGTCCCTACGACGATATCTGCAACTCCGGTTTTAAGATCATTTAATGTATCTTTGATTTGCTCTTTTGATCTAAAACGCGACAAAATTCCTACATTTACAGGAAAGCCTTCGAAGCGGCTCAACATTGTATCATAATGTTGTTGCGCAAGAACAGTTGTTGGGGCTAAAAAGGCTACTTGTTTTCCATCTTGTACCGCCTTGAAAGCTGCACGTAAAGCTACTTCTGTTTTTCCATAACCAACATCTCCGATTAATAAACGATCCATGGGTTGCTTTTGTTCCATATCATGTTTTATTTCAGCTGAACTGCGTAATTGATCAGGTGTCTCTGCATATGGAAATGCATCTTCAAATTCCGACTGGTAATCATTATCTTTTGAAAAAGCATACCCGTTCATTTCTTTGCGTTGCGCATATAATTCAACTAGATCATCAGCAATATCTTCAATTTTAGAAGCAACACTTTTTTTAGTCTTCCCCCATTCACTTCCGCCTAACTTGTTGATATGGGGTGTTTTTGACTCTGAGGAAACATACTTCTGAATACGATCAATTTGAGAAACTGGAATAAAGAGTTTAGCATCATCACGATATTTAATCGTTAAATAATCTTGATGCTTTCCAGATACCAGCATCGTTTTCATTCCCATAAAGCGACCGATACCATGATTTATATGCACAACATAATCGCCCTTTTTAAGTTCGGTATAGCTCTTTAACCGCTCAGTATTGTCCATTGTCTGATGTCTAACATGCCGTTTAACTATTTTTTTAAACAATTCGTGTTCCGTAAGTACAACCAAATGTCCTTCTGGTATTTCAAAGCCACCTGCCAAATCTCCTTGGACAATTTGGACTTCTGAAGCCTGAAGTGCATTTGATGCGGTCATAATAGCAGAAATTTTGAAATCATTTAGTGTTTTCAGTACCTTAGAAAGGCGCTCCTTTTCAGAGATAGCAATTACAACAGTCTGTTTTTTCTGGGACCAGCGAGCCATTTCTGCTTTTAGGAGCGGCATTTGTCCAAAGAACTGCTGTGTCGCTCGAACTGTCAGATCAAGCTTTTGCTTGAATCTAAGGCCACCCATTCCTTTTTGAAAAAGTGTCATAAAAATACTGTTATGCTTGTCATCTCTAATGAGTGGATGAAGATCAAGTGTCCATTTTTCTTTTGAAAAAGCTGTTCTTTTTTTCAGCAGTTCAATTGTCCAATTATCCTCTTCATCTTCTAAATTTTTTTGTGTTTCAAGTAAATGCTGATAGTCATCGACAACTAGTAGACCATCCTCACTTAAATAATCAAGCAATGTATTTTTTCGAGTGAATAACAGATCACTATGCACTAATTCAGCAGGTGTAACTTGATTGGCTTTCAAATCAGCAGCCACTTGCTCATAATGTTCTGTCAGTAGCTTTTGTTGTGCAGCATCCTGAAGCCTATGCAATTCTTTTTTATATACCTTTGTAATCCTATTCAACGCATCTGCAGCCATTTTACTCGACATAACCAAATCTTTTGCCGGTAAAATAAGGACTTGTGAAATATTTCGAATACTACGTTGGTCCGCAATATTAAATTCTCTAATTGAATCAACCTCATCATCAAAGAGATCAATTCTAACTGGATTAGAACAATTCAGAGGAAAAATATCAATAATCGATCCGCGAATAGCAAAGTCTCCTGGCTTATCGACTAATTTTTGCCGCTGATATCCCATCACCGACAATTTTTCTGGCAGACTCTCTAATTCAACTTTATCACCTGATTCAAAAATCATTTGAGAGCTGGCCCAGACTTCCGCCGGAGGTAAAATTCGTCTTAATCCTGCAGAAGATGTCACAATTATTTGCGGATTTTCACCATTACATAGCGCATTTAAAGCTTGAACCCTTGAGCTTTTAAATTCCGGTGAACTGACAGCTGTTTGCGCAGCAGCAGCCTCCTCAACTGGAAACAGAAAAATCTGCTGTGCACCAATTAGCTCGCTCAAATCAGTTTCAAGTTGTTCAGCGTGATGCAGTGTATCTGTTACAATCAACATTGTTTTTTGTTTTTTTTCAAACAATCCTGCCAGAAAGACTGTCTTTGAAGAAGACAACAAGCCCGTCACCAAATGACGGGCACCTTTAGCCGGGTCGATGTCTGCAATCCACTCTTCTACTGCTGGAATGCTTAACATCAAATCTTCCAATTTCATTTTTTGTTTAAGCTCCTTATTTTATAAACCTTACTTATGGTTATACTTATTCATGGTTTTCATAAAATCAGCATCGGTAAGCCAGCTATCTAACGCTGAAGTTGCACGTTGAATTCCTTCTTCCAATGACTTTTCCTGTTGTGCAGAAAACTTAGAAAGTACCCAATCCACTACACTTTGTTTCTGGGGATGGTCTATCCCAATTCGAATTCGTTTGAAATTTTGAGTGTTCAAATGAGCAATGATACTCTTAATTCCATTGTGTCCACCAGCTGATCCCTTCTGACGTAATCTTAATTGCCCAACTGGCAGATCCATATCGTCATGAATAACAATAAAATCCGCAATATCTATTCCAAAATAATCAAGCAGTGGTCCAACACTCCGTCCAGATTCATTCATATAAGTTGTTGGTTTGGCTAACAAAATTTTTTCACCATTAAAAAATAGCTCTGCAATCATTGCTTCACACTTTGTTTTGTTGAAGACAACATTGTTCTCCTCTGCAAACTTATCCACTGTCATAAACCCTACATTGTGTTTTGTATTTTCATACTTTTTACCAATATTTCCCAGACCTACAATTAATTTCATTCCTTACTCCTCCAAAAAACATTTCTTAACAATTTGTGAAAAAATCAATGTAAGCACATTCAAATAAATACAAATCAAAGTGTTGCCTACAAAATAAAAAACGCACAAAATTGGGTAAAACGCCTAACGTTTACCCTAAAAGTTGAAGCAATCGGTTTTATAACAGTATAGCATATTTTCATTTAAAGACCGGAAAAATTGTTTGAAAACTGCTACACATTTTTCTGAAAAACGTGGTATACTAACACTGTGTTAACAAGTTCACTATGAAAGGATGAATTACTGTGTCAAAAACACGAAATCATCAAAAAGTTATTTTAGTCGGCGATGGTGCCGTTGGATCTAGTTATGCTTATGCAATGGCTCTCCAAGGTGTTGCTGAAGAGTTCGGAATCGTTGATGTTGTGAAGGAACGTACAGAGGGGGATGCTTTAGATTTAGCTGATGCAACTGCATTGTCTTATCCAAAGAGAATCTACTCAGCTGAATATTCAGATTGCAAGGATGCGGACTTAGTTGTTATTACAGCTGGTGCTCCTCAAAAACCTGGTGAAACACGTCTTGATTTAGTCAACAAAAATCTTAAAATTTTGTCAAGTATTGTTAAACCAGTTGTAGAATCTGGCTTCGATGGTATCTTCCTCGTAGCTGCTAACCCTGTTGATATTTTAACATATGCAACATGGAAATTCTCAGGTTTCCCAAAAGACAGAGTTATCGGTTCTGGTACATCATTAGATACTTCACGTCTGCGTGTCGGACTTGGTGAACTGATGGGCGTCCGCGATCCTCGTTCGGTCCATGCTTATATCATGGGTGAACATGGTGATTCAGAATTTGCTGCATACTCTGCTGCAACTGTTGGTGGACTTCCTGTTTTGGACTGGGCTAAAGAAAACAATGTTTCTAAAGATCAGTTGGACAAACTCGAAGATGATGTGCGTAACAAAGCTTACACTATCATCAGCAAGAAAGGTGCAACTTTCTATGGTGTTGCAACTGCCTTAGCTCGTATCTCTAAAGCTATCCTTCGTGATGAAGATGCTGTTTTACCAGTTTCTGCATACATGGAAGGTCAGTACGGCTTAAATGATATCTACATCGGTACACCTGCTGTCGTTAATGGTAAAGGACTCGAAAGAATTCTTGAAGTACCTTTGAACGACGAAGAAAGCAAGAAGATGTCAGATTCAGCATCAACTTTGAAAAAAGTTCTTAATGATGGCTTGAAAAACCTTGAAAAAAAAGCTTAATTGATTTATCCGAGTGCAAAAAAGGCTGAGACATTTATGTCTCAGCCTTTTTTGTAGCCAGGCCTTTCTAGTATTTAATTGTAATTAAAAGATAATTAATTAAGTTTGTTTTTTATTATTATACTTCTTTTTTTATGATAAGATATATGAGAGCATTTTAATTAAATGGAGGATGCCATATTGTTATTCAAAACACTTATCAAACAAAAAAAAGATTTAACTACCGTACGTGAAGACGTTACATTAGAACAAGCACTAGATATTCTTGAAAAGTCAGGTTATCGTTGTGTCCCTATTTTAGATAAAACGGGGCAAATTTTTAGAGGAAACATCTATAAAATGCACATTTATAGGCACAAGTCTCGTGGTGGAGATATGTCCTTACCAGTTACCTACTTGTTGAAAAACGCAACTAAATTTATTACATTGGATTCTGCATTTTTTAATGTTTTCTTCTCTATCAAGGATCTTCCTTATATTACAGTATTAGATGAACATAACTTTTTCTATGGAATTCTTACTCATTCGAGTTTATTAAACATGCTTTCACAATCATGGAATGTTGAGATTGGAAGTTATGTTCTGACAGTAGTTTCATCTGGAGATCGTGGAGACCTTGTTGAAATGGCTAAAATAATAACTAAGTATACTTCTATCGCAAGCTGCATCACTCTTGATGTAGAGGCATCAGAGTTAGTTAGAAGAAGTTTATTTACACTTCCAGCTGGCGTGAACGAACAAAAACTTGAGAAAATAGTTGCCAATCTGGAACGCAAAAATTTCAGAGTACCTGAAATCGAAAATTTAAAGGCTTAATTCTATATGAAATGTCCTTCAATTTGAAGTATCACTGAAGAAATTCAAAAAAGACGAGACTGATTTTTTAATCCAGTTCCGTCTTTTTTGAATCTTTCATTTATGTATGCTGGCCAGCCCTAAGCTGACTTTTAGTGCATGATTAATTTCATCCATTCCTTGCTCATCGATATGTGTTACCTTATCTCTCAATCTCTGCTTATCAATCGTTCGTACCTGCTCAAGCAAAACGACAGAATCCTTCTCAATCCCAATTTTAGAAGCCAGTAGCCCCACATGTGTTGGCATTTTAGGTTTTTGAATCTTGGCTGTGATTGCTGCTACAATCACAGTCGGACTATACCGATTCCCAATATTATTCTGAATAATCAAAACAGGCCTCATTCCCCCCTGCTCTGATCCCACAACTGGTGATAAATCGGCATAGAATATATCTCCTCGTTTAACATCTTCAGTTGTCATATAAAACCTCTATCTTTTCTTTTCAAACTCTGTTTCACACTCACAACCCACAAGTTCATCACATATTTTTTTATTCAACGGTCCCATTTCTTTATATCCCGTAATCAATGCATCTAAAACCTGGTGATGCTTTTCAACGTACTCAGCAACCACTTTATCTTTTTCCAGCTCATGACGATCGATTGCATAGAAGTCACAGTAAAGAGCTATGCGTTCATTATTATCTACGATTAAATCATCCATTACATCTTCAAAATGATAAGTCATCTTCGGCAGCCTCCACAAGCTTATGCTAATAATATATGATAGCACACCCTTTTATAAAAGAGTATACTTAAATGTATTTTCGCTGAACTCTTTCCGAAATTCCGCATAAAATTTCATAACTAATTGTTTTTGCATACTTAGCTACATCTAAAGCCGTAATTTTCTCTTCCTGATTTTCACCAATAAGTGTAACTTCTGTCCCAACTTTAACTGAATAAGGAACTCTTACCATTATCTGATCCATGCACACTCTTCCCACAATTTCACAATATTGTCCATCAATAAGAATTTTAAAGCCTTGCATACATCTTGGCCAGCCATCCGCGTAGCCGATTGGAATAGTTGCTATCCATTCATTCATTTCAGCTGTGTATGTTTTCCCATAGCCGACAGAGTCACCCTTGCCAATCTGTTTTATAGCGGCAACTTCACTTGTCAATGATAAGGCTGCTTTGAATGTCTGGGGCAGCTCAAGTGCCTCACCTGAAGGATTCAACCCGTACATTGTAATCCCAAAGCGTACGACATTGCCGCTGCACTCACGGTGCCATAGAGCCGCCGCTGAATTAGCAACATGTACATAACGAGGCTTTTTTTTCACAACAGACATTAAATCATTAAAAGTCGTTATTTGTTTTTTATAGTATTCTTCGTCAGCCGAGTCGGCAGTTGCAAAATGCGTAAAGATACCTTCAAAATTAAATTTATTTCGATTGTTGTTGATAAAAGTAATTGCTTCGTTTAAGTCCTCTTTATTTCTAAATCCAATTCGGCCCATACCTGTGTCTAGTGCTAAATGTATACGCAATTTCTGATCAGTATCTTTCAGATAAGTTAAGGCACCCTGAAGATAGCCTAAATCCCCAACTGCAACTGAAATTTTATTTTCTGCCAAAAGACAGGCCTGATTCGTAGGAGTAACACCTAGGACGAGGATAGTTTCATCTAGTCCGGCTGCACGCAATGCCAAAGCTTCATCAACAATTGCAACACAAAAACCAGCAGCTCCAGCTCTCTCAGCAACCTTAGCAATCGGAATAATTCCATGACCATATGCATTTGCTTTTACAACCGCAAAAAGTTTCTGTTCTTGCGACATTCTTTTTCGTTCAGCTACGATATTATTTTCAATTGCTTTAAGATTAATAATAGCTTGTGTATTACGATGATTTCCCTCAACCATTATCAGCATCTTCTCTCATGTCTGGTTTGTTTTTATATTCCAAAATTACTTCTGTCATTACTAAGTCTGCCGTATGCGATATTGAGATATGACTGATTAAATCATTAACAGGTTGCATCGTTAACTGCGGTTTTCCTGTTTTTTCATCATTCAATATCTCAATTTCATGAAAGCTAGCATGCTTTCCAATCCCTGTTCCCAAAGCCTTGCCGTATGACTCCTTAGCCGAAAAACGTCCTGCTAGAAATTCTTTTTTTCGTCGATAGCTTAATTGGGCAAATTTTCTCCGCTCATTAGGGGTCAATACCATATCAATAAAACTAGTATGCGCCTTCCAGGCTTTTTCAATCCTAGCTATATCAGTAATATCGATTCCTATTCCATAAATCACAATTAAGCCTCCGTATATTTTTATCGAAAATCAAGCATTCAACTATAAGGTGCTATCTCTTGTCACAGATACACTTGTCATTTTACCATATTTTAAATCATTAAAAAAGAAGCTGAATCTACACACTTCAACTTCTTCTTTGTTATTTAATTGCTGATAACTTAGCCAAAATAATGTCTAATTCTACGCTACCAGATAATTAACTCGTCCATTTTACTAAACCCGTTATTTAATCTTTTTTGGAACGAATAGTATACTTACGCTTGCTTTTTTGACGACGATTGAATTTATCTCTATTTTTGTCTTTTTTTCCTTTATGGCTGCTATTGCTATCCTTGTGTGAATAACTTTTCTTATTGTAATGTCCTCCGCCACGATTAAAGTGTTTTGATTTTCTGCGTGGTAGTGGGCGTTCAGGAGTTATTTTCACAGGTACTTCATTGGCAGCATCCTTAGTCATTTCATTCAGAAGAGCTGCAACAAGGTCGACTGCTTCATATTCATTCATTAATTTTTCAGCTTGTTTTTCAAACATTGATGTATCAGTCTTCTTAATTAACTCCTCAATGTTATCAACTGCTGATGAAATTTGCCCGATAAAGGCTTCACGTTCTGTAGGTGGCTTAAGTGGCTCCATACGTTTCTTTGTCAACTTCTCAATTACACGCAAGTAATCCATTTCATTTGGTGTAACAAAAGTTACTGACACGCCATGATGCCCTGCACGCCCCGTACGTCCAATACGATGCACATAACTTTCAGGATCTTGAGGTATATCATAGTTATACACATGCGTAACACCCGATATATCCAATCCACGAGCAGCCACATCTGTTGCGACTAAAATGTCAAGTTTACCTGCTTTAAACTGCTTCAAGATACTCATTCTTCTTTGCTGAGACAAATCACCATGTATTCCTTTGGCATTGTATCCACGTGCTTCTAACCCCTTAGATAGCTCATCAACACGTCGCTTCGTTCTACCGAAGACAATTGTCAGCTCTGGAGCCTGAACATCAAGGATACGCGTCATCGTATCAAATTTTTCAAAATCACGTGCACGAACATAAAATTGGTCGACCAAATCTGTCGTCAATTCTTTTGACTTAATCTTTACAATCTTAGGATCAGTCATGAATTTCTCACCAATTTTTAAAATTGCCGGTGGCATGGTTGCTGAGAAAAGTAAAGTCTGGCGTTTAGCTGGAGTTTCTCGAATGATACTCTCAATGTCTTCAACAAATCCCATATCCAACATTTCATCTGCTTCATCCAAAATAACTGTTTTAACGTTTTTCAAATCAACAGTTCGACGACGGATATGATCAAGTAAACGCCCTGGCGTTCCAACAAGAACCTGCGGAGCACGTTTTAAAGCATTGATTTGTCGACGGATGTCTGCTCCACCATAAACGACCTGAACCTTAGCTCTTTGATCTTTTCCAAGTCTGAACAGTTCCTCTTGTGTTTGAATAGCAAGCTCACGTGTAGGCGAAACAATAACCGCTTGAATTGCATTTTCTTTTGGATCAATATGCTGTAAAACCGGCAGTCCGAACGCAGCAGTCTTCCCAGTCCCTGTTTGAGCCTGCCCAATAACATCATTGCCCTTTAAAACCAACGGAATTGTCTCGGCTTGAATTGGTGTAGCTTCCTCAAAGCCGCTTCGTTTTATTGCTTTCAGTAAATTCTCTGAAAGACCTAGTTCTGTAAATTTCAAAAAAAAATTCCTCCTATATATTGTCTATAATTAACAAAAAATTATTTCCTTAACGCTTCTAAAACTTTTTCCAAATGAATACCATGACTTCCCTTAAGCATGACAATATCATCTGTAACAATGCTTTCTCTCAATGTATGGATCAATTCATCCTTGTCATTTGCTGAATACAAATGAACTCTTGCAGGTGAAAATTTATCTGTCAAACTTCTGGCCAATGCTGCAACTTTTTCCCCACATAGAAAAACTTCAGTTACCTTATCCGGATCCAAAACACTTGCAAGATCTGCATGCATTTGATTCGATAAATCTCCAAGTTCCAGCATATCTCCTAAAACAACGAATCGTTTGCCATTTGTCTTAACTCGAGAAAAAGCACGTAAAACCATTTTTGCTGCAGTGGGGTTGGAATTGTATACATCACTTAATATTCTTTCGCCTTGATCACCTTGAACCCATTGCGTACGATTTTGAGTTAAATCAAAGTTTGAAAGAGCTTCGACCATTTTTTCAACCGGAATTCTGAAATGATTTCCCACACTCAAAGCTGCTAAGGCATTGCCAACATTGTAAGTTCCTAAAATATGAATCACAAAGTTATATTCTGGCCAATCCTTCACCCGAAAACTAGTACTATGTTCATCCCCTACAACATTTAACGCCTGGATATCGTTTCCTTCTTCACTTCCGAAGGAATGTGTTGCCTGCTCCAGTGTCTTCACGCGCTGCCTCAGCAATGGCTCATCACCGTTATAAATTAATATACCATCTTCTTTGAGCCCATGCGTTATCTCCATCTTGGCATCAGCTATTTTATCTCTCGTTCCAAAAAATTCGATATGTGCTTCACCGATCATTGTTATTACCGCAACGTCAGGTTCCACAAGTCGACTCAGTTTATCAAGCTCACCAAAGTGGTCCATCCCCATCTCAACGACAAGTGCCTCAGTGTTTGGTTCCATTCCTAGAATCGTCATTGGTACGCCAATGTGATTATTGAAATTGGCATGTGTTTTTTGCACATTAAACTGTGTCTTTAAAATTGCTGCGATCATATCCTTAGTTGTAGTTTTACCATTACTACCAGTTACCGCAACAACTTTGGGATTTATTTTATGAAGATAATAACCAGCTAAATCCTGCAATGCTTGCAAACAGTTTTCGACGTTCAATTTCGGGAAAACTACATTTTCATTATCTTCTGCTTTATCATGGTCATCCTGCCATAGCGTCGCTACAGCCCCATTATCGATTGCCTTCTGAATATAGTCATGTCCATCATGTTCCCCTACTAATGGAATAAATAATGCTCCTTGCTTCAACGTACGTGTATCAAATGATACGCTCGTAACAATAATCTTATCCCATTCATCTATTGACTGCACTTGTAGTGCTTTCGCAATTTCTGCTAATCGCATCTTCATGTGACTATCTTCCTTTCTTCACATCAGCGAAAAATAATAATATATTAAATTCAAATCTTCAAAATGTCTTTCCAACATTTATCACCTTATCATCTTAATCACAAATGATTTCATGATTTTCACCGATATTTAGTCCCTTGTTATTGTATCACAAAATAGCGTAATACTTTAAAACAAAATAAATACGGGACAGTGTATTATATCATGACCCCAGCAGCCAGCATACATTTTGCCGACAAGCATCACTTTATGCCATAAATATAATTCCATCCCATATCTTTTAGCATTAATAGAAAAAGAACATCAAAGACCGAAAGTATCCTCAAAAGCTTCCGGTGCGAGTATCTCAAGCTCCCATTTTCTAGTATTTAAATGGTATTTCAAATTGCCAACAATTTTGGATTTCTCAATCAGCATCGTTGGTTCATGCCACTTTAACTGATAAACAGAATCTGGTGCTGTCAAAACTGGAATAGTAGCCTCTTGACCTCTGATTTTTGAACTTCCGAAATCAAAAACAACACCATTCGCCATTAAAGTAAACATTTTCTTAGCAATTTCAGTTGGGAAGTCAATAAACTTGTAGCGCAATCTTAAAAAACTTTTCTTCTCGCGGTATACTTCGGCCAAATGACTAGTCAAACACTTAGCCAAAACTTTATAAAATTGAGTCAGATATCGGTAGTATACCTTTTTAGCACCGTTAGGCAAGGTGAGATAAACATAATTATTTTGCAGCTTATAGTAAAAAGGAGACTTCAAATGAGTATATGCATGTCCTAAATAAAGCAGTTCGGAAACTTCGACTGGAGTCAATACCTCTATATCGTATGCATTATCAAAGTCGATCCACTCCTGATTTTTGTTTTGCCTGTTAGTCAGATATTTGCGAACCTCATCAATTCCAATATACATATTAAAGCCGGAATAAATATCTATTTCTTGGTTAGCATCAACCGGACCTAAAGATAACAAATTAGTAGGCAACCTCTCGACACCCGCCATAAAATCTTTAACTGAGATGCCATATGACAAAGTAAGGTGAGAAACTCGTTCAAGATATACATACACAATATTGTCTCGCATTGATTTTTCCTCTATTCTACAAAAAATAATTACATTCTTTGCAACCTAGCAATTCTTTCAGCTGTAGGCGGATGTGTATCGAAAAGATGTGTCCAAGAGCCCTTTTTAAAAGGATTAGAAATATATAAAGAAGAGCTGCTTGAATCAGCTGATGTCATCGGTTCACTTCGTGATATTTTCTCAAGTGCATTGATCAAGCCTTGAGGGTTACGTGTTAATTCAACTCCAGAAGCATCTGCTAAGAATTCTCTATTTCGCGACAAAGCCATCTGTGCCAATGAGGCCGCAATTGGTCCCAGAATCAACATGAGAACAGACAAAACCAGTAAAATGATATTTGATCCGTTTCCGCCCTCATTATCACGTCTTCTTCCTCCGCCCCACCAAAACGAATTGAAGCCAATGTTAACAAGCATAGAGATTACGGCAACCAATGCGAGTGCTGTTGTTTGCAGCCTGATATCGTAGTTGCGTACATGTGATATCTCATGTGCTATAACACCCTCTAGTTCTTCACGGTTGAGTCTCGTCAGTAACCCTTGTGTTACAGCAACAGCTGAATGCTCCGGATCTCTACCTGTGGCGAACGCATTAGGACTATCATCATCAATAATAAAAACTCGCGGCATTGGTACTTTCCCAACAAGCGCCATATCTTCAATAATGTGCCATAATTCAGGGTAACTGTCTGCGGACTTAACTTCACGTGCATTATTCATTCCCATTACCACATCGGTCGAACGTGAGAGCATCACCATCATGTAAAAAACACCAATGACCGCCGCCATAATAACCCCAGCAATATAACTATCGAAAAAAACATATCCTAATGATGCTCCGATAGCAACTACCAACAAGAAAAAAGCAAGCATGACATAAACTGTTCGCCGTTTATTTCTTGCTATCTGTTGAAATAACATTCTTCACGCCTCCAACGGAAAAAATTTAACTAAAACGAAACCTTGGGTGCTTCTTTTTCTTCTGCAGGAACTTCAAGATAGTTAACTTTTAACATTCCATGTATTTTAGCAATTATATTTGATGGAAATGTCATCAACTTCTGATTATAACTGGCTGCGCTTGAGTTAAACAATTGACGTGAATACGCAATCTTATTTTCAGTATTGGTCAATTCTTCCATCAACTTAGTAAATTCTTGATTTGCCTTTAAATCAGGATAACTTTCAGCTAATGCAAAAATAGATTTTAATGCCCCTGTTAATTGGTTAGACACTTCCATTTTTTGCTGATGATCATCATTTGGTACCTGTGTCATTTGGTTGCGTAGTTCAACAACTTTTGCAAATGTTTCTTTTTCATGAGCCGCATAGCCTTTTGTAGTTTCAACTAAATTAGGAATCAGATCATTACGCCTTTTAAGCTGAACATCTATTTGACTCCATGACTCCTCAGTGTATACTTTAGTGGTCTGTAAACCATTATATACAGCTACATAACCCAGCCCTAAAATCACTAGTACTACTATCAGTATAATCCAAATCATTCTTTGACCTCCATCGGTAATTTTACACCTCAACTTAAGGGTAAAATCACTTCAATTTTTTAAAACATCATCAACTGTCAAACTTTTATAAAAATTGTAGGGGAAGTACCTTCCCAACAATCCATCATTGGTTTAATGATACCAAATTAGTTAGTCTTAATAAAGCCGTGGCACTCATGATTTTGAAAATATTTAAACTATTTCGATTGATGCTAAGTAAGAAAAAGGAGCCAAAGCAATAATTGCTTTGGCTCCTTTATATGCAGTACCCAACCAGAGGCTGGATAAACCGTGTATATTCCACAATATACAGTAGTAGGCACTCTAGAATACGCTAGAATATGTGTCCTGCATCGAAAAGTAAACCACTTGCCGCCGCAGCGAAATGATGAACTAGTCACCATCTGGTCTTTTCTCGACTCATCGCATAACCATAATATTACTCTCATTAAAAAGATAAAGCAACTCCAAAAATCAAATTATTTTTTTATCCATTCTGTGATGAGAAATTCCCGCATCCATAAACCCCTCTCCTACTGCTACGTAACCTAATGCAAGATAAAAAGAGCGGGCTTGATCTTGGGCACCAAGTGTCAAATAAGCAGCACCTTCTGAAACAGCATCTGCTTCAATCTTTTCCAGCACTTTTTTTGCAAATCCTTGATGTCGATAATCTTTCAAAGTTGCTACTCTTTGGATGTGCCATGCGCCATCTTTTTCGTGCAAAATCCTTGCTGTTGCAACAGCAATTTTTCCTTTATATGCTACATAATACTGAGCCGCTTGTTCATTGTCTAGCTCAAGTTCGACCGGCACTTGCTGCTCTTTTACAAAAACACTTTTCCTTATATATAGTGCATCATGGTAAACATCAGTACTTAAATCCGTTGTTGTTTTTATTCTAAGCATTTATATCGCTCCTTTTAAATATTAGCTGAGACTCGTATAATTACAGTTAGAAGTCAAAAATTCTGGCTTGCGAGGTTATAAAATGACAAAACACATGAAAAATGAACATCATAATTACACTCTTTTTCCCTTTATCTTGAAAACATTCATCTCAATTATTTTTTGTGGTTCTTTACTAGCTTTATTTTCAAACAATACCACAACTGATAATAAGGTTCACTTTACACCTGTAGTTCCTACCATCTACATCCATGGTTACGGCGGTGTCTTCAACTCTACAGAGCACATGATACAAGCTGCTGAAAAAACCGGTGCTGCTAAAAAGGTACTGATCGCCCATGTTGCTGCAGATGGAAAAGTCACGTATAGCGGTACATGGAATTTTACACAAAAAAATCCAATCATTCAAGTTCTCTTTGAAAATAATACCGCCGAAATACCAGAGGAGGCAAAATGGCTGAACACCGTGGTTGAACATCTTAAATCCGCTTACGCAATTTCAGAATTTAACCTTGTCTCACACTCAATGGGCGGCCCTGTGACACTCTACTGGGCTTTACATGAACGGACCTCCAGTTCACCTATTCTAAAAAAATTTGTTCCTATCGCCGGACCATTTGATGGTGTTATTTACATTGATGATTCTCCTAATACAAATTCGCTCGCCAGTAATGGTAAGCCTAAAATTCAAGATAATGCCTACCGTGCATACTACCAATACCGCATGCGGTTTCCTTCAGAAACACACATTCTGAATATCTATGGCAATTTAGAAGATGGGTCTAACTCTGACAGTCTGGTAACAAATGTCTCAGCAAAGTCCTTGGCTTATCTCCTAAAAAGCCATGTAGCTTCTTACCAAGAATTGATGATTAAAGGAGCAGATGCACAACACTCGCAGCTGCACAATAACGCAGAAGTTAATCGAGCTGTTATCAAATTTTTGTGGAATCGTTAATCGTTTGTTCTGATTTGAATTTTTTTATATTTGGACTACAATTAGGTTGTAGATAAGTTTCATAATGTGGATTTTAAAGGAAAGAGGCGATGACGATGTCAAAAAAGCTAAGTAAAGAAGAACGTAAAGCGATGGCACGTAAAGCTCTGGAGGATCGCGCAAAACAACCTAAAAAGGCTAATGGATCAGGTTTTGCAAAACTCGATGCCGATGCTAAGGGTTTACGCAACTAATTTAGATTGTTGCATATTTGGCAGCTCACAGAGTTTCGACCGATTTTTTTATCTGCTAGAATTAAAATAAAGCAATCAGAGTTCAAAACTGATTGCTTTATTTTTTGTTTCTTATATCCAATGCCTTAACTATCTTTACTTTACTTTGCGTTGCGAGTTTGTTAGCAAAAACATTTTTAAAAGCCGTTAAATTGGTTGAATTTGCTAAAATATCAAAATAAACAATCTCGAAGCATCCATTGAATTCTATCCGTCCAAGCGACTCACTGAAAATTTCAGCGACCATGCGAGGATTATTTCCGAACGCTCCACACCCAAAAGCCCCAAGAATCAGTATACGGTCTCCCACTGCTTTAAATTGACGTAAAATCTGCAAAATTTTTTTTGCAAAGTCGTTGCGAATTTTACGCTGATCAATAACAAGCTGAGCCCTTTTCATCGCTGTAACATTAGGGGCTGCAATACTTAATATATCAACATAATTCTCACCTTCTAAAAAATTTTTCTCAGTTTCATCGCGCAGTACTTTAATGTGACTTGCAAAAATCATTTTGGCACTGTAGTAATACTGATGTGAAGAGCGTTTATTTTCTAAATAATAGCTGCTGCGATACTTAAGCAGTTCCGGATATAGAAAACTATTTCGACAAATTGTCTGTTCTTGTGCATTTATACCCTCTAAAAATCTTCCCCCTGGAATTGTTGGACTTGCAAAATTTAAAACACCGACCTTCTGACCATTGCCGGCAACCAATTTTATCCTATGCAAAATATCTTCATCAAGTACTTCAACTTCAGTTCCCATATCACCAAAAGACTGAGTTTCCTTTAATGGCTCCTCAATCAATTCTGATTTTTGATTGATTTTTCCCATTTCGATCTGATACAAATTCATAGTATGATGCCCAATTTCTTGCAACACTTTTTTCTGTGTATTATCCAAGTTAAAATGCCTACTTCCCTCAGCAAATGCTTTTGCCTGATTTCTAGGAAAAACGAATTTCATCCAAGCAACACTTTTACTGCATAAAAAATTTATTTTCATTTTAATCTTAGCAAGTTCACATACTCTTGTATACCTTTTTCAGCGTAATAAGATTGCAACTTCAAGGTGCGGTAATAATAATAAGTTTAAATTCTTTTATAATAAAAAAGAAACCTCGCAAGAAATAACTTGATTGCGCGGCTTCTTAAGTAATTTGTTTAATTAGCTTATTATTAAATTAAAACCAAATTTTTGTTTTTTTTCAGTTTGTTAAATATTCAAAATCCAGAGAAAAATTAGAAAGACGAAAAACAAAAGATACATAATCGGATGAACTTCCTTGCCCTTTTTAGCAGCAATCATTGTAATAGGGTATGCAATAATACCTAGTGCTAATCCATCAGAGATACTATATGTTAAAGGCATTCCTAATAAAATTAAGAAAGAAGGAATTGCAATCTCCATTTTTTCCCACTCAATATACTTCATGCTCTGTGCCATCAAAACACCAACAATTATCAGTGCTGGTGCCGTTACCTGAGTAGTTACAACAGACAAAAGCGGCGAGAAGAACATACCCAAAATAAACAAAAATCCAGTTGTAACGGCTGTTAATCCTGAACGTCCTCCAACAGCAATTCCTGCCGATGATTCAACATATGCTCCAACAGGTGAGGTACCCAACAGTGATCCTGCAAGCATCGCTGTTGAATCTGAAAGCAGTGCTTTACCAACACGAGGCATCTTGTTATCCTTCATAAAACCAGCTTGCTGCGCTAAACCAACTAAAGTCCCGGCAGTATCGAAAAATGTTACCAGCAAGAAAGTCAAGACGACCACGAACAACTGCATTGTGTTAATATCACCGACATGCTTCAATGCAACTAAAAAAGTTGGCTTCAAACTTGGTGCACTCGAAACAAAGGACGTTGGCAGCTTGATCATTCCTGTAATTATTCCCAAAATAGAGGTTGCAACCATTCCAATAAATATTCCACCTGGGACACGTCTTACCAATAAAATAGCTGTAATAACCAATCCAAAGACAGTTAACCATGTAGTACCTGCAAAATGCCCAAGTGAAACAATAGTTGATTTGTCGGCCACAATCACACCGCCATCTTCCAAACCAATAAAGGCGATGAAAAGCCCAATTCCAGCTGAAATTGCATATTTCAAATTAGACGGTATCGCATCGATAATCAATTCACGCAGCTTAAAAATAGTAATAATTAAAAAAATGACTGACGCAACAAAAACACCGGCTAAAGCCGTTTGCCACGGAATTTTCATACCGATACATACTGAATAAGTGAAAAAAGCATTGATCCCTAAAGCTGGTGCAGTTGCAATTGGATACTTGGCAAAAAGACCCATAAGAAAACATCCAAGTGCACTTGCCAATGCTGTTGCAGTGAAAACAGCTCCCTTGTCCATTCCAGAGGCCCCTAAAACACTTGGGTTAACAAATAGAATATATGCCATAGAAATAAAGGTTGTAAAACCAGCCAGAACTTCTCTTTGCACACTAGAACCTAATTCATCTATTCCAAAATATGATACTAACTTCTCTTTCAAAGTTATATCTCCCTTTTTACCGAACATTAAAGCTCGTATATTTGATAATTAATCCTTTATCAATATACTATATACCGTAATCAATGTAAATACTCGATCTAGTGTGTAAGAATGTTCGTGTTTGAAAAGAATTAATCTCGTGCTAAAATTGTTTCAATATACAAATTCCGTTATAATGTTTCACAAGATTACTTTAATATTATTAATGAGGTTTTTATGATGAAAAATGAAATCGGGGTACGCCGATTAGTAGAGTTTATTTGGCAAACAGGCAATCTTCATGGTGAAATTTTTAGTAGCGACAATACAGCCCTTCAAGGAGCAGCTATTCATCGACAACTTCAAAAAAATTGGGATAAAGACTGCATTGCCGAATTTGATTTGAAATTACCTATTCAAATTGGAAATCAAGAATATATAATTCATGGAAGAGCAGATGGTGTCCATCAAAAAAACAATAATTACGATAAAATTATCGAGATAAAAACATCCTCCGTTTCTTTTGATACAATATCTGATTCAAAACGCAACTTATACTGGGCGCAATTAAAGGTTTATGCAGCACTCTTAATGAGAACCTGCAAAATTGACCATGTTGAGCTTGAATTAATTTATTTTCAAACAAATACTAATAAAATTACGCATAAAAAAAGTCTGTTTACTAAGGTAGAAGCTGAGTCCTTTTTTACAAAAACGATTAATATCCTTGATAAATGGATTAAACTGAAACAAAAAATGCTTTTGAAAAGAAATAACTCCATTCACAAACTTCATTTTCCCTTTGAACAATACCGCCCACACCAACGCGAACTAGCAGCAGCGGTCTATAAAACTGTTGTTTTGCACAAACGCTTATTTGTTGAGGCACCTACTGGAACAGGAAAAACGATTTCAACACTTTTCCCTTCAATCATGGCACTTGGTCAGAATAAAACGGAACGTATTTTTTATTTGACTGCTAAAGAAAGCACACGCCAGGTTGCTGAAAAAAGTCTCTTAAAGTTGCAAAAAAACGGTCTTTATATCCACAGTATTACACTCACTGCTAAAGAAAAAATAATCTTTGAGGAAGAAAGAGACCTTAAAGATGATAAGAATCCTTATTTTATCGGTTATTATGACCGTTTAAAACCTGCGCTGATGGATATTCTTCAAAATGAAAGTGTAATAACCACAGAAATAATTAAAAAATATGCTAAAAGGCATTTAGTTGATCCTTTTGAATTTTCGCTTGATGTTAGCCTTTTTTGTGACATCATCATAAGCGACTATAACTACCTTTTTGATCCACTTGTCTATCTACAACGCTTTTTCAAAGACTCGGACAAAGATTATAGTTTTTTAATTGATGAAGCACATAATCTAGTCGCACGTTCCCGTGCCATGTACACGGCTGAGATAACTTCCGCACCGCTCAGAACTTTGCTCACCAAATTTGAGACAATTCACGCACCGGCTCCCAATAAAATTCGTACTAACCTAAAAAAACTTCAACGTCACTTTTCTAAATTGCGAGAAAGGCTGTCCGATTCTAAACAGAGCTTTTTAATTTCAGAAAACTATTATGAAAAATTTTTAAAACAACTCCAACGTTTCAATTCTGATGCTCAAATTTGGTTGAAACAAAATCCTGACCATCTTTTATTTCAAGAAATATTAGACTACTATTTTGCAATACATGCTTTCATAAAAATTAACAGTTTTTATAATAAAACTTTCAGAACAAAGATTGAAATCGATAATGAGAACACTGTTGTCAAAACATTTTGTCTAAACCCTAGTTCACTGCTTCATCAAAGTCTAAAAAAGGGCAAGAGTGCTATTCTTTTCTCAGCCACACTCTCTCCGATTAGTTATTATCAAGATGTTTTAGGTGGAAAAAAAGAATCTTTGTCATACACATTATCCTCACCTTTTAACATTGAAAATCTTGGTATTTTCACTACTCCAAAGTTGAACGTTACTTACCGTTTTCGCTCACAAAATGAGAGCAAAATAATTGCTGCCTTAAGCGCAATGGTTCATGCTAAAAGCGGTAATTATTTAGTTTTTCTTCCATCCTACAACTTTCTTAAACAAATCCATACTGCTTTTTTGTGTGCAAATCCTGCGTTTAAAACAATTTGCCAATCAACGGATATGGATGCTAAAGCCAAAAAAACATTTTTGGATAACTTCACAAAACGTCCAATTGAAAAAGTAGTTGGTTTTGCTGTTCTAGGTGGGAGTTTCGCGGAGGGAATTGATTTAAAAGGTAATTCTCTTTCCGGTGCAGCGATTATAACAGTTGGTCTGCCTGCTTTCAATGAAGAAACAGCAGAACTTGAGCACTTCTTTGATCAGACAAACAAAAACGGGTTTGAATACACATATCAGCTACCTGGTTTTAATAATGTACTTCAAGCTGGCGGTCGTGTAATTCGTGGTATGAATGATACTGGTGTAATTTTATTATTAGATCAGCGCTTTAATACTGCACGCTATACGCGTTATTTTCCAGCTCACTGGCAGCACTACCGACAGAGTTATTCAATTAAACAACTAGAAGAACAACTATCTTTTTTTTGGACTCATGTTAATCCTAATTTTTGAAGGGAGAATCACTCAATGTTAGAAAAAATCAAACACAAGATGCTTCGGCCCCGTCAAAAATGGGAAAAAAATTTAATCGTTCTTTGGTTTGGCACTTTTATGGCTGGAATTGCATTTAGTTTAGTAATGCCTTTTTTATCACTTTATATTGATACGCTGGGAAATTTTTCCACAAGGCAACTTAATATTTACAGTGGCTTCACCTATTCTGCAACATTTTTAGTAACGGCAATTGTTTCCCCTTTTTGGGGTCGCCTAGCCGACCGCAAAGGGCGCAAATTAATGATTCTTCGTGCTTCTTTAGGGATGGCTTTCGTAATTGGGCTTATGGGTTTTGTCACCAATGTCTATCAATTAATTTTTTTGCGGCTTATTCAGGGAGTTTTTTCGGGTTATGTTAGCAATGCTAACGCCTTAGTTGCTACAGAAACACCAAAAGAAAAAAGTGGAAGAGCCTTAGGCTTTTTAACTACCGGAGCAGTTAGCGGAACATTGTTCGGTCCATTTGTTGGTGGTGTCATTGCAGCCGTTTTTGGATATCGACTGACTTTTCTGATAACAGGAGTCATTTTAATTTTAGTTTTTTTGCTAAGTGCCTTTTTTGTACATGAAGATTACGTTCCAGCAAACACAGAGAATTTAAAAAATTCACGTGAAATTTTTCATAGTCTAAAAAATACTAAATTGATTATTGGAATGCTCATTGCTACATTTTTAATTCAGCTCGGAAACTTCTCGATCAGTCCTATTATCAGTCTGTATGTCCGTGAACTTATGCATAATGTCGGACCCATCACAATCGCAAGCGGCATTGTTGCATCAGTTCCTGGAATTGCCACGCTTTTAGCAGCTCCTCGTTTTGGAACGCTTGGTGATAGGATCGGAACTGCACGCATTCTTAAACTTGGTATGCTGTTTGCAGTAATTGTTTTTATTCCTATGGCATTTGTAGGCAATGTCTGGCAATTCGGTATACTTCGCTTTTTAATTGGTATCTCCAATGCTGCAATGTTGCCTGCTGTTCAAACACTCTTAGCTAAAAATACACCTGCATATGCAACAGGTCGAATTTTCAGTTACAATCAATCCTTTCAAGCTCTAGGAAACGTTGCAGGACCATTAATCGGTTCAAGTATTTCAGGAATGTGGAATTATAATAGTGTTTTTATTTCGACTGCGCTCATTATTTTTCTAGGTTTTTTCTGGGTCAACTTTTCAACTAAAAAAAGCTCTTCGTGATTTATAGGCGCCGATAACTTAATAAGAATTATCAAACTTTTAACCGTGCATCAAAAAAAGAGGAAGTATGGATATGTTAGTATATTCTGAATACTAAGAAAAATATGACCATTGCGCTTTTCCTTGCTATACGTAATTCAAAGTTAGCTAGACATTTTTGAATTATGAACCAATTTATACAGAATCAATGATAGAACTCGCTCAACACATAAATTTGATCAATTCCACAAAAAAGGGTTATTACAAAACGTATATGTTTTGTAATAACCCTCTTTAAAACGTATGCAATTTTTATTATTTGTTCGTAAAACCATACTTCTTGTTGAAACGGTCCACACGACCATCTGCTTGAGTAAACTTTTGACGTCCTGTGTAGAATGGATGTGAGTCACATGAGATTTCAACACGAATCAATGGATATGTGTTTCCATCTTCCCATTCAATCGTTTCTTCTGATTTTTTTGTAGAACCAGAGATGAATTTGTAGCCTGTTGCTGAATCTTGAAAAACAACTTTATGATAATCTGGATGAATTCCTGGTTTCATTATATTACACTCCTTTGCCCTGAAACATTTGCTGAATCAGAGTTATTCTTAAGTACCACAACTCAAGATATTGTATCACGAAAAAACAGCACAAGCAATTATCTTTTTCGATTATCTTCGCGTTTTGCCAGCTTAGCTTCACAATTCTTGATAAATTCGTCATTGTTTTTAGTTCTTCCAAGCATATTAATAATCTGCTCTGCACTCCTTGCCACATCGTTAGGCAGAGACTTACGCAATTTCCACATAAATTCTAAACAATCTTTGTTTAGTAGCAATTCTTCCTTGCGCGTCCCAGACTTTTTTAGATCAACTGCTGGGAATATACGCCGTTCTGCTAAATCACGTGTTAATTGAATTTCTTGGTTTCCGGTGCCCTTGAATTCCTCATAGATAACATCATCCATTCGACTACCCGTGTCAACTAAAGACGTTGCCAATATTGTCAAACTACCGCCTTCTTCAATATTGCGAGCTGCGCCAAAAAACTTTTTCGGTTTAAATAGCGCTGCAGGATCAATCCCACCTGACAGAGTTCTTCCACTGGGCGGGACAATCAAATTATAAGCGCGAGCTAAACGAGTTAATGAGTCAAGTAAAATTACAACATCTTGTTTATCCTCGACGAGGCGCATTGCTCTTTCAAGTACCAATTCAGACACCCGCACATGATTCTCTGGTTTTTGATCAAAAGTAGAATAGACTACTTCCCCATCAATAGTTCGCTCCAAATCGGTAACCTCTTCTGGACGTTCATCGATCAGTAGCAGAATCAATTTTGCTTGCGGATAATTTTTAGTAATTCCGTTTGCAATTGCTTTTAACAAACTCGTCTTGCCAGCTTTAGGCGGAGCCACAATTAAGCCTCTCTGACCAAAACCGATCGGAGCAAACAAATCTAAAATGCGAGTCGCTGTTCTGCTGCGAGTTGTTTCTAAAATCATTTGCCGCTCGGGATATAACGGAGTTAAAGCTGGAAAATGCGGCCGCTGTTTTGCCTCTTCAGGATGTTTTCCATTCACACTATCCACATGCATTAGACCATAGTAACGCTCTTTTGGTTTAGGTGGACGTGCTTTGCCAGCCACTAAATCACCATTGCGTAAACCAAAACGGCGGATTTGGGAAGAAGAAATATATATATCCTCTTGCGAGGATCCATAGTTGATTGGTCGCAAAAAGCCATATCCATCTTGTTGCGCGGTTATATCTAAAACACCGGACATATAATAAAAGCCCTGTTTTTCTGCCTGAGCTCTAATTACAGCAAGTGAAAGTTCTTTTTTATTCATTTGGCTATAATATGGTATTTTAAATTCACGCGCATAACTATAAATTTCTTTTAACGTTTTATCCTTTAAATCAACTAATGTTAAGTTTTCCGTAATACTCTCCCCTTCAGGTTTACTCGAAACAAGTTGATCATTCTTGATTATTCCTTCAAGTTGTCATTTTCCTCAATGATTTGAATATCAACTGATAAACCTCGCAGCTTGTCAACAATACGCTCATATCCCCGTAAAATATTTTCAGCCTTAATAATCGTTGTTGTCCCTTTAGACATCAAAGCAAGTCCAAGTAAGGAAACACCAGCTCTAATCTCACTTGCTTCAACCGTTGTACCTTGCAGCGAAACTGAATGTCCCACCGTAATAACACCATTACTGCTTGAAATTTTTCCACCCATTCTCTGCATTTCGGGTATATGTTTGATTCTTTCAGGATATAGCGTATCAATAATTTTACTATCTCCTTGTGCCTTCATCAGTAGCGGTGTTATCGGCTGCTGTAAATCGGTAGCAAATCCAGGAAAGGGCGCTGTTTTAACAATCACTGGTGCTAAATGCTCCCCACCCCTGACATAAATACTATCTTCATTAACTTCAAGATAGACACCCATTTCAATTAATTTAGCAATAAATGGTTCTAAATGCTCGGTTATGACATTCTTAACTAGGACACCATCCCCATTTGCTGCTGCAAAAGATAAGTATGTGCCAGCTTCAATTCTATCTGGAATAATTGTATGTGTATTCGTAGCTTTAAGGCTGTTTACCCCCTTAATTCGAATCACGTCAGTACCTGCACCACGGATTTGCGCACCCATATTATTTAAAAAAGTTGCTAAATCAACTATTTCTGGTTCTTTAGCCGCGTTCTCAATAACAGTCGTCCCTTTTGCTTTGACCGCAGCTAAAAGAACATTAATTGTTGCACCTACAGAAACAATATCGAAAAAGATACGCGCTCCATGCAAGCCTTCTTCGCCTGTTCTAATATGGACAGCATCATTCTTTTCGATAACTGTTGCCCCTAAAGCTTCAAAACCCTTTATATGCTGATCTATCGGCCGCGGGCCAATATTATCTCCACCCGGGAAACCAACAATTGCTTCGCCAAAGCGTCCCAAAAGCGCGCCCATGAAATAATATGAAGCACGTAAACTTTTAATTGCTCCACCTGGTAGTGGAACTTTTTTTATTTTAGTAGGATCAACGTACAATTCACCATGGCTGAATGTTGATTCAACATTCATTGATCTTAAAATCAGCATTAAGTTATGTACATCCAAAATATCAGGAACAGAATCAAACGTAACTGGAGTATCCGCTAAAATTGCGGCTGGTATAAGGGCAACTGTACTATTCTTGGCTCCACCAATAGTGACTTCACCTGACAGTTTCTGCCCTCCTCTAATAATCATTTTTTTCATTTTTCTATAAATCCCCACTCGACTATTGAACAATAAGAAATCCCAACTCTGTTAAAATCATACATGCAAAAGTACCCAAAAAATAAATGTACGCTAACATAGGGCACGAAATGTGCCTCTCTTCATCATACAAGATAGATGCTATGGTTTCAATCCAAAACAATTAAATTAACATAATTATTCTCAAATTTTCATCAAAAAATTTGTTGCATAATCCTTGCTCATTTTAACATTCATCTAAAAAAACTCAATGAATACTGTTTGCCTTATCACCTTCTAAAATTTTTAAAATGACCATATAGATCTAGTCATCAAAATCTAATTTTTCTGCTCTAACAGATCCACCCAAAATCAATTTTTTAGCAATACTATTATCAAAACAAAAAGAACGATACAAAATAACATTTGCATCGTTCTTTTTAAGCACTACAGTATGCCGAAAATTCTGCTCACTAGAATTGAAACCTAATTTATATCCCCCACACTAGGTTCACCAAACCAACCTTATACGTTCATTTATGAATTACTTATAACCAAAATCAGATTTGTTTGTAGCATGTTATCTGCGCTTAAAATACCCAGTTTCAATTTACATTTTCTTTATTACTGTTGATTTCCAGTGTAACTATTTATAAAATCAAGAAGCAATTTTTTTTCATCACTGTCCGGTGAATATTTGTTCATTTTTATACCGTGAACCTTCTCAACAGACAGATGACTCGCCAAAGAAATTGCCGCATCCGTTACATGATATTTTTCTTGAAACAAAACCAATTTTTCTGCTAAGGAAACTACTTGGCCGTCTTTCATTCCAATTCCCCCCAAGATATTTCAAAATTACGTATATATCTAGGATACCACATTTGATCATGCTTGGAGGAAGCTGTTTTTTAATTACGCATTAGCGCAAGATTTAACAAATGCATGAAATAGTCCTTCTGGTCGTTGAGGCCGTGAAAGAAATTCAGGATGATATTGTGATGCAACAAAGAACTTATTGTTTGGAAGTTCAACAACCTCAACAAGCCTATTATCAGGCGAGGTTCCTGCAAAGATCAAACCATGCTCAGTAAAGCTTTTACGGTACCCATTATTAAATTCATAACGATGGCGATGACGTTCTTGAATAACATCCTCGTTGTCATACGCAGCAGCGGTTACTGTCTCTGGCATCAATCTGCATGGATAAAGACCTAAGCGCTGCGTTCCTCCCATATTTTCAACATCTTCCTGGTCAGCCATCAAGTCAATGATATTATTCTCACATTTTGGATCGACTTCAGTTGTATTTGCATCTTCAAGCCCTACAACATTCCGGGCAAATTCAATACATGCCATCTGCATTCCAAGGCAAATTCCCAAGAAAGGAACATCTTGTTCACGTGCATAGCGGATTGACTCGATCATGCCTTCAAGTCCACGATCTCCAAAACCGCCAGGAACAATGATACCATCGAATACACCGAGTTTGTCAGCGACATTTTCTTTAGTAATTTTTTCTGAATCGAACAACTGAATATTGACATCAGCATTAATTGCAAATCCAGCATGTTTTAATGCCTCCACTACCGAGATATAAGCATCTGGTAATTTTACATATTTTCCAACAAGAGCTATCTTGACCGTTTTTTCCAAATTCTGAACGCGCTTTGTCAAAGCTTCCCAAGTCTTCATATCAGCTTCAGGTGTTTTCAAGCGCAGATGTTGACAGACAATCTCATCCATATGCTGTGCCTTAAGGTTTAACGGAATCTGATACAATGTATCAACATCCATCGATTCTATTACTGCTTCTGGCTCAACATCACAAAAACTTGCTATTTTATTCCGCATACTCTGTGAAATTGGCTTTTCCGTCCTAACTACTAAAATATTTGGTTGAATACCTAATCCTCTTAACTCTTTAACACTATGTTGTGTCGGTTTTGTCTTCATTTCACCGGCTGCACGCAGGTAAGGAACCAATGTCGTATGAATATATACCACATTGTCGCTGCCAACGTCCGATTTCATTTGACGAAGTGCCTCTAAAAATGGCAAAGATTCAATATCTCCCACAGTTCCGCCGACTTCGGTAATGACAACATCGGCATTGGTCGTTGTCCCTGCACGCATAACCTTTTCTTTAATCATATTAGTAATATGCGGAATGACCTGAACCGTTGCGCCTAGGTAATCACCGCGACGTTCTTTTTTTATGACCTCTGAATAAATCTTCCCCGTGGTTACATTTGAATACTTGTTTAAATTATTATCAATAAAGCGTTCGTAATGCCCCAAATCCAAATCAGTTTCTGTACCATCATCCGTTACAAAAACTTCCCCATGCTGATATGGACTCATTGTCCCAGGATCGACATTGATATACGGATCGAATTTTTGGATCATTACTTTCAACCCTCTATTTTTCAATAATCTTCCAAGAGAAGCAGCTACAATCCCTTTTCCCAATGATGAAACTACGCCACCTGTAACAAAAATATACTTGGTCATTACAATTCTCCTTTGATTAGTAAATTGAGGGCCGCAGCAAAAAGAATTATACTATTGAGATAACCCAATAAAAATAACAAGCTCCCTATTCATTCGGAATAGGGAGCTTGTAAATATCTCCGTACAATGCCTAACACTCACATGCAAGGCGCCCAATAAGAATTTTACAAAAAAACTATCGAACAGTCAAGCATCAATTACTCGTTATTGTCATCATTATCAATCTCATCATCAGATAATTCAGAGAGTTGACCTTCGATCCCATCAGGTAACTCTTCTTCATCTTCAGGGTCATCAATATCATTTAAATCGTTGCTGTATTCTTTCAATTCATGATCCTCATCTTCAGAGTCATAGTCGACTGCTAAATCTTCATCTTCAGGATCATCGTTATTGTAATCAATAACATCATCATCATCCGCTGCATCCGCCATAAAAGCATTAACTTTTTTACGTTTTTTACCCTTAGGCATATCGTTTTCTTCTTCTTCGACATGGATAACAGCTTCATCAATAGAATCATACGGATACCATGAGCGTAATCCCCAAAGATTATCCCCCAACGAAATGAAACTGCCATCGATATTTAAATCTGTATAAAATTGAGAAAGACGTTCTCTTATCTCCTCATCACTTTTTCCAAGATACTCTTGGATTTCATTTGCCAAATCAGCAAAGGGCATCACGTCTCCATGACGCTTCAAAATCACACGAGCAACTTCGATCATAGATAACTCATTTTTGTTGGCATCCTTGAATTTTTCTAGCTCCAAACTGGTACACGTCCCTTCTACAGTCTAGACTTTATCATACAATTTTATGCCGTAAATTGCAATCTTAATTTATAATCTCCAAGCAATTCTTCGCCATTGTATAGTAAATAATCAATTTTAATCACGCCAGACAAAGGATTATCCCTTATTGTGACATTCAAAACAGGCGTAATTGTTTCAATTGGAATATCCCCAACTGATGTACGGTAAAGAGCTGCAATTCTTTGATTATTTCCAAAATACAATTTCATTTGAACATCTGCTTGTTTGCGTGTTAATTGGATGATTCCATTTTCTGAGATCTTAAATGTAACAGTTGCCCTATTTTCTTCTTCCAGATAGCGTAAATAAAGCGATGGTCCTATCTGAAACAATTGTCCCTGGAATTTTTTAGCATAATCACTGATTTTTCCATCTTGATTTCGCTGAGTTTTCAAATAAATCAAAACCGGAGTTCCTTTTGCCAAAAATACCCACCACCTTTTTTCATTCTTTTTTCCATTATATATCAAAACAATAAATTTGGTCACTATTTTAGGATTCGTATTCCTTGCAAGCCCGTGCGCTTCACATAAGATTAAGTTATAATTGAGGTTAAAAGACAAACTGCTTTTTTATAACAAGCTTAAGGAGTTGAAGACCATTACAGCTTACAGAGACAAAATGCTACCTATGGAAAAAGTCTTAAGAGATCCTATTCATAACTATATCTTTATCCAGCATCAGATTATTCTTGATTTAATCAATACACGTGAATTTCAGCGGCTTCGCCGTATTCGACAGCTTGGAACTGCCAGCAGTACCTTCCATGGTGCTGAACATTCACGTTTTACACATTCTGTCGGAGTTTACGAAATTACGCGCCAAATATGCGACCTTTTTCAGCGGAACTACCCTTCAAAAGCAAAAGATGATGGTTTATGGGATGACCATGAACGTCTAGTAGCCTTATGCGCAGCATTGCTTCACGATATAGGCCACGGACCTTATTCACACACTTTTGAACACATCTTCCACACAGATCACGAAGCAATAACTGCTGAAATTCTGACTTCTTCAACAACTGAGGTCAATCAGGTTTTAAGACGCGTTTCCGCTGATTTTCCGCAAGAAGTTGCAAGTGTTATTCAAAAAACATATCCAAATCCTCAAGTCGTACAGATGATTTCCAGTCAAATAGATGCAGATCGGATGGATTACCTCTTACGTGATTCTTACTATACTGGAACAAATTACGGAACATTTGATTTGACTCGTATCCTGCGCGTTATGCGTCCTTACAAAGAAGGAATTACTTTTCATATTAGCGGGATGCATGCTGTCGAAGACTATATTGTTAGTCGCTTTCAAATGTATCAACAAGTTTACTTCCACCCAGTCTCACGTTCGATGGAAGTTATTTTAAGCCATCTTTTAAAACGAGCCCAAGTTTTATATGAAAATAATGAACTGGATACGGCAATAACACCACATCTGCTACTTCCTTTTTTTGAGAACAATTTTTGCTTGTCTGATTATTTGAAGCTGGATGATGGCGTCTTAACAACATACTTCATCCATTGGTGCGAAAGTCCAGACAAGATACTGAACGACTTAGCAAACCGCTTTCTTAATCGTAAGCCCTTAAAATCAGCCAGATTTAACTCTCAAACAGCCAGACTACTGCCTAAATTGCGTATTTTAGTCAACGAAGCTGGATACAATCCAGAGTACTACACTGCCACCAATGATAGCTATGATTTGCCCTATGATGCCTATGACCCTACAAGTCAAAAACGACGTACCCAAATTGAATTAATGCAAGATGACGGTACCTTAGTGGAACTCTCAACTATCAGTAATCTTGTTGCTGCTATAACTGGCAAAGTCTCTGGAGACGAAAGGTTTTTCTTTCCAAAAGAAATGCTTGCAGAATCAAGTCAAGGCGAAATTTTTGCACCTATTTACAAAAAATTCCAAAACTATATAAAAAATGGGCGCATAACCGCACTCAAATAGTTTTATCCCAGTCTATTACGTAGCAACGTGTATCACCAAATATTCAACACCTTGCTCTTAAAAATTAGCTGGTATAGAAAATCAAAAACGATATTTGTGAAATAGATATAGTAGATTGCAAATATAGTTTACCCTTACTGTGAGCACTTCATGCTTAAACGAAAAAACTTACTAACAAAATACATTATTTTGCATAACATAAGGGTAACCAATAGGAGCTAGGTCAAAATACAACTTGTGACCCGGCTCCTACTTTTTTGCAGTTGCAATTTATTTCCATACTCAAGATTTGTGCGATAAAAACTAAATTTTATTAAGCGACGATATTTGTGAAATTTTCACTATCGTTTATGTAAAAACAAATCTCTCTATTATAGCTCTGTTTCACTTCAAATCCCTAAATATTAAGTATATAATGATATTATAATTTAGCTCATATATTTAGCTTGGTTTTTTATGACATTATTTAATAAAAATTTCACAAATATATTTTATATGAAAAACCATTTTAAACTTAAATATTTTAAAAGATAAACTACTTTTTTACTATTGTTATCCGCACTCGGTTTTGGTCGAGTGACTGCTCAAACTATTGGCAGTCACGACGTGAAATTAGATTGAGGGACATATAAAAATTGAAGAAGTAAATACTATTAAAACAACTCTTAGAATATTGATATCACATATAATCGCATTTTTTTATTCAAAGATTGCAAGTCTATACTATTATTGATCAATCAGGAGGATTATGATATGAATAAAAATTTAGTTAATAATGACTTCGCTGATATAGTTTTTAACCGCCATTCTGTTCGTTTATTCGATTCAACAGTGAAAATCACACGCAAAGAGCTGCAAGCTATGATAGCAGAAGCAACCACTGCTCCCTCTGCCTGTAATTTGCAATCATGGCATTTTGTTGTAGTCGACACGCCAGAAGCAAGGGAAAAAACAAAGAAAGCAGTGCTGAAGTTCAATTATCCACAAATAGATACAGCTTCAGCCATCATTTTTATTGTTGGCGACACACAATCACATGAGGTTTATCGTGATGTATGGCAAAAAGTCTATGAAAATCATAAAATAACTAAAGAGCGTTTGGATCAGATTTTTGGTACGTTTTTACCAATGTATGAAAATGCAACGCCTGATTTTTTGAAACTCGATGCAACAATTGATAGTTCGATTGTTGCTACACAGTTAATGTTAATTGCTCGTGCTCATGGCTATGATACTAATCTATTTTCCGGTGTTGATTTTGAAAATATTATTCCAGCACTTGAGCTTGATCCCAAACGATATATTCCGGTGATGGGAATTGCGATTGGGAAAGCCACAGAAAAACCTTTACTGACTGACCGTTATGATGCAGCAACATTAACAAAATTCTTATAAGAAAGAAACTAAACCGCGATATTCATTAACTTACCACCTACGTAAAAATTTAAAAACCGTGATCTCAGAACAAAATGTAGATTAGGTGCAAAAAGTTGGCAAAAAGATACTTCTACTAAAGAGTGGCTTAATTCTAAAATTTTGAGCAGAAAATCGGCGGTCAAAACCACTAATTTTATTTTTAAACACCAAAACAAAGAAGAGATTGTTGAAGATCTGTAACGATTTTCAACAATCTCTTTTCTTTTAAGAAATTTGTGACTCAAGCTCCTATTGTGACGTTATATTATACGAATTAACGGAGCCCAATTGTTAGGAAATCTCGGTTAGCCGCATCTCAATACTTAGCCACTTTCCAACAGATTTGCTGATTCAATCAATATTCTAAATCATCACAGAGTAACTAAGATTGCGCAAAGAATAAAGATACTTCCCGCTGCTAAACAGCTCCGCCCCAACTTGCTGCTTTGAATCGGCGCGTTTTTTAAACGTCCAACTTCTCTAACTTTAATTTTATTTTTTTGATACTCTTCGTCTGTCTCACCCTTTTTTTTGTGGCGAAACCAGCCTGCCAATAAATGAGCCTTTAATAGAACATCAACAACACTAACACATATTAAAAATAAGCCTATCACAAATGCAATATTTGAAATCAAAATTCCATAATACCCCAGCCTTGCTACTAATAAAAAGATTGCTGCGATTAGCGAAAGTGTAATTAATGCTTTTAAATAAATTTTCCGTTTAACCCACTGCATATACTTCTCCAATAAAATTGATTTGCCATTCAACCGTCTTGCCTATTGGCGATGGCCATATTAATTCACCTGAACATATTCTCCTGACACTTCGTTCATTTTTTGCACAACTTGAGTTGAAACTGCAAAACGATACATACCCTTCAAATTCGAAACTGCTGTATTATTGGGACTTGTATGCCTGATCTCAATCTGATAACTATCGCTATCTATTTTTTGTATATAATATTGATCTCCAGCTTCTTGCGGTATACCTGCCGCTGCTCGGAATTTGGCTAGGACTTCTGTATCAGTCAAACCATTGGCAACAGAAGAAACCTGACTATTCGTTGCTGAAGAAATTGAACTTCCGGTTTTCTTCTCATATTCTGAACTAACAATTTTTGAACTTCGCGCATTAGTATAGCCACTGCTTGCTTGTGTGCCAGCCGTGCTGTTATCCGTAGTGCTGGCCGCACTCGTAGAGCTGGAGTTACTACTTGAATCGGGTGTGGTTCCAGTACTTGCAGACTGAGCCTGAGCAATCAAATCTTCATATTTTTGCGCTTTAGATTGATATGCCGCAACTGCTTGGTAACGGGAAGGCAATGATTTTAGCGCCTCTAAACTTCCACCCGCAGCTGAAATTTTCTGTGCATTATAGTAATCACCGACTTCAGCATAGTATACACGTGCTAGTTTAGCTGATTGATATTCTTTCTTAACAGCATTGATTTGTTTAACCAAACTTTTAGGTGTATTCACTCTGTCAAGTTTTGCCAAATACTCACCTGTTTTTGTCAGCTTATCCTCTGTAACAGCTTTTTTCGCTTTTAACAAATATCCGAGATTCTGATGCAGTTTCTCGGCTTTTTCATTTTTGGAATCCTTCGCAACTACTTTTTCCAATCTACTGTATGCCTGCTGAGGTGCATTATTCCTAAGGGCATCTAATGCCTTTTGGTACCCATTAGCCACTAATGACGCTCTGCTAGAAGAATCTTTATCTGTTTGCTTGCCACCCTGGTCTGTAGAACAAGCAGCCAGCACCGTAGCTAAGATGACAATTCCTGCCCCCCTAAGAAATCTTTGACTGATGTTATTCACTTCTTCATCCCCCTGAACTAGCGCATTTTATGGGTTCATTATAACACGTAGTCAAGCACATTAATATTAATGGCTTCTTACTTATTTTTTTTGCGCTGTCTGGCTAATTTATGGACCATTAGCTCACTTGTAACCCAAATAATCATTATTACTGCGATTGATGCATAAAGTACAAGCATCGTTTCACCTACAAAAATTTTAGAGTTCAAATAATACCCAAATGAAGCTTGCAGTTTATACAATAAAATGAACAAAGCCAAATTCCCCCCAAACATACCAAAAAATAGCGTATTGAACGTCATCCCCATAATTTGCTGTCCAATGTTTCTTCCACTCTTGCGTAGATCACTTAACTCAATCTCAGGTTTTTGTTCAATTATTTCTTGGAGCCCACTTGAAACCGCAATTGCTGCTTCTGCTATTGCCCCTAGTGTACTCAAAACTGTAGCTGAAATCATAATTGCTTCAAAATTTACACCTACTGCAAGATTAAAAGCCTCAATTTCTTCAGAGTCTTCATTGCTGAAGCCTTGAATCTGTGCGGCATGTTCGATTGGGACAATCAATAACAACATAACGATCATTACAAGTATCGTAGCTAAGAAGGCAATATCAGTCTCACTTTCCCCGCTGTTGCCCATATAGATCGTAATTGCCAAAATGCATATTCCGCTAAAAAAAGAGACTCCGATAGCTGGAACTCCTCCCGCTATCAAAACAACGGTTATAAATAACAGGGAAAAGTTAATCACTAAGCTAATAAAAGAATACACTCCATTACGTCCACTTGTTGCAAACATCAGCAAAGCCAAAATAAGAGTCAAAGAAGTCATTGTTGTCATCTATCTCGTCCTCCTAAAGCAGCCGCAGCTAATAAACTGGCTGACGGAATAACCAAAGTGATCCCGATACCGCTAATAATTGCTTGAACCATTCCTAATGACATTGTCCATTCAAAAGTATAACCGAATGAGTTTCCCGTTCTAAAGTAAAGCACCGCTAAAGTAAATGTTTCAGCAAAGAAAATTAACAGCAAAACGTTGATCAGCGGACCCATAATCTTTTTCCCAACTTGCCTACCAGAATTAAATAACTGCTTAAAATGAATCTTTGGCTGACTCCGTTTTAGTTCAAACAATGTTGAAACAATATCCGTTGCCGCGTCCATCACTGTCCCTAGTAATCCTATTACACTAGCAGATAAAAATAGTTGTTTGGGAGCTTGTGTTGCAAAATCCAAGGCTTCATAATGCATCCCCTTGTCCTTAGTCAACCACATCGCCGTCACAGTAATCAGCAGTGCTGTTGTCGTTCCAAAAAAAATTGCGGCAAATGTTACTAAACACTGTTTATTCCATCCGATTACAAGAATCAAAGTTAAAGCCGTGAAAATAATTGCACTGATTGCATAAATCCAAAAAAAAGAAGTTATATTCCACATTACATCAAGCTGAACAACAATTAAAAATAAAATAAAATTGAGGATTACGCTCACAATTGATCTCAATCCATTACTTCGCATAACAATAAATAACAGCATCAATATCAGCCAACACAGCATCAGCAAATACGTATCGCGTTTATAGTGCGATATAGAAATAGTCTTTTTCCCCTCTTTTTGATAAACATTGACAAAAACCTGTTGCCCTACATAAAATTTTTGATCCATCCCTTTTGACAAAGTATATGTATTGCGGACTTTAAAACTCTTATCTTTGTTCTTACCATTTAATATTTTGCCTGTTATAATTTGATTTGTCTGTTGATCATGATTTTTAAACTCATCAACTGTCCCTTTCGTCTCACCATTTTTTACATGTGTTATTCTCAAAATGGGTTGTTTGTACAAAAAAGCATCTTTAGTGGTGAAAAAATAGAGTAAACATCCACTCAATATGATGAGCAGTCCCATAATAAAATCTCTTTTTGTGAGCTTCATACTATAATTGCTCCCTCTCCTTAATCTTCTATCCAAAAGTAACATGACTAACATTGCAAAACAAAGAAAAATCCGTATTCTTAAACAAAACAAAGCATTATTTTTTCACTTTTCTTCTTGTTTGGAACCCAAAACGTTCTACCGCTTCTTTGCACTTTAACAAACCTTTATTTATAATCCAGATAATACAACAATTTAAGGAGTAATAAAAATGGAGACTAATCAACTCGTACTGCAAAAACTTTCATCAAGCGACCAATCCATCTCTGGTGAACAATTGGCACAAGAACTTTCAATTTCAAGGACAGCTATTTGGAAAGCCATCAAGACATTGAAACAAAAAGGTTACCAAATTGAAAGTAAACCGCATGTCGGATACAAGTACAATGACAATGGTTTTCTGAATGAATTCGTTATCAGACGATATCTGAGTGCTGAAACAAATAAAAACATTAATTTCGAAATACGCGAAAAAATTAGTTCTACAAATACACGAGCAAAGGAAATAAGCATCAGCTCTGATAAAAATTTACCTTTAGTTATTATCAGCAATCAGCAAACTGGCGGCTATGGTCGTTATGGTCGAGCCTTCTCGTCACCTAATACCGGCATTTATATGAGCCTGCTTTTGAAGAATTCTTCTTCCTCCCTTAACCCTGGGCTTTTAACAACTGCCACAGCAACAGCTATTACTCGCGCAATTGAAAAAAAACTCCATGTTACCCCTAGCATCAAATGGGTCAATGATGTTTTAGTTAACGGAAAAAAAGTTGTTGGTATTTTAACTGAGGGAATAGCTGACATTGAAAGCCGTTATATCAAACAGATTGTGATTGGGATCGGTATTAATTATTCAACAGATGTTGATAGCATGCCCTCAGAACTGCAACAAAGAGCAGGTTCGTTGCTTGAATTTGCTAAAAAGTATTCTGTTTCCCGTAATGAGTTCATTGCAGCTGTCTTACAAGAATTTTTCTTACTTTACCCACATTATGAAGAAGGAACTTTTTTGGATGAATACCGCACTCATTCGGCCGTTCTTAACAAAAAAGTCACTATTACCCAAGGTCAACATCAATATGTTGGTTATGTTGACCAGATCAATCGCCAAGGCGAAATTGTTCTTGATGATGGAACAACTCTATCATCCGGAGAAGTAACAAAAATAAGATTAGCATAATTTAACTATTGACAAATCGTTTTACTTATTTTAATCTTTCTTTAACTTAATATTCGTCCATACAAACCGTTGAAGTGGAGATCAAGGTGGCCGTGCGCACACAGAGAGCCGATATTGCTGAGAATTTGGCTGAACGCAGACTGCTAAATGGACCACTGAGGGTGTGATGAACGCGGATAGATTCCGTTAGTACTTCACAACGTACGATATACGTCAGTTATCAGGAGTGTGTTTGCACTCTGGCAAGTGTGGAATCAGATACGCATTTTGTTTATTTGCGTTCTCTTCGATTTCAAAATAAGGTGGCACCGCGGAAAATCCGTCCTTAACAATCATGTTATGGACGGATTTTTTGTAAACTTTTTTATAAAACGGAGGAAACAAAATGACGCAAAACATCGAAAGTATCACACCATTAGCAGAAACATACCCTTGTATTCCAATTAGCATCTCGTTTGAAATAAAAAATCTGAATGTTTTTAAACTAACTCAAATCTGTGATCAGCTTGGAGATTGTTTCCAACTAACCATTGCGGACCACAAGAAAGAAAAATACAGCTACTTCGCACTAGAACCTCAAGCAAGTATAACTGTACTCGACGGTTCAATATCGGTGCAAACAGGGCACAATGAACAAATCATCAAACAAGATCCGCATACCTATATTGAAAAACTGCTTCTAAAACATCAACAACCTAAAATACAAGGATTACCACCATTCACAGGTGGCTTAGTTGGGTATTTTAGCTACGAATATACAAAATATTATTTAAAAAAAATTACTTTCAACCATGCTAATCCTGATAACTTAAAAGATGCTGGTCTCTTGCTATGCAACTTTGTTATCGCTTATCGTCATTCTGATCACCGTTTATTTCTCATTCAAAGTATTGCTAGTCAAAACTTGCGCAAAAATTACATGCAGGCAGATAAAAAACTTCATTTAATCAAGCAAAAAATACTAGCATTACTAAATCAAGAGTTAGAAAAGCCCAATTTAGTGCAGTTATCACCTTTTAAATTGCAACATTCTATAAAGGATTTTTCAACTGGAATAGCGAAAACCCAATTGCATATCAAAAATGGAGATATTTTTCAATTAATCTATTCTAATCCACACAGCTGCCATGCTAAGGGATCACTGATCCCTGTAGCACAACAACTCGCTCAAAGCGACCCTTCACCATACAATTTTTACTTTCATCAAAACAATTTTCAAATTGCCGGTGCCTCACCAGAAACATTAGTAACAAAATTTTCAGAACAACTTGTTACTTACCCACTAGCAGGAACACGCCGCCGCGGAAAAACACCTGCAGAAGATGAAAAATTTGCGCATGAATTGCAAAATGATCCCAAAGAATTATCCGAACATAATATGCTGGTCGACCTAGGAAGAAACGACCTTGGACAAGTAAGTCAATTTGGCAGTGTTCACGTTACCGCGCATGCCCAACTAGAACGTTATTCTAAAATCATGCATTTAGCTTCGACCATTAAGAGTGTCGCAGCATCTGACAAGAGTGTCTTAGATATTCTAGAAGCTGTCTTTCCGGCGGGAACCTTATCAGGTGCTCCTAAAATCAGAGCAATTCAGCTTATTGATGAACTTGAAAGGACAAAACGAGGAGTCTATGGCGGATGTTTTGGATATCTGTGCTTTAACGGTGATATGGATGTCTGTATTGGAATTAGAATGGTCCACAAAACAAGCGACAAAGCAGTTATTCATACAGGTGCTGGCATAGTTGCAGACAGCATCCCAAAACACGAATATCAAGAATGTTTAAACAAGGCACGCGCTGTAGATCTTGCTTTTAATAAAGTAACAGGAGGGAAAAACAATGGAACTCTTAATTGATAACTATGATAGTTTCACATATAACTTGTATCAACAGATTGGCGGTTTAAGCAGCGACATTCAAGTATATAAAAATGATGAACTGACCTGCGAAATGATCGAGCAAATGCATCCAGATCATATTTTTATCTCTCCAGGTCCCGGTTCTCCAAAAGATGCAGGAATAAGCCTTGATCTAGTTAAAAGATTCAAAGGTACAATCCCAATTCTTGGTGTTTGTATGGGAATAGAAGTTATTGCTGCAGCCTTTGGAACCAAAATTAATCGTGCACATCAATTAATGCATGGAAAAACTTCTCTAATCCAGCAAACAGTTGCTGATCCTTTGTTTGTTGGTTGTCCACATCTTTTTAAAGCCGCTCGTTATCATTCATTGGTTCTTGATCCTCAGACATTACCAAGTACTTTTACTGTAACTTCTGTGTCTGATGATGAAAACATTATGTCGATTTCAAATACGTCACAAAAACTTTTCGGCGTTCAATTTCATCCAGAATCAATTATGACTCCCAGAGCTGTTGGAAATAGAATCATTACAAATTTTTTGAAAATAAAATGATTTTATATTGACATTTATCTCATAATGGTTTAATCTTTCCTTAACTTAATATTCGTCCATGCAAACCGTTGAAGTGGAGATCAAGGTAGCCGTGCACATTCAGAGAGCCAATGTTGCTGAGAATTTGGCTGAACGCAGACTACTAAATGGACCACTGAGGGTGCGATGAACACGGGTAAATTCCGTTAGTACTTCGCAACGTACGATATACGTCAGTTATCAGGAGTGTGTTTGCACTCTAGCAAGTGTGGAATCGGATACGCATTTTGCTTATTTGCGTTCTCTTTGATTCCAAAATAAGGTGGCACCGCGGAAAATCCGTCCTTAACGAACATGTTATGGACGGATTTTTTTGTAGTCTTTTTTTCGAAGGAGGATATCAATGGAATTTAAAATGCGATGGCATTTCTCCACACTTTAAAATGTTAAGCCACTGACAAATTAATATTCAATTAAATGGAGGAATACCTTATGATTAACGAAATTATCAAAAAAGTTGTTAACAACGAAAATCTGACGTTCGAGCAAGCACAGACAGCTACTAATGAAATTATGAACGGTAAAGCGAATAATGTTCAAATTGCTTCATTTTTAACAGCATTGACAATGAAGCAAGAGACCATTGATGAAATAGCAGGAGCTGCCGCAGCAATGAGAAAACATGCTCACGCTTTTAAGACTCTACAACCTGCATTGGAAATCGTTGGAACTGGTGGCGATCATTCAAATTCATTCAATATTTCGACTACTTCAGCCTTCGTTGTATCAGCCGCTGGTATTCCAGTTGCTAAACACGGTAATCGAGCAGCGTCCTCAATGAGCGGAGCAGCCGATGTCTTAGAAGCCTTAGGAATAAATATCTCTACCTCATCTGCCCGCTCACAGCAAATATTACAGAAGGAAAATATTTGTTTTTTATTTGCACAAAAATACCACAAAGCAATGCGTTTTGTTGCTCCTGTACGTAAGGAATTAGGTATTCGAACAATTTTTAACATTTTAGGGCCATTAGCCAATCCAGCTCATGCATCAATGCAGCTTCTAGGAGTTTATGATGAAAAGCTGTTGGATATAATGCCTTCTGTTTTACAGAAGTTAGATGTAACCTCTGCAATGATCGTCCATGGACAAGATGGTTTAGATGAAATATCATTAACTGCCCCAACAGACGTTGTTGAATTCCAAAATGAACATCTGCAAAAATATGAAATTACTCCCGAACAATTTGGATTAAGTCGTTGCACACCTGAAGATCTACTCGGCGGATCTGCACAGAGAAATGCAGAAATCACACGTAATATTCTCGCGGGGGAGAAGGGTCCTAAAAGAGATGTCGTGTTATTGAACGCAGCGGCAGCAATTCATATTGCCAAACCCCAAGTTCAATTAAAAGCTGCTTTAAAACTTGCCGAAAAAGCAATTGATTCCGGTTTAGCGCTGAAAAAATTAGACACTTTTGCTGAATTATCCAATAGTGATGTGATTGCTTTATGATTTTAGATGAACTTGTCCAATCCACCAGAAGAAACATGCAGGCACGACAAAAAGTACTCAATATAGATGCATTAATGAGACAAGTTGCGACTATTCCCCTTAACAAAAACTTTCTTTTTGAGAAAAAGCTAGCTGCTGATAGCTTAAGCATTATTGCCGAAGTTAAGAAGGCTTCGCCATCCAAGGGAGTCCTTGTCAATCACTTCTCCTATATGCAAATCGCCGAAGAGTATGCTGCAGCTGGTGCCACTGCCATTTCAGTTTTAACTGAAAAGGATCACTTTCAGGGAAATTTAAAATTTCTACAAGAAATTGCGGCTTCGACAAGTACCCCATTACTCAGAAAAGACTTTACCATCGACCCTTATATGATCTACGAAGCAAAGGCAAATGGTGCAAGTATTATTCTCCTTATTGTTGCAATTTTGACCAATCAACAACTAAAATCATTTCTCAGATTAGCGAATACTCTTGGAATGTCGGCAATTGTTGAAGTTCATAACAAAAATGAAATAGACCGTGCACTGGCCGCCCATGCTCGAATCATCGGCATTAACAACCGAAACTTAAAGACTTTCGATGTCAGTCTTCAAACAACTATTCAACTCCAAAAATATGTTCCTTCAAATGTTCTTCTCATATCAGAAAGTGGCATAAAGAAAAAACAAGATATTTCTAAACTGAAGCAAGCTGGGGTCAACGGCGTTCTAATCGGCGAATATCTGATGCACTCAACCAATAAAAAAGCTTTGATCACTAGCCTCAGAAAGGTAGATCATCTTGACTGAAATCAAAATATGCGGCTTGAACCAACAACAAGATATTCATGCTGTAAACAAACTGTTCCCAGAATTTATTGGTTTTGTCTTTGCTCCCAGTCAACGACAAATCTCTTTTGAACGAGCAAAAAAGCTACATTCTCTGCTCTCTCCTTCAATCAAAACCGTTGGAGTTTTTGTTGAACCGTCAAACAAAGATGTGTTGGCTTTATATTCAATGGGAATTATCCAAGTTGCACAGCTGCACGGCACTGTTTCTTATGAACAAATCAAATTTTTACAAAAAAAAGGCTTGGAAATTATTCAAGTCAAAAGAAGCAACCAATCTACTAATAATTCACCCGCAGAATACATTATGTTTGATTCTCCAAAACCTGGTTCAGGAAAAAAAGCTGACTTGAATAAGTTAACTCGCCCGCAACGTCCATTTGTTATTGCTGGTGGTCTCAATGCCAGCAACGTCACACAAGTTATCGAAAAATTCCACCCTGATATCGTTGATGTCAGTTCCGGTGTTGAAACAAATGGAAAAAAAGATCCTCAGAAAATAAAAGAATTTATAAGGAGTGTTAGAAATGCAAAATGATCTAAAAAAAGAACAAAAAGCAGGACGTTTTGGTGAATTTGGTGGTCAATATATTCCCGAAACCTTAATGCATGAGATCGATCGGTTAGTAAAAGCTTATAATTATTACAAAAATGACCCTACTTTTAAAAAAGAGCTCACTGATTTGCTACACAAGTACGCAAACCGCCCTTCACTTTTATATCATGCTCAAAGAATGTCTAAAGATCTTGGCGGTGCACAAATTTATTTTAAGCGCGAAGACCTCAATCACACTGGTTCTCATAAAATCAATAATGTTTTAGGACAAATTCTATTGGCTAAAAAAATGAAAAAAACAAGAGTAATTGCTGAAACTGGTGCCGGACAACATGGTGTGGCTACAGCGACAGTTGCCGCACTTATGGGAATGAAATGTGAAATTTTTATGGGAGAAGTCGATACCAAGCGACAGTCTCTCAATGTTTATCGTATGCGCCTGCTCGGTGCAAAGGTGCATTCTGTGACAACTGGTACTGGTACGCTTAAAGATGCCGTTAATGCAGCCATGCAGGAATGGGCAAGCAGGACCGAAGATACACATTACGTAATCGGTTCTGTTATGGGACCCCATCCTTTTCCAACAATGGTTCGCGATTTTCAAGCATGCATCAGTGCAGAGATAAAAAAGCAATTGATTAATGAAACAGGCAAACTCCCTGATGCCATCGTTGCTTGCGTGGGGGGCGGCAGTAACGCTATTGGTGCTTTCTATCATTTTATCAAAGACAAGGATGTGAGATTGATCGGTTGTGAGGCAGCGGGAAAAGGTGTTGATACCGAAAAACACGCTGCAACCTTAGAACGCGGAACAACTGGTATTTTTCATGGTATGAAATCCATATTTTTACAGAATGATGATGGCCAAATCGATGAAGTTTATTCAATTTCAGCGGGACTTGATTATCCTGGGATCGGTCCAGAACATGCTGAATTAGCAGCCCAAAATCGTGCCGAGTATGTAGGCATCACAGATGATGAAGCTGTCGAAGCTTTTGAATATCTCGCGCGTGAGGAAGGAATCATTGCTGCAATTGAAAGTTGTCATGCTGTTGCCTACGTAAAAAAACTTGCACCTCAGATGAGTACGGATCAAATTATCGTCTGCAACCTTTCTGGACGCGGAGACAAAGATGTAGCTGCAATTGCACGTTATCGGGGGGAAAAAATTTATGACTAATATTAGTAATGCTTTTAAAAATAAAAAAGCCTTCATTGGTTTTGTTGTTGCTTGTGATCCAAACTTTGAAAAATCGATTGATTATGTAAAAACTTTAGCTGATGCAGGAACTGATGTAATTGAGATCGGTGTCCCTTTCAGCGATCCTATAGCTGATGGTCCAGTAATACAAGAAGCTGGTTTAAGGGCTTTTAAAAATGGTGTTTCAACAAAGCGAGTATTTGAAATGGTTGCTAAGATTCGTGAGAAGACCACTGTTCCACTGGTACTTTTAGTTTACTTGAACAATATTTTCAAGTACGGCTACGATAAATTTTTTAGTGCTTGTCAACAACTAAATATCAATGGTGTTATCATCCCTGATCTTCCGGTAGAGGAGCGCTCAGAAGTCGCAGTATTCGCTAAAAAGGCCGATTGCTCTTTGATTCCTTTAGTAGCTCCTACTTCAGGAAATCGCATAAAAAAAATTGTTGCAGGGACTGATGGATTTGTTTATGCTGTTTCCTCACTTGGAGTAACAGGAGCCCGCGACAGAATTACAACTGATTTGGACACGATGGTTTCTAACATTAAACGATTTACAGATGCCCCTATTGCGGTTGGCTTTGGAATTCATTCGCCGGAGCAAGCCGTCGAAATCGCAAAAACCGCTGATGGCGTGATTGTGGGTTCAGCAATCGTAAAAATAATTGCGCAGGAAGGAACACATGCTGAAGAAAAATTGATTGATTATGTCAGCAATATGAAAAAAGCACTCAAGCAACCCGAAACTAATCGGATTTAACAAAACAGTTGTTACTGCCTGAATATGCTAAGAAAGTATGCAAATATTTGATAAACCTCGTGTATTAATTGTGAATTGTAACCATAGTTTGAGTTAACTCTGAGCAATTCGTAGTTAACTCGAAAAACTGACTATTGAATACGTTAACTAGCATAATATAAGGTTAAAATATAATCTTTTTCTTTAACCCCATATTTATTGCATTTCCCCCTATCCGACTCCTTTTCCTAATAAATAAAGAAGAGAGTGAAAAGCCAAACAGACGGTTTGGTTTCACTCTCTTCTTTTATATCTTTGTACAATTTCTCTGTAGATTTAATTTTATTTTATTTTAACTAAATAAAATTAACTATTTCCATCAATATTGGGACGACTACAACGAATAAAACAGTGCTAGTTGTGACAACATTTGTCGCATACTCAACATCTCCGTGAGATTGACCGACCAAAATCGGTAAAACAGCCAATCCAGGTGTTGCAGTTTGAATAATTAGCGTATTTTGTTCAATATTTGGGATTGCTTGTCCCATATTTTTAAAGATAATCATAATAACAATCATAATCGCTGGTGCTACAATAAAACGACCTAACAATGCAAAGATTGTATCTTTATCGAAATGAATTGACTTCAATCCTGCATCTGCCAAAATAATACCAATATAGATCAAAGACATTGGTGTAACAATACCACCGACCATTGAGAATGTCTTATCAAAGAATTGTGGTAGTGGTAATCCTAGCAAGAGCCAAACCAATGCAACTAAGAAGCCAACAAGCGGTGCTGGTAATAATTTTTTCCAATTGAACTTGCTATTGTTTTGATTATTTTTCTGCTTGGTCGGATCATCATTAGATATAAAGAAAACACCGATTGCCCATGTTGAAACTGTGTTGGCTACGTAATAAATCAGGAAATACGGTAAACTGACATTGCCAAAAAGTGCAATATTTAAAGGAAGACCTACAAAAATTGTATTGGCATTGACAAACATGTTGATAAATGTTCCTCGGCGACCAGGTCGAACACGCAATACTTTTGTCAAGATCCATGCAATTAAATATCCACTGACAAAACTGATTAACACATAAATTAACCCGCTAGAAAGACTAGCTAATTTACTACGTGTTAAATTGTCTAATACAGAAACAAATATCGATAACGGCAAAGCAACGTTCATGATTAAAAAAGAAATACTGCCTTTGAAACTGTCATCAAATTTGCCTTTGCGTCTGAGAAAATATCCCAATGCAATCACCAGAATAATTTGACCGACACTTGATAACGAAGTTAAAAATGCTGCCAAAACAACCACACTCCTATTTTTTTATCAATCTGTTAATTCTTCATATTCAGGAACCCATTTCAAATCAGCAACTGCTTTTTTCACATCCTTGATTGGTTCCTTGTTCAATTTCTGAACAACGGCGCTCTTTGCAACTGCTTCAGCAACTGTTTGTGAAAAGACATCTAACTTAGTAACTGGTGGTAAAACTGCAGCCCCCGGTTCAGTCGGATCGACAATTCCACCTAATGAATGAGCAGCCTTACTGATCATTTCGTCATTAAGTACACGAGCTTTAGCAGCAATTGTGCCTAAACCTAATCCTGGATACACTAAAGCATTATTAGCTTGCCCTATTTCATAAGTGACACCGTTCAATTCAACGGGTTCAGCTGGTATGCCGGTAGCAACTAAAGCTTTTCCGTTTGTCCATTTCAACAAATCTTCAGCCTTCGCTTCGGCTAATTTAGTTGGATTAGATAATGGAAAGATAATCGGTCGAGCAGTATGGGCTGCCATTTCTTTGACAATCGTTTCTGTAAATGCACCTGGTTGAGTTGAAGTCCCTACTAGAATCGTTGGATGAACTGCTTTAACTGCATCTGCAAGAGTCTTCAATTCATCTGCATTAACAAATTCACTGCGTTTGTGGGCAAATGGTTTTTGTTCTGGTGTCAAGTCTGGATCATCATCAAATAGCAAACCTTGCTTATCAACCATATAGAATCGCGAACGAGCCTCTTTTTCTGATAATCCCTGTTGCAGCATTTCTTCATATATGCGCTGTGTAATACCAGCACCGGCCGTGCCAGCACCAAAGCTCATATAAACTTGATCAGTAAAGTTTTCACCTGAGATGTTCAAAGCACCCAACAAGCCGGCTAAAACAATTATCCCAGTTCCTTGAATATCATCGTTAAACGTTACAATTTCATTCTTGTATTTATTCAATATATTGGCAGCATTACCACGCCCAAAATCTTCAAAATGCAAATACAAATCTGGGAAAAGATCTTCAGCGGTCTGAACAAAACGATCAACAAAGGCGTAGTATTTATCACCACGCACACGTTCATGACGATTTCCAAGATATAACGGATCATCTAGCAAACTTTGACGATTAGTTCCAACATCCAAAACAACAGGTAAAACTTCGCTAGGATCAATTCCTGCAGCAGCTGTATAAACCATTAATTTACCGACAGAAATATCAACCCCTTGTGTTCCCCAATCACCGATTCCTAAAATTCCCTCGGCATCAGTTACGACAATAAGCTTAATATTTCGACCAGCAGCTGTATTTTTTAAAGCAGTAGCCATCGAATCAGGATCATCAATCGACAAAAATGCAGCATTTTGAGGGTTAACAAAAAGCGAACTGTAATTTTCGATCGTATCAGCAATTGTCGGGTCATATACAATTGGCATAAATTCAGCAATATGTTGGCTGAAAAGTTTATAAAATAAGACACGATTTTCGTTAAAAATAGACATCAGAAAAATTCGTTTCTCTAACATTGAGGGTTTAGTCAGGTACTGTGCGTAAGTTTGTTTGGCCTGATCATCTATAGTTTGGACATGCGGAGGCAATAAACCTGCTAATCCGAATTGTTGACGTTCAGCCACGGTAAAGGCCGTCCCTTTATTGAGAAATGGATTGTTTAAAATTTGTTGTGCTTTTTCATTCATCAAAAAATCCCCTTTATTTATAAATTCAATTAATTGCTGTGAAAGCATAGCATTTCAAAAAAACTATAGTCAAACTATGCAGTTGTGATAAACTAAATTTATAAGAGTGACGGAGAAGTGTCAGAAAACAAAAATCTTTGAATTTTAATAATAATGACAAACACACTTAAATTTTTATAAATAATTCATATTCAAACAAAAAGATTAATCTCTGGAGCAACTTAAGATGAAATTTTAAATTATGTCTTAAGCCTCGATCCATACACTGCTTTCTCTAAGCAAAAAAACGCATAACAGAAAAATTTTCTGTTATGCGTTCTTGATTTTTATTACTCCATTGCTCTTAAGTTCTCAGGAGGTTTTTATGAAAATTCGCGATTTAACTTACTTTTCCAAGCTAGTATCTCTAAAAAATTTCACTGCTGTGGCTGACTATTTTTCAGTCAGCCAACCAGCGATTACCATGGCCATCAAACGACTAGAAAATGAATTCGATACAGTCTTACTTTACCGAGATCAGTCGCATCAGTCAGTCTTGCTTACTTCCAGCGGACAACAGCTTTTGAAGCATGCACATCGCATAATTGCCGAAGCAGCATTGACCAACCTTGACATGGCATCATTGAAAACTGAACAAATCCGTTTTGGCCTTCCGCCAATCATCGGAAATTATTTTTTCCCCAAAGCAGCATCTCGGTTAGTTGAAGCCAATCTGCTCGATCAGTTACTGGTTACAGAAGCAGGCTCCAGTGAGTTGTTAGCAGCTCTAGAAAGCGGAAAACTCGATATCGCCTTGCTAGGTTCTACACATTCGCTTGATAGTGCCGAGCTAAGTGCAACACTTTTGGCAAAACATCATTTTAAAATAATTGTCAGTCCTCAATCGCATTTAGCCTCATTGAAAAAAATTGCATTTCGCGATCTTCGTAACGAGAAATTCATTATGCAAACTGAAGATTTTGTTCATCCTACTGCTTTTGGTGCGTTAAACAAAATCTCACGAATTGATCCGCAAATTATATATAAAACAGGGGATATTGCATTGCTCAAAAATATGATTCACGAAAATATCGGCATTGGTTTCTTAACAGAAACAGCAATTACTCCGCAAGATGGAATAATTAGTCTTGACTTGACGGATTCATTTCAACCAGAATTTTTGATTTCTCTAGTCTTTCGGCAATCAAAATTACTATCCCCGTCCAAAAAAAAGCTTATTGAGCAGCTAACTCAAAGTTTAAATTCCCTTTCAAAAGGCGAAAGCTTTTAAATACTAGCAACGAATTACAAATATAGACTAGTTTTAACTATAGATAATTATTAATTAGCTAATATCTAGTTTGGTAACCTTTAAAACAGCAATATGGCCCAAAAGGCAGTATACTTATGCTCTGAACTTTCAAAGGGGTTAGGAGAATGCATTATTCCTTTTATTTTTTGTTCGAACACAAGCTACTGGCTTTTGGGCCATATTAGACTCTAGCCAAAAAAACTTTATTTGGCTATTTTTTTAATTTCTGTGCAGCTTCTTCATCTAAAATGACCGTCACATTTGGATGCCGTTGCAAAACACTTGCTGGGCACTCTTGTGTCACAGGGCCTTCAATCATATTCTTAATCGCTTCCGCTTTTGAATTTCCGAAGGCCTCTAAAATAATTTTCTTAGATTTCAAGATAGAGCCTATTCCCATCGAATATGCATAACGCGGAACATCCTGACTATTATTAAAAAAACGGGCATTCGCAGCAATTGTTGATTCGGTAAGTTCCACTTTGTGGGTTTTCAAATCAAAGTCTGTTCCTGGTTCATTAAAACCAATATGTCCATTCCTACCAATTCCTAACAATTGAAGATCAATCGGATTTTTTTCAAGAATAGCATTATATCTGCTGATTTCCCTTTCTTCATCTGTAGCTCCTCCGTTAGGCAAATAGGATTCTCGAAACGGCTTGTATCTAAATAAGTGTTCCTGCATATAATAGTTATAGCTTTGCGGATGATCTGAACTCAACCCAACATACTCATCTAAATTAACGGAAATGCTGTTATTAAAATCCAAATTACTGTGCACAAGTGCTTCATAAGTGCTTATTGGCGTGCTTCCAGTTGCTAATCCAAAAACTGCATCATTTTTTTGTTCCAGTTCCTTCTTAAACAACTCACAAGCAGCCTGACCACCCTGCTTGTCGTCTTTGACAACAATAATTTTCATAATACTTTACCTCCAATAATTGGTATAGTCCCATTATAATTGGGCTATACCAAATCTGCAAGTAAAAAAGCTTGCCTATTTCAAGAACAATAACTAGAAACACATTTTCCACATAAATAATTCTATCATCTTTGTAAGCGTTTGTAAACATTTAAAAGTATATTTAAGTCTTTTTAAGCGTCAATGGCTGTAAACACTGTTATAACTGGAATTTTTAAAAAATATCAATTAGTAAACTGAGGCAATTATAAAAAATTATAAAAAAGTAATTGACATAGTATTAGAAATACGTTAAATTAATAGTCAAATAAAGAAAGGAGTCCTCGACATGGTTTTCGAATACAATGTAACTACAACAATTGAATTCGCCCTACTACTATGACGGAGGACTCAGACGAATATGTCGAGTCCTATTTAGCGTTATGGGAATGGGGCTCGAACCAAAGATGGTTAGCGTCTCATTCTTAATGAATGAGGCGTTTTTTTTATAAAAAAATACCGTGTAGATAATTGCAAAATAATTAGGAGGTTATTCTTATGACAAAAAAAATTCAATTTTTCGATACAACTTTACGTGATGGCGAGCAAACAATTGGTGTTAATTTTTCTATTGATGACAAAGTCGAATTGGCTCATCAGTTTGAAGCTTGGGGAGTAGATGTAATCGAAGCAGGTTTCCCTGTTGCTTCAAAAAATGATTTTGAAGCAGTTGAGCGCATCGGAAAAGAAATAAAGAAAACAAATGTTGTTGGTATAGCACGCTGTGTCAAAAAAGATATTGACGCGGTTTCTGCAGCTTTAAAGGATGCACCTACTGGTCAGATTCACGTCTTTATTGCGACAAGTCCGATTCATCGTCAAGCAAAATTGCATATGAGTCAAGATGAGGTGATCGAGTCAATTAAACATTTTGTCAGCTATGCAAAAAAGAGTTTCACTAATGTTGAGTTCTCACCGGAAGATGCAACTAGAACTGAATGGGATTTCTTGGTGAGAGCAATCAGAACTGCTATTCATGCAGGTGCAACAGTCATCAATATACCTGACACAACAGGCTATACAAATCCACATGAATTTGCTGCCATGTTTGACTATATGCGTGAAAATATCCCAGAATTTGATGATGTTATTTTTTCTGTTCACTGTCACAATGATTTAGGTATGGCAACAGCCAATGCATTAGCTTCAATCAAACACGGTGCAACAAGGATCGAAGGTACTGTTAATGGTATCGGCGAACGTGCCGGAAACACTGCTTTGGAAGAAGTTGCAGCAGCAATGTATGTCCGCAAAGATTATTATGACGCAGAAAACAATATTGATCTTAAACAAACATTTAAGACAGCTACTATGGTTAGCCAAAAGACAAAGATGCCTATTCCTAGCAACAAAGCTATTATCGGTTCAAATGCATATTCGCATGAATCTGGTATTCACCAAGATGGTTTCTTAAAGAATCATGCTACGTACGAAATTTTAACTCCTCAAACCGTGGGTATAGCTCATGCATCAATTCCATTAGGAAAATTATCCGGTTCCCATGCTGTAGCTGTCAAATTAAATGAAATGGGGTATCAGGTAACTAAGGAAGACATGCGTCGTATTTTTCCTATTTTCAAAGCAGTCGCTGACAATCAGCAGCTGGTCTCTGATGCAGACTTAGAACAAATTATAAAAAGAAGCAAGGTAACACAATAAATTTTTATCCAGAAAGGTGTTCGCAATGCCAAAAAAAGTAATAGCAGTCCTTCGTGGAGACTACATTGGACCAGAAATAATGGAAGCTGGTTTAACGGTCTTAGAAGCAGCCAGTGCAAACTCAAATTTTCAATATGAAACAATTGATTATCCTTTTGGAGGTGAAGCCATCGATAAATGTGGCGATCCGTTACCACAACAAACTGTTGCTGGTTGTGAGGAAGCAGACGCAGTGTTATTGAGCGCTATTGGTGGTCCTAAGTGGGATAATGCCAGCAAGCGCCCAGAAAAGGGACTTTTAGAGATTCGGAACAAGTTGGGGCTTTTTTCAAACATTCGCCCCACAAAAATTGATCCTAACCTATCACGTTTTTCTCCTGTAAAACAAGAAGTACTTAACAATACTGATTTTGTAATCGTCCGTGAATTAACCAGCGGTATTTACTTTGGAACACCTCGAGAACAGCATCCGCAAGATGCACTCGACACTTCAACCTATACCGTACAAGAAATTAAACGTATTTTAAAAATTGGCTTCGACATGAGTATGCGACGGAAAAAACACGTGACTGTTGTTGATAAAGCAAATGTCCTTGCAACTTCGAAACTTTGGCGTCAAGTTACAGAAGAAATTAAGCAGGATTATCCTGAAGTAACAGTTGACTATTCTTACGTTGACGCTGCTGCTATGAAGATCATTACGCAGCCTACCTCTTTCGATGTTCTGATTACCGCTAATTTATTTGGTGATATTCTAAGTGATGAAGCTTCAGTTCTGACAGGTTCACTAGGAACAATTCCTTCAATGAGTGCTGGCACAACTGGACCCAACTTGTATGAACCAATTCATGGATCTGCTCCAGACATCGCTGGCAAGGGTATTGCTGATCCGATTTCAATGATTCAAAGTATTGAAATGATGCTACGTGAATCATTCAATGAAGATTATCTGGCTGATAAAATAGCAAAAGCCGTTCAAAAGACGATTGAAGACGAGATCACTACTCCTGATATAGGTGGAACAGCTACAACACAAGAAGTTACAGCTAATATTGTAAAGAATCTGAAAGGATGAACAAAATGGGAAAGACATTATTTGATAAACTCTGGGAAAAACACGTTATCGCAGGTAAACCAGGAGAACCTCAATTGATTTATATTGATTTGCACTTAGTGCATGAAGTCACCTCCCCGCAGGCATTTGAAGGATTACGTGTGAACCATCGCCATGTCCGCCGTCCCGAAAGAACCTTTGCAACGATGGACCATAATGTTCCTACTAAAGATATTTTCAATATCAAGGATGCTATTTCGCTTAAACAGATTGAAACACTCAAAAAGAACTGCGATGAATTCGGAATTCGTTTGGCAGAAATAGGCTCTGAGGAGCAAGGCATTGTTCATGTCATTGGACCGCAGTTAGGCTTAACTCAACCTGGACAAACTGTTGTCTGTGGTGATTCACATACAGCAACACATGGTGCTTTTGGTTCAATTGCCTTTGGAATTGGAACTTCTGAAGTTGAACATGTTTTAGCTACACAAGCAATTTGGCAATTAAAACCTAAGACAATGGGAATTCATCTGCACGGAAACCTGCAGAAGGGAGTTTCAGCTAAAGACATTATTATGGCATTGATCGCAACTTACGGTGTTGATTTTGGTACAGGTTACGCGCTTGAGTTTTACGGAGATACAGTGGACCGTCTTTCAATGGAAAATAGAATGTCTATTTGTAATATGGCTATTGAAGGTGGCGCCAAAATGGGAATGATGAAGCCAGATCAAACTACTTTTGAATATGTTACAGGACGCAAATATGCTCCTAAAAAGATGGACGAAGCCATTGAATACTGGCAGCAATTCTATACCGATGACCCGACCGACTATGACAAAGTTTTAGATTTTGATGTAAGTGAATTGGCACCATATGTTTCTTGGGGGACCAACCCTTCCATGTCTGTACCTGTATCAGGGAGCCTGCCTGATATTGCAGATATGAACTTTCAACGTGCTTATGACTACATGGGACTCAAACCACACATGGCAGCCAGTGCGATTCCAATTCAGTGGATCTTTATCGGCTCTTGTACCAATGGACGTTTAGCTGATTTGCAGGAAGCAGCTCGTGTTATGAAGGGACATCATCTCGCTAAAAACGTAACTGCATGGATTGTACCAGGGTCAAGAACCGTCAAAAACGATGCTGAAAAACTCGGACTAGATAAAATCTTTAAAGATGCTGGCTGTGAGTGGCGTGACCCAGGATGCTCAGCCTGTTTAGCAATGAATCCCGATAAAATTCCTGCTGGTATCCATTGTGCTTCAACCACCAATCGGAATTTTGAAGGTCGTCAAGGAAAAGACGCACGGACACACTTGGCAAGCCCCGCAATGGTTGCAGCTGCAGGCATTCACGGACATTTTGTTGATATTAGACAGAAAGAGGTAATTTAGATGGAAGCTATCACAGTACACACAGGAACGACAATTCCACTGATGAATAATAACATTGACACCGATCAAATCATTCCAAAGCAATTTTTAAAAAATATATTAAAGATCGGTTATGGAAAACATCTTTTTCATGACTGGCGCTTCTTAGATGATGGCAGTCCTGATCCCAGTTTCATCTTAAACCATCCTGAAAGACAAGGTGCAACGGTTTTGATCAGTGGTGAAAACTTTGGTTGTGGTTCTTCACGAGAACATGCTGCGTGGGCATTGAAAGACTGGGGTTTTAAAATTATTATTGCCGGCAGTTACAGTGACATTTTCTTCATGAACTGTACCAAAAATGGGGTCCTTCCGATTATCTTGCCTCTTGACGCACGTAAAAAAATTGCTACTATTTCACCTGAAGAAAAAATAACAGTTGATCTTCCACAGCAGTTCGTAGAATGTAACGGTGAAAAATTTAATTTTAAAATCGATTCAACTTGGAAACAAAAATTTATTAATGGCACGGATGATATCGATATCACTTTGAATTATTCCGATAAAATTTCCAAATTTGAAAATTCGATGCCATCATTTTCTTAAGGATGTGACTTATGCGTGGACAATACTAATTCTTTATCCCAAAACAACACTAACCAAACTATGAAACAGGATCTGCACATTAGAATGGACAAGATCCAGCCAACTAAAACATTTTACAAAATTTTTACTCTGGTCTCAGCTGGAATGTTTCTTGATGCAATTGATGTTTATCTCGCCAGTGGCGTTAGCAGCTACTTATTGAAAGATGGCTGGTCAACACTTTCTTTGAATTCAACTTTTCTTTCTGTTGGTTTTTTTGGTCTCTTTCTCGGCTCAGTCTTTGCTGGTTTAATTGGCGATCTGTTTGGACGTAAAAGAGCTTACCAGCTTAACTTGCTGATTTTTGGATCATTTACTTTGCTGGGCTCTTTTGCCCCTAACATGCCCTTTTTGATTGTCTGCCGACTGATCTCAAGCATTGGACTTGGAACAGAGATTGTTACCGGATATGCAATGATTAACGAATTCTCACCCATTAAATCACGTGGTAAGTGGTGCGCTTTGACTTCTTTTGTTGCAAATTGCGGTGCACCAATAACAATGTTGTTGTGCACATTAATTATTCCTCATTTCTCTTGGCGTGCGATGTTCGTTATCTCTGGTGTCCTTGCTTTAATTCTTTGGTACTTCAGACGCAGTTTGCCTGAATCTCCACGTTGGTACATTGCGCATGATAAATATCAAGATGCCCAAAAAGTAATCGCTGGTATAGAAGATGAGATGAAAGCTGAAAATGCGCGGCCAGCAGTAGCTGTTTCAGCAGAATCAGCCGCTCACAACTCAGCCGATTCCGACAAACATTTCATTCGGAATCTTTTTGTGGCAACTTTTGCCGTCTCTGCAACTATCGTATGCCAATATACCTTTACTTCTTGGGTACCCACTCTGCTCGTCAAACAAGGAATTAATGTCGTTTCATCATTGGGCTTTACTACTGTAATGCTGATGGGAGCGCCTTTCGGAGCATTTATTGGTGCATTAGCTGTTGATCATATAGGTAGGAAACCTACTATTGTTTCTGCTTTTGTTTTGGCAGCCATACTAGGCATCTTGTACGGACATCAAACTCAGCCCATAATGGTTATGTTTCTCGGATTCTTGCTTACCTCCTGTTTCTACATTTTGATGGCATCAGTTGTAGGAGTTTACGTTTCAGAACTCTTCTCGACAAAATATCGTTTCCGAGGTGCTGGGATCGCTAACGGTATCTCAAAATTGATAACAGTTGGAATGCCTTTCGTTGTTTCATCGTTAATTGCTATTTCTAATCCTACTATGATTTTTGTTTTAATAAGTCTTTTTGCAATTATCGCTGGTGCTGTTGTCTTCTTTTTCGGACCAGAGACAAATAATAAGATATTGGAATAAATTTTTCATTCACTTTACTTAAAAACAGCGTTTATCAGAAATTGGGGAGTTCCAAGCACCAACAGAAAATTGTAGTCAAAAACATATTTAGTTTTTGAATGTAAGTAATTCATTGTTAGTCAAAGATTGACCGTTGAAATATTTTAATTCGTACAACATAGGGGAATGGATCAAAAATTATTTTGATCCATTCCCCTTCTGTTTTATTTGAACTTATACGTCTTCTGCTTTCAACTCCGCAAATCTTTTCTTAATCTGCAAGAACTTTTTTGCTTTTTTTTCTCAAACACCCTATTATTATAAAAAAGCTATACATTCAATAAAGAGTTAGGAAGGATCACATGCCCAAAATGAAAAATTCACAAATAGTTTTTCGTCAAGTACAGCGAGAAGATATTCCGCAACTGTTGGAAATTTATGCTCCCTACGTCAAAAAAACTGCCATTACTTTTGAATATCAGGTACCCACCGCCGAAGATTTTGCGCAAAGAATCACTGAAATTTCCTTAAAATATCCTTTTATCATTGCTGCACGAGACCACGAAATTCTAGGTTACGCTTATCTATCTCCATTTCATCCTCGTGCTGCCTATGCTTGGTCAGCTGAAATTTCAATTTATCTAAAAAGTAACAGCCGGAGAAACGGTCTTGGTCGTTGTTTTTACACATTACTGGAAAAAACGGCCAAACAACAACATATTTTAAATTTGAATGCTTGTATTGGTGTTTCACCAAAACCAGACCCACATCTTCCACCAGACAGTGTTATATTTCATGAACACATGGGGTTCAAGCAAACCGCACACTTTCACAATTGCGGATATAAATTTTCTACTTGGTACGATATGATTTGGATGGAGAAACAAATTGGTCAGCATAAAGCTTCTGTTGACCCTGTCATACCTTTTCCAAAATTGAAAACTAATCTCTTAAATGAGTTTCAAGCGGGAAAATAAGCAATCAAACTAAATGGTGTTAGAATTAGGGTGGTATTTAAAACAATTCAGGGAGTGATTTCGTATGAGTGAGAATGTACTGTTCAATCCTGGTCAAGCTATTTCCAGTACTTTTGATTTTAACGAGGCCTATGTTTCAGCCCAGATTTATCGTAAGAAAAACAATAAACCTTTACTCGTTGTTCAAGAAAAAGACGGTAAGCTGTATTGTGTTTTCGATAAGTCTGTAGCACAAGAAAACAGCACAGACTCCAAACAGTATCGTGTGATCAAACATCTTGATTAACTGATAATTATCGAAAAATATCATTCGGGGGGATATTAATTTGGTATCTAAACAATCACTGATCCTTAACGACAAAAATAGTATTCCATTAATCGGATTTGGAACTTACAAATTAAACGGTGCTCAAGGCGTTAACACAATTACACAGGCACTAAAAAATGGCTATCGTGCACTTGATACAGCTGTTAATTATGAAAACGAAGGAACAGTTGGCCAAGCAATTAAACGTTCAAGCATTCCAAGAGAGCAACTTTTTGTGAGCTCTAAATTACCTGGACGCCACCACCATTACCATGAAGCAATCGTTACTATTCAAGAATCATTGTACAGAATGCAGCTTGACTATTTAGATCTGTATTTGATTCATTGGCCGAATCCATTAGAAGATAACTACGTTGAGGCATGGCAAGCCTTGATAGATGCTCAGAAATTTGGTCTTGTCCGCTCAATTGGTGTCTCAAACTTTTTACCAGAGCATATTGATCGTTTGGAACGAGAAACAGGAGTGCTACCAGTCATAAACCAGATTGAGTTGCATCCCTACTGGTCTCAACCTACACAAAGAAAATACGATGCAGAACATAAAATTGTCACACAGGCTTGGAGCCCTCTGGGACGTGCAAGTGCTGTTTTAAGTGAACCAGTTATCCAAAAAATCGCTCAAAAATATTCTAAAACAGTTGGTCAAGTCATTTTACGCTGGGAAATACAGCTTGGTGTTTCTGTCATACCTAAATCAAGTTCGCAAATACGTCAATTGCAAAATAAAGATCTCTTTGATTTCGAACTTTCTACTGCTGAAATGGAATCTATCACTAATCTTGATAAAAGCGATGGCCGCAACAAAAACCAAAATCCAGCAACCTATCAGGAATTTTAATTAGCAAATGTTCCCAACTAGAATTGCCTCCTTTCTTAATGAATTGGCTAAAACTATTTCCCAAATTTCGTGATAGTTGTATTTGGTCGCTTACGGTTGAGTAAGTAGTCTTATCTTTGAAAAAGAAGTTCTTAAACAGAGATACAATCAAATCAAATTAAAGCGGCTATGACAAATTACACCTGTCATAGCCGCTTTAATTAACTTCAAATATTATTCATTTTACCATGTCGATTTAGTTAACATAAGAACTCAAAATACTGCTTATTCCCGATGGAAACGATTCTTAAACAATGGACTAACAGACTTGTTCTCATGGATACGTTTAATTGCATCACCAATCAGTGGCCCAACAGAAACTTGAAGAAGTTTATCAATCTTTTTTTCCTCTGGTAACTTAATAGAATCAGTAATAACCAGACGTTTAATCGGTGAGTTCTCAATTCTTTCAATTGCCGGCCCTGAAAGAACTGGATGAGTTGCGCATGCATAGACCTCAGTTGCACCAGCATCTCTTAAAGCTTGGGCTGCAAGCGTTATTGTACCTGCTGTATCGATCATATCATCTATTAAGATACAACGTTTGCCATCAACTGACCCAATAATATTCATCACTTCAGCAACGTTCGCTTTAGGACGACGTTTATCAATAATTGCAATCGGTGCTTTTAAAAATTCTGCAAGTTTACGTGCACGGGTCACACCACCATGATCAGGTGAAACAACTACTGCATCTTTTTCAAGTCCATTGTTAAGAAAATAATCCGCAAGCAAAGGTGCTCCCATCAAATGATCCACAGGGATATCAAAGAAACCTTGAATCTGAACAGCATGCAAATCCAACGCAACAACACGGCTTGCGCCAGCTTTTACTATCATGTCTGCCACTAGCTTCGCAGTAATCGGTTCGCGTGGACGCGCTTTGCGGTCCTGACGTGCATACCCGTAATAAGGGATAACCACATTTATCGTTGATGCACTCGCACGCCGCAAGGCATCTATCATAATCAATAACTCCATCAAGTTATCATTCACAGGTGCTGAAGTTGATTGGATAATAAAGATTTCATCTCCACGAATACTTTCTTCAATATTGATTCTTATTTCCCCATCACTAAAACGATCAACAGAAGTTTTTCCTAACTTAACACCCACAGCTTCAGCAATTTTTTCAGCCAAAGGTTTGTTTGAATTCAAAGCAAATATTTTGAGCTTCGGATCAGCATAATATCCAGACATGACAGCCTCCATAATTTATATTTATCTATAGATAATAGTATTCATTTTTGGGATTAAAATCAAGATTATTAGTAGTTATCTTTTGACAATTTAATTTTTCACATCTTTTTTGGATGTTTCTGCGCAAGGATACCTATCATAATATCCCTTTTTATTGACTTGTCTTCCTCTTGCAATAGCCATGTCATGAGTAGAGACATCATTGGTAATAGTTGAACCAGCTGCAATATAAGCATGATCAGCGATATGCAACGGTGCTATCATATTTGAAGCACTACCTACAAAAGAGTGATCCCCGACAACTGTGTGATGTTTATTTTTACCATCGTAATTGACAAATACACATCCGCAACCTACGTTGATGTCTTTGCCCAATGTTGCATCCCCAACATAAGTTAAATGACCAACCTTGGTGTTTTCACCAATTTCGGCTTTCTTGATTTCAACAAAATTGCCAATATGCACTTTTTTGCCAATTTGAGCGGCCGGTCTCAGATGGCTATACGGTCCAATATTGCTCTCATCCTGCATCTCAGCACCTTCAAGTGTTGACGAAGTGATGGTAACTCCATCATGGATAACACTGTCACGAATGTCTGAATGTGCACCTATCAGACAATCCTCGCCAATTACCGTACTCCCTCTCAATGACACTCCAGGTTCAATAATCGTATCGGCACCAATTTTTACATCAGCATCGATATACGTCGTCTCGGGGTCTATTAAAGTAACACCATCACGCATATGCTTTTCATTAATACGATGACGCATTAATTTAGTAGCTGCTGCCAAAGCAACTCGGTCGTTAACTCCCATTGACTCAGAAAAATCTTTCATTTTATATGCTGCGACTATTTCATGCTGCTTCTTAAAAATCTCCATAACATCAGTTAAATAATATTCTCCTTGAACATTATCGTTGTTTATTTTATGCAGTGCACTAAACAAAGCTTCATTATCAAAACAATAAACACCTGTATTTATTTCTTTAATTGCTACTTCTTCTTTTGTAGCATCTTTTTGTTCAACGATTTTTTCAACAATACCTAAATCATTACGTATAATCCGACCATACCCGAACGGATTCTCTGCTGTCGCTGTTAATACAGTAGCGACAGCACCTTTTTGCTGATGGTATTCAAATAATTCATTAAATGTCTGAGTCGTAAATAACGGCGTATCTCCGCAAGTAATTAGCGTTATGCCTTTTTTTCCTCCCAGTAACTTTTCTGCTTGGAGTACAGCATGACCTGTTCCCAATTGCTCCTTTTGCAAAGCATATTCAGTTCGATCGCCTAAGGTTTCTTCCACTTTTTGTGCTCCATGACCCACAATTGTTACTACTTCATCCATATTATTCTTTTCAATCTGTGTAAGCACATGCTCCACCATCGTCTTCCCACAAACTTTGTGTAAGACCTTATACAATTTGGACTTCATTCTTGTTCCTTGTCCAGCTGCAAGAATAATTGCATATTTTGCCGTCATTTCCTAATCTCCTCTTACATTGATATGTTCCTAGTACATGATACCGTAGTGGCAATTAGTGTGCAAGACAGCTTAATGTCTCATTACCTTTTCCGTTCCATCGGCTCCTGTATACAAAGCCCGATATAGTGGGAAAAATTTTGTCAGAAGATTGGGGGTTTGGAGGACCTAAGCTTTAGAATAAGAATATATCCTTTGATTATGTTCAGTCCTTAATTAGCTTAAAGGATCTGGGACAAAATAACTACTTTGCCACAGACCCTCCTCTGATTTCTTGATTACTATTTTAATTTTCCACAAATTAATGAATACTTCCATTGAATTATGAAAAAAAGCACTCAACAAACTCCCTGAGCCTCACTACTTGCTCTTAATAGTAAATTACTACTCTGACAGACCTTAGTCACCGTACAAAAGCTATTCTTCTCCAAAAACTTTTTCGAGATAATTTCCTGCACTAACTTGAATTGTTTTGTCAAGAGTATTTACCTTATCAACTTTCAGCAATGATGTATAATCCTCCACCATTCGATGCCCTTCAAATGAAGCTTCAGCAAAAACTGTTATTCCAACCATTTTAGATTCGAATTCTTCAATCATGCTTCTCATTCCATTAACTGTGCCGCCACCTTTCATAAAGTCATCAACCACAAGGACGTTTGACCCTCGTTTCAAACTTCTTTTTGAAAGTTCCATTTTTTCAATTCGTTCACTTGAACCTGACACATAGTTAACCGAAACAGTCGATCCTTCTGTTATTTTTGAATCTCGTCGCAAAATAACAAATGGAACATTCAAATAACTGGAAACGCTTTGTGCAATAGGCACACCTTTCGTTGCTACAGTCATAACTGCATCGATTTGTTTGTCAAGATATTGGCGCGCAATTACACGACCAACCTGACGCAAAACCTCAGGCTTTCCCAATAAATCAGACAAATAAACATACCCGCCTGGCAGCAAACGATCTTTCTCAGAAAGCTTCTCTGTCATTGTCGCAATAAATGAGCGTGCTTCTTTTTCATCAATAGATGGTATGTATCGTGCACCTCCAGCAGCACCTGGAATCGTTTGGAGAATTCCAATTCCCCTTGCCTTGAATGTTCGCTTTATAATTGCTAAGTCTTCACTGATTGACGACTTAGCAGATTCATATCTTTTAGCAAAAAAGGTTAATGAAATCAGCGTATGGGGCCTTTCAAGTAAATAATTTGTCATATCAATCAACCGATCGCTTCTTCTAGTCTTCAAAAAAATTCCTCCATAAATATTTTTTTCTATAAAAAGCCTGTAGTAAGATAGTCTAAGCGTTATTATAAGCTATTTTACGTGATTTGAATAGTAATTTTATCATTATTATAAAAATAGTTCGTTTTTAAGCTAAAACAAAAGCATTTTTCACATTTTAATTAGAGAATTTTCATAAAAATCTAACATTCGACATTTAAAGACAATTAGTTCAAAAAAAGAGGAACAATAGAATAGTATTGTCCCCCCTTTTTAATTTTTTAAATTTTCCAATCTAGTTTATTTTATATTTCTAGCAGCAAGTCCCGCGGCTCTATCCATCTCAAACGATCTATGAAAAGATACTTTGAAACATAAGCTAATATGACTGGCAACACAACAAAAAGCACACATATTATAATGAAATTAGCAATAGTACCGGTCATTTGATGGTACGCTGTTAAGGGACCAATAAGTCCACTGAACCCAAACCCTGCGCTCATCGGAGTTCCTTTGATTTCAAAAATTGCCCCTATAAATCCCATGATCCCAGCATTAATTGCCAAAGGTATAAACAAACGCGGTTTCTGCAACATATTTCCCATTTGAATTTTAGGTGATCCAATAAAATGAGCTAATGTAGTTCCCAAGTGATTAACAGAACTTCCGTAAACGGCCAGCATAAAGCTTCCTGCAGTAATTCCTAAATTGGCGGTCCCTGAACTGATCCCAGCTAAGCCGATTGCAGTCGCAATTCCAACCGAACTTATTGGAGACACAATCAAAACTGCAAAACTAATTCCCATAAGTGTTCCCATAAGCAACGGCTGTAATGAAGTAACATGGGTAATCACTGCTCCAATCGAAGCTGCGATCATTCTGACGCTTGGAAGCAAGAGCAACCCGACGCCACCAGCTACAACAATTACTAGCAATGGTAACAACAGTATTGTATAATTTTTGAACTTATTGCCTAGCACCAACGCAAGACCCACGGCTAACGCAATCGTTACACCAGTATTAATGATGTCGCCCGTCCCTTGCAGTATAAACTGACCATTTTTCGAGCTCATAACACCAGATCCGATCATCGCAGCGATAGCCACTGCTGAAATTTGAATTGGGTTGAGCTTAAACTGCATTCCAACACAAAATGCAGCAATTGCGGGCAACAGACTCATTGCAAAACTCGTCATCATGATAATCTGTCCTGCAACTGGAAAGCTTCCTTGTATAGCTTGCATCAATTGTCCTACGAGGGCTGAAGGCAATAATGCCACTACCACACCCAAACTGATTCCGTTCAAGATATTCATAGTATATTGTCTACCGGTCACTTTTTCTTTCATTTACAAAACTCCATTCAGGATACTTGATGGACACAGTGTTCGCCTTTTAAAATAGTTAAAACATCATCTAAACTAATGTCGACCATGTTCTTAACAGCAATATTCGTATAAAAACCAATATGCGGAGTGACAATTACATTATCCATCTCACGCAATTTTATTAATTGCTTACTTGGTAGTTGTTTACCTTGCAGATCAAAATTAAAGAAATTCTCCTCACCAGTCAGTGTATCAAGTGCCGCACCTGCAATCTTTTTTTGTTCTAAAGCTTTAATAAGTGCATCTGTATCCACAACTGGTCCACGACACTCATTAACAAGAAATGCTGTTGGTTTCATAAGCGATAATGCCTTTTCATCAATCAATTTATAACTTGTCTCGTTTAAATCAACATGTAAACAAACAACATCTGCTTCAGCTAAGACTTCTTCCTTACTTTTGTATGTCACAATGTCCCTTAGATCCGTCCGCTCTTTTAAATCGTTGGCTATTACTTCTGCACCAAGTGCTTTAAATAAACGCGCTGTTGTTGCACCAATTCGTCCCGCTCCGATAATTCCAATCGTCAAAGAATGTACTTCCTTAGCCTGCAGACCAGCCCAGCGATAATCTTGTTTTTCAATTCTTTTGTCAAATATCTCAAGATTGCGAATTAATCTCATTGTATGTGTAAGCGCCAATTCAGCTACAGATCTTGGTGAATAAGCAGGAACATTCGTTACTTGCAGACCATTTTCATGTGCCGCATCAAGGTCAACCATATCAAATCCTGCAGTCCTTGTTGAAATCTGTTTTAAACCTGCCTTTTTTAAGATAGGATAAACACTTGCTTCAACCTTGCTTCTTTGTTGAATAACCAGCCCATCGTATCCCACAATTTTTACAGCCGTATTTTCATGCAAATCCCACTCAACCGTATCAACTTGAATGTTATTTCTTTGCGACCATTCTTTAATCGCTTTCTGTTCGTCATCACGTACACTTAACATTAGGATCTTCATTTCAGTAATCTCCCTTTATTCTTAACGTTGTTTATTAGTTTTGACATATTTTTTGATCCGTCCAACTGCCGTTTTGATGCTCTCAAGACTTGCTGCATAGCTGATGCGGATATATCCTTCCCCGCCAGGTCCAAAGCTGCTTCCACTAATAACGGCAACTTTTGCTTTAGAAGCTAGATCATAAATGAATTTTTTATCATCCTGAATCAACCCGTCAGGTATTTTGGCAAATAAGTAAAATGCACCTTCCGGTTTCGCACATTCAAAACCCATTTCTGTCATTTCAGCATACAGATAATCTCTTCGTTCTCGATATTTATCCCTCATTTTAGGCCCATCTTCAAAACCATTTTTGAAGGCTTCCGCAGCAGCTGCCTGTGTCATAGTTGACGTTGTTGTAACCGTGAATTGATGCACCTTGCTTAGTTCATTCGTTATTTCACGCGGTGCACACATCACTCCGATTCTCCATCCAGTCATCGCATGTGATTTGGAAACTCCATTGATTAAAATAGTTTGTTCTCTTAAACTTTTTGTCATCGATACATGTTTTTCTTCGTAAGTCAGTTCGCTATAAATCTCATCACATATCGTAAATATATTTTTTCCTCGGATAACATTAGCAAGTTCATCCAAATCATCTTGACGATATGCTACTCCCGTAGGGTTAGATGGATAATTAAGAACAACCGCCTTAACTGCACTTCCATGTTCATCCAATGCAGCTTTAAGCATTTCAGGAGACAATCTAAAATCGTTCTTGGATGTATCCACTAAAATGGGCGTTGCTTGATTCAATATAGTGATAGCTATATACAATGGAAAAATGGGCGTTGGAATAATAACTTTGTCACCTGGATTCAAAATCGAAGTTAAACTTGTATATATTGCCTCTGTTGCACCATTTGTAATAATAACTTCATCTTTTGGATCATAATTTTGTTCATATTTTTTGTTCAAAAAATCACTTGCTGCTTCACGTAATCTTATTGTTCCATTTGATGGCGCATAGTGAGTCTGATTATTATTTATACTTTCTATACCTGCTGCCTTAATATGTTCTGGTGTAGCAAAATCAGGTTCTCCCATCGTAAATTTAATAATGTCTGGAATTTGAGAAGCAAATTCGTCAAAAGCCCGAATGTCTGAGGGCTTTAAGAATTGCAATTCTTTTTTCATACTATCTGCCAATGAATTCACAAAAAAACTTCCTTTCTTTATTAAACAACAAAAGCCCAAGGACCATCAATAGTCCTTAGGCTTAAACTTTTACCATGCATAATTCAAAAGCCGCCAGACTATGATTACATCTGTGCGGCTTTGTTTGATTTCTAGTTAGCAAACAAACTTTCGTTCTCCTCACAGGCGCAAATACGTTTTGCATACGTGTTTGCACCTCATCCTCGGATAAACTACAAACACTTGTGAAAAAACCAAAAGTAATAAAAAGTATTCAATTGTTGTTCGAGTCTACTTTGCTTGTGCATAATTAAAAACTCCTTAAAATTGAATAAATACAATATAACTTATCATTTTTAAGCTGTCAACTGAAAAACTTGTAAATTATGTAAAAAAAATTCTGCTTTTTCATAGTTAATTGTTTTTTTTTTAGCTTTTATTCACTTTAAAATGAATAAAAAACCATTTTAGACATTTTTTAAGTATATTTAACAAATATTGTTGCATTTTATGAATATAAATGTTATTGTTTTATCAATCAAAAAAAGTATTTGGAGGTCATATAAATGGCAAACGAAAAAGTTGTATTAGCATATTCGGGTGGTTTGGATACTTCTGTTGCAATCGCGTGGTTAAAAAATAAGGGATACGATGTTATTGCATGTTGCATTGATGTAGGTGAAGGAAAAGATTTAGAAGCAATTAAGCAAAAGGGTTTTGATGTGGGCGCCGTTGAATCAATTACAATCGATGCTAAAGAAGAATTTGCGCAAGACTATGCATTAATTGCATTACAGGGACATACTTACTATGAGAACAAGTATCCACTGGTTTCTGCGTTATCACGTCCTCTGATCGTCTCAAAATTGGTTGGTGTTGCAAAGCAGTATGGAGCAACAGCCATTGCTCACGGATGTACTGGAAAAGGAAACGACCAAGTTCGTTTCGAAGTTGGCATCCACGCTTTAGCACCAGATATAAAGATTGAAGATCCAATCAGAGATTGGCATTGGTCTCGGGAAGAAGAGATTCAATATGCTCAAGACAACAATATTCCTGTTCCAATTAATAAAAAGAGTCCCTATTCAATTGATGAAAATCTCTGGGGTAGAGCTAATGAATGTGGCATTTTAGAAGATCCTTGGGAGAGTGCCCCAGAAGATGCATATGATCGGACTATAGCTATTGAGGATACACCGGACGAACCTGAAACAATTGAAATTACTTTTGAAAAAGGTGTACCAACATTTTTGAATGGTGAATATTATTCCTTAGCTGAGTTGATTATGACACTTGACAAGATTGCCGGAAAACATGGAATTGGCAGAATTGACCACATTGAAAATCGGTTAGTTGGAATTAAATCACGTGAAGTTTACGAATGTCCTGCTGCTACAGTTTTAATCAAAGCCCATAAGGATTTGGAAGACTTGACCAGTGAACGCGATTTAGCTCATTTCAAACCAGTTATTGAACAAAAATTGAGTGAAATCATCTATAATGGCTTATGGTTCTCGCCATTAATGCCAGCTTTAATTTCATTTTTGAAAGAATCACAAAAAGATGTTAACGGTGTAGTTAGAATTAAACTATTTAAGGGAAATGCTATCTGCGAAGGACGGAAATCAACAAATTCACTATATGACAAAAACCTTGCTACTTACACATCTGCTGATGAATTTGATCAAGAGGCTGCTGCTGGATTCATCAAATTATGGGGACTTCCCTCACAAGTTTATGCACAAGTTCAAGCCCAAAATAAAAAAACTGCAAAAAAAAATACCACAAGTGATGGTGTTAAGCAATGAGTACCAAAAAATTATGGGGTGGGCGTTTTACAACTGAAAGTGCTGAGTGGATAGATGCTTTTGGTGCATCGATTTCATTTGATCAATTAATGGCACATGAAGATTTAGAAGGTTCTTTGGCACATGTTAAGATGCTTAAACATACAAAGATTTTAAATGCGACAGATGCTGATCAAATTGTTGCCGGTTTGCAAGAATTGCAGCTAGAATTAAACACGGGAAAATTGACTTTCTCCGTAGAAAATGAAGATATTCATATGAATATCGAAAGTATCTTAACAAAAAAAATTGGTCCTGTCGCTGGCAAACTGCATACTGCACGAAGCCGTAACGATCAAGTAGCAACAGATTTACATTTGTATCTCAAACATCGTCTTCCTGAAATAATAGGCGTCTTGATTCAATTGCAAAAAGTAATTATAGAAAAAGCAGAAGAAAATGTTTATACGATAATGCCTGGATATACTCACCTTCAGCATGCACAGCCAATTTCCTATGGTCATTACTTGATGGCTTATTATCAAATGTTTAAACGCGATATTGAACGTTTTTCGTTCAATCAGCAACATACTGATTTAAGCCCCTTAGGAGCAGCTGCGCTTGCGGGAACAACTTTTCCGATTAATCGTCAATTTACTGCTGATGAGCTGAAGTTTAAAGATATTTATGCCAACTCGCTTGATGCCGTTTCAGATCGTGACTTTGTTCTTGAATTTCTTAGTAACGCTTCGATTTTAATGATGCACTTGTCGCGTTTTTGTGAGGAGATTATCTTATGGTGCTCATATGAATTCAATTACATCGAACTGAGTGACGAGTATTCAACAGGCAGTTCAATTATGCCACAAAAAAAGAATCCTGATATGGCCGAATTAATTCGCGGTAAAAGTGGTCGTGTTTTTGGACATCTTTTAGGCTTGTTGACAACTCTAAAGGGATTGCCTTTAGCCTATAATAAAGACTTGCAAGAAGACAAAGAAGGATTGTTTGATACAATCAAAACAATCGTTCCTAGTCTAAAAATTTTTACAGGTATGCTTTCTTCGCTAAAAGTTAACGAAGAAAAGATGGCACACGCCACTGAACATGATTTCTCCAATGCGACAGAATTGGCAGATTATCTAGCAAATAAAGGTATTCCGTTCAGAGAAGCTCACGCAATCGTTGGTAAACTTGTCCTTAAGGGAACACAGAATGGCTTTAATCTGCAAGACATTCCTTTGGAAGAATTCAAAAAAATATCTCCTCTCATAGGCCAAGATGTTTATGAAGACTTGAAATCTAAAACTGCTGTTGAAAGACGTCATTCAGCCGGCAGCACTGGTTTTGATGAAGTCAATAAGCAGATAAAAAACGCAAAAAAAGAACTGGATTTCTAATAACAGCCATCCTCCGAATACACTAAAAATTCAGAAGCAAAAACAAGGAACTGTATCAAAAGATATCTTTTGATACAGTTCCTTGTTTTAACTTTATAATTTATCTGCAGAACCATGAACGCTAAGTTGTTCAACATTAGAGTGAGCTTATTTTGCATCTATTTCAAAGTTTATCACTCTTTACTATGTTATGTTTCATCGTTACTTTATATCCAAAAACTGCATACTGAACTTTCCCCACAAAAAAGATGAAAGCCACAATTTTGCTTGATTTTTCAAATATATTCTCTCAGATAATTGCTTTTTGAAACTAATCAGCTTCTCTTTCACAAATCATCTATGCTCAAAGGACTTTTCCAAGCTGCATGGATGAACTATATACACTTCATTGCAAAAGCCTTTGAGACTATTGTAAACATGTTGTGCCCGCGAATACTTAGCACAAACCCCAAAAACTGTCGGCCCACTACCGCTCATTTGAGCTGCTTGGACACCGAAATCATACATCTTCTGTTTAATTTTATTTATCTCCGAAATTTCTTTTACGGTTATTGGTTCAAGTGCGTTTCCCATCCATTTACAAATTTCTGCTAAATTTCCCTTTTTAATGCCCGCTACCACATTATCAACATTTGGATGTTCTATTTTTTCATATGATATTTTTTTTAAAATAGATGGTGTAGAAACACTCTCATGCGGTTTAGCAACCACCAACCAAAAAGGTGGCAATTCATCCAACGGAGTAATTAGTTCACCCTTTCCTTCCACCAGTGCAGTTTTGCTGTAAACACAGAAAGGAACATCTGAATCTATTTTCAAACCTATTTTGGCTAATTCACACAAGGAAAGTTTTAAATTCCAAACCTGGTTCAAGCCACGCAAAACTGCAGCAGCATCCGAAGATCCTCCGCCAAGCCCAGCGGCAACAGGTATATTCTTCTTAATATTGATATGCACACCCTCAGAAATATTAAACAAGCATTGTAATTCTTTAGCCGCCTTATAAGCCAAATTACGATGATCACTCGGGAGAAATCCAGTATCAGTTTCTATTGAAATACCTGTTAAAGCACTGCTGGTTTCAATATGCACATAGTCAGATAAATCGATTGAAGTCATCACCATACGCCACTCTGGGCTTCCATCAAGATGGCGAAATGGAGTGTCTAAACACAGATTGATCTTGGCGGGGGCTTTTTCTAAAATATCCATCCGGTCACCTACTCAAACGTTTTAATATCATTATACTTAAAAACGTCATTACTTGAAAAGAAAAACTCAAACATTTTTTTGACAAACAAAAAAAGCCACGCATCATTAACCAGCTAGGCTTCAATAAAAACCGACAAACAATAAGTTTTTACGTTCAATGATAACACTGAACTTTAACTTTTCTCAAAATCAAGTTCGATGTTTTTAGTGAGCACATCCGTATAACTATATGAAACACGTTCAAATGCATTTTCATCCTGATTTAAATCAACCACGAACACAGCTGGAAATGTTTCGCGTAAGATTCCATGTCGCCTAATAGTCTTCTTACGTCCAGCTTGCGCGACGACCGTTAAATTCTTCCCCACGTAATCATCAAGTTTTTCTTTAATGGTAGCTAATGTTATTGGCATGGATTTCACCCCTCTGTGAAACTATCATAACATTGTTTCACAAAAAAAGCAATTATACCACACTAAGCCACTATAATTCAATTAAAAAATAATTATTTTTCAATGATTTTAAGTTCGATAATTTTATTAGCCAATTGAACAAACTCGTCAATTGAGAGGTTTTCTGCTCTTGTTTTGGGAGAGACATCAAGTTCCAAAAGCATCTGCTGCAATTTTTCCTTATTTACTTTCTTTTTGCCTAAAAAGGATTGCAGATTATTCCAAATCGTCTTTCGTCGATGCTGAAAACATCCTTTAACTACTTTGAAAAAGAATTGTTCATCTTTAGGCAATGCAAGTATTTCTTTGGGACTTAAAATAACGATCGCAGAATCAACCTTAGGTTGTGGGACAAAAACTGTTTTAGGTACAATAAAAGCGACTTTAACATTCATCTGATACTGTACCCGAATCGACAACGAACCATAGGCTTTCGTACCTGAATGTGCGCCAAGACGTTCGGCAACTTCCTTTTGCATCATAACAACAATTGAATCGAAAGAAAGCCCTGTTTCAAGAAGATGAATAATAATAGGACTCGTAATGTAATATGGTAAATTAGCCACAACTTTCACATGATGCTGTCCATCAAAATGTTTTGACAGTAACTGCTTCAAGTCAGCCTTAAGTACATCCTGTTTAACCACTTGAATATTATCATATGGTTCTAAAGTCTCGGCCAAAACTGGGATTAAACGGTCATCAAGCTCCAAAGCTAAAACGTTATGCGCTCTTTTAGCAATTTGTTCAGTCAGTGCACCAATTCCCGGCCCAATTTCGAGCACATCGTCATTTTCATCAACCCCTGCGGCATCAACAATTTTCTTTAAAATATTAACATCTGTTAAAAAGTTCTGCCCTAAACTTTTTTTAAAGTTCAGGCCATATGTCTCCATGATTGCCCTTGTTCTAACTGGTGATGCAATATCTGGTCTATCATTATTTGTCACTTCTGTTCTCCCCCATTCTTCTGATTTGCAACATAGCCTCCTCTAATTGCTTAGGTGTTATTTGAAATAAATTTAATCTGTTATACAGTTGTTTGCCGTTGGTATAACCTATTTTTAAAATCTCACCTAAAAGAGCACGTTTCTTTTTAGCTTCCGGTCCCGATGTCAGTCCCAACATCATCAAATCTTCACGTGAAATCAGGGGCTCCCCGTCTGTTATTTCAGTATACAAATGTGCAAGTGCCTCGCGAATCACATCAAGAGACGCATGCTCGACACCTAAGCTGCCTTTAGTGTGCGGTACAGCATCTTTTTTATTTAAAAAAGCATGCTTCACACCTGGAACTTCACGTGTAATGATGTTACGGATTTTTTCACCCGAAAAATCAGGGTCAGTGAAGACAATAACACCTCTTGTCTCTTGTAGTTGAGCTATCTGTTCAAGTGTTTCATCACTAATAGCAGAACCCCTTGTCTCCAATGTATCCGCATTAACAGCTAATTTTATTCTCTTGGTATCATCCTTGCCTTCAACAACAATTACTTCTTTAATTTTATTCATATTACTTGATCCTTAATATTTTTTTTGTGTTTTGATAGGAAATAGCAGCCAACTTTTCATTAGTTATGCCTCTAATTTGAGCCAAATATTCAAGTGTATAACGAGTATATCCAGGTTCATTTTTCTTACCTCTGTAAGGCGTTGGTGTGAGATAAGGTGCATCCGTTTCTACTAATACCCGTTCAAGCGGTGTAGCCATAAATGCCTCTCGCACATCGGCAGCGTTTTTAAAAGTAATCACACCGCTATAAGATAACGACATACCTAACTGCAAAAATTTTTGTGCCCAAAAAGCATTCCCATTAAAACTATGCATAATACCACCCACTTGCTTAATACCCGACTCTCTTAGGATTGTATAAACGTCCTTGAAAGCATCCCGGTTATGGACACTAATAGGCAGGTCCAACTCTTTAGCGAGATTAATTTGAGATCTAAATACTTCTTTTTGTATCTCACGCGGTGTGTCACAATGATAATCCAATCCAATTTCACCTAAAGCACGCATTTGAGGATGGTGCAATTTTCCCCTTAAATATTCTATCAGGTTATCGTTATAGTGAGCTGCATCTTCTGGATGGCAGCCCACTGCCCCGTAAATAATTCCCTTGTACTGCTCCATCAAAGAGAACAAACAATCTGTACTTGGTTTATCATAGCCTATAACGAGCATCTTAACCACATCCAACGCCTGTGCTCTTTGAAGTACTTCAGCAACTTCTCCTTTAAACTGAGGAGCATTGATATGTGTGTGTGAGTCAAAAATTTTCATTTTATTTCCTCCATAGGCCAAAAATATCAGCCTAAATACAAAACTATCATTTCAAAGCACAGTTAAGCCAGAGGGGCCGTGACAAAACGGAAATTTTGTCATGGCCCCTTGAGTTTATCTCGAATTTTTAACGTTAATGTATTCTCAAAAACATTTTTCGTACCCTAAATGCAAAGTGCTTATCGGCAAAACAAAACATAAGCAACTTGCTGTTCAGCATACTCAAGGATTCCCAGCATGGGCCGCACTGACTAACTGATTAAAGAACCATTTGGAATAAAGTTATCAACAGTTATTAGTTTGACCTTATCTCCATATTCAGCAGATAAAAGCATTCCTTGGCTGAGTTCCCCACGCATCTTGCGCGGCTGCAAGTTAGCAACGATAATGACCTTTTTACCAACAAGGGTTTCTGGTTCAGGATACCATTCAGCAATTCCCGACAAAATTTGTCTATCCCCTTTATCTCCAGCATCTAAACGGAATTTCAATAATTTATCAGCACCTTTGACATGCTCAACTTGTAAAACTTCGGCAACTTTCAACTCAACCTTTTCAAACTTGTCAAATCGGATTTCTTTTTTAGTTAAATTCAATGATGCCGAATTACTTTGCTTGGCTTCAGCGAGCGCCTTACGGCCCTTTACCTTATCATTTTTTGTCATTTTAGATTTAATATATTCAACTTCTTCTTCAACATCCAACCGTGGAAAAATTGGTTTTGCTTTAGCAATAACTTGAACATCTTCTGGAAAATCATTAAATTCCACTTTTTCAATGTTCATATTGTCAGCAGACAGACCTAACTGCTTGAAAATTTCCTTAGGTGCATGCGTCATAACAGGCTGCAATAAAATTGCAATCACACGCAAACTAGCTGCTAAATGGGCCAGAACACTATCCAATTCAGCTTTCTTTTCTGCATCTTTTGCCAAGATCCAAGGCTCAGTCTGGTCGATATACTTGTTTGTCCGGCTAACAAATTGCCAAATAGCGTCCAAAGCATTTGAAAAGTGAACCGAGTCCATTTCTTTTTTATAAACTTCTACTATTTCTGCTGCTTTTGTTTCCAATTCTGCATCAAACTCTAAGTGGTTTTTGTTCTCGCCCAACGAGGGAACAACGCCACCATTATATTTATTGATCATAGCAACCGTTCTATTTAAAAGATTGCCCAAATCATTTGCCAAATCATAATTGATACGTTCAACAAAATCTTCTGGCGTAAAGACACCATCATTTCCAAATGGAACAACGCGCATCAAATAATATCTCAATGCATCAAGGCCATAACGTTCAACCAACATCTCCGGATAAACAACATTCCCCTTTGACTTAGACATTTTACCGTCTTTCATCAGAAGCCAGCCATGCCCAATGACATGCTTAGGAAGCGGCAAATCAAGTGCCATCAATATGATTGGCCAATAAATCGTATGGAAACGTACAATTTCTTTTCCAACCATTTGAATATCAGCCGGCCAATACTTCTTAAACAAATCTTCATTTTTAGTTCCATAACCCAAGGCTGTGATATAGTTACACAAAGCATCGATCCATACGTAAACCACATGTTTAGGATTACTTGGTACCTTGACCCCCCAATTAAAAGTTGTACGTGTAATAGCCAAATCTTCAAGACCAGGTTTTATAAAATTATTAAGCATTTCATGTTTGCGTGAACTCGGAACAATAAAATCAGGATGCTCATCATAGTATTTTACGAGTTTGTCGGCATACTTGCTCATTTTAAAGAAATAGCACTCTTCTTTAACCAATTCAACTTCATGACCAGAGGGTGCTTTCCCACCAGTAATGTTTCCCTGTTCATCACGATAAACTTCAGCTAACTGCGATTCAGTAAAGTATTCCTCGTCAGAAACAGAATACCAGCCTTCATATTCACCAAGATAGATATCTCCTTTGTCTAGCAGTGCCTGAAAGATTTTTTGAATAGCCTTTTCATGATAATCATCCGTTGTCCGAATGAATTTATCATTCGAAATTTCTAAAAGTTTCCAAAGTTTTTTAATACCTGCCGCCATTTTATCTACATAGGCCTTAGGCGTCGTACCTAATTCTTCAGCTTTTTGTTCAATTTTGAGCCCATGCTCATCGGTACCCGTGAGGAAAAAAACATCAAAATTTTGTAATCTTTTATAACGTGCCATAACATCGCAAGCAATTGTCGTGTAAGAATTTCCAATATGTAATTTCCCAGACGGATAATAAATCGGAGTAGTTATATAAAATGTCTTTTTTTCACCCATTAGATTAATCCCCTTCAACCCAACTATAATTTTTGGTTCTTTAATATCTATATTTTTTCTGTACTTTAAGTCATTTTTATTTTTTGTTAGTTACTGTAAGTATATCATATTTTCAAGCATTGATTTGTGTAAAAAGCTAATAGTCCAAGTTCTTTTAGGTATCATCTAAATGCACTCTTAAGTCCATTTAGCTCTTCAAATATTTAAATTTGAAAATACCAGCGCTGCATCTTCAAGAATCATTTTCCCATCAGGCGGAAGAGCAATCTTTTCGCGATTAATCGCTACTATTTTTGCTTTGGAGGAACGGTATTGAATTAAGCCAGCAAATGGATAAACAAGCAATGAAGTTCCACAAATAATAATCAGATCAGCTCCTGCTAGTATATTAATTGCTTTTTGAAGCAGTTTTTGATCAATTGCTTCTTCATACAAAACAATATCTGGTCTGAGTATTCCACCACACTTTTGATGGATCATGCTCTTCAGATAGTCGCGATAATTTACACTTTCCCCACATCTTTGACAATACACATGGTATAGATTTCCATGGAATTCCAGCACATCATCGCTTCCAGCACTTGCATGCAATCCATCAACATTTTGTGTAATTACTTTCGCATGGTAGATGTGCGAAGCAGCAGCTATTTTCTTATGAATAACGTTTGGTTGAGCTTCTGGATAGTACATCTGTTTCATTACAAAGTTATAAAAAGTTGACGGTTCACTCCTTAAACAGGTTTTGCTTAATAGATATTCTGGATTTGACGTTTGTGCATACAAACCTCTCTTAGATCGATAATCGGGTATTCCAGAGGGGGTCGAGACACCGGCACCCGTTAGGAAAACAATATTACGCGCATTATCCAGCATTCTTTGTAAATCTATCATTAACTATCCTCCTAACAACGGTTCAACGTGTTAAATAAGGTATTGCAAGCTCATCCATAAATTCCCCAATTGGCATCGCATAGATACGTTTAAACTCATCTTCCGTTTTTTTACTTCGAGGTGTCGGTAAAACGAAAGTGTTTTGCTGATCAGCTTTTGAAATGCCGATATACGCAGTTGTGTCTTGTAGATTTTCATGTAATTCAGAATGAAAAATAGAAAATAACTGCCGCACTTCCAATCGTTTCTGCCTTTTACTCAGAACAACCGTCAAGGTCACAAAATTCTGTAGATTCATCTGCGACATTTTCCATTGCTCTAATTGCTGATCAAACAAACGAAATACTTTGACAACTGCCCTTCTTATTTCAAAGGCTGAGCTAATATTCTTCACTGTTAATGCCTTATAAATTCTTTGGGCGGCGGTAAATGTTCGTGGATATAATTTCTCTAATTTAGGTAAGATATGCCCCTCTTCATCCCTGAAAAAGACTAATGTATCCAATAGTGTCAATGTCCTTAAAACCATCCATTCATCAGTATGATCTGAAGGCTCTGGTTTTAGTGTTGCCAAGACTCCTTTAAAATATAGTTCTTTAACCTTTTCATTGATTAATCCGCGCTCTTTTTGTTGCCGATACACAATAAAATGCAAAACTGTATCATAAAGTTCCATTCCAGTTGCCATTATTTTATTGTCCAATTCTTCACTACCAGTTGTAATATTAAACGAGATTTGTGGAGCACCCTTGAACAGCAATAGCAAATGCAGTAACTCATGTGAAACTGTATAATTTGCTTCTGTTACATCGTTTACTTCTATTACCATTTTGCCATCGTGCAAATACTGTTGCGCTTGATCATGTCTTAAAAAACCAGCTTTTTTATCGTGATACTTAATCTTTAACTCATCAGGATAAATCTCTTTTAATTCAGCAATTACTTTTTTTGCTGCTTCATTTAATTCAATTTCTCTCATGTTGTTTATTCCTCCTAATTTCTTTTATTGCCGCTTTAGCAGCTGCTAAATTTTTCCCTTTGGTCTTACTCATCATACTTAAAACTTGTTGAATTTCATCAGCCTTAGCCCCAGCAGCTATTGCCAGTGATTTTGTTTGCAGTCTCATATGCCCCTTTTGAATTCCTTCTGAAACTAGAGCATACAATGCAGCCAAATTCTGTCCTAAGCCTACACAAGCAATTATCCTTTCTAGTTCTTCAGCACTTTTTACATTTAAAATTTTTTGATTGACTTTGACTAGCGGTAAAATTCCGATAGACCCTCCGACACTTCCCACTGGCAAAGGTAGTTCAATCCGCCCCTTCAACTGACCGCCGACTATTGTCCATTGACTGAGGCCTCGATACAGACCATCACGAGCGGCAAAAGCATGTGCTCCGCTTTCAATTGCACGCCAATCATTTCCAGTTGCCAGAACAACTGCATCAATACCATTCATAATACCCTTATTATGTGTCGCCGCACGATAAGGATCAAGTTGAGCAACTCGACTCGCCTGGACTATTTTATGGCCTATTTCTTCACCTGTAAAATTTTCTTTTTTCAAATTTGAAAGTGGCATACTACATTCAGCAACTGCTAGACATTCAGTAGCATAATTAGACAAAATACTCATTAAAACAGTTTGACTAAATTCTTTTCGCACATAATCCGCTACTGCTTCCAACATTGTATTGAGCATATTCGCTCCCATTGCTTCTTGTACATCTACAGCTAAATCAATAGACATCAAATCATCTGCCAATTTTCTACATCGAATCCATCTTGCCCCGCCACCACGTTTAATCAGTGAATAATGAGCTTCATTGGCTATCCTAAGAAGTGACGCCTGCTCGTGATCAATTTTTTCTCTCAATTCTTGAAAATCTTGAAAATCTTCAAGAATTATTTGCCCCAACATTAATCGCTGTTTGATTTTTGTCTTAAAGCCACCAGCTTTTTTAATTAAACCAGCCCCATGACTGCTGGCAGCGATCACCGATGGTTCTTCCGTTACCATAGGAACAATATAATCTCGTCCATCGATTAAGTAATGGAAGCTTACTCCCTCTGGAATTGAATAGTTAGCTATAAAATTTTCAATCATTGAATTTCCTAGTTCAGTTGCATCTGTTGTCCTTTTCAAACACTTGATTTGTTCATTCGTCAGTATTTTTCTATCCTGTAAAACATCCCAACGCTCCTGTAACGTTTTACGATAAAATTTTTTCAAGCCTTTCATTTGCTCTCTCCTCTAAGAATACATTAGGGTGTAATTATCTGTCCTTCATTATATAATAATATTAGAATCATTAAAGTATAAAAGGGAGGTAGGCACCATTAATGAATGCGTGCTGATTATGCGTAAAAAATATAGATACTTTATTATAGCTGCGGTTTCCATTATTTTAGGTCTAACATTTGCCACAAAACTTATTTTTAATTCTGAACCAGCCCAAAAAAGTGTTTTACTTGTCGGTGTCGTTTCCCAAAATAAACCTTATAGTTGGCATAATCAAAAAAAACAGTTAATTGGTTTTGACATCGAACTTGCCAAAAAAATTGCTAAAAAAAATAATATGCAAGCCAGATTCATTACTGGTTCTCGTAAACGATTATACAGTAAGTTCGAACATGGAAAAATTCAGCTACTCTTTTTAAATCAGAGCCCTGCTGCATTAAAAAAAGATTCTTATTACAAGACCGATACTTATTTATACCAACCGAATGTGCTGATCACTTTATCAGATCACAAAATAAGTGACTTGGACAATTTGGTAAATTACCGAATCGCACTTTCGAATCATTTAAACGTACCTCCAACACTGCAGGGAAAACATATAAAATTCTCCCGCTATTCACAGTCACAGAAAATGTTGCATGCAGTTCTTGAAAAAAAAGTTAGAGCTGCAGTCATGAGTGATTATGCTTATTCAGCTGCTCTACAAAAAGAGCCACTTCTCTCAGCTGAGCTATCTAAAAACGCCCCTTTCCCGCCAATTGTCTCACAGAAAATATTTGGAATCACATCAACCAACAAAACACTACTCTACAAAATAAACACCAGTCTAAAGACACTTGAAGAAGATGGTACACTTGCTAAGCTTTCACAAAAGTTTTTTAATCAAGATTGGTCAAAACAGTAACCGGTCTTCTTAATGATATAGGCGAGATAATAATAGTTTAAACAGCTTCTTATTCAAGAAAAATCTCAGCAAACGATGTAAATTTTGGCTAAAACAATTCATATATAATTGAAGGAGCTGTAACAAAAAGCAAAATTTTGTCACAGCTCCTTTAATTTAAACCATAATTAGCACATCAATATGTTCTAATGGATTTTTTTCTAATCCCAAATTACTCTTAATAAAAAAATCAATTCTGTTGCTTAAGAAAAGTGTGCATAAAACCTTCACGAGCGCCACTTTCAGAAAAAACAACATTGGAACTCTGCAAAACTTGAAGCAACATGACAATAGGTGTCATTCCACCTAAGATAATATCTGCGCGATTCTGTTCCATTCCACTAATAGTCTTCCGTTCTCGTCTATTTTTTCCTAATAAGTCAGTGTAGACATCTGTAAAATCCTTTCGCGGAATTTTGAAACCATGAATTTGTTCAAGGTTGCTTTGATGCAACCTTCTTTTCTGGATACGAGCAACAGTTCGATTGCAACCACCTAGTAGTACAATTGGAACGCCATGAGCTTGTTTTAACCATTCCAACTTCTGATACTGTTCCTGAACAAAATTTTGAAATTTAAAAAGTTGTTGCGCATTCATTACTTTTTCAGCCCCAAAACGCTCAGTCAAACTGATTGCTCCATAAGGAATACATGTCAAATGTTGTGCTTTTCTATCTCTAACTAAGATTATTTCACAACTTCCGCCACCCATATCCACTATAAGACAGTCTTTGAGTGGCAGAGAATTAACGACACCAAGATAATCATAATAAGCCTCATCCTGACCTGAAAGAATTTTGACATCAACACCCGTCAATGCTTTTACAGACTGCAAGAAAAAGGCACTATTTTCAGCTTCTCTAACAGCTGCTGTTGCAATTGCACACACTTTGCTATGAGGATAGTTCTGGTATACTTTAATAAAATACCTGACCGCATTCAAAGTGCGTTCAACTGCTTTCGGTTCAAGCATTTTTTTTGTACTATTCTGTTGTCCCATACCTTCGGCCAAACGAGTTGTTTCTTTGATCCGTTTTATCTCTTTAAAATTTCCATCAGCGGAAATGCGATTAATCGCTAAACGTGCTGAGTTCGACCCAAAGTCAAGAATAACCAAATTTTCCAACGTACTTCCCTCCAAACTTCTCCTCAAATCTTACTTTGCCACACGCAGTTTATCTAGTCAAAATAATTTACCCCTATTGCGTTTCGAACTTCTTCCAATGTTTTCTCAGCCACTTCGTTTGCTTTCTCACTGCCCCTTTTTAAAATGTCATATACAGCAGGTATGTCTTGGGCAAATTCTGCTCTTCTTTTTCGAATCGGCGCAAATTCATTTTCTAAAACCTCATTCAAGTAACGCTTGATTTTAACATCCCCTAATCCGCCTTCTTGATAATGCTGTTTTAATTCGGCAATTTTAGGTTTGTCAGTTCCAAAAATATCAAGATAGGTGAAGACCATGTTTCCTTTAATTTTCCCCGGATCTTCAACATGAATGTGTCCAGGATCGGTATACATTGACATAACTTTCTTACGTAAGGTGTCAGCGTCATCTGATAAATAAATGCAATTCCCTAGTGATTTACTCATCTTAGCATTTCCATCTAACCCTGGCAGACGACCTTCCCCTTTAGGAGGGAATATACCTTCGGGTTCAATCAAGATGTCCTTTCCATAGATCGTGTTGAAACTCCTGACTATTTCACGTGCTTGTTCAATCATTGGTTCTTGATCATCACCAACTGGAACAAGGTTCGCCTTAAATGCTGTAATATCAGCAGTCTGGCTAACTGGATAAACGAAAAAGCCTGCTGGTATAGAACGTTCAAAGTTTTTTTGCTGAATTTCAGCCTTAACAGTAGGATTTCTTTCAAGACGTGAAACTGTGACTAGATTCAAGTAATAACTTGTTAGTTCTGTCAGGGCTGGAATTTGTGACTGAACAAAAATCGTTGACTTTTCTGGATCTATTCCAACAGCCAAATAATCTAAAGCCACTTGAATCAATGAATTGCGTATTTTTTCGGGATCACGTGCATTATCTGTCAGTGCCTGCTGATCCGCAATCATGATATAAGGATCATATTCACCTGTATTCTGTAGTGCAACTCGATTTTTTAGTGAACCAACATAATGTCCGATATGCAGTTTTCCAGTTGGACGATCACCTGTTAAAATAACTTTTTTCATAATTTTCCTCCATTAATTATAAATATAAAAAAAGACCCATTGCCACCTAGCAATAGGACGATTTTTTCACCGCGGTACCACCTAAATTGCAGGATAATCCTGCCACTTGAGCTCTTATTCAATTATACTTATTTCTTCTATGCAGTTCCAATTCATCAGATTTTTGTGTCTTTCAGCTAACAACACATCTCTTGAGGTAATCTGACTACTCAATCTGCGTGTTTCAATAACACCATTGTACCCAACAAAAATCCTAAAGTCAAAATCAGGAGATACTGTAATCAAACAACGTTTCTCAAATAATTGTCGTAAGATACAGAGTGTGTTAGTATTACTTCCTATGAAAATAAAATCAGGAGGGCTTAAGTATGGATAAAGAACGTCTGCAAGAACAAAGACGAGTTGATAATGTTGTAGCTAAAATCAAAAAATCCTTTAAGAAAAAAGAGCAAGAATATTTAAAAGCCCATCAAGAAACATCTTCAGTTGAAAAAAATTACGTTCAAAATGCAAAAATAAACACTTTTGAAATTGATGATCGCATTGAAACAAATGCTGAAGTTCAGCAGCAAAAACAATTGGTTGCTAAAAATGTTGAAACAGAAACTATCCTTAAAGGGCAGTTAACCACATTGAATGATCTTGAAAAATCACCCTATTTTGGAAGGGTAGATATTCTTGATGAAGATGAACAGACACCAGAAACACTTTACATTGGCATTTCTTCCTTTGTTGACGAGAAGCAAAATTTTTTGATTTACGATTGGCGCGCACCCATATCAAGTATTTTTTATAACGGTACTTTAGGCAAAGTCAGTTATGATGCTCCAAGTGGCAAACAAGAAACCGACCTGCTCAAAAAACGCCAATTTTTAATTCAAAATGCACAAATAAAAAATATGTTTGATACTAATGAAACAGTTGGTGACAACATTCTACAAGAAATACTTGGTAGTGCCAGTGATGAATATATGAAAAATATTGTTGCCACCATTCAACAGGAACAGAATATTATCATTCGTGATACACAAAGCGATTTGCTCCTTGTTCAAGGAGTAGCTGGCAGTGGAAAAACTTCGGCTATTCTTCAACGCATTGCTTTTTTGCTATATCATAGCAGAAGTGAACTAAACGCCGACCAATTTGTGCTCTTTTCACCTAACCTTCTTTTCAGTCATTATATTTCTGAAGTTTTGCCAAGTTTAGGCGAGCGCAACATGCGACAAGTTACCTTAGCTGAATTCTTTTCACAGCGTTTTGAAGGTTTGAATGTCGAAACATTATTTGATAGTTATGAAAAAAGACTATTTCCATCTAAAGAAGAGCATAAATATAAACAAGAAAAAGAAACTGCTTCATTTATGGAAAAAATAAAAAATTATATCCATGATTTAAAAACTGATGACTTTCAGTTTACTGATATCATGCTAGATGACCAAGTTATTTTCGATAAAGAATTAATAAGAGCAACCTACGCTTCTCTCCCAGATGCTATGTCCCCCTCACAACGTTTTTTTGAAACAAAAAACCTGCTTATAAAAAAGTTGAAATTGTTAATTGCCAAAGAAACGCGAAAAAAATGGGTTCTAGAGAGAATTGATAGTCTTAACGATGAAGAGTATTTCACATTAATTTCTGATTACAAACGTTCCCGCTTCGGGGAAGTGGCTGAAGAGGAAAACTATTTAGCCCTCAAAATAGTAAAAGATAGATTTAGGACAGTCTATGATGCAATTTATAATAATTATTTTCTTGATGTTTACCGTCAGTACTCTGCTTTTCTAATGAAAAATTTGCGTGGATCTGAAATTTCATTCAATGCGGAACTTGAAATTCACCGTCTTTCCTTAGCTGACTGTGCCCCGTTACTTTATCTAAGAGATCTATTGACTGGAGGTGGACAAAATCAAAAAATTCACCATTTATTTATTGATGAAATCCAAGACTATTCATTAGCACAATTGAAATATCTTAAATTTGCTTTTCCACAGGCTAAGCTCACATTACTAGGCGATAGTGAACAAGCACTCTTTTCAGATATTCAAGAACCTGCAGAGTTCTTGAGCAATCTGAAAAAAACACTTAACGTCAAAAAGGCTCGCATCATCCAATTAAATAAAAGTTATCGTTCAACAAGTAGTATCACGAATTTTATTAAGGCGATGCTTCCTGATGGTAATAAAATTCAGGCCTTTACCCGTCCAGGCAAAGTTCCGAAAGTCTTACTGGCCAATGACTACTCAGATGCAATCAAAAAAATCAATACACAAATAGCTCAACTCCTTAACTCAAATTCCACAATCGCTATTATTACTAATAGTATGGAAGAATGCAAACAGATCTATCGTAAGATTCATTCAATTCGTCCCGTAACTCTCATTGATAATACTGCTAGAGCTGTACCTCAAGGTGTTTTGATATTACCTATTTATCTGGCAAAAGGTCTTGAATTTGATGCTGTGATTGCTTATGATATATCAGCTCATAATTATCAAAATGAGCATTCACTTGGTACTCTATACACGATTTGCTCACGTGCTATGCATGAACTCGTTCTACTAAGCATTGGTGATGTATCCCCTTTGATTCAAAAAGTTCCTACTAAGCTTTTCTCAGTTGAGCACCAAGTAATTTTACCGTATAAAAACTAAAAAGGCTTATCATCCAGAGCAATTTTTTTTGAATTGTTATTGATTTTAAAACTACGATATAATATACTATCTAAGGTAACAATTCAATGCCACTTTAGCTCAGCAGGTAGAGCACCACCATGGTAAGGTGGGGGTCACCGGTTCAAATCCGGTAAGTGGCTTATTATCTTAGCAGTACAAAAATAAATTTTTAAGCGAAAATCTCTTCTAACTACGCGTATTAACCCAATAACAGTTTCTTTAAAATAAGCGACATATCAAATTTATTGATATGTCGCTTATTTTTATAGTTTTTATTTATTCAAAGACATTTTGAAACATCATATAAAAATCGCATCTTTCATTTTAAGTTAAATCCTAATCAAAAAAACAAATCATTTTTTTAAATAATTTTTTAGGATATTTTTTAACTTTTATAACGTACTTCCCTTTTTTTTATACCAAAACCGGTATATTAATTAATGGAAACAAAAACTAAACTAGGTGGAGGATTAAAAAATGAAAAACGTATCAACCGACCAAGATAACTCATTGATTAGCGCTATTAAGGCTAAAAATGAAAGCGTTTCTTTTAAAGAGCTTTTTGATAAATATCGTCCTTTAGTCAATAAGGCTGCCAAACGTTACCATTTTAGATTTCAAGAAAATGAAGATCTAATCCAAGAAGCTCGGATAGTTTGCTATCAAGCCGCACTAGCCTATGACAGTTCGACTAATGTTTCATTTGGGAAATTTTTTCAGCGAAGTTTGCTTAACCGTTACTGCAGTCTATTACGCAAGGAAAGTGCCAAAAAGAGAATGAGTGACAGGTACGCTGAATCTTTTGATAAACTTTTAGAAACACAAGGTGATTTTGTTTCTAAATCAGATCTGCCTTATCCCAATTCATTAGCAATAATTTTGTCGAAAGAAATAATCCTGTCCATGTCAGAAAGTATGTCCGAAATGGAGTACTCTATTTTCAATTTACTTGTTTTTGAACATTACACACCTGAACATATTTGTTCAGACCTGAATTTGTCCCGTACCCGGGTTCATCGTGCAATGTCCCGCAGCAGAGCAAAACTCGCTGCACGATTTGGTGATATGTAAGTTGTTCTTAAAAACATCAGAAAAAAGAAGCCTACTTCTAATTTAAGCAATAAACTGTTGACTTATTTCAAACAAAAGTTTAGTGCCAAATTCACTAAAAAAGAATCTATTACCAATTAACAGTAATAGATTCTTTTATTTTGCACGGCAACGACCTACCCTCGCAGGGGGCGATCCCCCAACTACTATCGGC
>NZ_AZEG01000089.1 GCF_001434935.1 Liquorilactobacillus uvarum DSM 19971 | reverse complement strand
CGGTTTCTCGTCCTATTTGCTTATACAGAGGCTAGTTATGTCACAGCCTCTTTTTTATATTTCACCTTTAATATCTGCGTTAACAACAGACACAATTAATTTTCAAAAATCTGCAATTTCCGCAACATAAATTTTTTGCTACTTAGTGCTTTTTAGAGATAGTTGCGGAAATTGCAGATTAAAGATGTTGTTTTTTTGTTCTTAAAAGATCAGAACAAAAGAGCCAAATGATAATTATCCAAATTACACAAGCCACGTATCTTAAAGAGATGTTAGTCGGCTGTTTCTTAATAGTAATTTTAAAAGTATTGTTTCCAGAGTGGACTTTAACTAAAAAGGTCCCACGCAAGGATTTTTTGATTTTTTGTGTCTGGTTGTTGATTTTTATTTCATAGTAGTTACCTGAATAATATAGAATTGGTAAGCTGATAGTTCTTGTTCGGCTGCTGTATATCTTAAATGTCACTTGATTTCGTTTGAATGAGATTGGTGGCATTTTTTTCTTCCACCCTTTTTTTCCTAACATTTCGTTATGAAGAATAGATACTTTGTGCAAGTAGGCCTTATATGGATAATAGTCGGTATGTGCTGCTGTATTATTAAGATTCGAAAAGTAACTATGGTAACACTTTCCAAGAAGAATGAATTGCGGCCGGTTATTTTTTTGTCCATGATGTTTGATGTATTGGTAGGTATGTACTTCCTTATAGTGACTGTAATATTCTGCACTCAAACCGGGAAGTGCAAGTAAAACAAGTGAAAAAAGCAATAGTATGTCTAAGCTAACGTGTCTCAGATGAATTTTGCTAAAAATAAGGTAAGCTAACCAGGAGCCATTTAAAGCCATAAAAATTGAGGCAATACTTAAAAGACGCCATGGAAACTGGATAATAGCAGCCGGAGTTTTTTGAAAATCCGCCCATGGGAAAAAAGTTGTTGTACTGACGCTGAGAATGATCAGTAAAATCAGACTCTTTTTATATAAAGAGGGAGTAATCCGCCAAAAAGCAAGCGAAGCCACGATAATTATGATTAATAAGATCCCAAGACTCATGTTTAATTGATTTTTTAAACAAAGATGAATAAACTTGTACAACCCTGGTAACCGACTATCCGGACTACGAAGCAAATTATATTTTTTAGGAAAACGAATTTTATTTGCAAGGCTAATTTTAATCATTGGGTAAATTTCGAAAATGGTCAGTAAAAAGATTGTGACTGCTGCTTTTAGTACATCAAACAGACGTAGAAGTTTATTTGATTGTTTGGAAAAAAGTGCAAAAATAAACAATAATACACCAACACAAATAATTAGAAGTGTTGATAGAATATGACTGTAAGCAATTAAAGTAATACCAATGACGGCGATATACCAGCGGTGGCTATCACGGAAGAAAAGTTCATAAATTCCCAGCAGAGCAAGAGGAAAAAAGAGCATTGCTATCCATTCGCCAAGATCGAAGCGAGTAAAGAGATCTGTCAGATGGTAGACAGAAAAATTGTATAAAACAGCAAAGAAACCAGCTTGAGGAATATTCTTTTTAGTAAAACTAAGCATGGAATAGTAACTGATCAATAGGCCAGTATATGTATAGATGGTTATCCCTATGTAATAAGCCAGTATTGAATTAGGGATGACCAAACGTATTATTGCAAAATGCTCCTATCCTAGTATTTGGTACATAAATTTCTGAACAGTTGTGCCATAATTAAT
>NZ_AZEG01000088.1 GCF_001434935.1 Liquorilactobacillus uvarum DSM 19971 | reverse complement strand
TATAGGAGCAAACATTTGCGAAGTCAATTCGCTAGTATTTAAATTAATGAGTCACAAACTTTTTAAAATGAGAGTTTGATCCTGGCTCAGGACGAACGCTGGCGGCGTGCCTAATACATGCAAGTCGTACGCAAAACTTTCACCGAGTGCTTGCACTCACCGAAAGTTTTGAGTGGCGAACGGGTGAGTAACACGTGGGTAACCTGCCCAGAAGAAGGGGATAACACTTGGAAACAGGTGCTAATACCGTATAACAACAAAGACCGCATGGTCTTTGTTTAAAAGATGGTTCTGCTATCACTTCTGGATGGACCCGCGGCGTATTAGCTAGTTGGTGAGGTAATGGCTCACCAAGGCAATGATACGTAGCCGAACTGAGAGGTTGATCGGCCACATTGGGACTGAGACACGGCCCAAACTCCTACGGGAGGCAGCAGTAGGGAATCTTCCACAATGGACGAAAGTCTGATGGAGCAACGCCGCGTGAGTGAAGAAGGTTTTCGGATCGTAAAACTCTGTTGTTAGAGAAGAACGTGTGTGAGAGTAACTGTTCATGCAGTGACGGTATCTAACCAGAAAGCCACGGCTAACTACGTGCCAGCAGCCGCGGTAATACGTAGGTGGCAAGCGTTGTCCGGATTTATTGGGCGTAAAGGGAACGCAGGCGGTTTTTTAAGTCTGATGTGAAAGCCTTCGGCTTAACCGAAGTCATGCATTGGAAACTGGAAGACTTGAGTGCAGAAGAGGAGAGTGGAACTCCATGTGTAGCGGTGAAATGCGTAGATATATGGAAGAACACCAGTGGCGAAAGCGGCTCTCTGGTCTGTAACTGACGCTGAGGTTCGAAAGCATGGGTAGCAAACAGGATTAGATACCCTGGTAGTCCATGCCGTAAACGATGAATGCTAAGTGTTGGAGGGTTTCCGCCCTTCAGTGCTGCAGCTAACGCATTAAGCATTCCGCCTGGGGAGTACGACCGCAAGGTTGAAACTCAAAGGAATTGACGGGGGCCCGCACAAGCGGTGGAGCATGTGGTTTAATTCGAAGCAACGCGAAGAACCTTACCAGGTCTTGACATCTTTTGCCAATCTGAGAGATCAGATGTTCCCTTCGGGGACAGAATGACAGGTGGTGCATGGTTGTCGTCAGCTCGTGTCGTGAGATGTTGGGTTAAGTCCCGCAACGAGCGCAACCCTTATTACTAGTTGCCAGCATTTAGTTGGGCACTCTAGTGAGACTGCCGGTGATAAACCGGAGGAAGGTGGGGATGACGTCAAATCATCATGCCCCTTATGACCTGGGCTACACACGTGCTACAATGGACAGTACAACGAGTCGCAAGACCGCGAGGTCAAGCTAATCTCTTAAAGCTGTTCTCAGTTCGGATTGTAGGCTGCAACTCGCCTACATGAAGTCGGAATCGCTAGTAATCGCGGATCAGCATGCCGCGGTGAATACGTTCCCGGGCCTTGTACACACCGCCCGTCACACCATGAGAGTTTGTAACACCCAAAGCCGGTGAGGTAACCTTTTGGAGCCAGCCGTCTAAGGTGGGACAGATGATTGGGGTGAAGTCGTAACAAGGTAGCCGTAGGAGAACCTGCGGCTGGATCACCTCCTTTCTAAGGATAATTACGGAAACCTGCACATCGTTGAAACTTTGTTTAGTTTTGAGAGGTCTACTCTCAAAATTTGTTCTTTGAAAACTAGATAATATTTTTTCTTAAATTAACAAACCGAGAACAC
>NZ_AZEG01000087.1 GCF_001434935.1 Liquorilactobacillus uvarum DSM 19971 | reverse complement strand
AATCGGCGAAGCAACGGCTAAGTTGTTAGCTTCAAAGGGAAATAAAGTAGTCCTTGGAGCACGTCGGGAAGAACGCTTGCAAAAAATTGTTCAGAATATTGAACAATCAGGGGGACAATTAACTTACTTGGCAACTGATGTCAGTGAACTTGAACAGGTTAAAGCTTTAGCCCAAAAAGCTATCGACACCTATGGCCGGTTGGATGTTTGGATGAATAATGCGGGATTAATGCCACATTCTGAATTTATTAAAGGGCGAGTTGAAGATTGGAATCGGATGATTGATATCAACTTACGCGGAGTCTTATACGGAATAAATGCGGCTCTTCCACAGATGCGCAAACAACGATCAGGCCAGTTTATCAATATAGCTTCCGTTGCAGCACATGCAGTTCATTCTGGTGGTGGTGTGTATAGTGCAACTAAAGCTGGTGTTTGGATGATCAGTGAAGCCTTACGTCAGGAAGAAGTTGTTGCAAAGAGCCATGTCCGAGTGACTGTTGTTTCACCAGGTGCTGTATCAACTGAATTAGTTGATCATGTAACTGACCTAGATACTAAAAAGGCAATGAAAAATTTTTATGCCAATGTATCCATGCCTTCAGAACGCGTAGCACAAGCAATTTCATTAGCTGTTGATTTACCAGAAGACTCTGATATAAATGAAATTGTAATGAGACCAACAAATCAAAAATAAAAAGTGGAGAAAATTTTTTATGGATTTTCCGTTGCAGAAGAGATAGTCTAAATGTTAACTGGGTGTAAGTTAATATGTGATGAATCGTATAGGGACGTTTAATATACTAAAACAAAATTTTAGAAGGAGGGGAGTAATGATGAATATCAAAAATGCCAGCGAATTAACTGGAGTAAGTTCAGATACTATTAGATATTATGAAAAAATTGGATTGATTCCACGTATTGACAGAACATCTTCTGGAATAAGGAATATTGATAAACGTATTATCGGCAGAATTAATTTTGTTAAACAGATGCGCTCGGCAGGGATGTCTATTGAGAATCTTTTAAAATATATGAATTTAGTTGATTCTGCTGAGGGTAGCATAGCAGCCCAAAAATCGTTGTTGAAAGAGCAGCTAGAGGCAATGGTAGAACGCAGAGATGACATGCAAGCGGCCATCGATCATCTAAAATGGAAATTGGAACATTATGAGGAACATATGGCTAAGTCTGAAGCAGATTTAAAAAAATTGGAGAAGGAACATAAAAGTCAGTAATTTTTTGGCTAGGCGAGAAGTTTTGCTATCAAAAGACATTGATCCACATAACACAAAATTAAAACAAAAAACTGGGTCAGTTTGAGGAAATACCCCGACTGACCCAGTTTTTGTTATTCTTCATTATTCCAAGCAGAATAACTTTGAACATATTTTTAAATTTGATTGATTACATTAAATTGTTATTTTTTGGCCCACGTAAAGATAATTTTCATTGCTGATCTCATTTGCCGAAATCAGCTTGCTGACAGTTGTTCTATATGTTCTGGCAATCGAACTTAATGTATCACCAGACTTAACGGTATATGAACCTTTACTGCTTGTTGAAGTGGAACTTTTTGAACTGCTTGTGCTAGAGCTGCTGTTCGAACCAGAGAATATGAGCTTCTGACCTACATAAAGATAATCAGTGTCGCTAATATTGTTTGATGAGGCCAAGGCACTAACAGTTGTATTATATGTTCTAGCGATCGAACTAAGTGTATCACCAGACTTAACAGAATAAGTGCCACTGCTGCTTGTT
>NZ_AZEG01000086.1 GCF_001434935.1 Liquorilactobacillus uvarum DSM 19971 | reverse complement strand
GAGGCTGTGACATAAGTCTCCATAATAAAGGCCGGTTTGGAAAAATCTTTGGTTTTTCCAGACCGGCCTTTGTTATAATAGAAAATAAAAAAGAGTATCGGTTGCAGCCGATACTCTGCGAAATTATCCCCGAAAGGACATTCCTAATATGCAAGATTATTATAACATAAATCAAACTACCTTGAGTATCGCTTTAGATTACCTACCAGAAGAAAACCATCCAGCTCGTTACATCAATCAGTTGGTTGAAAGCTTAAAAATAAAATATGATTACCAGTTTGGTCGCCCACGGGAATACAACCTCGGTGCCATGTTAAAACTGGTTCTTTTGGCGTACAGCTACGGTATTTTCAGTAGTCGAAAAATTGAACGCTTTGCCCGTGAAAACAAGCCAGCTAGTTGGTTGATCTCCGATCAAGTACCGTCTTACCGAACAATTTGTCGGTTTAGGATTTCTGAAGAACTGACTACTTTAACGGCTGATAGTTTATCACAACTGACCCAATATCTCCGTCAAAATGGCATGGTTGACGATGTATCTTTTATTGATGGGACAAAGATTTTAGCTGATGCGAACAAATATAGTTTTGTTTGGAAGAAGAATACGATTCGCTTTGATCAAATGAATCGAAAAAAATTAGTGAAACTTTTAGGCGAACTACATGAAGCTAAAATTGTCGATGAAGTCCCGGCCGGTTCGAATTTAACTCCTGAATTGATAGACACGATGATCAGCAAAGTTGAGGACCACTTAGTGGTATTGAACGAAACCGTTGAAGCCACGAAGCAGGTCTCACCGAACCCAGCCAAACAGCAACGTCGTACCATTAAATCTCAAAAACGAAAACTTGACGAGCGGCGTGACAAAATGTGTGAACATCAAGCCCAACAAGTAATCTATGGTCAACGCAATAGTTACTCTAAAACGGACCACGATGCCACCTTTATGCGGGTCAAAGAAGATCCGATGCAAAACGGTCAATTGAAGCCCGCCTACAACTTTCAAATCGCCACAAGCAATCAATTTATCACGGGATATCAGTTGTTTCAGAACCCAACTGACACCCGAACGTTACAGACATTTATTAAACATTTAAAGGCCAACGATACGTTAGGTACCACCATCGTTGCCGATGCCGGATACGGTTCCGAAAGTAATTATCGGTACTTCGAAGACGAACTTGATCAGCATACCGCCTTGATCCCGTATGGGACGATGCTTAAAGAGAATAGTCGAAAATGGCGCAGTGACGACCGTAAAGTCATGAACTGGGATTATTACGCCAAGGATGATTATTTTGTCAATCCGCAAGGAGTGCGATTTAACTTTAAGGCGTATCGCCAGAGAACCGACAAATATGGATTTACTCGTGATTTCAAAGAATACGTTGCCGAAAAATTTAATGAGAACCACCAACTGATTCCCGCTGCATTAACACCAAAAGGAAATCTAAAAAAGATCTCCGTGAATGAAAATTGGGAATACTTTAAAGCTAAACAACGGGAGTTGCTTTCAGCTCCAAAGACCGGTCAAATCTATGCTCAGCGCAAGATCGACGTTGAACCGATTTTTGGTAAGATGAAGGCTTCTTTGCGTTTTAATCGCTTCTCGGTGCGTGGCTTTGAGAAGGTCACCAAGGAAGCCGGCATCGTCGTCATGGCATTAAATATCATGAAACTGGTCACGTTAGGGGCCAGCTTAAAAAATCAAAGACTTAAGCAAATAGGACGAGAAACCAAAATTCGGTTTCTCGTCCTATTTGCTTATACAGAGGCTAGTTATGTCACAGCCTC
>NZ_AZEG01000085.1 GCF_001434935.1 Liquorilactobacillus uvarum DSM 19971 | reverse complement strand
TTCATAGCTTAAACTCGCTTTTTACATAGAAGTATATCAAAAATCATAGATCTTGGATAGCTTCTAAGAAAAAGCCGTTATTTTTAGTTAATCTTATTAACGCTGTAAAAAGGGCTAATATTATTCCAAAGAAAAAAGAAATAAGCGTTAACAGAACGGTATATTTGGAACCAGCCTCCAAAATTTGAGGTAAAGCTTTACTAATTATTTTCCACATCCAAACTTCCTCCTAATGTATACAAAGATATAAAAAAAGCTAAATCTTAAAATAAAAGATTTAGCCTCATCCGTTCCATTTTTTAGCTAGAAAAAACTCATGCCAAAACAGTGGATCATCTAAGACGTAATCCACAAAGACACATATATTGAATTTTGGATTTCAATATGCTTATCTTAATTTTCTCACTAAAAGCTAATTATAATAACAGTTTCATGTTATTTGATTTAATAAAATAAATCAATGCTTTTAATAATTAAAAATTAATATAAAAAACAAGTGTATCATAAGCTGAAAAAATTTGGACACCGACTACTAGTTAGTGAGAAATCATGAAGATAGCAAGAGCTTCACCCCAAGCAATTCAAGATAAGCTGGAGACCTTTAACTTATGGAACACCATTCATATGGAATAAAAAAAGAAAAAGCTGGGTAAAATCTAACTTTTACCCCAACTCCTTATACAAATTTATCGTCGTCAATAGTTTAACAAAAATACTAAAAAAATGAGTCAATATTTTTTAAATATTTTCTGTCCGCGTTAAAACCGTTATTGATTCAATATGTTATGAGAGGATAGCTGTCAAAAAATAGAAGCCTAAATGTTTTTATCACAAACTATCTGTGCGGTAACATATCCACTGTGAGCTTTCGTATATGAGAACATATCAACGACATTATAACTTGGTAACTGTGTCCCTGACATTAACCATCATCTACTATCATTAAAACCAAACTTATTCCCTCTTATTTTATAAAGCTTTTATTTGAGACTTTATAACTTTATATCCTAATTTATCGATGGTATGTTCAATGTCTTTTATAGATACTTCTTCATCGTCATATTCTACTCTTACTTTGCTTGAATTAAATAATACCTTTAAACTTTCTTTATCTACCCCTTCTAAGGATTTCACTCCGTTTTCTATTTTTTGCATACATGATGGACATGTTAATGTTTCTAATTGAATGGTTGCTTTTTGCATTTTTCATCTCTCCTTTAGTTTATGTTAATTGTATTATATTCTATTATTATCTATAATAAATTGATTTACATCAATAATTTCATTTCTTTTTTATTTTCTTAATTTATAGCGAAGAAGTCTCATACCATTTAAAATTACCACTAATATACTTGCTTCATGTACTAACATACCTATTGACATGTTCATCCATTCACTAAAAAATACGCTGGCAAGAAGGACTAATACAACCCCTACTGCAATAATAATATTTTGAAGTGCTCTTATACTAAAAAAATGGACTATTTTTATTCAGTCCGTAAAATGAAAGTATAGGAGTATTTTTATGTCAATTCGTTATTCACAAGATTTCAAAGATTCATTGGTTAAACTTCACCAAGAAGGCCGTTCACTTAAATCATTAGCAGAATAATTTGGTCCGTCGAAAGATTCTATTGCTATTTGGGTTAAACAAGCTACCCCAATCATGATCAAGGGTCAGTCAAAGACGTTAAAAGACGTCAAGCAACTAGAGAAGCGCCTCGCTATTTTGGAGGAAGAAAACGAAATTTTAAAGCGAGCGGCCATCTTACTAGCCAAAAAATAGTCCGTAATGTGGGATTGCCGCTAGTTAACCAATTTTTAGCACAAGGCTACGCGCTTGTGCGTATTTTAAGTGCACTTAAA
>NZ_AZEG01000084.1 GCF_001434935.1 Liquorilactobacillus uvarum DSM 19971 | reverse complement strand
CAGAAACTGTTAGTTTTTGACCGACATAAAGATAATTAGTATTGCTAATACCATTCAGTGAGGCTAAAGAGCTGACAGTTGTACTGTATGTTCTGGCGATCGAACTCAATGTATCACCAGATTTAACGGAATAAGTGCCATTACTGTTTGTTGAAGTTGAACTTGCTGTGCTTGAACTTTTAGCAGAACCAGAAACTGTTAACTTTTGACCGACATAAAGATAATTAGTATTGCTAATATCATTCAATGAGGCTAAAGAGCTGACAGTTGTACTGTATGTCCTGGCAATCGAACTTAATGTATCACCGGATTTGACGGTGTAAGTACCGCTACTATTAGTTGAAGTTGAGCTTGTTGAACTTGAACTACTTGTTGAGTTAGAAACACGCAGTTTTTGACCAATATAGATATAATTAGTATTACTGATATCGTTCAATGAAGCCAATGTGCTGACAGTTGTACTGTATGTTCTCGCGATCGAGCTTAAGGTATCACCGGATTTAACGGTGTAAGTACCGTTACTATTAGTTGAAGCTGAGCTTGTTGAACTTGAGCTGCTGGCGGAGTTAGAGATGCGTAGTGCCTGTCCAACATAGATATAGTTAGGGTTACTGATGTTATTCAACGAAACTAAAGTGTTAACAGTTGTACTGAATGTTCCAGCGATCGAGCTTAAGGTATCACCAGACTTAACGGTATAAGTACCACTACTGTTTGTTGTACTGGAGCTAGAACCGGATGTTGAACTTGAACTGCTGGCTTTCAAAACAAGCAGACTTTGTCCAACGTAGATAAAGTTTGCATTGCTGATGCTGTTTAGCGAAACTATTTTGCTAACCGTTGTGCTATAAGTACTTGCGATACCAGTTAAGGTATCACCAGATTTAACTGTGTAGTAAGTATCTTTGGTTGAACCTGTAGTGTTTGGTGTACTTGAAGAAGACTTGTCAGAATCGGTATCAACAACAACGCCTGTATATTTAAATGCCAGTTCATCCCAAGCATTTAAATCGTAAGTTGAAATGATCGATTTTAATTTTGATGCATAGCTAATATCAGTAGCATAACCATCTTGATAAATTTTTGTCGCAGCTGTACTAGAGTCCTTTTCACCGATCAAGTTGCTGTAGCGCGAATTGTCAGCCAGCAATTTGGCATGATCAACAATACTCTCGCTGTCATTATTGTAAGCCCTAAAGGTTGCATAGACTGTATGATAACTTCCGCTGTAGTATTCTTGTGTAGCAAGTGTAACAGTTTTTCCTGTCCATGAAGTGCCAGCTTTGATCCCAAACAGATTGTGATATTCACTAGCTAAACTTGACGTCCCCCAACCACTCTCAAGAATTGCTTGTGCAGCTGTCAAAGAAGGCAACACCTTATACTTAGTCCAGCTCTCAATTGAGCCCTCTAAAATTTGGTTCAAGAAATCAGCAACTTTTGTATTGTATTCCGCATTGTTCTCTTTTTTCAATGCCGCTATTTTTGTTGCTAATTCAGCTTTCAGTGCGTCCGCTGTTGTTGTAGCTGTTGTCGAAGTGGGGCTCACAGTAACAGCTTTTGTTGAAGTCGATGCGGCAACAGTGTTGTTAGTACTGGTCGAATTCTTTTTATCTGTGTTACTGCTTGCTTTGTCAGCCGAGCTTGAAGCATCACTGCTTGAAGATGAACTAACAGAATCAGCCGAACTACTTTTAGCAGCCGAGGTCGAGTCAGTAGTAGTCTTATCACTACTTGCCTTGTCAGCCGAGCTTGAAACATCACTGCTTGAAGATGAACTAACGGAATCAGCCGAGCTACTTTTAGCAGTCGAGGTCGAGTCAGTAGTAGTCTTATCACTGCTTGCTTTGTCAGCCGAGCTTGAAGCATCACTGCTTGAAGATGAACTAAC
>NZ_AZEG01000083.1 GCF_001434935.1 Liquorilactobacillus uvarum DSM 19971 | reverse complement strand
TTTTTCGTCCTTAATTTTTTGATTAAGGGCTTTTAATTTAGCTTCTTGTTTTTCTAATTTACTTTGAGACATAACGATCCCTCCAATCATCTTAGAAATAATCACCGACACTATATCATAAGGGAAACGTTAAGTCAAAGTATAAAAGTTGAAATAGCGAAGCGGAAGGCATACAGTAAAAGTAAATTCAGGAGAATCAGCAGATCGAGTGAAACGAGGTCAATGCGCACTTACACGTCATCTTTGATGACGTTGTGCTAAACCCATTAAAACCTGTGTTAGAAGTCGCCGATGGCGACAACAAAGTCGAAACCATAGAATCAAAGGAAGACGGTGACTGACATGGCAATCTTTCACATGAGTTTTAGTAATATTAGTGCTGGTAAAGGACGAAGTGCGATTGCCAGCTCCGCTTATAGAAGTGGTGAAAAATTATTTGATAATCAAGAAGGCCGTTACTATTTTTATGCCCGCTCGGTTATGCCAGAAAGCTTTATTTTAACTCCCGAAAATGCGCCAGAATGGGCGAGTGATCGAGAGCAGTTGTGGAATGAAGTTGAAAAGAAAGATCGTAAATCAAACTCACGGTATGCAAAAGAATTTAACGTGGCTTTACCGATAGAATTAAGTGAATCCGAACAGAAAGAATTACTGACAAAATATGTGCAAGAAAATTTTGTCGATCAAGGTATGGTAGCTGATGTGGCAATTCATCGCGACCACCCAGATAATCCACACGCACACGTGATGTTAACCAATCGCCCATTTAACCCCGATGGTACTTGGGGACAGAAAACAAAAACCGAATACATTTTAGATAGTCATGGTAATAAAACTAAGACCCCTGCAGGGAATGTGAGAAACCGAAAAATTTGGTTGGTTGATTGGGATAAAAAAGAAAAAATAACTGAATGGCGGCACAATTGGGCGGTTAGTGTAAATCAAGTTTTAGAGCAAAAAAATATTCCCGATCGGATCAGCGAAAAATCATTTATCGAGGAGGGAATAGATGATACCCCAATGCAACATGAGGGAATCAATAGTAAGCGGCATGAAAGAAAAGAATTTAACCAACAAGTTAAGGACTATCGCAAGGCCAAAGCCTGTTATAAAAATAACCAAGAAAAAGTAATCAATAGAGGTCATTTAGATAGCCTAAGTAAACACTTATCGTTTAATGAAAAACGGGTAGTTAAAGAGTTAAGCCATGAACTGAAAACTTATATCAGTTTGGAGAACTTAGATGATAAGCGGCGCATGCTATTTAATTGGAAAAACAGCACCTTAATTAAACATGCGGTTGGTGAAGATGTGACTAAACAATTATTGACAATTAACCAACAAGAAAGCTCACTCAAAAAAGCAGATGAACTCTTAAATAAAGTAGTCGATCGCACGACGAAAAAGCTTTATCCAGAGCTTGATTTTGAACAGACCACGCAAGCTGAAAGACGAGAATTAATTAAGGAAACCGATAGCGAACAAACAGTTTTCAAGGGTAGTGAATTAAACGAACGTTTAATGAACATTCGTGATGATTTATTGACCCGACAATTATTGACCTTTACTAAGCGGCCATACGTTGGTTTTAAGTTATTAATGCAACAAGAAAAGGAAGTCAAAATCGAGCTTAAATATACGCTGATGATTCATGATGATAGCTTAGAAAGTCTAGAACACGTTGATCAAGGTCTACTAGAAAAGTATTCACCAACCGAGCAGCAAAAGATTACTCGCGCAGTCAAAGATTTGCGAACAATCATGGCTGTGAAGCAAGTTATTCAAACCCAATACCAGGAAGTTTTAAGAAGAGCCTTTCCTAACGGCAATTTTAATGAATTACCAATGATTAAACAGGAACAAGCCTATACAGCCGTGATGTACTATGATCCTGTTTTAAAGC
>NZ_AZEG01000082.1 GCF_001434935.1 Liquorilactobacillus uvarum DSM 19971 | reverse complement strand
TTAATTATGGCACAACTGTTCAGAAATTTATGTACCAAATACTAGGATAGGAGCAGTCACATAGAACGGTTTAACTTAATCCACTTAGGATGTTTTTCCATGATTTTCTAGATTTACAAAACATTTTAGACAATCGAACAACTTTACTTAAGTTATCTTTTATTCCTTTTGTTTCCGCACAAAACCACTCCTCTAATGCCTCAATGTGTCTTGCTGACTATTTATCTCCTGCATGCTTATAAATGTACTCGCTTTCCAGCAAGTTCTTATACCTTTTAAAAATTGCAAAATCAACATGATAACCTGTTAAATACATCAAACGAACACAACTTATTTTTACACGTGACTCATCTGCAAATTGCCTCATTTTTTTTATCGCGTTCAAAAAGATTATCTGATCCAAATACTATACCAACTTCTATGTCATAATCATTTTCATCATTTTGAACAACAGTATGCATAGCCATAATACCCTGAATCTATCTTCAGCAATCTTAAAGTCAGTTTTTTTTCATCATTATATTCCAATAAACCAGTTTTTAATCTTTTTATATTAGCTTTTTTTCTCTCAATTCGTTTTGTTTTGTTGCCGAAAGCACAGCCTTTGTACGCTAAAATTCATTAAATTCTCGTGAACAATCATACACTAATATCTCGCTCTTCCAAAAATTAAAACTTTTTTCAAGTTACAGTCTAACAACAGAGTTTTTATTTTCTTTGTTGTATCTCTCTTTCTAATTCTGTTAAATTCTTTGAAATTAGATGATGGCTAAAAAACAAGGACATCAATCTTTGTTAGTACATTTTATATTCACTTTTTCAATTCGAACTTATTTTGCTGTAATACCGAGATTTTCTTTTTAAATTCTATATATTTTTATTACTTTCTATACAAATTTGAAACTGGCTATAACTCTCAAAAAATTGGCTTAGTTCAACTCTTATTAATCCGTCTCTCGATTAATCATCATTAATGAATAATTAAAGCCCATTACGTTTAGTTCATCTACTACTTGTATTAAAGTTATCATCGAAAAAAAAGGTAATAAATCTTGGTTATTTATTTTTCTCTTATTGATAATTCCAAATATTATTTCAAATTTTTCATTTTTATCTTTTGCACTTAAAAAAAATTTTTTGTTTTGTTCTGTTATTTTACTATTAATATGCTCTATAAAGTTCTGTCTATCTTGCGCTAATATTTTTGCTGAAACCAATCCTTGTAAAAAAAGATGGCTTAACTTAGAAGAACTTTCTCCTTTCTTTACGTGTATAAATTGATTTTTATTTGTTAAAATGTCACAAGGTTCAACTTTGCTATAACCATATTCTTGAGGTTGATAATCTTTCTTATCTAGAAGTACAAATGATTTTGAAAAATCCGAAATTTTTTTGTTATAATCTCCTTCTTGCTCGTTCACCTTACATGGTGGTAAGAAAAGATTGCTTTTTTGATTTTTCGTATTCTACTTCTTATTTTTTCATAGAATGTTTTACTTACTTCATACCATATTCCAAAACACAACAGATATTTTTTATTCTCACAGACTTCTTCAAAAATCACTGAATCATAAACATTAGAAATCGTTTCTTCTTCATCAGAGCCGTCAACTACTACAAGTTTATCTTTTTTCAACTTTCTTATTATAGCAGCATTATTCTTATCTTTAAAATACCTTCTAATATAGTTAAGATAAGTTTCATAGTCTAAATCTATGTTTGCCTTATTTTTTCTCTTTTTCATTCCTGTCAGATAAAAGCCGTTAATATTTTCCCAATCGATAATTTTATTTGGTGAAATATGTAGCGATTCATCTGAATCTTTTATAGCCTTAACTAATAAATCATTCAGTTTTTCTTTTACATTGTTGTCTCTGACATCTTGGATATTATCTAACCATTCAAATCCATTTGTTCTATAGGTAGATTGTAAAATTAATCCGAACGCTGTTCGGACAAAAAAGATCAGCTTCCT
>NZ_AZEG01000081.1 GCF_001434935.1 Liquorilactobacillus uvarum DSM 19971 | reverse complement strand
ACAGAATTAGAACGAGTGTTTAGAAAAAGATGTGCCATTTATTGACATAGGAGCACTAAGCTTTCACCGTCTTTACTGCTTTATATAGTAGGTTATTGAATATAAGTAGAGTTTAACAATAAATGTTTACCAAAACAAAGAATTTGTATTTAAAAAGCTAAACCATTACGCTTGGATTAAGTTTTAAATACACGTTCCGTTTTTGAAACCAATATTTTTTAACCCTATTAAGGAGGCTGATTGTGGTGGTAAAAGACCAAGAACCTAAAAAAGATTATTTGATAAACGATACGGAAAAGGAGTTGAAGCATGCACCCTTACTGGAAGATCCAAATTATATTCCAGCTCACAAACTTGAAGGGAAAGTTGCAATAATTACAGGAGGAGATAGTGGTATCGGAGCTGCAACTGCGATTTTGTTTGCTAAAGAAGGCGCAGATATTGTAATAGTGTATTATGAATCTGATAAAGATGCTAATAATATAGCTAAAAGAATACGGGAAATAGGCCGCCAAGTTTTAGTTTTATCAGGGGACATTGCTGATGAAGGCTTTATTAAAAAAATAACAGCAGAAACTTCACAGAAGTTTGGTCATGTTGACATACTTGTCAATAATGCTGGTGAACAACATGTTCACGAACATTTTTTAGATATTCCAATGAGTGAAGTCACAAGAATTTTCAAAACAAATGTTATAGGTATGTTTATGTTGACTAAAGCAATATTTCCTCTATTCCGAGAGGGTGGCTCAATAATAAACACTACTTCTATTACGGCATATGCAGGCTCACCTGTCCTTGTTGATTATTCTGCAAGCAAAGGAGCAATCTTATCTTTTACTCGGTCATTAGCGCAGAATGAAGACATATTAGAAAAAAAGATTAGGGTAAACGCAGTAGCACCGGGGCCAATCTGGACACCACTGATTCCTGCAACTTTTACTTCTGAACAACTAAAAACATGGGGCAAAAGTAATGCACTTAAAAGGCCAGGTCAGGCTTTCGAAGTAGCTCCAAGTTATTTATTTTTAGCAGCTGAAGAAAATAAATATATTACTGGACAAACTATCCATGTTAATGGTGGTTCTGTTGTTAACGGATAACGCTTAATTAGTTGAATTATAAGCGCTCCTTTTATTCTCACAATTTTGCTTAGTGTTTTAGCTTCACTAGCATAAAAATGCTCACTATACTTGTCCAATCTATGTGCACTGTGTACTAGCTATAATAACAACTTGAAATTAAAGTAACCCCTTAGTGATCGGTGATCACTAAGGGGTTACTTAGTTGGCAATTTATTTTAACTAGGTGACCGATATTAATTAATAATTATTTTTTAGGTTTATTTTATATTTGTCTAAAGGTTATTTATTTCGTTGTTCTCCGCCTTTTTTTCCAATCTTTTCATAAAAATCTTTATCATGTGACTTAGCGGTTTCTTCCCCGCCCTTTTTTCCGGCTTCTGAACGAGTTAATTTATCATCTTTATTACTCATAACTTGTTCCTCCTTATCATGATATTTTTTATTAAGCATAAGGTATTACTAATGCATATCACTACCTTTAGGCTTATAGTCATAGTACAGCCTATAGAATTTAAAGTCAAAACATCTGTTTTATTTATTTTGATTGAAATTATTGCCAAAATAACATACTTTAAATTCTCTTTACTTAGAAGGCTAATTATTTTATTTTAAAACACTGGCCATAATTTGAGGTTTTTCCCGAATGTATAAATAATTTTAGAAGAGACTACAATTTGCCGTAAAATTTAAAAAAGAATGTTAACAAGGTGAAAGCGCCATTATTATGTAGTATAATTAAAAACACTTTTATATAGATAATAAAAAATCTGGATAACCAAAATTTTACAAACTATAATTATCGAAAAAAACAATTTCTTTGGTTTTTAGAATGTTGTTTAGCTTTTAAAGTGTTTCTTTTAAGTGTACCCAGGTGGTACACTTTTTTAGTTGTGT
>NZ_AZEG01000080.1 GCF_001434935.1 Liquorilactobacillus uvarum DSM 19971 | reverse complement strand
TAATCATTATCTTTTGATTTATTCACTTTAAGAGAGAATATAAAATAATTCATTTGGCAGTTATAGTTAGTTGTTCTAAGTCGACTTTAAAATTCGTCTATGAGTGTTTTAGAGGAGTTACATTCATTGCCATTACTAAAAGGGCAGCAAACTCAAACTCACAGCTTTTAAAGGATCATGCTAATTGAATCAATACTCAAAAGCTAGTATAATGTGAGTAGTTAATGAAAGAGGCGAGGCAATCATGGCAGTTAAGGAAAAGAAACGGGTACAAGTCCAGATTGACAAAGACTTGGCCAATAAGACCGAAGCTGTTTTAAGTGAGTTAGGTCTAAACCAAACAACAGCGATTAACATGTTTTACAAGCGGATTGTGGCAGATGGAGCATTACCGTTTAAACTAGCTTTAAGTGAAGTAGAAAAAGCTAATTTAGGCTTTTTAAAGGCTACCAAAGGTATACCAGTAACAGAATTCAAAGACACTAAAGAAATTGCTGATTGGCTCAATGATCCGAAACAGGACTGATGGTTTATCAGATTAAATAAATTAATAACTAGGGAGCGTGATTAACATGAAAGATACAATCACAATTAATGACTTTTTAGAAACCGCAAAAGAAACGGATTTAAAAGATTTACTCGATAAGTCATTACATGATCCAGATCCAGAAAAGCGCAAAGTATATGACGCTTTATATACCTACCTTTTAGATAAAAGGCAAGATGAGGTTATTAAGCGAAAGGACTTTATCCGTTGATAAACAAACCCCAATATATTATTGTTGCCGGTATTAACGGAGCAGGAAAGAGTACTCTTTACGATACGTTACCCATATTGTTTGATAAAACAAAACGGATTAACGCTGATGAAATTTTAAGACAAATGGGTGGCGATTGGCATAAAGACAGTGACAACTTAAAAGCCATGCGAGAGGAAATAAAGCAACTACACTATTCCTTAGATAACCGACAAAGTATTCACGTAGAAACGACACTTGCAGGCAGGGTAAAGCTCAACTAAATTTGATTGATAAAGCTCACGAAAATGGCTTTGAAGTTACTTTATTGTATATTGCCTTGCAAGATGAAAATTTAGCTATCAAGAGAGTAAAAGAAAGGGTACAAAAGGGTGGATATGGTGTACCAGCAGAGACTATCAAAAAACGTTATCGGCAATCGAATCATAACTTGCCAGAAGTGGCTTTTAAAGTCGATAAGATAATGATCTATGATAACAGTGAAAAATTTACTCCTGTTTATGTAAGAGCAAATTGACAAATAATTAAGAATAATTTGAGCCATTTTCCTTGGATAAATCAAAATATTACTTGTTCAGAAAATGTGCAAAAGCAGTTAAAAGATTTTGCAGATCAGAACCCAGAAGTAAAACTCAAAAATGATCTAGAAAATAAAAACGATCGGCCTAGTTATTAGGTTGATCGTTTTTTAGTTTGTCCGGTTTATGCTCATTAACATAATCAGCAAATATTTTTAAAAGTTCTTCGGTTTGTTCAACTGATAAATTATCAGCCTGAAAGTATTTTTCTAATAAAGCACCCTTTTGAATTAAGCGTCGAGAACGGGCTTTACGAGCTTGACGCTTTTCATAGTATTTAGATTGACGAAGTTGAAAATCTTCTCGCTCTATTTTCTGCTTTAATCTAGCTTTTTGTTCAACTAGATTTTTATATTGATTAGCCATAACATAACCTCATTATTTAAAACTGTTTAGGTGACTGATTTTCATTTAAGAAGTCAGCTATTTTTTTAGATAATTCTTTAATATTATCGTTAGACAAATTAGCATAATCTAAATTTGATTGACTGATAATTTGTTTACCAAGTCTTTGTTCAATTTTATTTTTTTCGTCCTTGATTTTCTGATTAAGGGCTTTTAACTTAGCTTCTTGTTTTTGAATTGATGTTTGAGCCATAAGATAACCTCCTAGTTCAATTGAATATAATTATTATTTATAATATCATAATTCCGTTGTGTGGTCAATCATAAAAGTTGAAAAATCTAAGATAAAATAGTAAACTAAATGTAATTAAATAGAAATCAGAAGACTGAGTGAAACGAGGTCAATGCGCACTTACACCCCACCAAATTCTTGTGGGGTAAATCG
>NZ_AZEG01000008.1 GCF_001434935.1 Liquorilactobacillus uvarum DSM 19971 | reverse complement strand
AATTATGGCACAACTGTTCAGAAATTTATGTACCAAATACTAGGATAGGAGCATAATAACTGCCCTTCCTTTGTATAATATAGCGATAAGTATATCATAATTGTAATTAAAATATAATCTTCTTATCATACCACTATTACACATATGTAGATCAATTTGTAATGCCCTTTTTGGAGATCTGTAAGCATCCAATTTAGCTTCTGTGTAACTGTTAAAGTAAGATTTATGATACAATAATTACTTTTTTGAAAAAATGATAAAAACTTTTATGCGTGAAAATGAGTGTGCATATAATCTTAAAACACTTAAAAAAAATACATATTTTAAAAGTTATGCTTATTTTGATATTTGCATTTTATTCGATTATAGTTTACATTGTAAACATAGATTATATTGTAAACAAAGGAGAAAAAATGACATTAGCTATTAAATTGAGCCAAATCTATAAAAGTTTTAACAAGCACCCCATTTTAAATGGTGTAAATTTAGAAGTTCAGCAAGGTGAAATTATCGGTCTGTTAGGTCCTAATGGAGCGGGAAAGTCAACGTTGATTAAAGTTATGACTGGTCTAACAAATCCAGATTCTGGTGAGGTATGGCTATTAAATAACACATTATCTAAAAATAAACATCGATTAAGGAAGTACTTAGGCATAGCCCCGCAAGAATTAGGTATCTACCCACATTTAACAGTTAAACAAAATCTGCAGAGTTTTGGAGCGCTTAATGGTTTATCCACTAAACAGATTAAAGAAAAATATTTGCAAGTAATAGGAATTTTTAAATTAAAAAAATGCGAAAATCAAAAGGCAGTAAATCTGAGTGGTGGTCAAAAGCGCAGGCTTCATTCCGGTATCGCGTTAATGAGTCAAGCAAAGATTATTTTTCTTGATGAACCAACTGTAGGCGCGGACGTTGATTCGCGTAACCAGATCATTTGCGCCGTTAAATCACTTAGTAAACAAGGAGTTACAATTATTTATACAACGCATTATCTGCAAGAAATGGAAGCTCTCAATGCAAGAATTGTTTTTTTAAATCAAGGTATAGTTCAAACTACAGGAAGCTTGGAAAGGATTCTTCAGAAGTTTGCTCGACCATCACTGGAACTTTACTTTAATAACCAACTACCTGATTTGAAGGGCTGGGAAAGAGAAAATGATCATTTGAAGTTAATCAATTTAGAAAATAATCGAACCTATGTTGATTACTTGCAAGAAGCTCTTAATGATCCAGAAATTAAAAAAAATCAATTAACTAATGTTAAAATTTTGAAATCAAATTTAGAATCGGCTTATCATACGTTATTAGAAAAGAAGATTACCGGTGAGAATTAAACAAATATTAGCTGTTATTAAATTAAATACTCGTTTGCAATTATCCGAACCTACTGTACAATTTATTATGATTTTAATTCCCCTGATTATGGCTCCATTTATGTTACCTGCGGCTAAAAATCAATTAGTTGCAGAAGGTTATTTAGCTGCTAATGGATCTGAACAAGTCATTCCAGGTTTGGCGATTTTATTTTCATTTTTTTCGATTCAATTAATTATTCAAATGTTTTTTGATGAAACAAAATGGAATACTTGGGATCGCCAACAAATTTCAGCAACTTCATTAACTGAAATTATTACGGGAAAAGTGTTTGTATCCTATTTAATTCAATTGTTCCAGCTTACTGCAGTGATTTTGATCAGCAGTTTATTATTTAAGTTCTGTATCAATGGCAGCTGGAGTGCCTTTATCATTGTCATCATATCTTTTGCCGCAACACTGACTTTTTTTGGCATCTTACTAGTCAGCTGGACAAAATCTGCATCGATAGCGCTGGCTTTATCAAATTTTCTCGGCATTTTAATGGCTGGCTTGGGTGGAAGTTTATCGCCAGTTAGCACATTTCCTAATTGGGCAAAAGCTTTAGCGAAAATTGACCCCGCGTATTGGGGACTCACGGCTATTAAAAAAATTAGTCTTGACCAGGGGAATTTCAATACTGTTAGCCATTGTTTAATAGTACTTTGGAGTATGACGATAATTTTTTGTCTAGTGTCCCTGCTTGGTTTTTATCATCGACCGTTGAAAGAAGGAAATAATTAACATGAAACCTGTTAAGCCAACAAAGGAAACTTTAAGTCGAACTTACATCTTACAAATTGCACTTGATTTACTCGATCAAATAAGCCTTCAAAAGTTTACCATGCGCAAATTAGGACAAAAAATGAAAGTTTCACCGATGGCTGTTTATCGTTATTTTCCAAACCAAGGAGCACTTTTTGACGGAGTAGTCGAATTGATTTGGAAAAAAGCGTTGGTTTTCAAACCCAGCAAAGTGAACGATAGCTGGCAAGCACAGGTAATTACCTTGATGTCCCAATTACGACAAACTTTACTAGAGCATCCGCATATACTGCCTTTGATCTCAACCCACCCAATAGTAACTAAGTCAGAATTTATGCTAATAGAAAAAATTTTGACTAAGTTAAAGACAAAAGGCATGGATATTCAACCAACAACAGTTTTTTTAATCAATTCATTGACTGTTTACACATTGGGGTTTGTTTGGGCTGAAGCGATTGAACCAGAAGACGGTGGGAAAGCAGATCCAAAAGTAATGAAAGAGTTACAGGATAATTCAGTCCTTTTAAGTGAGCTACTGCAAGCATTACAGACTGAACAATACACTGCTGATCAACAATTTTTGATGGGGCTTAAAGCTCTTTTGAATGGTTGGGAATAATGGAAGTCGGACTTTATAGAATGGTGATGCATATAAAAAAGCGTTCCTTTTCAGGGACGTTTTTTTATGTATTTAACTAATTGGTCTTTAGCCAGCCTTTCGCAGTATTGATCCATTCAGTAAAACTAGAGTGTTTTTCCAATTCAGACAGTGATAAGTTTATTGTACTATTCAAGCTTCCTCTTGCAGTGGATATTGTGTTAAATCGTTTAAGTGAAGCATTCAAGTAGACTTTTTCATTTTTATTAACTGTAAAGGAAGTCACAGCTCCAAGAACATATCAAATCGGTTGAGTAACTTGGTTGAAGGAAACCATCTTAGCTTCACTATGAAAAGTGCTTTGAATTTTTTATTATCAAACTTCACATCCCCGGCTATTGCAATCAAAATCGGGTGCTCGTTGACTAGCATTTATGTGCTTATTCGCGTTATCTATTATGGATAATTCATTAAAAACTTTATTTTAAGTAACCTATTATTTTTTGTATGGTAAGGGTTTTACTTTAACTGACACTATGTTCATATTATTTAGAAGCTGAAAACACACTATATCTATAATATCGTGTTAGTATTTAAATTTTTACTGACTTTTGAAACACATCCTGATTATTTAAACATCGGATTAATGCTTCCCAGCCCTACTAATTGATATCATAGGAAATCATCTCTTTTTCCCAATTCTTTGCCTCCTTTTTTACCAACTTAATGAAATTTTGAGTGGCAGGAGATAACCACTTGTTTCTATGATATACCATCTGTGTTCTAATTCTGTTTTCCTTTGTTAGAATGCAGGTTAGTTCGTGGTTCATCCATTCTTTTCTTACTGTAATTAATGGCAGAAATGAAGTACCTGATCCACAAATAATACATTGCTTTAAAGCTTCGATGCTCCAAAACTCAAGCGTTTCACTCGGAGTATAGGAATGTTTGTTCAATAATTCTTCAAAAAAATAACGATGATCGCACCCGCGACTAGTATATAAAATCACTTCGTTATCAGGAAGAAAGTCTTTCAATAGGTTTCCCGCTTTGGGGGACTGCTGATTTGATAATACAAGCGCCATTTTTTCAGTGACCAAAGGGATAGCAGTTAGTTCTTCGTTAGTGATTGATCTACCCATGAAAAAAGCAAGATCCAATTGACCTAGTTTCAGTTCTTCAAATATGTCTTCATCGGTCAACGGTTTGAGAACAATTTGAACTTGAGGAAAGTTTGCTTTGTAAGTACGAATAATTGGTGGAAGTCTATATGTTGTTAACGACTCAGATGCCCCAATCACGAGTGTTCCGCTGACTCCTTTATTGTTTGTAGATAATTGACTGGCCTTTTCTATTAACTCAATAATTTCATTAGTATAAACCAACAGCTGTTTCCCAGTTTCTGTAAGTACTATTTGACGCCCTAGCCTATCAAAAAGTGGTTTTCCTAACTCTTTCTCGATTTCCTGAATATGTCCAGTGACTGTAGATTGAGCATAATTCAGTTTAGCCGCGGCTTTCGTAAAACCGCCATTATTAACAATAGTTTGAAATGTTTTAAGTTGTCTGATTTCCATTAAAAAGTTCGCCTCCTAATTTATATAGTTCTATTAAACATCGTTTATTCCGATATATCAATTCGGAAACATCTATTTTACTGATAGATAATTTATTTTTATAATTATTTTATTGGTTACAAAAATATACGGACGAATATCTTTCGTCACATGAGAGGAAGTTGTTTAGCTATGGATAAAAAAACCTCATTTATTCAATTAAGCACGGCGATGATAATTTTTGGGACTATCGGTTTTTTTTCGCGCCTATCAGGTCTGCCTTCGATGGAACTTGTTTTTATTCGCTGTGTCAGCGCAGTGATCTTTTTGGCTATTTACTGGTTTTTTAGCGGATGGTATAAAAAAGAAATCTGGGCAATAAAAGAAACATCAATTGTTATAATTGGTGGAATACTACTTGTATTAAACTGGCTTTTATTTTTTTCTTCACTTGAACATACAGCAGTTACGATTGCAATTTCAATTTATAATCTTGCACCGATTATTGTTCTTTTAATTAGCTGGGTGTTTTTTAAGGCGCCAATTCAGAAGCTGGGATTGCTTTCTGTTGTGCTTGCATTTATAGGCTCCCTCTTTATCTCAGGAATCACACTAAAAGCAATGCAAAATGGCCAGTCCTTCGTTGGACCGCTAGATTCCATTGCTGCTGCATTTTTTTATGCTTTTGTTATTTTAACTGGAAAAAAGATCAAGCGGCTCAGCCCTTATGCTGTGACCTTAATACAAACCTTGACAGGAGTTGTCATGCTTTTTCCATTTGTTAATTACTCACTTTACACGGAACTAACATTGTCTGAGTGGTTTTACAGTATCCTTACAGGAGTTGTGCATACAGGAGTCGTTTATTTACTTTTTTACGGAGGGATCCGCCGACTCAAAGTGACAACTGTTTCTGCTCTTACTTACTTAGACCCTTTAGTTGCAATATTAATCGATGTATTTATAAGTGGATTTGTCCCTAGTTATCTTCAAGTCTTGGGAATTATAATTATTTTTGTAGCTCTTTCTTATACTTTGATTGATCATTGATATATCAGTTCTTAGAGTCATAATTTGTTGATATGCAAGAATAGTCTGTTTATTTAGGAGAATAATTGTTAAGTTTTTCAAAAACAAAGGGCAAACCTATAGAAATATTTATTTTTTGAATTAGCTTTTGGTAGTGGTTCCAATTTTTACAATACGATTCATATACAGTAAGAGTCTTGTAGGCTAATAAAGTAGTGAAGTAGGCTGTTAACTTTCCAAAGCTTTCCTCACCAAGTAAAATAAACTTGTAGAGATGTCGCTTAATACTATAAGTTGGTTAAGGGGGGAAATTAAAATGAAACGCTATCATTTTTGGGGGAGTATTTTATCAATTTTTGTCTTTATTTTTATATTAGCGGCCTGCAGCCTTTTACCAGAGAAACAGGTCCACTATCAGCGCTTTCGTAGCGGAACTGATACTCGATTGACATATTATGCGCGAAGAGACAAGGTTATGCGACAAGAAACGCAAAGTATAATTCTCTACTCTGCTTTAGGTGTCACTGACAAGGAAAGTGCACAGCAAATACTTGTTCCATTTTCAAAACGTTTCCAAGGAATTGATGGTTTGACCGAAAAAATCACTTATAAAAAAACATATGCTCAGGAGAAGTTAACAATAGACTATAGCAAAGTCGATATCGATAAGATTAGAAATCTTCCTGGTATGTATTATTCTTCCAATGCTAAAAATAATAATATTAGTTTGAAAAAGAGTGAAGAACTTCTGGAAAAAAACAGATTCGTTAAAATAACTGATGATAAATTTAAAAAATTTACTAAGAAAGAGTTAACGCAAAAACCTTATTCAATTAAAGACTTTAATAAAATCAAGCTTGCCTCCTCTAGTATTGACTCAGATGCCACAACTATTGCCGAACTAAGAAAACAACTTGGTAGACCCGATCGAACTCAAAAGACACAGACCGCCGGCGTGGAACGTAGTATGTATCTTTGGTATCTTTCTCAAAATAAGGCAGCGTATATATCTGTTTATGCAATCGGAGAACAAATCAGAACAAAGACCCTTAGCAGATATAGTGTCGCTGGAAAGAATATTTCGAGCACAGTTTTTGATTCTCTCGAAAATGGAACTGCTTATGATGCTGTAATTACGGTTTTAGGTGAACCCGCCAGAGTAACCGTGTTTTACAGTGGTACCAACTCTTACACAACGTTGATTTATCGCAATAGAACTACAAATAAAAATTACAGATTTTATTTTACTAACAATGAGCTTGTTTCGAAAAGTGAAAGTAATTAAATTAACTTTTTGGTTTTACTCATGATGCTTGGTTTAAGGGTCTTCCTCTATGTGCTGCGCATTTTATTTTTGTAGATCACAAGAAGAACCACCTACAAAAGATATTTAAACCCATTGTAGTCTTACTAGAATACTTTAAATATAAGCCGTCTCTTTTTGAGTTCGGTTTTTTTATATATTTTATCGACTCAACATACTGAACAAAGTATTGCACCAAACAACATAAATCATTTTTCTTTTTCTACAAACCGTCTAATTGCCCTTTTTACTTGGTCAGCATGTCCGTCAATAGTGTGACCCCCAGTTTCAAAAATGGCAGCTTCGGCTTTAACACGGATGAGTAAATTTTCTACGTTTTCATATTTTGCCATTGGATCGTCTTTTGCATGAATTACCAATATAGGTATTTCCAATCTCTCAATCGTATATTTTTCGTAATGCGACAGCATGTCCATATTTGTAATTTTAGTATCTGCTAAAATTCCCTGTTTGCGAGGCTTTACAGGGAGCATTGTTTTAAACAAGTCATTCTTGTTTACATCAGCTCCCATCATAGAGTTGAATATAAAACCAAAATATTTCGTAAAAAACCACATAAAAAAGTCATTGATTAGTAGTTTTGGCGGCCCCACTGTTCCGAGCGCTTTTACTTCATCTGTGTTTCTTTTTTTATCAGGTACACTTGATGATAAAAGAATCAACCCTTTTGACCTATCCGGGTACGTTAAAGCAAACTGGAACCCAGCAGCGCCACCAGCAGATGTTGCGAGTATGTATGCCTGTTTGATGCCCAATTCATCAAGTATTTCAATAAATACTTTTGCTTGGTTTTTCGGAGTTGGATTGTTAGGTAATTTCGATCCTGGGTAACCGAAACGTGAAATAGATACTTTTCTGTACTGTTCCCCTACTACTTGATTTAAGCTAGTGGAGCCCTGATCATATCCCCCAAAGATTCCGTGTGAAATAAGAATTACTTCACCTTTTCCTTCGTCGACATAAGACATTATTCCAAATTTTGTAGCCATAGTTTTTATATTATAGGATTCAAGTCTTTTATAAGCAGTTTTTATGTCCTTATGATATTGATGAACAATAATAATACCCAAAATAACGATTAATATAATTAAAATATATATCAATATTTTCTATACCTCCAATAGGCCTAGACTAGTAATTGCTAGTATGCCAATCATTTAAAAGAACATCCTCCATTAATGGCAATAAATTTGTATCATAAGCAAATAGTGCTGTCAAAAGGGCGTTCTTCTTTTCAGAAATGCATTATCGATCCTTTCAAAATTTACCTTTGGGTAATATTCTAACGCTGAAGGTGCTGATAAAAGAAGCAAGGAAACATCAGGTCCGATTTGTGAATGAAGGCTCTCAATTAACCTTCGCCCTATTCCATGGTGTTGATAAGTTTTATCAACAGCTAAATCCGATAGATAGCAAGCATAACTATAATCTGTTATTGCCCGAGCGATGCCAACAAGTTTTTGGTTATCCCATGCGGTCCAAAGAATATCAGCATTCTTGAGCATTAATTTTAATCGAGGTAAATCATCTACAGGACGATGAATACCTGAATTCTTAAAAATTTGTGCTAAATCAACAGCAGTTATTTCTTTTTTATTAGTATAACTAATCAAAAGTTTTCACCTCCAAGTATAAATAATTTATTTATTTCTAGTAATCATAGCGCTGAACGTTGAGTAAAACAATATGATTTTCAATGAACATTATTTGCTAAATCTTAAAAAATAAAAAGATACAAAGTAATGAAGTTCGAAAGTAGAACATACACCCAACACCACTCTAAAAAAATATTATATCTGTATATTTGCATTTAATAACATCAATTTCTTCAAGTGCTTTCATTGTAGTAAACAATTAGAAAAAAAGCGTAATAGCCCCATTGAGACAACTCCAATCACTACCACTAAAACCAGTGATCGTGTTAGCCAACCTAAAACAACTGCGGGTATGCTGGCTAAAAGAGCTAACAAATTAATTCCTGGAAGCTGGTTAGGATGAACGACAAAAAAGTTTTCTGCGAAGAGAGCTGTCATCATTGCTAAGGGTAAGTAACGTAAAAAGCGCAAAAGCCACTCGGGAAATTTGATAAATTTAGCAAAAATGAACGGGAATATTCGCGGAATCCAAGTAACAAGCGTACATAAAGTGATTACAGTATAAAATTTAGAAGAATTCATCTATGGGTTGCCCTCCTTCTTTTTAGTCAAGAAAGTAATGATAGCGCTCGCAGCAATAGAAGATGCCAATGTTGCCACTGCTGCAGAGGTAAGACATAGTAGAATCCACAATAGCCCAATTGTCAAAAGCACTGTTCCAATCAGCAAAAAACGAGACTGCTTATCTTGTTCCCACATAGCTCCAGCGGTAAGAACCCATAGACCGGCAAACATTGCGGTTAAAGCGAAGTCGAGCCCCCACTCCTTGGGATTAGTAAGTATTGTACCGAGCAATGATGATAATAAGCCGCTAATCCACCAAGCCATCCAGGAAGCTACATTTAAACCATGCATCCAACTGGCTGACGGATTTTTACCAGCTGCTTGTGCAAATGTCATAACACCGAAGGATTCATCAGTCATTAAGGTACCCATCGCTATCCCTGAAATGAAAGATTGTTTTGGAAAAAGCTGAGTTGCTGAAAGAGATTGTAAAAACATTCTGAAATTTACTAAAAAGACCATCAAAACAATTGAACTGGTAGAAGCTCCTGTTAGCAGCATGCTAACAACAATAAATTGTGCAGAACCAGCGTACAACACTGCAGAATATAAGAAAATCTGCCAAATCGAAAAACCTGCAGAACTGGCTACAACACCAAATGTGGTACTGATAGTAATATATCCAATTAAATTTGGAATTGCTGCACGAATTCCGTCCCCAAAACTTGAATATGCGGTTGCAGAATGAGATTTCATCTGGTCTTCTCCTTTTTTATAACAATCAATTTATATCACATAAATCAACTTTTTTACTTTTTAGCAATGGTTCGTTTGAAAAAATTCAACATTGCCAAGTTGGTCTCTTGACTTTCGGCCCATTCCCAATGTGTGACATTAAATACATGCTTCAAATGTGACCCTTGCGAATGTAACCATATCTTAGTTTGAAATCTGAGTTGGCTTTTTTTGAGAGCTTTTAAAAAAAGCTTCGTTTGCCACCAAAAGCTATCTTCTTCTCCTCCAATGACCATTATTGGTGGGAGGTCAATATTTTGGCATACTTGCGAAAAATCAATGGTGTCAGCAATTTCAGAGTCTTGGCCGATCATCAAGTCAAGCTGCAAATTGGCTGCTTGACTCATAATTCCCTTTCCTAAGGCTAGTTTGCTAGGTTCCATTACACCACAAACAACAGCCAGAGCATCAAAATTGAATTTAAGTGCCTCAACTTCATAAAGAGATTGCAACTGAAAATTTTTTTGAATACACAGTGTCAATCCAGCTAAATGTCCCCCCGCAGAATCGCCTACTAGTAGAACACGTGCGAGATCAAATCCCTTTTGTGGACCAAACTTTTCTAACCAATGCAGACTTTCAAAAATATCTTCTATTATTTTTTTGAGTCCAACCTGTGGAAGTAAGCGGTAGCTCATAGACATAACGGCATATCCTTGAGAAGCTAAAAAACGGCAATAATTGTCATTTAGATGACAATCACCATACATCCAACCACCACCATGAATATCTATAATGGTTGGTAGTTTTTCAGCACTTGAATTAGCAAGTGGAAAATACAGGTTAAGTTTTTGCAATGGATCTGCTTTACTAACATAAGAATAATTAGTTTGTGCAAAAGACCCGAGTGGCTTTTGCTGTCTGAGAATTCGTTTTTGGTCTTTTTTGGCAATCTCTTGCCAATTATGCATGAGTTGAACCAGCAGTGTATCACCTGCCACCATACAATCATCCCGTTTCATAATTATTAATCAAATCAAATATTAGTAAGTGTTAAATACATAAAAAACTAAATAATTGATACCATTATAACAAAAAAATCCTAGAAAATTTAATTATCTGTTATCTTTTTAAGTGTATGCTGCACAATTAAATGTTTCTTTCAAGCAACATATTTATGTGATAGAAATCAAGTTATTCAATACTAATTGTTTTAATAATAAATGTTTATTGACTCTAATAACTATTTACAATTTTTATTTTTAAATTTAAACCTTTGATCAGAACTTTTTTTGTTTTATGATATCATTATGATATCATAAAGATATATTTTGGCAAAGGAGAGGTTTAAATATTGTCGTGAAAATCGTTGGACTTGAGAGAGGTAAATATATTGGGGAATAATACTATTTAGAGCATTCTTTTTTATGATGAATCTTTGTTTTTTAAGAGTATAGTGAATTTAATTGTAGTTGTACTTGCCTTAATTATTACTTTTAGAGCTTTGGGGCATTTAGAATTATTAAAATAATGTTGAAACCAACTAAGAATCTCGTGATCTGGGGTGCTATTTTTGAGGAATCAATTTCTCAAGGTTTGTTTTTGTCAGGTTGGCTTGCATTTAATTTGTACGGAGATTCATCTCATAATCTCATAAACTGACTAAAGCATCGGTTTATTCCTCAGTTCTGAACAATTTTATATTTACTAAAAAACATTCACAGAGAACGTATTACAAGCTTCAACTATTGCTGGCGCTAGTCCGGATATCGTATGAGTATGTGCTAATTGAGGTGGTCTTAAAAAAGAGACGTGTTTTTTGTATATTATCCTTAAAACTAAATGAATATCGTTATATAAAAAATATCTCATATTCATTAGATTTTACCTAATAAGTATAAGACATTTAAATACAAAAAATTTGTGTTTTTTATTGTTTATAATGTTTCAATATACGATTTAGCATTTATTGATGCATGACGACCTGAGTTAACGTTGTGCGCGCATGCGGAACCACCCAAAGTAATGGTATATACATTACGATACTGCATTGCACTGTCCATTCCCGAGATGTAAAGGCCATTAATTCTTTCAAAATCGTCATCAATTACTTCGAATTTTTGATTTGAGCCAACTCCGCCAATGCCAATCAAATTTGAAGGATCTAGACGCGCAATATAAAATGGTCCCTCTTCAATTGGTATAATCATTTCGGCCTCTTTGGCAAATTCTTCATCTCGACCATTGTGTGCAAATTTATTATATTTCTTGATGGTTGCCACTAGATTCTTTTTAGGTACATCAATTTTTTGGGCAAGTTCCTCAATTGTAGCGGACTTATAGAGCGATTTTCCTTCATTTTTTTCAACTGCTTCGGCTAAAACAGCTTTCGCATTTGAAACATTTTTAGTAATCTCATCGTAAATCTTTTGAGTGAAAATTTGGTATGTTACTTTAGTCGCTCCGATAGCCATTCGTTGATAAAGTAGATTATATTTTTTGACATTTTCATTGACGAAACGCTTACCATTTTGATTAATCCATACAACGGGACCACCCGACGGTAATGACATAAAACCATTAATTGGATCAATATAGAGATGAACACCTTCATGTGGTAGAGCCTGAATGTAGTTCATCATAAACTCCGGCGATTCTCTCAGCATGTCTTTCGCTCTCAAAGACATGGCTATTTGATATCCATCTCCCGTGTTACTTGGCATTGAGCAGTAGTGCAAATTTTTAGTTGGCCAACCTTGCTTCTCGATTAGTTCTGGATTGTGACCAACACCTCCAGTTGCTAATAATGTAGCTTTCGCATTAATCTTTATGATACCTTCTGCTGTTTGAGCATACACACCTTTAACTCTGTTTTCATCAAAAATTACGCTTTTGGCCGATGTTCCAAGGAGAAAATTGACCCCTAATTCATCGGCACGTTTTTTCATAAAAGGAACATACCCCTCAGAAGCAAATCCCCCCTTATACCAGTGAAAAGTAGGAAACATACAAGTTCCATGATAATCATCAACCTTACTCAGCTGAACACCTTGTTTCACCAACCAATCAATATTATCAGCAGAATTGTTGACTAAGTCCACCCAGAAGGAGCCATCAACACGATATTGTCCCATCTCCGCTTCTTTGGCAATTATTTTTTCTTTTTGAACATGAATTCCGGCTGACTTTTGCATCTTTGTATTAATTCCAAAGATACCTTCAACGCCACCACCATTTCCAGCAACAAAACTGTTTTTTTCAATAACAAGGGTGTTCATCCCATCTAACCCTGCTTGAACTGCCGCCGCTAATCCAGAGATTCCTGCGCCAATAATTAAGAAGTCAGTATTAATTTCCTTACTGACATTTTCTGGAATTTTCCGCCAAATAGAGTAAGCATCTTCACGTATGTCAACGTCTGGTTTCAAAGTATTAAGCTTTTCAGCAGTATTTTTACTAGTTTGAAAGTTATGGAAACTATTTATATCTCCGCCTGCTTGAAGTACAGTTTCTTGAACTGCATCCAGTAATCCCTGACGAGAATGGGAAGCACCTGAAATCGCATCAACTTCGAGTGTTTGATTCTCTATGATTTGCTTAGGTAAATGTGTGAAAACTGTCTCCTCTAAACCTCCAGGGATCATTTTCTTTTGAGGAGTGATTTTGATGATTTTATTATTCTCAATTTCAATTTCAAGCGGAATCGTCTCTCCCTCATATTCCTTAGCAATAACTCGATATTTTCCAGATTTTAATTCTGACATATTAAATACCTCCTAGGCATAAAAACAACTGGTAAGGATACATAAAACTCTTTCAGTCTTATATGGTTACGCTTTCAATAAGTATATTACCATTTTAAAACGTTTTATTCAATCAACTTGTGATTAACATCACATATATTTTGCAATAATTTATGGTTGTTTGGGTTCCTATTACTTTATTACTTGCACAAAAAATCGTATTTAATAATAAAATTTTTATGCTAAATAAAAAAATACTCCTTTGCAAGAGTAATAATTTGTAGATGTTCGATTAAAAATATCATTTTTTAGTTTTATGTGTTGGGTTTCTGCAAAAACATGCCAAGTACTGCTATCACAGCGTGTAACAAAGCCATTAGAACAAAACCGAGAGCGAAATTGGTAAAAGTTACCACAGCCCCTCCAATCAATGGACCAATTGCTCTGCCAAGCGAAGCAGCAGTTCCCCCGATAGATTGAATGGAAGCACGATTATAATCTGTGGCGAACCTATTAAGAAGAGCGGGAGTTGTTGTTAAAGCAAGCATATCTCCAATTGATAACAACGTAATCCCAAGAACAAAACGCCAATATGACTCTGCTTCAAAAATGCTGAGATAGGAAGCTCCAAATAGCAAAATTCCTATAAGCATCCTTATTTTTTCATTTTTAAAAGTGTTTCTAAAAAAACGGTTGAGTACAGGTTGGAAAAACACAATTTCGATTGTTGAGATTGTGAAAAGAAAACTATATTGCTGAACGGAATTGTTTTTAGAAAGCATGTAGACAGATATATTGCTGTTCCATTGCTCATATCCAATCCAAATGACAATTAAAATTAAGCAAAGTGTTGTTAGACTAAATAGATTTTTTCTACTTTTTTTAAATGGCGTTTGTTGATTCATTTCTTTCGGTTGATGTTGAATTTTAATATTTGGAATAAATACTAGTGTCATAACAAAAGTCATAAAAAAAAGCAAAAATGCTCCCAGAAACACCGACTTTATATTGATTGAAAAAAGTATACCAGATAAGAATGTAGAAACACCCATGCCTAAATTAGCTAACCAATAAGCTGTTGTAAAAAGATTACTGTCATTTTTTTGTCTATAGGCTATGTATCCATTAATGCTTGAGTTAAGAATACCTAGTCCTAAGCTATACAAAACAAGCAACAATACATAAAGCGGCCATGTAGGAAAAAATGTGAGCAAAAGCATGGATGGTATAACGATTCCTTCACCTAGAAAACTTGTTAATTTGGGATGCCAGCGATCAAATAATTGGGCACCCAAAAGATTGCCCACCACCATAAAAATAGAAAAAGCCATCAAAACATAGCTAGATGTAACAAGACTCTTTCCTAAATCTTGATGAATATATAAGGTTGTAATTGGCATTATTAGACCAATTCCCATATTAACAAACATACTGGCGGAAAGAAGTGAAATGTTTTTTTTCATGCTATAACTCCAAGCGTCAGCGGTAATAAGAATCTAAATATACTGTTAGAGACAAGTAAATTTTATCTGATCATGCAGGTAGATTTAGTTCTTATCTACTGGATTGATTTTATAATATAAACAAATTCAGATCTATTGAGTAGTGTGATTTGGATAACGGTTTGTTGATATAACTGCATTTTTTCCTAGAAACTTGTTTATTCAATAGATCGTTCAAACGCAAAAATTTTGAATTTAATAAACATTTCATTATTAGACAAAAAAGGTTGATTCAAAACTTGAAATCTGAGCCAGCCTTTTATTATAGATGTGTTGTGTTCCATAAGTCAAAATTCTGTCTAATTTTTGAGCTACACATAAGCAAAAAAGCACGAGATTCGTAATTTGCGTTAGTGCTCTAATTTTACTGACTTACGGCAATATTTCTTTGTCACCACTTATATTTTAGTAACTAATTATTTTATTATCGTTCTTAAATTAATTTGCTGTAATGTACCCTTGAGCCTTTAACAATTCAGCGCATAGAATTGCTCCACCTGCTGCTCCACGAGCTGTATTATGTGAAAGACCAACAAATTTCCAATCAAAAATCTTATCAGTCCGTAAGCGGCCAATCGAAATCCCCATACCGTTCTCAAAATTAACATCAAAACGAACTTGCGGTCGATCATCTTCTGTCAAATATTGAATGAATTGTGCAGGTGCACTGGGTAGTTTCAATTCTTGCGGCACACCACGGTAGTTTTCGAGTGCCTCGATCAATTCTTCTTTAGTTGGTTTTTGCTTGAAATTAACAAAAGCTGCCGCTGTATGACCATATAAAACAGCTACTCGCAAACATTGACTTGTAATTATTGGCGAAGTTGCAGGAATAATTTCCCTTTTTTGATCATCGACTTGACCCCAAATTTTCAAAGGTTCTTTTTCGGATTTCTCTTCCTCACCGCTAATAAAAGGAACGACATTATTTAAAATTTCGGGTGCATCTTTAAATGTCTTGCCCGCACCAGAGATCGCTTGATATGTTGTTGCCACTACTTGAGTTGGTTCAAATTTGCGCCACGCTGACAAAGCAGGAGCATAACTTTGAATCGAGCAATTAGGTTTTACCGCAATAAACCCTCGTGTGGTTCCCAGCCGCTCGCGTTGATATTTGATAATGCGAGTATGATCTGGGTTAATTTCTGGAACGATCATTGGTACGTCAGGTGTCCAACGATGGGCACTATTATTAGAAACGACCGGTACTTCAGCTTTTGCATATGTTTCTTCAATCTTTTTGATTTCATCTTTGGACATACTGACAGCCGAAAAAACAAAATCGACCTGCTTTGCAATTTGACTAACTTGATTTACGTCCAAAATAGTTAGCTCTCTAACAGCCGTTGGTACAGCTTCATCCATTTTCCAGCGTCCAGCAACAGCTTGTTCATAAGTCTTGCCAGCGCTCCGTGAACTAGCAGCGACTAAGACAACTTCAAACCATGGATGATCCGCTAATAATGTAATGTAACGTTGACCAACCATACCGGTTGCCCCTAAAATACCAACTCTTAATTTCTTACTCATTGTTTTGACCTCACTTTATTTTTATACTCCATATCAATTTTACTTATCGTAGTCATAAAAGGCATTTGTGAACTGGTACTGAAGATCAAGCATGATTAGTAAAAAGATATACAGCTGTGTTATTGATAAGGAAGACATACTTAAACTAGCCGTTCTCAAAATGAATTTTAATAACTTCGAGTGTTTGTTTCAAGACGCTTAGAAATTAATGGTAGTAACAACAAACTTATTTCCTTTGCAATTTATCATCAGTGCATGAAAGAACTCATTTAGTATACACTAGACTAAGGCCCTCTAAAGCATTGTACCAGACAGGTTATGTACTTCATTTCGATAGTTATGAAGGTATGGTAGCACTACTAAAAAGGAATGTCAAAACAGCTTTTTAAAATGTATTCTGTAGACATATTAATATACTATGCGGTATCTTATAATTTTCAAAATATTAATTTAGAAAAAATTACAGTAATTCAAGTTATACAATGTGCGTAGATGAATTATCACTATTAAAAAATAATACTTTGTTTTTTGAGGCTATATCAACTTACCTAAAAAATATCCGGTAATAAGTAACCCGAAACCACCTAAATAACTAAATAGCATATAGTTTATTCCCACGTAAAGATGTTTATTGTTAAAAAGTCCTATTAACTCGGAATTCAAAGTTGAAAAAGTTGTAAATCCCCCTACTACTCCAGTTCCCCAAAAAAGAAAGTAATTCACTTGAAGATGAGAACCAAACATTAATCCAAGTAAAAATGCACCGCTAAGATTAATTAAAAAAGTTGCTAGTGGCCAGTTTTCTTTGAAATGTTTTTTTATTTTTAGTGTTAGTTCAAATCGCAGCAAAGATCCGATAGCAGCACCTAAACCAATCATATATATCAACTTATTCTTCTCCTCGTATCATTTTACTTCCTAGGCAGCTTCCTATAAGCGATCCTAAAAAAGCAAGTATAAGTCCTCCAAAAATGTTGCTTGTTAAATAGAAAAATAAATATTCAGAATTATGAAGGAGGGTTAATTTTAAAATATCAAGATTAAAACTTGAAAAAGTTGTAAATGATCCTACGAAACCGGTGCCCAAACCAATTGTTAACCATTCCGCAAAGTTTTTAAATGTTATAAAAAAATATGTCAAAAAGCTTAACAAAAAACAACCAATAAGATTGACAATAATAGTACCATTAAAGCTAAAACATACACTGCATAGGTAACGCAATATACCGCCCCAAAAAGCAAAGAATAGTACACTTAGAATATTTATTAGATTTTTTTTCAATCAATTATCCTCCTCTGAAATAATCATCCGTACTTTCCAAGGCCAAGTCTGTCTCAGAGAAAAGAGTTTTTAATTATAAGTAACTCGCTGCTAGGCAGAGCATGTTAATTTTAATGGTAATCATGTTTGTCAAAAAGCTATTAAGGCAAACTAATCTTCAACTACCAATTCTACTTTAATTCTATCAGGATCTTCAAAATAAAGAGCATAATGCTCATTTCCGCCTGCATAGGGATATTCATCTGCATATAGTTCCTTGTATTTTGAAGAATTCAATTCTGATTTTATATGAGCAAGAATTTCTTTATTTGAAATTGAAAATGCTAAGTGATTTAGACCAACTCTTGTCCGATTATAGGGTGGTAGCAGTTTACTTCTTTTGGCTTGAACAAAAACGATATAGCAAGAATCATCTTTAGTATAACTTATACCATTTTTCCATTGCTGATAAACCTTATAACCTAAATGTTTGACCAATAACCATTCCCAAAATTTTTTAGAAGTGTACAAATCTCTGACGTATATTTCTATATGATTAATCATTCCTGTTTTGCCCACGCTAACAGCCTCCGGTACATATTGCCTTTTAATTAACTTAATTTTTTGATAATGACACATTGAAACAATTCAATTTGAAAGCTTATTTTTTTTAAAATACAGTAGCAATGAGAAAAAAACTACTAAAAAGGTGCCTAAAACTACATAGGTCCATTGCTGCCAACTGCTAATAAAAAAGCCAAAAATAAAATCACCGACAGGTTGAACTCCATCAAAAAATAAAAAAGTTAAGCCAAATATTCTGCCTAAAAATTTAATGTCTGTTTCATTTTGAATAAAGGTAGTAATGCTGCCAAAAAATCTTGCTTGAAAAATACCATAGCTTAAAGCGATTAGAATCCAAGTAAATAGAGACAAAAAAGTTCCACAAATAATAAGCACGAAACCATAAATAAGTTGTTCGTAGTATATTCTTTGAGATGTAACTTCGCTTTTTTGGAATGTTAGCCATAAGCCCCCTAATAGAGCTCCAATAGCAGAAATTGTTAGAAACAAACCATAGCTTGTTGACACCCCTTCAAAAAAATGATGAGCAATATAAGGTGCGGCTAACAGAAAGCCAGCATAACAAAAATTAAAAAATCCCATAGCCAACATGTACATTAATAAATTGGGATGCCCTTTAACATATTTGAAGCCAATCAGCGTACTGGTAATAATCGACTCTCTCTTAATCTTTTTCTCTTTTTGATTCTTTTTATATGGAATTAATAAATTCATTAAAAGAGCACCAATATACGAGATAGCATTAATTATTAAAAATTCACTGAAATCAATATTCTTAACTGCTAGCAAGACTCCGCCAATAAGTGGTGCACCGACATTAGCCAAATTAAAAAAAGTATTAGAGACTGCATTAAATTTCTGCAAATGTGCTTTTTCGACCACTTCTGGTGCAATTGCCTTAGCTGCAGGGTAATTTAACGCAAGCATTAAATTCAGAATAAAAGTAATTACAACTAACAACCAAATTTGCGGTTGCTGATTATTTATGTAAAAACCACTTATAAAACACATTAACGCTGAGACGACATCTGTCCATATTAAAACTTTTTTTCGATTGTACTGGTCGACTAATAATCCAACTAAAAAATCTCCTAAAAGAAACGCTAAACCTCCAAGCCCTTCAATCAGTCCTAACAATTTAGTATTGCCGGTTGTCCGAACAATTAACCAATTGAGTCCCAATACGTAAATAGCAGAACCTAATTGTGAAGCAAATGGACTAAATACAAGTGGAAAATATGTTTTTTTTGATTTATTCATCATAATTACTAAGGATACATTAAAAAAAAGATGGAGACAATACTCATATCCCATTTAACAGCGGCACAACACTTTTTACAAAGCCAAAAAAATTAGAATTTTATAAATAAGATAAAATTTTTCAATCAATTAGTTAGTTTCATTTGCAATTTGTAGTATATGTAATGGGCTAGTGGCTAGTGTACTAACTAAAAAAAGTTTTGACACATGCCGAAAAAATGTTTCCCTGATCTATAGGCAGATTGTGCCCTGCATCTTTTAAAACCACTAGATTACTTTTTTTAAAGTTCGATTCTAACGCAGATTGTTCCTTATAGCCAACATCATGGTCGTGTTTGCCTAAAATAAAAAAGGTTGGAATTTCCGTGTGCCATTCTTTTATTTTTGGTTCGTCTGCTAATTCATAATATTTAAAATTATTATCCTGTAGTTCTTTAATAAAATTGAAATTGCATTTTTCTAGTCCAACAACAATTTCAGCAAGATACTTCTTCCAAGTTAATCCATTAATAACAATGTTCATCTTTAAAAAATCGGCGATATACTTACTTGATGCATGAGAGGAAAACATTTTTTGCTTAGTACGTAAATGTTTCTCGGTTATTCTCTTTTTTGAATTTGCAGTGACAACTGGACAAGATAAAAAAAGCCCTTTTACTCGAGCAGAAATTTTGTATGCAATTCCGAGAGCTAAGTACCCACCATATGAGTGTCCGCAAATATAAAATTTATCAATATTCAGTGTGTCAATAAGTTTTATAATCAATTCTACTAAATAGTCACTACTGGGATGAGGATCTGAAAAAGAGTCACTTTTTCCCATACCAGGGAGGTCAATGTATATTTGTTGATATTTTTCGCAATTAAGAAATTGGCTGTAATTGATTTTCATGAAGTTCAAGTCTAAACATAGACCGTGAAGCAAAACAACTGGCTGCCCCTGTCCTTCTATAATGTAGTGAATATTAATACCATCAATTGATCGTTTCATTTAAAATCTCTTTTCTTTAAAGGAGTAGATGTCTACCTTAAAATGCAGACAGCATTTGCTGCAGCGACACCTATGTAAAATTTCATTTAATTCACAAGATCACTCACAGTTTATTCTATATTAGTATTTTATCAGTTATTTTCTATATTTAAACCTAAAGTTCTAAGAATATCTAGATCTACGTTTTTATTTCCACCTTCTTCTGTCAGATAATCGCCTAGAAAAGTTGAATTTACTAACAAAAGTGCCATTGATTGCAAATATCCAAAATGTTTTTCTCGTCCGGCGCTTAGTCGAAGCTCCTTATTAGGAAAAATAAACCTCATCATAACCATTATTTTTAAGCACTTAAGTGGTGTCAATTCGTTTTTCCCTGCTAGGGGTGTTCCGTCAATTGCAAGCAGAAAATTAACCGGTATAGAAAAAGGATTTCTTCGTTTCAAATCAAAAGCAAGTTCCACTAATTCCTCGTCTGTTTCACCCATGCCGCAAATAAAGCCAGAACAAACATTAATTTGATGATCATGAACTTTTTCCAAAGTTGCACATCTATCATCATAATTATGTGTTGAAGCTATCTTGCGATAATTTTCTCTTGGTGTATTTAAGTTGTGATTTATTCGATCTATTCCAACGTTTTTGAGCTGCTCTAATTGCTTATCATCTACAAAACCAGCAGATAAACAAATTTCAAGATTAAGTCTTTTCTTTATAATAGGAATTATTTCGCAAAGTTGGTTCACCTCTTTTTTAGAGGGTTTCGTTCCGCTGAGTGCAATACAAAAAACAGTTGCATGATTCTTTTTCGCTAGAATTGCTTTTTTTAAAATTACAGCATTTGGAACTAAACCATATTTTTCAATTTTTTCAGTACTTCTTCGCGATTGGGCACAATACCCGCAATCTTCATTACAAATACCTTGTTTTGCGCTTAAAAGAACATTTAATCTTAAAGAATTTCGAGACACTTGATTTTTTAAATAAACACCTGCAGCAAAAATTGACCACCACTCTTCTTCACTGTGCAGGATGTTAAGCGCCTCCTCTTCTGTTATTTCTCTGTTTTCAATTAATATTTTTTGTGCCAGTTTCATATAATCCAATTTTATCTGTCCTTTCAGTTAACTATTTTTATAGATTTAGTTGACAATAAAATAATCACACATAAGGCGTAAAAAGGCAAGGTTTGGTTAACTGTATTTGACATTAAGGTTAACAAAGATGTATTGTTTAATTCGTAATTAATTATTTAGGAGGTCTCTTATGAAAATAAGAACGATAACGCAAGTTGCTTTAATGACTGCTATTTTAATTATGCTAGGGTTAATACCAGGCATTCCATTAGGTTTTATTCCAGTACCAATTGTTTTGCAAAACTTAGGAATTGTACTAGCAGGCGCTTTGTTAGGTTCAAAGAAAGGAACTTTAGCAGTTTTAATGTTACTTATTTTGGTAGCTTTGGGTTGCCCTTTTCTTCCCGGTGGTCGTGGCGGAATTGCAGTTTTTGTTGGCCCTTCCGGGGGTTATTTGGTCAGTTATTTACTTTGTCCTTTTATCATGGGAGAAGCTTTAAAATTATTTTCGAATAAAAACCAACTAGTGGATTTTGCTATAATTTGGATTATTGGCGTTGTTTTCATAAACACATGTGGAGCCATAGGTCTGAGCGTGATAACAGGAATACCGTTGCTGAAAGCTATATTTTCTGTCTTGGTTTTTATCCCTGGGGATACAATAAAAGCAATTGCAGCAGTATTTATATTTGAAAAACTAAAAGCTAATGCAGCTTTTAGGAGTAACATCTAGTTTGGTACAGGGTCATTAATTAGAGGGTTTTGAATTGAAAATTCTATAGCGTCGTATCATTTTTGAATAAAGGGCTATAAAATCAGTAGAGAATTAACATTGTTTAAATGTGAAATGTCTAAAATAAAAAAGTTGTGGCAGAATTGATATCGATCTCTGTGTCACAACTTTTTTAATATACAGTATACTTGCAAACTAAAAGACAATTATGCCAAGCGAATAAAGTTGAATGTCTCGTCAAACTGTCTAAGTAGGATTACGTATATGTTTTTTAGAATTAAAATGCTAAATTCTCGGTTGAAGCATCTAACCAGTCATACTGAATTAATTTTTTCATTTTTTTATTTACAGGAATCCAGAGACCGTTTCGCAAAAGATCAAACATAACTTGAGTGAAAAGTTTGTCATTTTTTAATTTGTCAGGTTTATTGATTAAAAGTAATTCATTAGTCTCTGTTTTACAGATAATTTGTTGCTTTCTGACCCCAACTATTTTAGCTGAAACAATATTCAGATTAATATTCATAAAATTATCTCCTTCTATAATTGACATTGCAGCCTTTGACTCAATGTAATTATTATAGGTGATAATTGTTAACATCTTTTGAAGCTAAGATTAGTTCTTTGATAAGAAAAGGCACGAGTTTAAGAAAAAAAGTTAAAAAGCAACTGGCGTTTAGATATTATTTGTAATTTTTATAGTAATTATACTTTTTGTTAATTTTAACGTTACATAATTCTCTAGTGCATTAACAAATTATCAATTAAACGTTTGAAATGAAGCCTATCTGTATTTTGCACAAATACAAATGTTGCCATTATATCTCTTGTCTACAGATTCGTGGATACTTTAATTATCAATGAAATTCTTGAGTTTAAGTGGTATTTTCAAAAGTACTACGGTATACAATTATTTTTTTGCATTTATCGAGGCTTTTATAAAAACACAAGAAGATTGAAATTGTATTAACAATTCAAAATTTTAAGTATTTGGAAACACCATCCAGATTATGCAATATCCTCAATTAAAGTTAAAAAAGAATATCAAAAATCAATTCTGATTTTTGATATTCTACAAAACATTAATTTAGCTTGATCAGAGAACTTAATTAATCCAATCAGCAATTCTTTTAATACCAACCATAAGTTTCCCAATGTGTTTTTGCAGCAACCCAAGATCCATAACGAGAGGCTACATATTGATTAGCAACTTTTTCTTGATTAGCGGCTGATAAGTCGCCATTCAAGTAACTAAGAGTTAATTGATATTTACCATAATACTGTCCATTTTGAGCAGTATATGAACCGCCTGATTCTTTTTGAGCGATCCAATCCTTAGCTGCCTCTTCTGCACTTGAACTAGATGATGTTGATGTGCTTGAATTTGACGTACTTGTATTATCACTTACGCTAGAACTTGAGGTAGCAGTGTTTGCTACTGTTGTTGTATTTGTATTCGAATTTGTTTGGTTTCCGTTACTGAAGCTGCTATTTGTGTGGTAAGCAGCAATACCTTTTACGGGATGATATTTATAGTGATAACTGTATCTATATTGTGAAGTTGATCTGTTATATTGTGCTGCAATTGGTTGTCGATTTCCACCATGATTCGGTTGAATATTGTCAGCGTTAGCTGTTGTGACTTTAAGGGCAAAAATACTAGTTGTTGCAAGAGCCACAGCAGTAAATTTTTTTCTTAATTTCATATGGTTATATTCCTCCTATTAGTTCCTTGACTTAATCGACTATGCTGACAAGTATGGACTAATAACATAACAGAGGTGTTTTAACAAGATTACTAATTTTTTAAGATTCTAAAATAAAGTCAAACTAGTGTAACATTAGTAATAAGGCATTCAAAGTTTAGCAAGAATTATTAAGTATTATTAATTGTTTGATTTAGTTTTTGTTAATTTGTATTAAAATAATGCTTCATCCTACTAACAGCAAGATACAGTACCATTTTTAGACGAAATATCAACAATAATTCTCCTATAACAAAAAAAGACTGTAAATTCTTTATTTAAAAGTATTTCACAGCCTTTGTGTGCAATTTTTATTGTGTAACTTTTCTAATTAGAGCCAATCAGATTGCAGTCTTTTAAATTATTCTTTTGCAGATAGCTAATGTACCTACCTTCTCAGCTGTTCAAAATGCTAATTATGTTTTGCAGTTATTTTTTTACGATACGTGCCACAGCCCAGAATAATATTAGTATTGCAACTAATATTATTACTGACAGTACTATGAGTGCCCTTTGGGTCCCAATAGCAGTCAAATAGACTTGATTGCCATTTTTGTTTTGGCTAAGTGCTACAATGGCAGAAACAATTGATGTACCAGTTGCTCCAGCAAATTGCTGTAATGTGTTTAAAATAGCATTGCCATCACTTTGCTGTTCCTCTGTTAGTACAGACAAACCGCTGGTCATTATATTACCAAAAGATAAGCCAATACCAAACATGTATAAAAAGTACATAATTAATATCATAATATTACTCATTTTCAAAGCTGAAAAAGAAAAAAGTAATAAAGCAGAAAAAGTAACAAGACTGCCAGTATAAATTGGCTTTTTAGGACCTAAAGAATCTAAAATACGTCCGCTGAACGGGGCCAATGCAGCCCCCAGCAAAGCACCAGGCAAGACCAATAATCCTGCTACGGTTGAGGAGGACTTGTTGACCAGCTGCACATAATTTGGAATAAGGAAAGATAAGCCTAACGCAGTGATTTGAAGGCAGAAAAAAGCGATGGCATGTCCCGAAAATATTCGGTTTCCTAATATATAAAAATTAATAGCGGGTTCTTTGATGGTTAAAGAGTGCCAAATTAACAATAACAAACTGAGCAAACCTAACACTAGTGCTCCCCCCAAGGACCAGTGCCAAAAGGGGCTACCTAGATGACTAAAACCAACAATTAGACCAGTGAAAGTTGTGATAAGCAGCAATACACTGAGAAAATCAAATTGTGAAGGCTGAATGCGCGTTTTTTGTTCAATGCTTTTGTAACCTATAATCAATGAAATCAAAATCAAGGGAATTAAAAGATAGAAGATATAGCGCCAACCAATACTAGCGACAACTATCCCTCCGAATGTAGGGCCAATTGCAGGTGCAATTGCTGTTATTAATGTACCTAATCCCATCATCATGCCGATCTGGTTATCCGGAATCTGTTCAAGAATGATGTTAAACATAAGCGGTAAAGCAATTCCGGTTCCACACCCTTGAATGATGCGACCGAATACTAATAAGGGAAAGTTTGCAGCGCAGGCATCAATAATCAAGCCACACAAAAAAAATAAATTAGCTGTTATGAATAATGAGCGCGTTTTAAACTGTCGTTTTAATGTGGCTGATAGTGGTACTATCATAGACACAGTCAACAAGTAACCGGTGGTCATCCATTGTACAATATTAGTGGTAACATTAAATTCAGTCATTAACACAGGAAAAGTGATATTCATCGCTGTTTCCACAACAACTCCAGCAAATGACATCAAACCAGTAGCAAGTATTGCAGCTATCACTCGTAGACGGATCCTCATATTTAATGATTCATTCATTATTATCTTCCTTACTTTACTTTTAAAACATAAAACAATTTTGTCTATTAAGCTGTCTAATCTCATTTACACTTCAAAAAACATAATTTTTTTAAAAAACTCTCGATTCTCATTGTAAAAAACGTTCTTTGCGAAAGCCCTAGCTGCAAAAGTTGCTTTAGTTTTTCGACCTACGCGGGTTGAACTTTTCCAATCTGTAAAGTTGTTCATCTAAAGTGGTAACCCCATTTTTGAATGAATACCCCATTTTTTGATAAAATTTTAATCCAGTAATTGAAGCGGGAATCTCAATTCTATTAGCACGTTTAAAATATTCATCTCGTTCTAAAGTCTCAATTAATCTTCTACCAATACCGTGTCCTTGATAGTTAGGTGAAACAAAAATATTAAACAAACTGCTCTGATCTTTTTTGCCCCAGTATGGTCCAATTGAACCAACCGCAACTATCTTGTGTGCAACGTCATCAATAAAAACATAGCAATGAAAGAATTTAGACTTTTCAATAAAATCACTGCTGGTTAGATTTTTAAGATCATCTTCTAAATATTCGCGTGAATAGTCTTTAATATTAGTTGTGAACATTGTTGTAGCGACCAATTCGGCTACCTCATCCGCGTCACTATTTTTAAATAAACGGCTTTTTATCACTGCTAATTTCCCTCTTTTCCCATGCATGTCTTCGTTATACAACTATCAACTGACATTATATCCTTGCAGCATTTCAGATAACTATTATAAGCTGAGTATTGAGTGCAAGATAGTCAACTACAATCAAAATTGCTTGTTAATCAATCGCACCTCATTAGAATTTTCCCGTTGCTTTGACCTGATTCAAGCAATGCATATGCTTTCTTACCTTCTGATAATGGAAATATTTTTGGATCATTAATAGTAATTTTCCCATTAGAAAAATAATTAGCTAGTCTGGAGAATCTAACTTGTCTTTCTTTTTGGCTGGTTAAATAATCCCACAGGTCTCCAGTCATAATGCTTTTTGAATTTTCAAGCAGTTTTATCATGTCGACTTTGTCCGGATCTCCACCGGCCATTCCGAAAAAGATAACCTTTCCTCTATGTTTAAGGAGTGAGATGCTCTGATTTAGGGTTTTTCCAACTCCATCGAAAACTGTATCAAATTGACCGTTTGCTTTGTTTTCCCAATTACTCGACCGCAGATAAACTTCGGTTGCTCCTTGCTGTAAGGCTAAATTTTGCTTCTTCTGAGTGGAAGTCACACCATAAACTTTGATACCATCTGCAACAAGCATTTGAAGAAGAATTTGTCCAACACCACCACTAATGCCTTGAATAAAAACTTGTGCATTCTTTTTATTTTTTGCTAAATCATGAACTAAAAAATCAGCCGTTAGACCTTGAAGCCCAATTGAAGCAATTGTTTTTTCTTCAATATAATTTGGAACCTTTATTATTTTTGAGGCCGATACAGCTACCAACTCTGCATTTGAAAACGGAGCATCAACAAAAAACACCTTATCTCCAAGGTGTAAATCAGTAGTTTTCTGACCTAATTTTACAATCTTACCTAATCCTTCGTAACCATTGATATATGGACTATGTGATTCAATATGGTAATCTCCTCTGCGCCTATAGATATCTGCAAAGTTTAGTCCAATGTATTTCATTTTTACCAAAACTTCATCGGTTTTTAACCTAGGATCAGGTAACATACCATATTGTAGAACAGAATTATCTCCAAAGTTTTCAAAATATAATGCTTTCATTGGATGAGTCCTTTCAAAAAGATTTATAATTATTGTTATTGTAACGATGAATAATGAGACGTTCAAGTTTTTCTTAATTAACTACAAAACAAACCATGCATCAATTATATACATGATTTGTTTTGTATGAAAACTTCATTTTTAATTATGTCAGTTTAAAAAATGCATCAAAGTGCCACTTTCCCAGAGAATATAGAAACCTAACCCAATATAAACAAAAGCCGTAATGTAGTCGCCGAATCTTTCCAAAAGATTTGCAACCCAAGGTATTTTGCTTAAAAGAAGACTAGTTAGGCAAAATAATGAAATCATAACTAAAAAGGTGAGTATCACAGTAATACTGCTAGCTAGCGTCATCTGGGCAAATAACGGGACGTAGATACCTATATTATCAGCACCACAAGTAACGATGGTGATAGTAGCTACACTCAGAAAAACATTTTTTTTACTTTGCAGATGTTTTTCCACAGCAGCTTCAGTATCCTCTTCGTTTGAGATGAGGAGATGAACTCCCATAAAAATTGGAATCAAACCTAATAAGCCAAGTAACCAATCTTCCGGTATTAATTTTAAAATATTTGCTATAAATAAACTAATTACAACTAAGACAGCAGTTCCAAATAAATTTCCCGCATAAACTGACCAATGATTTCTTTTGTTAACAGTCCCAAAAATAATCATCAGAACAACTAAGTAATCAATACTCGTTGAAATATATGCGGTAATTCCTGTAAAAATAGTTTGCAGCAATTTATTCCACCTGCTCTTTTACAATTTATTTCATATGTTATCATAAACATATGAAAACAGCAACATGTCAAATGCTGAAAAAGGCTTTTTTGAACAAGTCAAATTGTTTTAAGTAAAACAATTATTTAATAAATAATTTTCATTTGAAAGAGTCAGAACGAATATTAAAACTACTGAGCAATTCAACTTATTTGCAGCTGCTTAATATCCTTGAAAAAAGGCAGTTAAATGTTAGCGAAATCTATGAACTGCTAAAGGGCAGAATAATCTGTTTCTCACTTTATCTTGCTATTTTGTGCAACAACCAGTTGGTGAGTACAAAACGAGCTGGTAAAACTATCTGCTATCGGTTGGATAATCAACAAATTATTAGAACTGACCACGTAATTAGTGACGAGATTCACAATAAATAATTGATTACTTAGTATTTTAACAGTTTTGCATTAAAAAAACTGTCACTGTCATTTATTTTCTATTTTTAGATTCCTTATCCGTACAATTTATTCAATTTGTCAGTAAAAAGCCTTATTTCCGCAATAGTATTAACGGAACTAAACGAGATGCGAATATACCGTGTTGTTTCCTCTTCGGTCATTCCCAAGGACAACAAAGACCGATTAGGCCTTGGGTCTTTGATGCTGCAAGCACTCACAGTTGAAAAACAAAAACCTAATTGCCCCATCCTAGTCACTGCTTCTTGTGCCTGAACATGTGGCAATATCAATCCGCAAATTCCAGGATAAGTTCCATGTAAAACTTGAATTTTGGGTGAAATGTTTCTTTCAAGACTTTCTTGCAACTTTTTTAAAAGTGCATAATTTGTTTTAGTTTTGGGATATGCTTCTTGAAAAACAGTTGTCATGCTGACAATACCGGGCACATCCAAGGTTCCTGGTAGAAAACCATTTTGTTGGAAAACATTGTTATACTGTGGAACCGTTAGGGCGTTTGGTGAGATAAATAATAGACCGCTTCCCTTAGGACCATTAAATTTGTGCCCGCTACAACTGAAGCCAGTTATGCCGGAAAAATCTAGAGGAACCTTTGTTGCTGCCTGAACGGCATCTACAAATAGCGGTATATCGTTTTTAGCTGCAATATTTTTCAACGAACTAATGTCTTGAACAATTCCCGTAATGGAATTAACAGCTTGGATTACTATCAAAGCTGTTTTGGCAGAAACATTATTTTCCAAAATAGTTGGTGTAATTTTGCCTTTTCTGTCTACAGGAAGAATGCGAACTTGTGCTTGTTTTTCGTCTTTTAATCTATCCAAAATCTGATAAATCGATGAATGTTCAAGTGGACTTACTAAAATTTCATTTTTTCCATCCCTAATTCTTGCCAAGGCGCTAAGACCAACTTGGTTACTTTCTGTTCCACCACTGGTAAATATAAGACCATCTGGTATTACATTGAGTAATTTTGCAATAGTCTGTCGTGATTCATCAACCAATAAATTACTTTGATTGCCAAAAAAATGCAGACTTTCACTATTCCCATAAAAGTTTTCTGCCACTTCCTTATAGGCCTTTAAGGCAGACATACTCATTTTTGTTGTTGCTGCATTATCGAAATAAATCATTTGTATATCCATCCTAACTAAGATTTAACATTGTATCTAGAGCTTTTTTTGCCCAAAAGGCGGTCTCATCATTAACTTTGATAACATTCAAATCTGCTGAATTATTCACTAAACTATCCATCGTAAAAGCCAAGTGAGGAAGATCGATTCGATTCATCAAAACACAAGAACAGGCAATTGGATTCAACAACATTACTTTCTTATTGGTATATTCTTTCTGCAGCCGTTTTACTAAGTTATTGTCTGTTCCTACAGCGATCCTTGTACCCAATGGTGCTTGCTGGATGTATTTAATAATGGCAGCTGTAGAGCCCACTTCATCAGCTGCATTAACTACATCGTTTTTACATTCGGGATGAACAATAACTTTTATATCGGGATAAGCTAAACGTAATTTTTTTATTTGTGCTACATTAAATTGCTGATGTACAGAGCAGTATCCATTCCATAAAATAATCTTTAATGCTTGTGGATCATCCGCAAGCAATGTATCAGTTAACGGATTCCAGACTCCAAGTTCACTTTTGGCAATTCCTAGTTTTAAAGCTGTATTTCTCCCCAAGTGTTGATCTGGTAAAAAAAACAGTCTCTTTTTCTTTTTTAGAGCCCATGCAACTACTTTAAGTGCATTTCCTGATGTAACAACAATCCCATTCTTTTTTCCGACAAAGCTTTTGATGGCCGCGCTAGAGTTTACATAAGTTACAGGCATAATGTCTGTCCCATATTTTTGGGTTAAATAATTCCAGGCTGTGGTGACTTGAAAGGCATTAGCCATATCTGCCATTGAACAGCCAGCTGTTGGATCAGGAAGAATCACATCTTGATCGTTATCTGTTAAAATATCTGCTGTTTCAGCCATAAAATGCACACCACAAAAAACGATTTTACGTGCTTGTTTGTTTCTAGAGGCAACTTGAGCCAATTTGAGTGAATCGCCTGTTGCATCTGCAAATTGAACAATTTCGTCTTTCTGGTAATGATGTGCAACCAAAAAGAGATCTTTGCCAAATTCTCGCTTAATTTTATTAATACGTTTGACCTGCTCTTTAGGATCCTCATCATAGTATTGAGCTAATTTTAATTTCTCCGTAATATTTGGTAAATTCATGACTTGATAACACCATCCAATACGAAGCTGATATCTAGTGGCTTAACTTCATTGGTCAGGCAGCCAAGAGAAATAAAATCAACACCACAGTCTTTATAACGAGCAATGTTTTCAAGATTTATTCCCCCAGAAGCTTCTGTTGTTATATGCGCAGGTACCTCTTGCATCCATTCCTTAATTACCTTAGGTTCTTGATTATCAAACATTATAGCGTCAACAGTACTTTTAACAGCTACTGCAAGTTGTTCTTTTGTTTCAATTTCCACTTCAACCTTTGTCATTGGACCAATATTTTTGGCGACTAATGACAAAGCTTTTTTTATTCCGCCTTTTGCTGCTAAATGATTATCTTTTAACATTAGGCCAGCGCAAAGATCAAAACGATGATTCTGTCCGCCCCCAATTTTAACTGCATATTTGTCAAAATACCTGAGACCTGGTGCAGTTTTACGAGTATCCGTGATACTTATTGTTGAATCTCCCAATCTTTGAACTGATGTATTTGTAGCTGTTGCAATTCCACTCATTCTTTGCATTAAATTTAAAATAACTCTTTCACTGGCAAGAACATTCTTAGCTGCTCCATTGATTCTTCCAATAACAGTACCAGCCTTAACTTCTTGTCCTTCTGGAATAATATCTTGATAATTCATTCCTCGCAAAATATCACAAATGATACGCGGAATACCTTGCCCGCATACTATTCCACTCTTTTTTGCAATCAATGAACCACTGACTTTTTCAGACTCAAAGAAAAACTCACTGGCATCTCCAAAGGAAAGATCCTCCAGTAAAAATTCTTCGATCTTTTTTTTTGCTAATAAATAATTCATCAAATTCTAGACTCCCTTAATATAATTTGCACCTAAACTTTTTGGCTGTGCAAGTGCTGATTTAGCAATCAGTTCGGCGCATATGCATAGATTGGTGATAGTTAGGTTCTCAGATGATATTTTTTCAGGACTTAGCTCTTTATAATTAAACTTGTCAAGCCATTTTAAAAAAATATTTAAGTTATTTTTTGAACGAACAACACCAATTTGTTTCCAAGTCTTTTCCAACAACTCATCTTTTGAAGGTAAAACAGGCTCAATGTTGGATTTATATGTAAGATCATCATATTGCACGAAGTTTTTATTGTTGTTTGATGGTGCTTGCATAATTGATTGGGCTGCTTTATCTGCGCTAACCAGACAGTCTAGCAAAGAATTACTTGCAAGTCTGTTAGCACCATGAACTCCATTGCAGGCAACTTCTCCAATCGCATACAATCGTCTAATTGAGGTTTGTGCTTCAAGATTTGTTTTAATTCCTCCCATAAAAAAATGAGCTCCAGGTTGAATTGGAATCTTTTTTGTTGTTTCAAAATCGATTTGGTGATTTATTAAATTGCGGGTGACACCTGGAAATTTCTGTTTAAAAGACTGGATATGTGAAATATCAAGAAAAAGTTTGTGCCCCTTTTGTTGCCAAGCTTTAAGTTTTCTTGTTACAACGTCACGTGGAGCAAGGTCTTTTTGCGGAGTATTTTGCATTATTTTATTGCCGTTTTCGTCAATCAAAATAGCTCCGGCACCTCGGATTGCTTCTGTTATCAATCCGTAGCATTTACCCTTTTTCGTTAGCAATGTTGGATGAAACTGAACATATGCCATGTCTTTTAGTTCAACGTTGTTTCTAAAAGCAAGTGCTATTCCATCGCCTGTTATGGTCTGATCATTGGTGGTCAAGGGGTATAGATGTCCCAAACCGCCTGAAGCTAAAACAGTAAAATCAGCGTATTTGACCGTGACTTTCCCATTTTTATTCTTAGTTACAACACCTTTACACTCACCTTTTTCTATAACAAGATCTAAAACAGTTGTGTTTTCCTCCCACTTGATATCATTTCTGATTATACTTTGAACAAATTTTGTTAGCTCATGCCCTGTTTGGTCACCTTGCGCATGTAAAATTCTATGAAAACTGTGTGCACCTTCCAGACCAAACGCCAGCTGACCGTCACTCGATCTGTCAAAATTCATTCCTTGAGAAATTAAATTGTCAATCAGTTTTGGACCAAGATTAACAAGTTGTTTGACAGCTTGCTTGTCATTATGATAATTTCCAGCTTTTAGCGTATCTTTTTCATGCTCTTGAGGAGAATCTCCCTTATCAAGTGCAGCAGCAACCCCACCTTGAGCAAGCATTGAGTTACTATCTAAACGTGTTTTTTTCGTAATAATTGTTATATCGTAATCAGAAGGAAAAAGTGTTGCAATATAACTCCCAGCCAAACCAGCACCGACAATAATAACTTTTTTCATTTTGCATAAACCCTCTCAGTTTTTAAGTTAAAGCAATTATGAATTAAAAAAAGCAGGGTGTCAAGACACCCTGCTGATGTAAAAAATTATTTTTAATTTAAAGATAAAGTATATGAATACTAAATTATAGTTTAGCAATTAATCAACCAGCACGAAAAAGCGGATTTTTCTATAATCAACAAAGCTTCGTGTTTTACTTAAGATAGCCTGTTCAGCACTATTTTTGTTACAAACACCTCATACATAAACTCAACAGTCGAAGCCTTTTGTAGAATATAAAAATTGCTGAAATCAAAGGCAATTGATTTATAATCGAATCTGAGTTTTTTACGAAAAGAGTCTCTAACAAAATTATTTTTTGTCGCAAAACTCATTTTGTTCGTGTTATTTGTCCTCAAGTAGTAAGAACCAACAATCAAAATTGTTCATTATTTATAGTTCTCAACTTTTTTATGATAAATTTAAGATTAAATTCAGTACAAAAACTTCTTTAGCTGTTATACTGTGCGTGTATAACATACGAACTGCATTATTACTCACTAGTGACGGAAGACTAGTGAGTTTTTTTATTTTTTTTAATAAACAACCAAATTACAAATTGAATAATTGCAATTATTGCAAAAAAACAAATCAAAATAATTGATGTTAATATTCGAATCATTGGTGTTTGGATAACACCTGTTGCATCAACCTTTCGCAGTAAGATAAATGTTTCAGCAGTTAAAAAAATGATTATCCAGAATATGTTCAGGTAATGCCATATTTTAAAACTCATACACGCCCTCCTTTATGCATTAAATATTTGATTTTTAATGATCTAGAGAACTTTAAAATAAAGAAAAATTGACTGAACAGCATGGCTGAAGAAAGCAAACAGACAACGCGCAAACTAAAACTTATTGAAAAAACATTAATAAGACCTACACTGCAGCTAAAACAAAAACTCAGAAAAAGACTTGCAAGCCTGATGCTTCTTAATACTTTTTTCTTTTCCAAAATTAATATGCATAAAACTATCCTAATCAAAATATCTATTAAGACAATAGTATTAGTTGACATAGCTACAATCAACCGTCCCGTTAAAAGAATAATCAGCGCAACAGTTATTAATAACGTAGAGTCCTCAGATCTTGGCTGCTTGGAATGAAGTTGTTTTCTGCCTAAAAGTTCATCTGTTGAAATTTCGTAAAATCAACAAGTTTTGCTAATTTTTCAATATCTGGTAAATTCCGACCTGTTTCCCCAAACTAGAAATAGTTTTTCTAGATACGTGGAGTTTTTCTGCTACACTTTGTTGCGTTAATAGCCGTTGCTTACGAATCATTTTTAAATTCAAACTAAAGTTATCATTAACCATATTAAGAATCTCCATTCAGCATATTTTAATTTTGAGATTTTGTCGAGCTATCTTCTCTAGCATTACCTTGATACCAGGCCTGATACTTCTTTTTATAGCTAAACTTAGCTTTGCTTTTTCATGAGCGTCTCGCGATTGAGCGTAGAAGCCTGATTATTGAAACACCTTAATTCATATAATACAAGAATAAAAAAAGGAACTTGATCAAAATAATTTTGACCTAGTCCCTTGCTCAAGTGTCGATTTTGGATTGTTAAAAAAATAATCAGTAAAAGTAGCTAACCTTTTTTACATTTACAATTTTTTAAATGAATTTATTTTTCCACAGAAACCTCTGCTTTAAAAAAAGTTTCATACAAAGCGGTAATAGCGCGACTTTCATCAGCTGCAGCAATTCCAAATAACATACTGATCTCCGAAGAGCCTTGGTCAATCATTTTGAGGTTGATTCCAGTTTGAGCTAAAGCTGCCATGGCTTTAGCTGCTGTGCCGACAGTTGAAATCATACCCTCACCGACAATCATCAAAAGTGCAAGTTCTTTTTCTTGATAGACTTTATCAGCATTAAGTTTTTCTTGCAACTCTTGCAGTAATGCTTTTTCATCTGCTGCACTCTTGAACTGATCAGACCGTAAAATCAGCGTAATTTCATCTATGCCAGTGGGAATATGCTCAACGCTTAAATTGTGTTCAGCCATAATGTTCAATGCTCTTGCTCCAAAGCCTACTTCTTCATTCATCAAATACTTTGCAATAGAAATAGACATAAAGCCTCGTGAACTTGCGATTCCAGTAATGTGATAATCATTTTCAGAACGCGTTTTACTTATCAAAGTTCCAGGAAGTTCAGGCTTATTGGTATTTTTGACTCTAATAGGAATATCCGCCATGATTGCTGGTCGTAAAGCCTCATGATGCAACACCGAAAAACCAGCATATGAAAGCTCGCGCATCTCTTGGTACGTTAAATGATTGATTTTTTTCGGTTGACCAACAATTTGTGGATTAGCCGCAAAAATAGCGTCAACATCGGTAAAGTTTTCATACAGGTCTGCTTTCAGTCCCTTGGCAAGGATTGCCCCCGTAATATCAGAACCTCCGCGTGAGAAAGTAACACGCTGTTTGTCTTTCGAAATTCCAAAAAAGCCTGGAAATACGATGCGCTCTTGAGTCTGACTAAGCTGTTCTAAGTTAGCATAAGTTTCAGGCAAAACACGTGTATGCCCATTTTGAGCACAAACATAAAGCCCTGCCTCTTCTGGACTGACATATTTAGCTGGTAGTCCATTTTCATTAAAGTATGCAGCCACTAACTGCGCATTGTTATCTTCCCCGCTAGCCTTGAAAGCATTTAAAAGCTGTTCATACGAAGAATAAGAAGCAGTAATCATTTTCTTAAGATTTTTTTCCAATTGGTCTTTGATTTTTTGGTCAAGATCTAATTCCTTGATGATTGACATATAGCGCTCTTTGATAGCCGACAAGGTTTCTTCAATGTCTTGACCTGTCTGGACTTGCTTAGCCAAAGTGATTAGATTATCTGTTATTTTGGTATCAGAAGAAAAACGCTTGCCTGGTGCAGAAACTACTACAACTTTCCGATCTGAATCTGATTTTATAATATCAAAAACTTTTCTAATTTGTTTAGCATTGGCAAGTGAACTTCCACCGAATTTTGTTATTTTCAAGAATCACACATCCTAATAGTCTTTTATTTATTATGTTGATTAGAATATCAAAAGAATTGTTATAAAACAAGGAGTAATCTTTAATAAAACTTTTTTTAGCTTTCAGAATCGAAAATATCCGCTTAATAAGCGTTGTAGTAAACCAAAAATTTTATTCATAATTGAGAGTGAAAGTCTATTCTATTAATTAACTTTCACGAAAAAATTTTTTTAAACGCGTTCTACCCTTTTGCCCATTCTGAACGCAGAATATCCAAAATTAGAATATCAAATCTTTTGCCATCGCGCAAAACAGCTTCTCGTCTTCTGCCACCTAATTTGAAACCTAATTTTTCGTAAAGCATATGTGCAGCATGATTATATTCAACTACTTCTAAGTCAAGACGATCCAAGTTGAGTTCGTTAAACGCGTATTTCATCATTAATTTTAAAGCATCCGTGCCATACCCAAGATGCCTATCACTTTCGCAACCGACACCAATTGCGAGCGTCCCACTTCGATTGTTCCATTCGATATTATAGATTGAGACAAAACCAACTGGCGAATCATTCTCAAGCGGACATATCATAAGCTCAATTATATCATCATCCGCATCATACATAGATTTGATTTCGTCATTATTTTTTGGCAGTGCTATAGCAGTATCCACGTTTCTAAGAAAATAAGTATCCTCGTACCAATTTTCAATTATTTCAAAATCCTCTTCGCGTACTGCTCTAAGCTTAACTAACGAACCTTCAAACATTTTAAAATCCATTTTTTCTCCTTTTGAAATTGTGCTGTTTCATTTCTGGAAAAATTAATTTTTGTAAGCAATTTGATTCTATAGTTTTACATAAATGAGCCAAGCATACAAAAGGGTTATCGGACTTATGTAGTAAAGAAGCATGATCAATTATCAATCTTTGAAGCGGTTAGTTAGTTTTTTTTCACTAAAATCTAGTATTTCGCTCGGTTCGATATCATATTTTGAACATATGATCAAAGTTTGATCAATGACATCAGCTAATTCTTCTTTTAAATTCTCAAACGCTTCTTTTTGTGTTTTCTTCTTTTCTCCTGGGTGATCTCGTCCAATTTCATAAGTTCTGATAGCTCGGGCCAGTTCACCGATTTCTTCGCACAAAAAGTTCATCCTAATTTCCGGTGAGAACTTGTACCAGTCTCTTTTTTTGTAAAATGCAATTAACCACTTTTGATGGCTTTTTAACCCCATAAAAAATCCCCTCCGTATAATATGACTACTCATCAATTATACAATACGATTGCACTGAATAAAAACTTGCTTAAAGATAAAGCAACCCACTGCTTATTGTACGCTAAAAGTCTTTATTTTGATATTTTTGGTAAAATAAGTCATCTTTTTACAAAATTTAGAACTGTATTTTGAGTTGTGGATATTTTTCAACCCAATTCTTACGCTGAATCCGTTTTTTGAAAATGTTTATGTGTTGTTGGTCGCCACTAAACGCAGGTACTGGACGACAAATGCAATTAACTAAGTCATCCACTCCGTAAGGTATGATCAATTTAAGTATTCCATTTGTATCAATGTAAGCGCCGATACATGTTGATGTTTCAGCAAAATGTGCAATAGCATCTTCTATAGACTTGAAAGGTTGTTGATTTTTGAAATCATAATTATGCATGTAAACTTCATTCTTAAGTTGCCAATTATATTCAGGATACTTTTTTAAAAGTTGTTGTTCCACTAAGAAATCATACTCTTGCGGTTTTGAAGGATCAAAGTAAACAAGATCAACATCACTTTGGAAGAACACAGGTTGATTGCTTAAGGTTTGCCAAATACTATTACGAATACTTCCTGCAGCTAATACACCTTGTTTCAGATTGAGTCTCTTTATAATTTTTAGGATGTGTACTATGTCTTTATTCCCCAAAATAATTTTTTCACAATTATTTCATTCTGCAATGAGCACATTAAGATACTAACTTCCTTTCAAAAAATTTTTTCTTAAAGTATACCTTACTTTGTTTAATTTGCAATTTTTCAAAAATAATTTTCTCATATTCGTTTCGGATGATTTTAAAAGTTATTATTGAGCTTAATTAAAAAAATCCCTATCTGAATTGAAAGAAACGGGAAAATATAATTGACAAAGGCAGACTTTTAAAATAGACTTTCAATAAGGTGTCACGCGTGTTACTTTATATTTTAGGAGGTTCATATGGCTAGAAAAGCAAATGAAAAGTTACGGGAAGTTAAAAGATATGAAATATTAAAAAATGCACGTCAAATTTTATTGAAAAAGGGTTTTGCCAACACAACTATGAAAGATATCGCAAGTGCAATCAACCTCAGTCGCAGTGGACTATACCTTTATTTTTCTTCGACTGAAGAAATCATGCAAGCTATAATTACCGAACGTGAACACAAAAGATTTGACGTTGTTAGAGAAGATATACTGAGCAACAGATCTTTTGAAGAAGTTTTAGATAAATACCTGAGTCTGCAAAAAGAACGGTTGCTTAATATATCCAAGTCACTGTTGATGTCTGGTTATGAATATTATTCTGAAAATTCAGTTGAGGCTACGAACTTTTTATCCAAAAATTTAGACGAGATGCGCAGAACAATCTTAGGTGTCCTTAATTTGGGAGTTGTACAGCGTCAAATTGAAGAGAACCAATTGGCGACAATTGGCGATCATTTTATTTTGACTATTGAAGGTTTGAGTGTTTTTTGCTACCTCCACCAAGCATCAGAAAAATATATTGATGAACAACTTGATTTATTAAAAAAATTAATAAATTACAAATAAAAAATAGAGAAACTAGAAAGAACTCTAATTTTTGATCTATTTTTTGTCGATGTATTTTTTTTATAATTTCGATAACCTTAGAGTTTGTGTTTAAAATACGATAAAGAAGGTATTGTAAAATGTTAGATAATAGAAAAAAAATAAGGCGTATCACCATTTCTGGTATTGTTATGGCCATTATAATTGTTCAAAGTCTTTTCCCAATGCTGGGGTATGTTCCAATTGGATTAATCAATTTGACAACTATTCATATCACTGTCATCATTGTCGGAATTTTATTTGGATCTTTTGAGGGCACTGTAGCTGGAACGACTTGGGGCGTGTTTTCATTTATTAATGCATGGACAAGACCGACAAGTCTCGTTCAAACGCTTGTTTTTACGAATCCTTTGGTTTCGATTGTTCCTCGAATCATTGTTGGACTACTAGCAGCGGTCATCTTTAAAAGGCTTTCTCATTTTAGTTTAGTTGTTCGCTCAGTTATAACAGCTTTAATATGCTCAATGCTCAATACACTTTTAGTGCTGGGGACCATTTATATAGGTTTCCGCACGCCCGCTGTTGCACATGCATACGGGTTGAAAGATGCTGATTTGCTTGGAAAATTGCTATTAGGTGTTGTTGGAACAAATGGTATTCCAGAAGCGATTCTTGCGGGAATAGTTGTTCCAATTATTGTTAAATCTCTTTCGGTAATTTTGAAAAAAAATAATCTCGGTTAAAAATATTTTTGTGTCAGCAGGTCCAGTATAGTTTTCGACAAGTTGATTAATATGGTCAAAGTATTGTAGACTATTTGCACTATGCAATTTACTCGAAAATAATTGGTCAAAAAAACAACTCAAAAGCTTTATAATTAGGCTGTTTGCATATAGAAAAATGCAGTTAATCATCGTACTTTATTGATGATTAACTGCATTTTTTGTATTTCCAGCCAAAAAAGCTGTTATGTTATCAAGGCATATCTTTAGTAATCGCTGACGAGTTTCAACTGGGGCCCAAGCAATATGCGGGGTAATAAAACAATTTGGAGCAGAAAGCAACGGATTGTCCGTCTGAATTGGTTCGGATGAAACTACATCTACTCCAACAGCAGATATTTTGCCGCTATTTAAGGCAGCAGCAACTTCTTTTTCATTCAAAAGCCCTCCGCGTGCTGTATTGAGTAAAATAACTCCATCTTTCATTTTTGAAATTTTTTTCTGATCAATGAAACCGCTTGTTGACCTGGTTTGCGGAATATGCAAACTGATAACATCTGCTTGCATCAGCAAATTATCCAATGTTACCTGTTTTACCCAATCTATATCCACTTTTTTTGGTCTATGATTATAAAAAATAACTTTCATCCCCATTGCGTGAGCGATTTGTGCTGTTGCTTGTGCAATTCTTCCGAAACCAATCAAGCCAAAGGTTTTTCCGGCTAATTCGATTAACGGTGTTTTCCAAAAAGTAAAGTCAGGACTTCTTTGCCACTCATTTTCATGAACAGCTCTATTATGCAATCCAACTTGATTTGTGATTTCCAACAGTAATGCAAAAGTAGCCTGTGCAACGGCTTCGGTTCCATACGCTGGAATATTGGTAACCGTGACTCCATTTTCGTTTGCAGCTTCAACATCAATTACATTGTATCCAGTTGCTAACACACCAATATACTTGAGACTAGGCGCTTTTTCAATAATTTGACGGCTAATTGGAGTTTTATTTGTAAATATTATTTCCGCATTGCCAATTCTTTCTAGAATTTCAGACTCATCTGTATAAGATGTTCGAGCATATACCTTTAAATCCCCTAATTTTTCAAATTCTTTCCAGCTTAAATCGCCAGGGTTTAAAGCATAACCATCTAAAACTACTAATTTCATTTAATAATCATTCCTTTCAAAATTGTGCCGGCATGAAGTATCAGTGGATTTCGGATTTAAGCATTTTAGAAACATTTGCAGAAACAAAAGGCTTAACTTTTGCATAATTTAATTCTAAATCAGAATAGACTTGGATGCCCTCAGTTTTTAAAACATGTGCGGTTATGCCGCTTCCATGCAATAACTGTCCGTTAAAAAGACCAGTGTAAACATTGTTTACGCCGCAAGACGGACTGTTCTCCTTTAGAAAAGCTACTTGAACATTATTTCTTCGTACAATTTCCAAGACCATTTGCGCACCTGCAATATATTTAGCAGTCACATCATTTCCATTGCATTCTTTAACATATGCTTTTCCATTCAGGACATCCCCTGCACTACCTCCGACAATTTCTGCGGATGGTCTTGGAGTAGAAAAACCAGTCATTATTTCTGGACAAACAGTGATTGCCTGACCATGCGTAACAAGCCATCTCACTGTCATATTTTGTGCATCTGTTCCATTGTAGCGTACTTTAAAACCCGCTAGACAAGAGCTTACCAGAATCACTTTTTATCGACCTCACTTGCTAATTATGCCAATATTCATTATCAATCATTTTTTTATTAATGGTAGTATACCACACCAAATAAAACAACTGTTATTCGAATAATACTTAACCATGTTTAGATTTATCAATAATCTATTTAAAAAAACAAATTAAACTGAAGTAATCAGGAAAATTGGCTTTTAGTGTTAATCCCTAATAAATTTCGAAAATTGTTTATTGTTTAAAAATAATTATTTTTAATTTCCCTATTGACAAGCAGTTTTGAATTATCTATACTGCAATAAATTAGCAAATGATTATAAATCGTTGAGAGGAAGAGTAGATTTACTCATTTTTTTTAGAGAACCTGTGTTGGTGGGATCAGGTAAAAATGACTGATTGAAAGTAATCCTTGAGTTATCACTGCGACAGTATTGAGATTGAAGTGGTGATTGGGCTTGCCCATTACAGCAAATGCGCATGAATACGTGCGTAAGAGATGCAATTTCAATATTTGAGTTGCGAATTAAGGTGGTACCGCGTTTGTAAACGTCCTTTAGGTTATTAATAACCTAGAGGGCGTTTTTTTGCCTATAATCATAATCTAATTTATTTAAGAAAGGATGGAAATCTTATGCAATCAACAAGAATCATTCCAGTTGCTGCTGATGCAATTCTACTTCACCAACTAGAAAGAACAACAAATACTTCTGTGTTCGTTAGCGCGCGCCTGTTAGCACGTCAATTTACTGATCAAGACAATGAGGGGCTTCTATGTTTGTCAGAATACGCAAATTTTTTGCGTAATCTTAGGCTAACTACTTCAGCAGAACTTCTAGCTGATGGACAATCAGGCTTTGGAAACGCCTTGAACACATACTATACGGCATGCGAATTAGCTCGATCTGGAGCCGATCGGCTAGTATTAAATGATCAGTCTTTCCCTGCTCATAGTCTTACTCCACAACAGCCAGTTTCTTTACTGAATTTTGCGGGTAAGTTAAAAGCAGCTCAGGACGGTTTAAAGGGAAAGTCCGCGAAGTTAGTCGTGAAACTTGATGGAATTCAGTATTACGGTATTTCTGGAATTAAGGAAAGAATAAAGATCGCTAAAAAACTCGGTATTGCGAGTATTATAATTGGCCATCTAAATAATGAGTTATTTTTAGAACTTGAAAACAAGGTTTCACTTACGAATATTGGCTTAGCCCAAGACAACGAGCTTATTTCAAGAGCCGAGCTTGAACAAGCAGTCCCAGCGTTTATCATTCCAATCGCTGATTCAATTAAATATCAAGAAAAAATGACAGCTGAACTAATTTCACGACTGGAGGAAAAACAATATGAAAAACTTTGATCATTTAAGAAGATATTTTGATAAAGCTGTCCATACGGATAATCACATTACAGATATGATTGTTGCACCGGACAGCCTTTCAGCTAGAATAGCAGAAAGACTTGGTTTTAAGGCTATTTTCGCAGCCGGGTACGCTACAAGTGCCAGTAATTTGGCAATGCCAGATCGTGGAATTGCAGACTTCTCTATTATGCTCAATAAATGCCGTGAAATCATAAACGCTGTTGATATTCCTGTTTTTGCGGATGCCGATACGGGTTATGGGGATTTAGATAATATTCGTCGAACTGTCCACAATTATGAAGCAATTGGAGCCGCTGGAATTTTTTTAGAAGATCAAAAATGGCCTAAACGTTGCGGCCATATGTCTGGAAAGAGTGTTGAAGCCCCGCATGTTCTAGCCGAAAAGATCAAAACAGCTGTTTCCGAGAGAAAAAACAATAATTTTTTAATCATGTCAAGAACTGATGCACGTGCAGTAAATGGATTAGATGATGCTATTAAACGCAGTCGACAATACTTAGCGGCTGGAGCTGATTTAGTTTTCATTGAAGCTCCGCAAAATATTGAGGAATTAAAAGAAATCGCTGCTGCTTTTCCGAATACACCACTGATGGCAAATATGATTGAGGGTGGTGCAACACCTATGCTGACCTCCAAAGAATTATGCAGTTTAGGTTTTAGTATAGTAGTGCATCCAACTGCTTTAACTTATGCACATACATTTGCGACTGAGCAGTTGCTTTCTAATTTGAAAGAAACTGGCACAACAGCTGGACAAGAAGACAAAATGATTACTTTTGATCGTTTCAACAATTTTATTGGTCTTGACGAAATTAATCAACGAGAACAACAATACGCTCCAGAAGAAATGAAAAAAATGCTACAGGATCTAAATATCAAGAAGGAGTCGTGCTAATGGAAAATAAGGAATATATCTTACAAAACAGACTTAATACTTCGAAAGAATCAACCTTATTCTATAAAGTTTTTGGATTGGTTGTTGCTGGAATGATGATTGATGCAAGTGATGTTTATATGTCCAGCGCAGTAAATGCTGATATAATTGCTCAGCATTTTGCAACTTTAAATCAAGGCTCAATCTTTTTGTCTGCAGGTTTTCTCGGTTTGTTTATCGGGTCAATTGCCGCAGGATTTATCGGTGATTTATGGGGACGAAAAAAAGCTTATCAGTTGAATCTTCTCCTGTTTGGAATTTTTACCTTTATTGGGGCTTTTTCACCAAGTATCTATTTTCTAATTTTTTTCCGTTTTATTGCTGCTTGTGGATTAGGTGCTGAAATTGTGACTGGGTACTCATTAATTAATGAGTTTGCTCCTGTGAAAACACGTGGACGCTGGTCTGGAGCAACCGCAGTTATTGCTAATTTGGGCGCACCTTTGGCTCTTCTTTTAGCAACTTATTTTATACCTCGTTATTCTTGGCGTTCAATGTTTCTTTTTATCGGGACAGCCGCACTTATTTTATGGGTTATTCGGCGACATTTTCCTGAATCTCCACGTTGGCTGATTTCCAAAGGAAAATATGCCGAAGCTGAAAAAATAATTTCTGCATTAGAACTTAATGGATCATATTCTGATACAAGCGACCATAGTGCACATCAGATGCAACAGTCCAAAAATCCTAATCTGAAACGTGGATTGTTTATCGCAACAGTTGCGGTATCGGCAGTTATGATTTCACAATATACATTCACTTCTTGGGCCCCTACTTTATTAATTGAAAAAGGAATAAATATTGTGCATTCGCTGGGATACTCTATGATCATGATGACCGGTGCTCCAGTCGGAGCCTTAATTGGTGCACTGCTTGTAGATTGGATAGGCCGAAAGAAAACTATTATTCCAACGTTTGTTATCTCAGCTATTTTGGGACTGATATATACACAACAAACCAATCCAACAACGATAATTGCAATAGGCTTTTTGCTGACAATGACTTTTTATATTTTAATGGCCTCCGTAGTTGGAGTTTATGTTTCAGAACTGTTTGTTACTGATTTTCGTTTTCGAGGTGCTGGGACAGCTAATGGAATTGCAAAATTATTAACCGTTTTAACCCCTTATTTTGCAACATGGGCGATTCAAGAATTCTCAGCTGATTTAATTTTTTATTTGATCGCAACAATTATGCTGATCGCAGCAATAGTAGTCCTACTTTTTGGTCCAGAAACAAAGCAGCAAGAAATTCGATAATACTCTAATACCAATAAGAAAGGCAAAACTGAATGTACGCAGTTTTGCTTTTTTCTATTGTCCATAATAGTCGTTTAAACTCTTTGCTGTTAGTGTATTGTTGTTCTTCATTAATTGCTGAACATATCCTTGAAAAAGCACCTTACCACCTGCTTGACCAGCAAATGGCCCCATATCGATAATCCAATCTGCCTGCCCCATTATGTGAAGATTATGTTCCAATATTATAATAGTACAACCGGCAGCAATCATTGTTTTAAACAAATTGACTAAGTTTTGAATATCCGCTTCGTGCAAGCCACTTGTAGGTTCATCCAGAACTATGATATTGGTATGCAAGTTAATTAGTAATTGTGCAATTTTTAAACGTTGAAGCTCCCCACCTGAAAATGTATCAAGCGTCTGCCCTAACTTTATATAGTCTAAGCTGACTTTCATTAAACTATCTAAAACTTTGTGTAGTTTCCCAGTATTAAATAATTTAGCAGCATCTTTGACTGACATTTTTAAAAACTGAGCTATATTGATTCCCTTCCAAAACTGCTTCAAAACTTCTTGATTATAACGCTGCCCTTGGCAAGCTTCGCACACATATTTTGTTTTTCCCATGTATGCTAAGTCAATTTCAACGTATCCTTTACCTTTGCAAATCTCGCATGCTCCTTTGCCATTGAAACTGAAAAATGATACTGGCTTGTGTGTGTGTCTGGCAAATTTTTCTCTAATATCATCAAATATTCCTAAATAGGTTAAAATATTTGATCTATTGCTCGTATGAATGTTTCGTTGACTCAGAACAATTGTTTGCGGATATTTTTCGACAAATAAGTCCCTTATGAGTGTGCTTTTCCCTGAGCCTGCTACTCCAGTAACCACTGTCAATGCTTTTTTTGGCACTTTAATAGATGCATTATGTATATTGTGCAAGGATACATTCTGCAACATATAAAATTCTGTAAAATAGCGCTGTTCAGTACATAATATTGGCTTTTTTGACAATTCTCTTCCTGTTGCAGTTTTTGATTCTATCAACCCTGTGAGAGAACCGTGATAGGTAAGATAACCGCCTTCAGTTCCAGCTTTTTCACCTAAATTAAAAACTTGATCAGCTATTTTTATTATATCTGGATCATGGTCGATAATTAAAACAGTATTGCCCTTATGACAAAGATTTTTGAAAATTCGGTTAATTCCCACTAAGTCATGAGGATGAAGACCAACACTTGGCTCATCAAAAATGTAGAGAATATTTGTCAGTGAACTTGTCAAATAATTAGCCAGCCTGACACGCTGAGCTTCCCCACCAGATAAACTAAGTGTTGAACGATTAAGCATTAGATAATCAAGTCCAACCGATGAAAGACTACGTAATTTTTCTTTTAAGTCACCAACAACAACCATGACTTGCTGCTGGTCAATTGTCTGAAGCCAGTCATATAATTCAGCAAGTGTCATTTGAGAACAATCAGCAATAGAAGTTCCCTTTATTTTAGCCGACTCAACTTTTTTATTGACCCTTGTTCCATGACATTCAGAACACACTGCAGTTTCGGTGATCTTTGCAATCTCTGTTGCGTATTTTTTTGTCTCTTTAGTTAGGAAGGTTTCTCTTATTCTGAGTAACAAACCTATATACTTTGCTGTTTTATGCCACTTTTGGGTTGGTGTTGTTGGAGTCTGAGGCTGACCATACAGAAATAGATCCAACTTTTCCTTTTCCCATTTTTTAAGCGGGAGATTATTATCAAAATAACCTGATTCTGTATATCTTGTTAAGCGCCACTCACCTGGACGAAATGTTGGAAAATGGATTGCACCGTCGTTCAAGCTGGAATCCCAGTCAATAAGACGCTCAATAACTATCTTTCTTTTTTTCCCTAAACCTTGACATGCGGGACACATTCCTGCCGGATTATTAAACGAATAATTCATTGAGTAACCTATAAATGGCTGCGCTAATCTTGAAAAAAGAAGTCTTAGTCCAGTATAAATATCAGTGTAGGTTCCGACCGTTGATCTTGAATTACCAGTCATTGGTTTCTGGTCAACGACTATTGAAAAAGGAAGATTTTTAATATTTTCGATTATTGGTTCGGGATATTGTGGGAGCATTTGCTGAACATAGCTAGAGTAAGTTTTATTAACCATTCGTTGTGATTCAGCTGCAATCGTTGAAAAAACTAAAGAAGACTTGCCCGAACCGGATACACCAGTAAAAAGATTTATTTTATATTTGGGGATCTTTAAGTTAATATGTTTCAAGTTATTTGTTGCTGCACCGTATAACTCAATAAATTCTTGATCATCTGCCATTAGTCAGCCGCTCCTTTCCCAACGCATCAGCTAATTTTTCGGCAATTTTGATAAATTCTGCCTGTTCTTCTTGTGATAACACATTAATTGCAATAGTGGTCAGCTTTCGATGCCCGGCATCAATGTTTATTAAAAATTTTCGCCCTTTATCAGATATACAAGTAACTAGTTCTCTATGATCAGTTCTGCTTGGTATCTGTTCAATATAGCTGTTTTTTCTAAGTTCAAAAAGATTTTTCGATAGTTTTGAACGAGAAATGCCCAAGTACTTACTCAACTCTGATGGAAGCATTTTCTTTTTTGCTAATGCCGCTAAGATATCATATTGTATCCATTTTATTTCCAGAGGGTTGACAACGTTTCTTTCAGCAACAAATTCACATTGAAGGTTCGTCAAAGCTTTTTTTATTCGTTCATTCAAATTTAAAATTCTCCTTTAATATGATTTCTAATTAAAAATAATTTCTTTTTAGAAATTATATACTTTTTATTTGTTTTAAGCAATAAAAAAGAAATCGAATCGCATTAGCCTATGCGACCCAATTCCATTTTTGCCAATATTTTTATATGTGCACATTTTGCTTGATTTTTCTAAAACTCTACTATTCAAAAAGAGATTCTTTAATAATAATTTTTCGTTGTTCAAAATCGACTTTTGTTTCTAGACCATATGGCACAATGGTCCTCGGATAGGCATGTCCAAAGTTAACGTTAAAAATAATAGGAGTTTCCGTATCTTCAGTCACTGAGGTTATTATTGTCTTGTATTCATCATAGTAGATTTCATTCTGTGGTTTACCAATGAGTATAGCTTTAACCGCTTCAAAAACACCACGTTTTTTTAAAACGGTAAGCATTTTTTGATACAGTGTCGGGGAAGGCTTTTCTTCACTTGTCTCCAGAAAAAGAATTTTTCCTTTCCATTCTTCACTTGACGGAAAAAGTTCGTATTTTTCAGCAAGAGATTTTTCATGAGGATAGCGCTCATTTCCCAAAATATCATAAAAGCTATCAAGGCATCCACCCAAAAGTTTCCCTGTTACGCTCCCACTGCCGCGCAGCACCTCATATCCTCTTTTTTCCAAATGCTTGATTCGTTTCGTCCCAAGTGCTTTCTTAGAAAAGTCTTCTCGCTCTTCATACCAGCAATCACTAGAATTGATTTCTAGGTAATCTATTCTTTTAAAATAATTCAAAAAGAACCCTCTAGTGTAGTTCAACATACTACTATCTAATTCAGCAAGGTCATTGATGAAATTCGGACCATAAAATGTATTCATCCCTAATTTATAGAACATAAGATGATTGATGGTTGTGTCTGAAAAACCAGTAAATAGTTTCGGATCATTTTCAACTGCTCTTCTAAATTCTTCATCTTCCAATAAGTAAGGTATAAGACGGTAAGTATCATCTCCGCCTATTGCACAAATTATCCCTTTGATTGATTTATCAATAAAAGCATCCTTTAAATCTTCAGCCCGAAGTTCAGGGTGCTTTTTAAGATAATCAATTCCCTTTAACGCGTTAGGCATAAAAACAGGTTTTAACCCCATCTCTAGTAATCTGTTTTTACCTTGTTTTAACTCATGGCTGTAAAATGGCTCTCCTAAAACACCAGAAGATAGACTAACAATTGCAACTTTATCACCAATATTCAATGCTTGCGGTTTTCTCATAACACTCAATTCCCTTTTATATGCTATATAGTTTGTTTGCTATAGATAGAGACGCTAAACTATTCCTTAACAAGCGATATATTTTCAACATTATTTGAAAAAGAACAACTTACATTCAATTTATAGTTATATATTACTTGAACTTTGAAGATGTTGCCATGAGTGATCCCAAAGGAAAAAGCTCTTGTATTTTTAGAAAAATTTATATGAATGTACGCCTTAATGGAATTGAAATAGAATCCCAATTTTACCTTCTGCGAAGGCATGAGAAACTTCAATTACATATGTGTAGCTCAGGTTTGAAGCGGTACATTTAAGCTTTTTCTAATTCGAATAGTCATAAATAACAATGTTCAAGGCAATACTTGGCAAAGTAATGCTAGTGCAGCTTCAATTTTAAGAATCAAAGTTTTTTAATTGAAAATATTTAAGCTTACTCAAACTCAATAAATCAAACTTTATTATAGTGCTCCACAATAACATGTTTTGTTTTTATATTAGTGTAAGTTCTGAATGTGCTTGTAGTTATTAGTTTACAACCTAAGTAAAACAGGAAATATAAGGTCATATAAACTTTTTTAGGTACTGTTTATTGAAATGAACTACACAAATTAAATTTCTTTGTTCATGTAATTAGCAACTTGTTCAACATCTTTGTCGCCACGACCAGAGATATTGATGATTACAATTTGATTTTTATCCATCTTTGGAACTAACTTGATTGCTTCAGCAATTGCATGTGAGCTTTCTAAGGCGGGAATTATTCCTTCGGTTTTGGAAAGAAGACCAAAAGCTTCAACTGCTTCCTTATCGGTTATAGGAACATATTCGGCACGATGAGTATCCTTTAAAAAAGAATGTTCTGGACCGACTCCAGGATAATCAAGCCCAGCTGAAATCGAGTATGCCGGCAAAACCCTTCCCTCTTCGTCTTGTAAAACATAAGTTTTCATTCCATCAGAAATTCCAACAGTCCCGTTAGTCATTGTCGCTGCATTTTCAGGATTATCCACGCCCTTTCCTGCGGCTTCAGCACCAATCAAGCGAACATTTTTGTCGTCAATGAATTCGGCAAATGCTCCAATTGCATTTGAGCCTCCTCCAACACATGCGATAACAGCATCTGGTAAGCGATCCTCTTTTTCAAGTATCTGGCTGCGAGCTTCTCGACTGATGACACTTTGAAAGTCCTTAACGATCGTCGGATATGGATGTGGTCCGACCGCTGAACCAAGAACATAAAAAGTATCATCAAGATGCTCCGCAAAGTATCCTAACGCTGCGTCAACTGCATTTTTCAAAGTCGCTGTACCTGCAGTAACAGAATTAACAGTTGCTCCCATCAATTCCATCCTAAAAACATTTAATCTTTGACGTTCAACATCTTCAGCACCCATGAAAATTTCACATTCCATTCCAAATTTTGCAGCTGCAGCCGCAGTTGCGACTCCGTGCTGACCAGCACCTGTTTCCGCTACAACTTTTTTCTTTCCCATTCTTTTAGCCAACAGGATTTGTCCCAGGACATTATTCAATTTATGTGCACCAAGATGATTCAAATCTTCACGCTTTAAATATATCTTTGCCCCACCAAGATAATTCGTCAAACCCTCCGCGTAATATAATGGTGTTGCTCGACCAGAATAGTCCTTGAGATAATAAGTTAGCTCATCTCGAAATGTTTGATCATCTTTATATTTATTATAGGTTTCTTCTAATTCGTTTAATGCAACCTTAACTTTATCCGGTACATATTGTCCGCCAAATTCTCCAAAATAACCTTTTTTATTTGTATTTTCCATTAGTTTGATCCCCTTTATATTTTTTGAAAGAGAGTCTGTCTGAAAAAATTATAGATAAAAGCCGCATAGTATTCAACTATGCGGCTCTGAAGATAGCGTTATATCCAGAATTATCATACCAGCATAGACTCTCTTTAATACTGAAAATTAAAGTAAGTCTACACTACATCGCAAACTTACTTTCTAACTACGCCAGTTTTGCCAAGTATTTAGAATAAAGTTCATGGTATGATTCTTCCCTTCGTTTTAAAAGTTACCAATATTATCATATAAAAAAAGATCTGCGTCAAGTAGAAATTAAACATCGATAGCATTAACCCTCTGCGGTTTAAAAATTTTATGCGACAAATTTAATCTTGATATGTATCTAACATGTTATTTTTTAGAACCTTAATCAGATTATACGGTGATGTCGCAACGCCTGTATAACCCAATAAATAATAGCTATCGTAATGCCTATTACAATAATCCAAGCTAATGGATTATGTTCAAGTGGCAATTTAACATTCATTCCATAAAAACCTGTAATTATGGTTGGAATTGCAAGAACAACTGACCAGATTGTTAAAATTTTCATAATGTCATTCAGATTATTGCTTAAAATTGTGTCAAAAGTATTAATTAATTGAGTTACGATTTCTGATTCAGTTTCGACTAACTGCTCCACCTGATGTGTTTCAATTTTTGCATCGACTAATGACTCAATCTGATCTTCAAGAAAATTTAATCCGAAATGTTTTTCAGATAACTCTTCAAGCAGTTGTTGATTATTTCGAGTAGCGCTTGAAAAGTAAATTAAGCTTTTTCTAAGACTAGCAAGTGCTATTAGGTTTTTATTATCAGTACGTGTACTTAAAAGATCATTTAGCTCTTTACGCTGATGTCTAATTTCATGCATCGGCAAGAGATACATATCACTTAATTTCTTTAATATTTCAAGTACACTTGTTTCAATATTAGAAGTATCTGTATTAAGAAGTTCAGTATTAAAGATTCTTTTAACTGTCTCATCATTAAAATGGTTAAAAGTAATAATCTGATCATCGATTAAAAGAATTACAATCGGTACTGTCAAAAAGCCTTGTTGACTTCTATATGGTATATGGTAAATAAATAACTGCGATTGAGTTTCTTTATCGTAATCATAGTTAGTCGGTTCATCAATATCCGTAACGTATTCAAGAAGTTCCTTCGATAAATTATATTTCTCTCGTAACTTCATGATGTCTTCGGGAAGCGGACTCTCGACACTTAACCAAATTTTGAAAGATCCTATGTTTATCTTTTGAGATTGGATCATAACTATTACCTCCGCTGCTTCTAATCTAAATAATATCCGATATGTTTAACTTAATCCTTAATTTATTGTAACGATTAGTTTATACAAGTCAAATGTTGCGAAAATTTAATACTGCTGTGTCTTTGTTTGTAAAAGCAATAAAAAAAGGTTGTGACAAGCATCTAGTTTTGTCACAACCCTTTCCCACTTAAACTGTAATTTACTCTTAGTGTTTAAAAATTTTCAAGCTCTGCAATGTTCTGCTTGAACAAAACAATACCTGATCTTAAATTATTTTGGTGAAATTTCAGCAAATGTTGTAATTTTCTTCCCAACAATTCCATATTCCTTAGCTTCATCAACAGACATCCAGAAATTACGGTCTGTATCTGCTTCAACTTTTTCAAGTGGTTGACCTGTTGCTTCAGAAATTAACTGATTAATTCTTTCACGTGTACGAATAAGTTCTTGTGCCTCAATCTGAATTTCTGTAGATTGACCCTGAACCCCGCCTGCTGGTTGATGAATCATGTAACGTGTGTTAGGCAAGCTATATCTATTTTCTTTATCTGCACCCAAGAATATTGTAATTCCTGCACTTGCAACCCAACCAGTTCCGATAACACGCACCGTTGGTTTGATAAACTTAATCATATCGTGAATTGTATCCCCGGATTCCACATGCCCACCAGGACTATTGACAAGAATTGTAATCGGGTCATCTGATAAAGCAGCAAGAAGTAGCAGCTGGGATGTAATATCTTTAGCTAATTCTTCGTTCACTTCGCCGTATACCAAAACAATTCGCTGATCAAGCATTTTTTTACGATACACATCTGATATATCGTTAGCATTTTTCTTTTTTTCATCATTTTGATCCATAAACTGTGTCATAAAAAAATCCCTCACTTTCTTTGACCATTGAAGTATACCACAGTTTACAGAATGATTAAAGAATCATAACTCCTGTGTTTTAACGCATGAACTATCCTAGCCCAGATTGTTAAACGTCAACTTTAATTTGAATGATTTGCTTTTGATCTAGAACTATTTTATTTTTGGGTGAGTTAAACACAACATATATTTTTTATTAGTATACTCTCTAAGTAATAATCGCACACATCTTGAAAAGACATGACTATACTGTTTCTCTTTTTTTAATGAAGAATTTCCAAATGAGGTATGCACAACCCCACATGGCAATAAAGGCAAAAACCAATATATAACCCAGATAATTGAAATCAATATTTTGAACCCAGCTTTTAACGTTTGTCATACTTGTTACGACTTGGAGCAATTCAATTCCGCCGATAACAAATGCTGCAATGACCGAGACAGTAGTCACTGTCAGGTTATAGTAGACTTTGCGGACTGGTGTATCAAACGCCCAATTATAGGCTCCAGACATCATGACAGAATCAGTAGTATCCATTAGATTCATCCCGGCTGCAAAAAGTATAGGCAACGCAATGATACCTAACCCTGAGATGCTTGACTGTGCAGCACTGGCAGATAAAGCAATCAAAGCTATTTCAGTTGCTGTGTCAAACCCTAGTCCAAATAAGAAGCCTATTGGATACATCTGCCAACTATGATCAATACATTTAAAAAGAGGAGCCAACAAGCGTGCAAGAAAACCACGCGATAATAAAAGCTCATTTAGTTTGTTTTCATCGAATTTTCCTTGTTTCATTTTTTCAAGTGATTTGTACATGCTGATCAAGATCAAAAGATTAAATAACGCAATAACAATTAAAAAACTGCCTGAAACAAGTGAACCAATACGTCCGCCAACTGCTTCTAAGAAAGGTAATTTAACTTTTGCCCATTTAACTGAGATGCTGACAACAATTGCCATTAAAAAAACAACTGTTGAATGACCTAAAGAAAAGTAAAACCCGACGCCGTAAGTTTTTTTATTCTGCTGAACTAATTTGCGTACTGTATTATCGATTGCTGCTATATGATCTGCATCAAAGGCGTGTCGTAACCCAAGCGAGTAAGCTAAAAAGCTCATTCCCCAAAAGCTAGGAGAGTGGAATCCCGCGATGAGCAATAAAACAATTCCGATGACATGCAGCCCTGCACTAGCTGAATAGTATGGAATAGAACCGCGCAATACTTTATTTTTCATAAATCAATAAACCCCCATCAATTTCTTAATGTAAGTGTACAAAGTGTCGATCAAACTGACGTTGCCAAAAATGCAAAACGCAAGATGTTATCATTTGTTAACATACTTTGTTTTTTATGAAAATATAAATGCAGAACTTGCAATTCTATACAGATATGCACTAAACTGCTAAGACTTCAGACAATACAAAAAACTCTCTCTAAATTTAGTTTTAATGGGTAACCGAAAACTATTAAATAAAGAGAGAGTTTTTTGTACTGAAGAGTTTTTTCGCCACACAAGTAATTTGTGGTTTATCTACAGACAAATAAAAGAACAAAAATAAACTACATTAATTTCATCCTTAATTTAAAAGTAATTTTTTAACCACTAGGTCACAAACGGCTATTTATTGATCCATTCAATATATTTATCTTGCAAAAGTGCGGTAATTTTACCTATCTTTCCATTATTGATTGGTTTCCCGTCTACACTAACAATCGGGACTACTTCCCAGATGGAGTTTGAAACAAAACATTCATCGACTTTCTCTAATTTAGAAACTGGAACAGCTTCTTCTTTAACTGTTAATCCTTCACTGCGCGCAATTTCAAGCAACCGGAGTTTTGTTATACCTGGCAAAACCAGGTTGCCATCTTGATGGGTATATAAAGAACCATCTATAACGAACCAGACATTCGACGCAGATGCTTCAGTAAAATATCCGTCTCGTACAAGAAGCGCATCATCATAACCATTTTGCAGAGCTTCATCAAGTGACAAAACATTCCCTAACAGACTTAAAGATTTGATATTACAATGCAACCAACGTTTATCTTCGACTAGACATGCCGTTTCACCATTTTTCTGTTTATCAACTGGTCGTTCATATGGAATTACATTTCCAGTAAGAACGGGCTTAACTTCTTCAAAGGATGGTATTCTGTGATTCCGAGGAGCTAATGTTCCCCTTGAAACTTGAAAATAAATTTCGCCACCATCAATGTTCTCAGCAGCAATCAGTTTTTCTAAGTTGTGCTTTAATTCAGATTTAGTAAAGGGAAGTTTTAAGCGAATTTCATCTGCACAGCGCTTCAATCGTGCAAAATGTTCATCAAACATAAACATTTTTCCACCATAGACTCTTAACGCCTCATATAAACCGTCTCCAAATTGGTATCCCCGATCTTCAATGTCAATTTTTACCTCAGACCGTTCAACAACTTGATCATTCCATAACACATGCATATTGTTCACTTTCCTCTCCAACCTATTAAATAAAACTATATTTTTTAGACTTCTTTTAGGTGATAAATGATAAAATTCTAATTAATATAAATTTATACTTGCGTGTTACAAAAGTCAATCTATAAAAAATATAAGAATCATCCCAAGTAGTTAAATTAATGCTTGTTATCACTCAGAAACTATTCATCGCTCTTTTCTTCAAATAATGTAAATTTGTTATTAATCAATTCAACGAATTTTTCTTTTGCATTTGGTTCATGAAAATACGAAGACATCAGAATTCCTAGTTGGTCGAAACATTTATATACGGATGGCATGAAACGAACTCCCTTATCCGTCAGTTGCAGATCCAACTTTCTCCAACCGTATTCTTTTTTTACCAAACCTTCAATTTCGAGTTTTTTGATAAACCGTGACATTGTAGATGGCGCAATTCCCATCAATTGAGAAAGATCTTGTAGATTAATACTTTTCAGTTCATTGATTGTCATTAAAATATAATTGTAAGTTGGTGCTAAACCCGTAGGTTGATAAGCTTTAATTGCTATTTTTTCAGTTTCTCTTGCCAATCTATTAGTTGCAAAATAGGTACAGTTATCAAGTGACAGTTCCATTGCAAAAAACCTCCTTTTTATTTTTCAATATATTGAAAAATAATCGCTAATTGTTTGAAGACCCAGTCTAAATCAGCATGTATCACTAATTCAGCCTGTGAGTCAAAACTCGTTGGCCATTTATTGATAATTACCATTTTGCGAGGATGCCCAGGTACACCGTGTGCTGCTTTAGTTCCACAAAGCAACAGTAGATCAGCATTGTTAACCATTTTTTGTCCGCGCTCAAGTTCTTTTTTAATAGCTGTCATATTTCGTTCGACAAATATAGGCAAAACTAACGAGCCATCCAGAGGACAACGAGGCAGAGAGTGGCTCGCTATAAACTCCATATCAAAATAATGATGTGCAGCTACACAATAATTATCGTTGATACTTCCCCAATACTCAACTACATCCTTTGAATTTGCGCTGGTATGCAGATGATCCAAATTCATTGTGATTATTCCAGCAAGCAATTTCTTTTTTTGCATCAAAGTCATTACTCTATGCGCCAAGCTTGGCCTGTTTTGCGGTTGAAAATGAGTTTTACGATAAAGGCGATAAAACTCTGCAGGATTTTTCTGTGCAAACCGGTTTGTTAACAGTTTTAAGAGATCGTCATGAAATTTTGAATCTCTCTGGGTAATTTTTTGCATACCCTCCAAATCAGGATATCCGCTCGAGGTTGAAATTCCTGCTCCAGTGAAAACAACAGTTTTGTTTGCCGTTAGAATGAGTTCAGCTAAGCAAATTATTTTTTCCATATTTGACATTTAGATTCATACCACCTATTGTTTGACTTTTAATCTATATGCATTTAATATGTATGTACATAGCAAAGTTTATACAATTAATGTCCGAAATTCAATAATAGAGTTTGCATTATTTTAAGGAGGTAAATATATTATGTTTTTAACTATCTCGCCAACAGCACAAAAAGTGCTCAAAAAGTATACAGATAATAAAAAGCTCCATGTTTTGTTAAGCTTTGATGATGGTGTTGGAATTTATTCCAAACTCCAAGCAACTTGTGGGCTTGAAACAAACTTTGATATTGTCATTGTTAATGATACAGCTGATTTAACTGATTACGAGACTGAAATTGATTCTTCTTTGGGGCGTTTTTTAGTAAAAGACTACTCACTTGAATTCTTGGACGACGAAACCTACTTAGGTACGGATCAGTTTAATCTTTTAGTTTTATCGGGACGATATACGGGTATAATCGACAACAATGTTTCTCTTAAAGATTTTTCACACTATACTCCGAATTCGCACGCTTTGATGGAAAAAACTGATTTAATATGATTTTTAATTGTTGTCAAGTTTAAATACAACTAAAAAACTGTTAGGCCGCATTTCGACACCCTAACAGTTTTTTGTATTTTGGTAAGTTGCTTACAGCTTATAAAAAGAATTTCAAAATTATTCTTTTTCCTCACTAATCTAAATAATCATCTTTCGAAAACTTTGTATCTTCATACTTGCCATGTCTTCCATAGTAACGATTATAACGACGCTTAAAATTGCGAAAAAGATAAATGACAAGAACCTTAACTAGACAATAGATTGGGATCCCGAAAATTACACCAACTAGGCCCATCAGATCTCCCATAACAAGCAAGACTAAGAGAACGGTAATGGGATGGAGCTGGACCTTATCACCCATCACACGTGGAACGACTAATTCTCCATGCAGGAATTGGATAACAAACCATACAACAACAAATTTAACTGCCATCATAAATGAAGTTTGAAAAGCAACGATTAGTCCTGGAATAAAGACTGCAAAGGGCCCGATATATGGAATAATACACAGAATGCCCGCAGCTAATGAAATAGCTCCAGCATAGTTTAGTCCAATTAAGAGGAAAGCCGGCCAATATAAAATTCCTAAGATAATTGAAGCGACAATCTGACCTTTAAGATAACCGCCAATCTGCTGATCAACAATTTTAAATAACTCATTAAAATCATTTCGAAAAAATGGGGGAACTATTTTTTTTACAAAATTATAAAATTTTTCTTTATCTTTTAGTAAAAAGAAAGCGACAATTGGACCAGTTAAAATTGTTAGAAAGATTGTTGTTACGGCTGAAAAAACACCGCCGAATCCCTTAAGACCATCTGAAAAATATTTGCTGCTGAAATCTCCAATTTTATTGCTATTTAAATCAACTGATTTAACTAATTGGTTAACTTCGTTTGCAAATGGCAGATTCTTGGTAGCTGAATCAAAGTTATTTTGGAAGCCTTTCAAAATTTCTGGGAATCGTTTAAGTAATTCAGTTGCTTGATCTTGAACTAAAAATAAAAGTTGAATACCCCCAATTGCCAAGAGAACAAGTATTAGAACATATATAACCGTTATTACCCATGCTCGAGAAAGCTTTTTTTCTAGTAATTTGACTAATGGATTCAACAAATAGTAAATAACAACTCCAAAAATAAGTGGCGGTAGCACGGTCCCTGCTATAATGCCAAGTGGTTTAAAAATAAATGATATTTTATCGAATAGAAAGATAACAGTTGCCATCAAGCCCAGAGTAACTAATGTAAAAATTAAATTATTTCCACCTAAGAACCGAATCCATCTGCTTTTTTCCATCTTCTCACTCCCCTTAATACGCAATAGCTGATTACTGAGTTAAATGTAAAGTTTACTCGCCATTGCTAATTTCAACACCTAAAGTACATTATAGCGAAATATACCTCTGGCTAATAGTTTTTTACATTTACAGACTGTAATATTGGCTGTACGAAATTAAAAGGGATGATAATCTAAAATATCAATAAGGTTACCAACTAAGTTAGATTTTTTTTATTTTATTATTTTTTATTTACCAACTCCTGATAAACCTTCGTTGTCAGAAAATATATACAAAGATATCCACCTGCTAAAACAAACAGTGTCACAATGCTTACCCCTGCTAATATTTTAGTGTTATACATTGAAAAAAGCGAAAGTATATTTTTAAGCATTGGGATACAAAAAACAAAGTGAATGGCTGCACCTACAATCGGTAACATGAACACTAGTAAAACTTGACTGCGAATTGCCTCCTTAGTTTCTTTTTGACTCAATCCCACTTGCTGCATTGTCTGAAATCTTTTCCGATCGGCATAACCTTCCGAAAGCTGTTTGTAATAGAGAATCAGAGCTGTTGCAAAAATTAGCGTAATGCTTACCAATGACCCAATGAAAAGCAACGACCCAAAAAGCGATTGAAATAGATTTCTAAAAATTGGGGCTGCAGTATATGTTTCGTTACTCAATTTCATATTTTTCTGCAAAGAGTTTGCAAATCTTAACTGATTAGTTTTAGTACCACCTATATTAAATCCTGAGACGACCATTTCAGGTTGTGGATTAATTGCACTGCAGATTGACTTATCAGCGGCAACAACAAAAATCGGTTGTACAATTGCATGTTGGTAGTTGAATGCGAATTTGAAGTTATTAATTTTTTTTACCTGGTAGCGCTGTCCGCGAATAGTAATATGTTTTTTGTTAAATTTTGAAGAAACATCATAAAGTAAAATTTGCTGTTTTTTTAATTTTATATTGGTTCCCTGAATGCTGTTATAGTCAGCAAGTGTTAATGAGGATAACTGCAATGTAGCATTCATAATATTATTGGTTTCAAATTTATCTTTTTTTATTGAACCCGCGCTGGGGGTCGTCATTGTTATCTGTTTTTTCTTACTTAAAGAAATATTGTATTTAGAAGCCGTTTCGTTGATGGTACGCTGCTGCTTTGAGGTAAGCCGTTTTTCTGTTGTAAACATTATATCGTATGGATTCCATGAATTGATCAGCTTATTTTCACCAACATACAAGCTCAAAGTGCCGACCATCGTAACAAGAATAGATGTACACAGTAAACATATCGATGCTAGCCCTGCTCCATTTTGTTTCATCCGAAAAAGCATCCCTGATATAGCAATAAAATGATTTGGTTTATAATAAATCTTCTTCTGTTTCTTCAATACCTTCAGGAGAACGATACTACCGACAATAAAAAGTAAATATGTTCCCAAAACAACTAAAATAACGGCCAGCACAAAGCCAGTAAAAGCTGTTGCATTCGGCTTAGTTTTAACTGATATCCAGTATCCCCAAGCAAGTATTACAACACCAAGAACAGCTAATGTTTTTTTTGATTTGGGTTCCCTCTCACCCTTGAAAGATTGATTCCAAAGATGGATAGGATCATTTGTATGAACTCGATAAAAATTATAAAACAACAACGCTAGAAAAATAAGTGCGAAAATCATAGCCGTCGTATATACTGCATACAATTCAAAATGGTCAAGGGACTGCTTAAGCGTCAACAACTTTTGAAGGATCAAAAACGCCAGTTTAAGAAAAGCAAAGCCCGAAATTAATCCAGCAATTAAGCTAATTGCATACAACAAAGCAGTCTCTAATGTCAGAATCCAGCGCAGATCACTATTACTGAGTCCGATCATATTGTAGAGACCAAGTTCTTCTCCGCGTTGCTTGATCAAAAAACTGTTCGCATAAAACATTAAAAACAATGATATCAAGGAAATAAAAACAATGGCCACCTTCGTTATCTCAATTGTTGCATCGCCAAAAGCCATTGCTTTTAAAGTTTTATTCAGTGATACATTCCAAAAAATAAAGTTAATTGCAATAAGAACTATACTTGCTAAAAGAAAAGGACCATATTCTTGTTTGTGATGTGTGACACCGTGCCACGCCAATTTAAGATGGATCATTCTTTAAACCTCCTTGCTTGACAATGCTGCCAAACTTGTCATGATTTTTTTTAAATATTCCGCTCTCGAATGATCTCCCTTGAAGATTTCGTGATAAATTTGACCGTCTTTGATAAAAAGCGTTCGTTTCGAATGACTTGCCGCTGCAGCGCTATGTGTTACCATCAAAATTGTTTGTCCTTGAGCATTAACTCTTTCAAAAAGCTGTAGCAAATTTTCGGTGTTATGCGAGTCGAGAGCTCCTGTCGGTTCATCAGCTAAAACAAGGTCTGGTTTTGTAATTAATGCCCTTACTGCTGCGACACGTTGCTTTTGCCCGCCTGAGATTTCATGAGGATAACGCTCTAATAAGCTTTTGATATCAAGCTGTTCTGCCAGCGGGCGTAAACGCTGCTCCATCTCAGGATAGCTGGTTTTCGCAAGTACTAATGGCAAAAAAATATTGTCACGATTATTAAATGTATCTAACAAGTTAAAATTTTGAAAAACAAAACCTAAATGTTCACGTCTAAACTTAGCTGTTTGTTTTTCAGGTAGTTTATTCAAATCAAAATTATCTAAAGTAATGCTGCCACTTGTTGCCTTATCCAAAGTTGCAATAATATTAAGCAATGTTGTTTTGCCCGCTCCTGATTCACCCATGATTGCAACATACTCACCTTTATCAACACTGAACGAAATATCTTTTAATGCTATAACCTTGTTTTTCTTGTCATCTGCAAAAATTCTGCGAACATGGTTTAAATCTAATACGTTCATCTAAATAACACTCCTTCACTTGTCTAGTAATATTATAAAAGGTTTCTAACGTTGTTTTGTAGTTACAACAACGTTAGAAACCTTACAGTTTGTTATTTTTAATTCAGTATTTGATCTTAGTTTCAGGAATTAAAATTATTGCACTCGTTCCGTTGCTTATTTCTGATTCAATCGTCAATTTAAGATCTAGTAGCTTACTGATTCGTTGAGCAATATAAAGCCCCATACCAGTAGCAGAGTTGTGATGACGTCCGTTTTGACCAGTAAAACCAGGCTCAAAAACGCGTGGAAGATCACTAGCATCGATGCCAATTCCATTATCAACAATTTTGATTGCATTGTCTTGCCACTCAATTTCAATAGAAGCCCCCTTTTTTGAATATTTGAGAGCATTCATTAGCAACTGTTCTAAAATAAACGATAGCCATTTTGGATCTGTCAGGGCTTTGACAGCCGTAATTTTTATATGGGGTGTAATTTCTTTTCTGATAAAAAAAACTGCATATCTTTTTATAAGTACTTCAATAATGTCACTAACAGAAATCCATTTGAAAACAAGATCGTGGTTAAAGTCTGCTAACCGCTCATATGTAAGTATTAAGTTCAACTGATGGTAAGCCAACGCTATCTGCTGCTGCACATCAATGCTTGCAACCTCATTTTCATTTTCTGCCATTAAACTCAAAGCAGTCAGCGGTGTTTTTACTTCATGACTCCACATCACTAAATAATCACGATGTTGTTTAAATTCTTTCTGAACTTCTTTTTCATATTGAATTCTTTGCTGTTGCAATTGATTAAAGGAACTAATGAATGCTTTTTCTACTAAGCCGTGCGGCACCGCTTCAAGTATCTGTCCTTGAGAACTGGCTTTTCTAAGATTGCGCAGAAATTTTTCTTCATGATAAATTCGATAAAACAAAAAAAGCAAAAAAGGAATTAATGTAAATCTAATTAAATCGGCAATTAGTATAAGTTTGATATTATAAAGCAGACATAAAAAGCCTAAAAAAGTGGTTGAACTTAAATACAGTATAAACAAGGGCCATTTTGCTAAAATAATCTTTATGATATGTTTGACTGAACTGTTAAACATTAGATTGCCAGCCTGAATCCGCGACCACGTTCAGTTACCAATTTTTCTTTTAGGTTCACTGTAGCCAGTTTGCTACGCAACCGGCTAACATTAACGTTCAAAGCATTTTGTGTTATAAATAAACCACCTTGCCAGATATTTTGCATTAAGCGATCTTTTGATATAGTTTTATTGGGGTTCAAAAAGAGAAGTTCCATAATTATTCCTTCAGTTGGAGTTAATTTAATCGTTTGTCCTGTATAACTTAGACAGTTGTTTAGAACATTAAGTTGATATCCCTTGACTGTTATTTTTTTAGATCTTACTTCACTATCACTTGAAACTCTTCGAAGCACCGCCTGAATCTTTGAAATAAGTACAGCTAGCGAAAAAGGCTTCGTTATATAATCATCAGCCCCAGTCGCAATTGCCCTTACCGCATTTGGGTCCATTTCGGCTGCAGAAACAAAGATAATAGGAACATTGGAAATGTCCCTTATCTTCGAAGTCCAATAAAAACCATCGTAAGTCGGCAATGTGATATCCATTATCACCAAATCAGCTTCAAAGTCTAAGAATTCTTGAACAATATTTTTCCAATTACCAACATTTTCCACCTGATACTGCCACTTCTCCAATCCCTTTCTGACAGAATTTAAAATTGATGCATCATCTTCTATAACAAATATTTTTGGCATAAGACCAATTCTTCCCTTCTCGTATAAAGGATTAGATTTAAGAATAGTAAAGCAGTCCTAACAATTTATAATAACCATGATTCAGGTTTAATAGCAATAGCATTTAACACTATGCTTAATTTGATTAGCCTTAAAACACCCATGCTCATATTTAAACATACATATTTGCAATCTCAATATTAATTTTACTATTTTTATATAAATAAATTGTTTTAATTGAACAAAAATGCACAAGAAGCTTAAATGATTCTCGATCAAATGCTCCAAGAACTTGGAGAAACATATGCTCCGCTCAAAAAGAGTTAAAATTTGAAAACAAAGTTGTCCTGTGCTGATTCAAAAAGTACATAATTCATTCTCTACCTGTCTTCTGGAAAATAAACTAGTTTTGTCTAAAAAAATCGGCTGTTGTTAACTGAATTAATGCAGCTAGCTACTAAAAACGGTTACAAAGTTGGAGGACCATGTTCCATCATTTAGTTAAGATCTTCTTGCTTTCTTAAAAAATCAAAAAAGATGAAAATGCGGTAAAATACAACCCTACCGCATTTTCATCTTTTTAACTTCTCTATCTAGTTAGCAAACACTTCTTTTGATCTATTTTTTTCTAATTGGGCCTGTGCTGCTTGGCCTAAGAGATTTAAATAGTTAAACGGACGATCAAAAGTTGGTTGAAAAAGCATATCAACCATCGCTAAATCATCGATCGTATTTTTGTTTTGAATACACAATGACAAAAGATTAGCTGATTGTGAGATATCATATTTGCTCATCAATGCTCCGCCCAGAATACGTCTAGTAACAGCATCATAAACAAGTGACATTAAAACCGGTGTGGTTGAAGGCATAAATTCTGGTCGATAGTTATCTTCAAAAATAACGTGTTCAGCATCTATCCCTTGCATTTTAGCAGCTTCAGCAGTTAAACCTGTTGAGCAGATTGAAGTTCCATAAAGAGATAAGCCAGAAGTCGACTGCGTTCCCATATAACGCAGTACAGGTTTTTTCAAGTTTTTGCCAACGAGAATCCCCTGACGAACAGCATTTGTAGCTAGTGGAATATATGCATTTTTACCAGTTGGGTTGTAATGAACAGCCGCACTATCTCCTGCAGCGAAAATATCTGGATCCGAACTACGCATATAATCGTCAGTGATGATCGCTCCATTAGGAGTCATCTCAACTTTACCGGTTAACAAATCCGTATTGGGTCTGAACCCAATACAAAGTATTGCTAAGTCGGCAGTAATAGTTTTTTTGTCCGTTTCGATCATCAATTCGCCTGCTTTTTCTTCAAATCTCTGAACTGACTGTCCAAGTTCCAACTGTACACCATTGTTCTTAAAATCATTTTCAATTTTATCTGTGAAGGAGGGGTCGAAATACTTAGGCATCACACGATCCTGTGCATCAATTAAAATAACCTCGTGCCCTTTAAGTGAGTACGCTTCAACCAATTCTGCTCCAATATATCCGGCACCAATTACAGCAATTTTTTTGACTTTTGGAACACGTTCAAACAGTTCCTGTGCATGTGTCCAATTTTTACAAAGCAAAACTTTTTTACTTTGTATGCCGGGGATATTCGGAACTATCGGCCAAGAACCGGTAGTCATAATCAACTTATCATAATGTTCAATTGTTACTTCATTTGTCAATAGATTTTCCACTTCAAGCGTATGATTTTTAGAATCAATCTCCCTCACGTTATGCTTTAGTTTGATAGAAGCACCTAATTCGTTTAGCTCATCAGGATTTGAGTAAAATAACCCTTGAGGATCCTTGACCTGTCCGCCCAAGTACAACGCGATTCCGCATGATAGAAATGATATTTCAGCATTACGTTCAAAAACGGTAACCTCAACATCTTTGTAATCGCTTAAAATTTGTTTAATAGCAAATGTTCCCGCATGTGTACAACCAACAACTGCAACTTTCATAAATAATCAGCCTCCTATTCAGGGTATTGCTCATAATTATGTTCACACATGAGCATGTCAACAGTTATATTGTACACAAAGTTAATTTATTAAACAAGTTTTTTGCATTCCCTTTTGTTCATAATTACACTTTTTATTGAGGCCATTTTTTTTAATAAATTTCAACCTTTATCATTTTGAAAATTAGCGTTATATTGGTTAAAAGAGCAATTAAAAAATGTCAAGCAAATTATAGCAAATTTGTTCAAAAGTTTGAAAAGAGGTCTTCACATTGCTAGAAAAAACTTTTTATAAAACGTTACTAAAACATGCTTTCAATATTCCTGTTGAAGTAACTTTTTGGGATGGAGAAAATGAGACTTTCGGTCCAAAAGGAGAAGTACAAAATAAAATAAAGTTCAAAAAGCCGATTTCGCCTCATTCTGTTTTAGAACATGCCACGCTTACGCTTGCTGAAGCTTATATGGAAAAAAATATCGAAGTACAAGGCAGTATTCAAAATTTAATAACTGCGATTTTTATGACCCCCCACAGTTTTATAAACAGTGATAAGTTTAAAAAATTTCTGCCTAAGCAAAATCATTCTAAAAAGCAAAGCAAAACCGATGTTCAAAGTCACTATGACCTTGGTAACTCATTTTACAGATTATGGCTTGACAAAACGATGACATATTCTTGTGCTTACTTTAAAAATAAAAATGATTCGCTTGAACAAGCGCAGACTAATAAAGTTTATCATATTTTAAACAAACTCGATTTGAAACCTGATAAAACATTACTAGACATTGGTTGCGGTTGGGGAACCCTTTTATTTGCAGCTGCTAAAAGCTATGGTGTTCACGCAACAGGGATTACCTTAAGCAAAGAGCAATTCGACTATGTCAGCAACAGAATAGAAACTGAACATCTTGAGGATATGATTGATGTCAAACTCATGGATTATCGTGAATTAGACCAAAGTTTTGACTACATTACAAGTGTTGGTATGTTTGAACATGTCGGTAAAGAAAATTTGGAAACATATTTTAAAAAGATTTCAGAACTTTTAAAGCCTGAAGGACGAGCTCTAATACATGGTATTACTGGGCAACATATGGGAGTTGGCTCTGATCCATTTATTAACAAATATATTTTCCCTGGTGGCTATATTCCCCATCTAAGCGAAATGATGGAACACATTATGCAGAGCAATTTGCAGCTTAAGGATTTGGAAACACTCAGAAGACATTATCAAAAGACATTAGAGATCTGGACACAAAACGTTCTTGCACACAAATTGGAAATTATCGAAATGTTTGATGATAAATTTTTCCGCATGTGGAATTTATACCTGCAAGCTTGTGCATCATCTTTTGAATCTGGAAATATTGATGTCGCACAGTACTTATTAACAAAGGGACCAAGTGGGCTGAATCTTCCACTAACTAGAGATTATATGTCAGAACAGGATAAAAATATTCCACAAATTAAGTAAAAGCGAGAAACAAGCCTAAAAACACAATACTATGTAAAATTAAATTATGTTAGGCTGTGCTAAAAGACGATTTTTCGTACGGCTTTGTTTTTTGTATATTATTAAGGTTCAAATTTTATGTTTACAGTGAAATAAAAACAAGGAACTGAGTCAAAATATAACGTTTGATTCAGTTCCTTATTTTAATCTTGTATTATACAAATTTAGTGAGGATCGACAGCTAGTTTTTCACATTTAATTGCGATTATTCATAGACAAAACTATATTTGCAATGCACAACTGATGCTCAAAACTGGTGTACTCGCTCTGATTTCATCTTGGTAATATTACCTAAAAAGATATATCAGAGGAAAATTAAACGCGGCGTTGCTATATCAAAATATCTAGTCATTAAAATACGAGAGTGGCTTTTGAACCTGAATTTTAGTTCCGTCAAATTTTTCTTTGATATATTTTTGAACCTTATCACTATGGTATATCTTTAAAAGTTTTTTGAATTTTTTATTGTTTTTATTTTTATCTGCTGTTGCTAAAATATTAATATTTTCTTTAGTAGACTGGTTGACCTCCTCATGATAGATCGAGTCCTTTAAAACATTTAATTTTCCTTCAAGCGCGATTGTGTTTCCAATCAGAACTGCTGCAATTGAATTATCTTTCATAATTCGTGGACCAGTCGTATCATCAATCTCCTCAAATTTAAAATGATGCGGATTATCCGCAATTGCACTAGTACCCGAAAGACTTCCAAAACTAGACTTCAACTTAATTAAACCTGCTTTTTCTAGTAATTTAAGTCCGCGAGCAGTATTAGCCGGATTGTCAGCCAAGGCGATTGTTGAACCATCGGGGATGCTTTTTACTGTTTTGTACTTGTTTGAATAAATTCCCATCGGTTCAAGATAAGTTGTTCCTAAATCCGCTAATTTGCCTACCTTACTGCTTTTGTTAAATGCAATATAATATGCATATGATTGAAAGGCATTAACATCGATCTTATTTTCAGCAGTTGCTGTATTTAAAGAAATTCCATCTGTAAAAGATTTTACTTTAATGTTCAAATGCTCTTTTTTTGTTTCAGGTAAAGATGCAATATGTTTCCAAATCTGGACATCAGAACCAATCGATCCAATAGTTATTGTATCTGCATTTTTTGTACCATTATTTTGGACTGTAAGTGTAATAACGCCAACTGCGACTATGACAAGACCGACCAAAGTTAATATAATCCTGCTTTTTCTCATTTCTTCCATTCCTCCTGTAATACACTACTTGATGTGATGGTACTTCCTAACTACTTATCTTTTAGCACAATGTTCATAACATTCTGCTAATAAAAAAACCGCAGTCAATTAAAAGACTGCGGGACGAATAATCGCGTTACCACCCGATGGTTTTGACGATCGTTACCAATCGTCACTCAATAGGTACTCTCTTTGTTTAAGCACACAGCACTTTGCTCAAATAGAAATATACCTTTACGCTTTAACAGGCGTACCTGGAAAAAACTCACAAAAATATTGCTCGTTTTTTCAACGTTTACGTGACCATATTCCATATTGACTCTCCGCTGAATCTCACCCAACTCCAGCTCTCTTCAGAAGAATTAAAATGTACTCATCACACATTAGTGAAAATATAACAATAAAATTTTAATTTGTCAAACAATTATATATCATCTAATTAGTTAACTTTATTGTCTTCAACTTATTCTTTTCTATTTTAGTGACCATTTTTCAATAGCTGATCAAATGTTTGAAGATTTATTCCCGGAGCTATTCGAACTCGCGAGAGTGAATACCAGCCTTGATCTAAGCAGGCTAATCCCTCATTTGTAGTCAAACCGATTTTATATCCGAGATGATTTGCTAATTTGATTGTTGTTTGATTATAACGCCCAGCTGGATAACAGATCATCTGTGTCTTTTGTTTTAAATTACTGTCAAGCCATTTTTTAGAATTTGCCAACTCTTGCATTTGAACGTCTGTCGAGAGTTCATTTAAATCCAAATGTTGAACTGTATGACTTTGAAAATCAATCAGTCCACTATGTTGCATTTTTTTTGCTTCACCCACTGTTAAATGATTCGATTTCTGACTAAAACCGGTTATGTAGTTGATAGTTGCATGCAGATGATACTTTTCCAAAATAGGAAATGCAGCCGTATAATTATCCTTGTATGCATCATCTAAGGTTATCCAAACAACTTTTTTTTGAGGCAACGAGTTAGTTTCAAAAGCCTTGATCGCTTCCGCAGTGGTTAATGTGTAATAATGATTTGCTTTTAGATATGTCATTTCCTCTTCAAACTGTTTTGGTGGAACTCGTAGAGCGTTACCGGATGAAATACTATGATACATTAGGATTGGAATTTGACATTTTTTCTTATAGTGAATCCATTTTGTGACAGTTCTCTTTTTTGCATTTTTTTTATTAACGCTAAGTTTTTTAGTTTTCAAGCTCTCACGCGTTTTTACTTTGCTGTCCTTGACTCGCGTTTTGCTTTGTGCTGTACAACCTGCCAAAATTAACAGGCAAACTACTACAACACTTTTTGCAATCATTTGCCAAATTCTATTTAACTTCAAATAAGTCAGCTCCTCAAAATCTTTACTTAGTTTATTTTAACAGTAATGCCGTAAAAAAATACATAAAATTAAACCAATCTAATTTGGATACAATTACATGAAAAAGTTCTTTCAACAACAGTTTAAAAATTGTCTTAAGTAGTTGAAAGAATTAGTAATTATTGATTTAGAAAATGGTCTTATTTTGCTTACCTCTCCATTTCAAATAATAATTTATCAGCCAATTCTTTCCCAATTTGGCTAATACGTTTGCAATCATTAACTTGCGGAATCTTAAAACCTACAAAGTAAGGTGAAACCATAAATCTAGGAACAACTTTTGCCACAATTCGATCTTCAACATGATAAAAGAAAAGATTATAGGATGTACATTTCCCATTAAAATAATCATTTAATACATATTTAGCAACTGTCTGAACTGCATCTGCGAATATTTCAGAGCTATCCGAGTTAGACAAAATAACGTTAAATTCAGTAAAACCCGCAATCGGATAATCGGAAATATTTATTTTTAAGCCATGCCTCTTATAAAAAACTTTTCCAGTAAAACTTTCTTTTGGAATATTCCTGTAAGCATCAATTTTGTTCAATCCAACAATTTGCATATGTGGATGACGCAAACTTCCACCAGAATAAGGTCCAAAATTTTTGTACATTAGAACACTTTTAAATTTTTCTGAATCGATAGTTTTTTCCCAGGCTTTCAAAGCAAATTTAAAAACTGCCCTGTTTTGTACATCTGTATATGTTGTAATATCACCATTATGTTCTGCTGTTTCAATAACGACAGTTTGGTAAGTCTCCTCCAAGGTTCTATATTTATTTACCAACCAAATACGATCTTGTTCTTCTTCAATGATATCAGTTAACAGTTCACGCTGACAAAATGGACAATCGTTATTTGTATGTACCATATTTTCAGGTTTTTTAGATGCGATTTGAGGGTGAAACACAAGTTGACAGTCTCGTGACAATCCAATTCCTCTTCTCTTTAAAAATGATGTTCTACATATCTTTTTCTTTTAGCTCAAAGATACAGCCTTAACCGGATCATATCTCTTAAACGTAATTTATTCTCAAAGATTGGCCGTTCATAATGTTCTACAAAAAAATTTTTATCTATTCCACAAATTCTGAATCCATTTTTTTGGTATAAGTACAACTGCCCAAAGCTTGTGCTGCCAGTTCCAATTTCAATAACTCTATAGCCCTTTTGCTTAGCCCAATTTTGTGCACATTTAAGCAGCCTTTGACCTATTCCGTGATTACGAAACTGTTTGACAACTGCAATATTTATAATTTCAATTGTCTCAGGCCTTGTAGGCAACAGGAGCATGACCCCTGAAAAAACTTCTTCTTGCCTTGCTTCAATGCAAATGCTCCTTTTTGTATAATTCATAAGCATCTTCCGTGAAGGATCTGCATCCAGCAGTAACTGATAATGTTCTTCAGTAAGTTTATTTATTTCCTTGAATTGCAACTCTTTTTTCATATCTCTGGTCCTCTTATCCTAAGTAAAAAATTGCTCTTTTGATCGAAAAAACTAATCAATAAATTGAAGAAAGCGCTCGTTCCAAATGTTTTCATAAAAACTGATTGTTTGCTGCGCAGTCATGAATTGGTTATCCCACGTTGTCGTTAGTCCGTGGCACATTAGAACCTTGTAACCTAACCCATGTGCAAATTTAACAGTTGCATCAATACAATACTCAGTCTGTGCTCCGCAAAGTTCGATCTGTTGAACATTTAATTGTGCCAGCAATTTCTTTAAATCTGTGTGGAAAAAACTGTTAGCATGTTCTTTTGCTATAAAATAAACTTTACCAGTCAGTTTAAGCTTAGAAACAAGCTGCCACTGGACAGAACCTTTCACCAATTCTTTGTCTTCATGTTGGACGATAATTACAGGTTTACTGCTATCAGCATAACTTTTTATACGATTTGAAACTTTTACAATCAAATCTTCAAAATGATCAACATCTATCTCATTTTTGCGGCACACACCATTTTGAAGATCTATCACCAATAAAGCATCATCTTGCATATACAAATTCCTCCATCCTATTTGTCTACAATATAATAGTTTGTTGTTAGCAAAAAAACGGTTTAATCACTGTTTTTCTAAACAAAAAAGAGCAGTGATATAAACTTCTAGCTAGAGACTAGACTTGGATCTTACGTATCGTTTTTCTCAAAGTACGGTTATATTTTCAGTAAATCTATGACTTTATCAACTAAATAGTCTGGTTTTTCTTTTTCAAGCAGTGAACTAGCATGTGCTCCCCATGTCACACCGCAAGTAAATACACCTGCAGTTCTTCCCATCTGTAAGTCATAGATTGCATCCCCAATCATGATTGTTTCATTTTTTTTCAAGTTATTTGCTTCTAAAATATGCAAGATTCCGTCAGGTGCTGGTTTATATTTTTTTACCTGATCTGAACCGCAAACTGCCTGAAAATGTTGCAAAACATTCAATTGTTCCAAATTTCGGTTCAAAGCTACAGAATGTTTGCTTGAAAGAACGAACATACTTTTATTTGCCACAGACATTTTTTCCAAAACATGCTCCATTTCCGGAAATAGTACCAAGTTCTCAGACTCAAATGCTTTGTAATGCACGCGAAATAAACTGATTAGTTCAGCAAACTGTGCACTTGTAAATTCTTTGTCTGTCATTTTTTTAAACGAAACTTCAATTGGAACACCCATGTAATATTCTATATCAGCCGCTGCGGGAAGTGGCAAATCAAAATCTTTGAATGCCGCTTGGGTAGCTAAAATTGCAGTTTTGCCAGAATTAGCTAATGTACCATCGAAATCAAAAATATAATTTTTCATTATTTCACTCCTACTAAATTATAAAAAAATTGCGGACTAATGTATTATCTGCCCGCAATCAGGTACTTATTTTCATAATAATGCTAGCTTCAACAAACCCTAGTTCTTAATTTAGTGTCCCTTGTGTTTTTGCAGTCGTTTATTTTTTCTTTGTTCATACTGAAACTGTTTTTTATTTTTTTTAACTAAATTACGCTGTTTCTTGCCACTTCTCTTACAGCTTTGATGTTGTTTTTGCAATGCCTGTTGTGCTTTAGTACCTTTGAAATCAGCTCCTACATTTTTGCGTGCTAGCCGCTGCAATCTTTTGGGATTTGCGTGTTTAAGACAAAGTTTAGTCTTTTGCTTCTGCTCATAAAACGTTAATTCACTGTAGTGATCTAACAAGTAAAGATACACAAGCCTCGTTTTTGGTACCGAAGTTCCAAAATTGAACTGTGCAACTCGATAAGAACACTGTGTTTCTTCTTCAAAGATACCTTTATAAAATGGTGGTTCATAAATAATTGTTAAACTTCCTCTTATGGTTAACATAAAAAGTTGTCCCTCCTTTTAATTGCAGATAGAAGGACAACCAAGGAGGCAGGTTACTGACTAATATTTACGTTCCAAATTTAGCGTCTGGACTACCAACCAGACAGTGTTTTTACTATCCAAGATAAGTATAACATACTGTTTCAATCTCAGCTTATGAACTTCTTTTTTTGAGATTTCTGTTAATTTTTTCAATATCACGCCGTGCACTTATCATGCTAACTAACCACATGATTATATATATAATTATAAAAATAATCGTGAAGAAAAAGAACACTCCCCATTGAAGCGGAAACCAACCGGACAAAATTGCCAACGGCGTAAAGCCACCGAAAGTAACTAAGAAATGGGTTATTGTTTGACGTGTAATACTCCAATTTTCTTTTTCAAAGATTAGGGATGAAACTGAAAATAAAATTCCGATCAACGCCCACAAAATAATGGAAATTGCTAAGGCATTTAACGGTCTTTCAAAACTTTCTATGAAGCGCGGTGCAGAAGGAAAGTAGTTTTCAAGTCCGTATGCATATGAGAAAAAAAGCGAAATTAATAATCCGATTGTGATACCGATCGGAATCCCTGAAATGGCAGTTTTTAACATTTTTCTATTCATTATAATTTCAATCTCCTTTTCAATTCTTTTACGAATCTGCGTGAAACTAAGGCAGTCTCATCGTTAATTAATCGTATTATGATCGCTCCTGCTGAACTCATCTCGAGATGGTCTACAAAATTAAAATTAACTATTTCGCTGCTTGAAACTTGAATAAATTGATCAGGTAATTCTTTTGCCAGTTGATAGATCCTCTTTTTGACCTTGAAACTACCTTGATCTGTGGCACTGCAAAAAACATATTTATCTTCTGTGAAAAAACGAATTATTTTTTTGAATTCTAACGGTGCAGCAGTTTCTTCTCTGTATCCCCATATAAACGTTGTATCTTGCTGTAAATTAGCAGCTATTTTCTGATGCCAAGGCTCGATTTTCTTTAGAAAAAAATCAACATGTTCTTTGTGCTCTGGATCAATATAAAAATTTACACGCATCTATCTGTCCCCCTTCTTGTTTCTGAACTAAGTATACAAGCCCGAGTCAATTAATACTTGTCAAAATGACAATCGGTTCAATTTAAAGATCAATGGTAAAAAGTAATGTTTAACTGGCAGCATCTTATCTTTTAACTGAACAATCTTGAATGGCCAGTACATTATCAACTTGCTATTTAAAATTTCAAGTTTTTCACCATAATCGATAAAATTTTTAAACAAACAACAGTTTTTTCAATATGTTAAAATAACTGATAGAAGGACTATTCAAATTGAATAAACAAACTATAGAAAAATAAGGAAGAATACATTTGAAAACTATTAACCTTTTATTTTCAATTGACGATAATTATTTTGAACAATTAAAAACAACTTTATTTTCTCTTAGAAACAATACACCCAATACTTTTTTTAGGGTTTTTGTACTCCAAAAAAAGAAATTCGACTGGGAAAATGAATTTAAAAAATTTTGTTCTGCACTAAATATGTGTTATAAACCACTCATTATTGGTGCAAATGATTTTAAATATGCTCCAGTTACAAAACGTTATCCTGAAACAATTTACTACAGATTATTGGCTCAAGACTATCTCCCCAAAGATGTTGAAAAAATTTTATACTTGGATGCTGATATTCTATGCATTAATGATATCTCATCCCTTTATGACTTAAAGCTCAATAGTTACCTTTACGCAGCAGCAAGTCATTCACAATTAACTAACTTAACGACTGTCGTTAATAAAGTACGTCTTCAAAATTACGATACTGAACAGTACTATAATTCAGGTGTTTTACTAATTAACGTTGTGCAAGCAAGACATATAATAAACCACAAGATTATTTATGACTTTATTCGTGAAAAAAGAGCTACACTGCTTCTCCCAGATCAGGATATTTTGAACTCTTTATTCGGTGATCAAATCTTGTCTCTGCCAGATCAAGTTTATAATTTCGATGCCAGAAAAAATTTGACATATGAAATGATTAGCAATGGAACTTGGGATCTAGATTGGGTAATTAACAATACTATTTTTCTACATTTTTGTGGTAAAGAAAAACCATGGGAAAAAAATGGTAAAGGTAAATTTGCAGCACTGTATAAACACTATGCTCATTTGTCAAAGTTAACTGCTGCCAAAATTGATTAAACTAAAAACTCTCAGATATGAACTCGTATCGAGTTTATATCTGAGAGTTTTGTACTTTGTCATCTAATACGAAACACTAAAAAAATTAAACATTACGTCTACGGAAAACCAAATATCCTAAGAAAAGGAAGATACCTGTATAAACCAAGTTCCCCCAGACAAGTTCTGTATTCGACAAACGTGTCAGAGTTCCTATTACAGTCGAGTTGCTTAATTGGTCTGAAAGGTTAAGCATATTCAGCGGATTCCACTTTAGCCATTCCCACTTATTGATCAACATAAACATTAAACTGGAAGCAATACTGGTTGCAAAATAACCGACAATTCCGACTGAAATTGCAGCTGCTGAACTTTTAAACACATTGGCCAGCAGTAAAACTAAACTCAATAATAACCATAACCCAACAAAACTACCCGCGTAAGTTACTAAAGTTACATGCATAACAGATTGATCATTTGTATAAATGTCACTAAAACTAAATTTCGAGTTAAAAAGCACCATTTTTAAAATGACAGAGAAAATAAATGATAACACATAAAAATATAACGAATAAATAAACATCGTAATCCATTTACTTGCCAAAATTTCACCACGATAATATTTGCGGTAAAGCAGTTCCTTGATGGTTCCATATTGAAATTCCATTGCAACAATGGTGCTGCAGGCTGCAATCATAAAAAATACAACCCAAGATGTTCCGCCGTAGGCAGCAATAAATTCCCCTTTAGGGTCTGAAAAACTAGGCTGTAACTTACTAAAAACAGCGAATATTGTCATCAATAACAACAAAGCGATTGTTCCAATAATGGTACTTTTCTTGTGCATCAATTTAAAAAGTTCTTGTCTTATTAATGTTACCATTCTATTACTCCTTTACCTGATCATTATCCAAAAGATCCAGCAATGACGTTTCCAGATCATTTTGTTCATGCTGCACATCAACAATATTGATATTATGGCTGCTCATCAATTGAATAAGACCAGCTAATTGATCATCACTTGTTTTCTTGATTTTCAATTTATCTGATTTTTCCAAAGTAACTCCTTCGGCACTTAGAATTTCACGTGCCTTAGTATCATTAGTGGTTGTCAGCACCAGATAATTCCCATTTGAATCACTTAGATCTTCCATACTAGTTTGTTTGATTATTTTTCCATTATCAATGACCACAATTTCATCAACCAATTTTTCCAATTCACTCAAAATATGGCTTGATATTAAGAAAGTCGTTCCCTTTTTAGCTAAGTCAAGAATTAAGTTACGCAATTCTTTTGTAGCTTTAGGATCAAGACCGTTCATTGGTTCATCAAGAATCACGAATTTTGGATTGTTTAAAAGTGCTAAAGCAATTCCAAGTTTTTGCTTCATTCCCAAGGAATACGCTTTTGCTTTTCGATTGATATATGATCCAATATTTAATTCATCAATTACATTTTGAATGTCTGCTTTATCGGTCGATGTATCATCTGCAAAAAGCTCCAAATGTTGCATTCCCGTTAAGAAAGGATAAATTCCCGGATATTCAATAAGAGCCCCGACTTCACTCAAGGCTTGATGTTTCGTAATTGAAACACCTTTACCATTGATTAAAATACTTCCGCCCTGGAAATCAAACAAGCCAAGAACTGCTTTCATGATTGTCGTTTTCCCGGCACCGTTAGGACCAACCAAACCCACAACTTTTCCTGGTTGAACGTTAAAAGAAACATCTTTTAACACTTTATTTTTGCCAAAAGACTTATTCAGATTTTTGACAGTTAAAATGTCGTCCATAATTAATTCTCCTTTTATCTATGCAGAAATGAATAACGTACCAATAATAAAGATTATTATGTTTATCCATCAGTTAACATATTATTGACGATTAAGTAATTCTATAAAAACAGCTACCAGCAAATTGATTACCGACCTTTTTATAAATTAATTCACTTTAATCTTTTTCCATGTTATTGAAAAAAACGATTAAAGTCAAGTTGATTATTTATGCTAAAACTCTTTTTCCTAGTGGCTTTTTATTAGTTTATCCCACTAAATTCATGGATTTAATTTTTTTCCAAAGATTTTATTTTTTGCGACATTGTTCTTAATTGTGAGATATTAACTTTAGGATCAAGAAGAGCTCGATCATATTCTAACCTTAATAAGGGTAGATCAGTTTTCGGAACAGGGTCTACCTCCTCCTTGGCAAAGTCGACCAAATGGTGTTTATAGATGCTAAGCGTACGCGTCGCAATATGGCTGCAAAATGATTTATCATGCGAAACAAAGATAAGAGTGCCTGGATAACGCATTAAAAACTCTTCTAATGCATGGAGGGCCACTACATCTAGAAAATTTGTCGGTTCATCCAGAAGCAGGAAATTCTTCTCACTAGTCAACACAATTACTAATTGCAATTTGCATAATTCACCACCGCTTAGTGAACCAATTTTTTTATCCCAATACTTTTCTGGCAGTCCCAAAGCCCCCATAAACCTTCGAACAAATTGTATATCCAGTACCGTCTTTCTCCTGACAAAATCTGCAATATTTTCTTGCAATGGTAGTGTTATTAAGTTTTGTTTAAAAATGCCAATTTTAGCATCTTTCGAGACAAAAATATTTTTTTCATGATTAAAAATAGCATTTAGCAAAGTTGATTTGCCACTTCCATTCGGACCAGTTAACGCTATCTTTTCACCTGGTTTGACTTTAAAGGACGTTTGCTCTAATAGTTTTTCTTTATTATGCGTCAGCATCATTCTATCAGCATCCACTACAGTTTTCCCTTTAAACGCTGGTAAACTAGCCATCAAAACTTTCACTTCAAATTGCGCTTGGGGCTTTTCAACGTTATTTGCCCGCTGACTTTGTTTCAACATTTTATGTGCATTTTTTTCCATTCTGGCTGCTGTAGTTTCTCGCAGGTTTTTTGTATCTTTTCTTTCAAACCTGCCCATCTTTTTACCTTTGCGTACACTAGCAGCTTTTTGCTTTTTACGTTGGACAGCAGCTGCAATTTCTTTTTGTTTCTTAATCTGATAACGATAAAGATTAGTCTGTTGCTGATAATTCTTCTCACTTTTTACCACATAATTTTCATAACTACCCCTAAATTCGCTGCAACATTTATCTTTTATTTCCCAAATGCATGATGCAATTTGAGTTAATAGGTTGCGATCATGGGAAATGACCAGCAGCAAGCCGTGATATTTCAACAGACACTTACAAAGCCAATTTTGATGACCTTCATCGAGATTAGCTGTCGGTTCATCAAGAACCAGAATAGCTGGGTTTTTGGCAATTGCAGTTCGCAGTGCGGCAATTTCAACCTGTCCTCCACTTAAACTATTATCTGAAATCGCAATCTGCGGTACATACTGCAGATCACCTTGCACAACTAAGTTACCGGTATACGCAGTGTCTTCACCTGCAATTATTTTTGCAAGCGTTGATTTACCACTTCCATTACGTCCAATAATTCCTACACGTTCACCTGCACCAGCTTTTAGGTGAGCTGCTCTAAAAAGCAACTCTCCTTGAACCTTTTTTTCTAATGCATTAAGTAATATTAACGTCATCGAAATTCCCCCTTAATATCAGGCGAGAATTAATCGATCGCAAAAAAAATGTCTCATTAAATAGAGACACCGATTCGTACTTGAACCGTTGCCACACCGATTGATCTCACCAAAAACAATTACTATAAAAATTGTCTTAATAGCTGAGAATCAATTAGATGCGCATCGGCACAGTACCCCGTTCTTTCTTAAGATACTTGAATTTTAACGTATTAAGCGACGTGAAGCAAGTTAGACCAATACATTTTTCTTCCATTTACGGATTTTGGGTCTAAAATTTGTAAATGGCGCAACCGAGTTAATGTGAACCCATTTCCAAACTGGCCACATTGCCTTTGTCGTAGCCCATTTCTTCTGACCAGCCTCAAATAACTCCTTTTCATCCAAATTCTTTACCCATTCAGAGAGCTGTGCAACTAATTTACTTAGTTTGACTATTTGTTCTTTAAGAGTCAAATCAACATATTGCCGATAGAAATCCTGATATAATTTACCCAATTCATTCCATTTATATTCAGGTGTCGGAGTCTGTACATTAATTCCGGCACGTTCTTGACTGTCCCAGGATAAAAGCAATGTCAGCCATTCAATTTGATAAGCTAACATTTCGGCCGGAGTTTTATCTACGAGGTCTATTCGTTTGTTCTTCAAAGTTTCTGGAACTTCAGCGAATTCTTGAATAAATTTTTTATAGCTTAAGTTAATAGCATCGACTAGTTCACTGCTAGAAGTATAATTTCTCATTTTTTCTCCTTATAAATAGAAAATAAACTTAATTTAGTTGTTCCACGCCTTCGTGTTTGTCTTTCAGACAATAGCCGTTAATAAAATTCACTTTCGTCAAACGTTATTCCCTTAGCTTTCAAATTGTGCAGACATTCATGTAAATACTCATCATTATGTTCAGGATAAATTGGTGTACTCAATTCAATAGGTGAAATTTCTCTATAAGCTGCACAATTTAACCCGCGATAAGTAGCTTCTTTCCATTCTTCAGCTGGATGATAACCGCGATTCTTCATCTCTCTAAAACCAGCATATGAAATTGGTATAATTTATAAGGTGAATATTTAAAAACATAATTAACAGTTGCATGTGGACGACCCCAACCATTTCCACGTAAAGCAGCTATTTCACGGTGCTGTCCTAATAATTGCTGACGCGGGAGCTTAGAAATCAATTTTTGATGCCATAAACGCATAGTCTGAAAAATCCCCTTCAAAAATTATTTTTTCAAAAAAAAGAGCAAAAACAACTGGAGCAGTAAAATAATCATAAATACAATACTGAGTACGACAAACGACATTAACCTGAAATCTGCCGCAGATCCTAGTAAAACAACAAATACTGTTGCGATTGCAAAAAACAACAACCAAATAACACTAATAATCCACCAAGTAGTTAACTTCATATGTTTAATCCCTTCATTGAGTAATTATATATTCTATTATGCCTTAATTGTACTAATGAAAAATTCTGTATGTAGTAAATTTATCATACTTAACCATATTGTAATCATTTTAAGTATTATTTGTCGAAGAATCACACTTGAGCTTAATTCACATATGTTTTTTTTGAATCTTAACCGATCTTAGGCGTAAATATCATACAGTCTTTCAAAAAACTTCAGTTAAACTCTCTATTGGTCTTTTTAACATCTGTTCCAATCGTCAAGAAGAGTATTTTGACTAAGACAATGCTTTTAACGATATCAAAAAGATCTGCATCTTTCAACATTAAAAATTTTTTTCAACAACAGATGCATCCTTTTCATCTTCAGTAAAAAAGAACATAGCTTTGTCCTTTTGGCAAATAACTTGGATGCCATAATACCGTAAATTATGTTCAAGTTGCTATCTAAAAATGCTGCCCAACACTGTCAATCTATTGTCACTGCAGCTTCATTTATTCTCGCATTGCTTTTCTGCACTTTGATACTCATTCCAATGTAAAGGTTCATCAATCCAGAATCTTGGTACTTATATTATTTAAACACTTATAAGCACTTCTCAAATAGTTGAATGATCTTTTTCTAGATGCTCCCTAGCACACTTAAATCATAAGCGATTTCATCGCTATGTTCTGCTTCAATTTAAAAAGCTCTCGATTATTGACGTCCTTTGCTTTAAATTCTCTTGATCTGTAAAAATATAATCTTCATTTTTTAAAAAATCTTTGTTTTGCCACCACTCCAGCAACATTTCCTCTGGAAAAGGCGCAATCTTTAATCGATTTCTCCTTAATGTTTCATTAAATGAAACATCAAAATAAAAAATCAACATTTTAGCAGCGTATCTTTCTTTGAGTGCTAGCAATAAATTTAAATAGACACTTTTCTTGAATATTCCCTCCACAATAATGTAATTAACATTCTTTGCCCCCCAGCTAATAGTATCTTCAAGCAAAGAAATTGATTTATTTTTGACATGATCTGGTTCAGAAAGCATCTGTCTTCTCAAAACATCTTGACTCAATAATAAGGCATTTGGGGAAAGCAATTTTTTTAAAGCTTGCGCTGTTGATGTTTTTCCTGAACCTGAATTGCCTCGCAATAAAATTATTTTTTGCATAAGTAGTCCCTCTTTGTTTTGTTATTAATTAACTTATTATACCTTTTGATTCTCGTAAAAATTTTTGCGATAGTTGCTCTTGAGATAATGTTTTGACAAACCTTTGTATACACCAGAAGTAATTTTATCTCTACCATAATTTTGTAACGTTCTTGCTTAATTATGATAACACTGTTATCATAATTGCTGGGGGGTCTGATTTTGTCCAACAAAAAAGAACAAACAAAAAGAAAAATTTTAAAGACGGCGCTTAGGGAAATTGATGAGAATGGATATGAAAAACTATCTCTGCGCAAACTCGCAACTAATTGTAACTTGACCACTGGTGCATTTTATAGAAACTTTGCAAATAAAAATGCGTTGTTTGTGTCATTAATGCTAGAACTGTCAACATCTCTTACAGAAATTATTAGTCAAAAAAGCAATGGAAATTATACTCCTCGCGAAAAACTTTTACTTTTAGGGGAAAATGTTTTCAAACTTTTCAATACAAAAAACAATCTTGTCAACTTCTTGTTTTTTAATCCTGTCGCACAATCTATTTATACACAAGACCGTGGACTGCAAGATTCGTTTCCCCTCTTGAAATCTGTCCACAAATTGATAGATGACATAATTAGCCAAGAATCACTTGGCCTAGACTCAGATGAAACATTTATCAAAGTTTGGGCATTTCTTCAGGGCTATATGTTGTTAGTAAGAAACGGTGTCACAAAATTTAATACTGCTCTTTTAGCTGATACACTAAGCAGTCTGCTAACCAAGAAAGGGATATAAAATATGGAACAAGCATTAATTATTTACTGTCATCCTTATGCCAAAAGTTTTAATCATGCTATTTTAGAATCAATTATAGCTGAATTAAATAGAAGAAATGTTGATTATCAAGTAATAGATTTGTATGCTGATCACTTTAGCCCTGTCTACACTTCAGAGGAACTCGCTCTTTTTAGTTCTGGAAAAACACTTGATCCGCAAGTTTTGCGCTATCAAGAAATGTTAAAAAAAGCGGATCGGCTTATTTTTGTAAGTCCGATCTGGTGGAATGGTATTCCCGGTATGCTGAAAGGATTTATTGATAAAATAATGAAAAAGAAATTTGCGTACTTACCAACAAAAACTGGTATTTCTGGTCAGTTAACCAATATAAAAACTGCAAAGGTTTTTACGACATCTACTTCGCCAACTTGGTATCTGAAACTTTTTTGCGGAAATGCTATTAATAAAGCTTTTGTTAAAACCACACTCAAACAGCTTGGTATTAAGAAAACTTCTTGGCAAAATTTGGGCGGAATTGATTCTAAATCCACAAAACAACTAACAGCTTACCTTAAAAACATTGCCGGTCAGATATGATCTTCCTAAATTTATACTAGCTTAAATCTCAAATTATACTTAGACATAAAGATACCGCTTCTTAGTCAGACTATAGAAAGTCCAACTATTATGAGACGGTATCTTAATACTTAAATTATTTTGATATCGCTATCACCTAAATCACGGTGCTGAATTAAATGATTGGTCAAAAACACTAACAATTTCAAAAACTTTGCAAACACACGGAATTTCCCATTAACGATTAATGCCGCCAGTTCATCTGCCATCTGATTGCTATCACTAAAAGGGGCACGCTAAATAACCCCGCATCAGCAAAATGATCAGCAATGACAAAACTTTGACAGTAAGTTTTATATTTAACTAACTCATGTTTTTAGTCTCTAATGCACAAAATTCACATTAAATTAATGTCATTATTGCTCACAAAAATGTTAATGCTATTTTTAACTCAAATTGAGGAATAATATACATTCTCTGCCGACTATAACTCACGACGCATTGTGATATCGGTTGTGATAAAACCAAGTTTTTGATAAACATGAATTGCTCGCTGATTGCTACCAAAAACGTGCAATCCAATTTTTTTAAAACCTAAATTTCTTGCCTCTACAAAAATTTTTGCCATTGCTTGTGTGCCAAAACCTCTATTTTGAAATTCCGAGTCAATTGCAAAATCATAAATAAAAGCGTCATCTTCCTGCACCGGATTTTTGGCAAACCATAGATAACCAATTGTTTTCTGTGTATCACTGAATGTATAAAAATAGTTTCCCTTCGTTTTTAAATCATCCGGAAGCAGTCGCTGATATTCTTCTTTTGCCAACCGCAAAGCTTCTCCAGCGCCCCACGCCCCGGCAGCCTCCTTCTCAGCGGCATACTCCTTAATAGTCCCCATAATGTATTTCTCATAATCTTTCGCTGACATTTTTTCAAGCTTCATTAGTTTCCCCCCTACCGTATATAAAATTGTCAAATGTGCAAAAATTGCCTTAATCATTATCCTTTTCAAAACTTAAGACTAGTTTGCCAACAACATGCTTGGCTTGATGAAGCTTTCGCAGATTAGCAGCATTAAATGGAACAGTTTCAGCAATTTTTACGTAAAAAGCTCCAGCAGCAATCTGTTTAAGTATTACTTCTAACTTTTTACCATTTGATTTTAAAAAGAAAAACTGCACTCGTGGATCAACATCATCGGAAACCGTTGAAATCAAATTCCCATCTTTTTTTAAAACCTTGAGCGAATCTGTTAAGTTTTGTCCACCGATCGTATCAATTATTTTATCCATTTTCGGCACAATTCTACTAAAATCTTCACTACGATAATCAATTACATGTAATCGATCATCAAAATTTCTTAAAAAATCTGCCCCCAAACCGCTCGCGGTCGTATAAATCTCTGCTACTTTATGCTGACGGACAAATTGAATGGCTGCAAACCCAACACTACCAGCACCGCCGTGGATCAGTACGCGAGCGGTCCCAGCTAACTTCAAATGATCATAAACAATCTGATATGCCGTTTGTACCCCTAATGCACAGGCAGCCGCCTGCTTGTAAGTGACACTTTGCGGTATTAATGCTAATTGAGATTGCCCGACAGCAACATATTCTGCATAACTTCTGAGATGCGGACTAGCGGCTACACGCTGACCTACTTGAAATTCAGTAACTTCTGTTCCCAATTTGACTATTTCTCCCGCAACAGAAGAACCCGCAATTAATGGCGTCTCCTTTTCACGTCCCTTTACTCCTGCTCGAAACCCTACGTCATAAGGATCAATCGCAACAGCATGTTGTTTGACCAAGACCTGTTTTGGCTTTAGCTCTGGGAGAGGTACTTGAGCATCGACAAGAACACTAACATCCCCATAGTTTTTCATCTGTACGGCATACATTCTATTATCCGTCCCTTCCAGTTTGATATTTTTCCGTTAACCCGCTTCTTGCTTGATTATAGCATAGTTACTTTTCAATCTTAGCCAAATTTAACCTCTCAGAATGGGAAGATATACATTTTTCCTATCTGCAAATACGAACTACTCATACTGAAATACAGACCACTTACTTCTTTTAGCCCCATTATTAAAAGTTTCAGCTAAAATAAAAATATCAAAAACAAAAAAAGCAGATTAAAAATGACAATGCTTCAAACCAAAAGACTAACTAAACAATATAAAGACAACATCGCTGTTGATCATATTAATTTTAATATAGAAGTTATGCCTGATTTTTAGCGGTATCTACCTTGCTGTTGGGCTAATAATTATTATTCTGCTTAATTACGATACCTAAAAGATCAATAAAGCTCTTTTTAAAAAGAAAATTAAATAATAGTTCTACTGCTAACAAACAAGGCCCAAGGCAAATGACTAATTGCCTTAGACCTTATTTATTTCAAGTCAGTTACTAATACATTCTTTGAAATCCCTGTTAATTCCAAACTTTTGCACTATTTCAATGACAAATTTACTTTTTGCCCATTGCTGTTTCTCAGCTAAAATAAAGCTTGTCTAAGCTTACTATTACTTTGGCTTCTGAATAAAAACAGTAAATTAACTATGATCTAGTCCAAATTAAAATTCCAAAAATTAAACTTAACTTTAATTAGTGTTTTACTGAGGAGTCGCGTTTTGTGTTATATTTGAAGTCGCACCATTTCCAGTTTGCAAAATATTTTCATTTATTAACTGAATAATTTCTCTATTTTGCGGTAAATCAGAGTGTTGGGAATCTTTTCCCGTGACAGTTATTTTTGTATATTGCGCTACTTGATTTTGAAAAATATACTTGCCGGTACTAACACTCGTAGAAGGAACAATTCCGTCTGTCGTGTAGTTTGTTGTGCCATCAATTGAATAAACTGTTAAATTGCGAGGTAGTTTTTCTTTTCCTGCAATTAATTCCTTTAAAATATTGGTACGCTGATTCATATTTGTTTCTGAAAAATTATAGGGTGTACCAATTGTCATTAACCTATCTAATAAAAGTTGGTTTTGATCCATGTATTTTTCTAAGTAAAGTGTGTAAATCAGCCCTCCATTTGAATGCCCAATACCGGAGAAATGATTGAATTGATATTTTTTAGTTAAATAGGTCATTGCAACTGACATCCACTTGGCTTGTCTTTGAATATTTTGATACCCATCATGATTGTTCTCAAAAGCGATGACAATGAAAGGTCTGGTGTCACGAGGAAAAATCCGTCCGCTAATCCGCAGTTGATTATTCGTTTTAACCGTGATTTTTAACAAACTTTGTTTTTTATTGCCAGTGTTTAGTTTGCTAATCAAACCATCAAATCGATTTTCTGTTGCACTTGAACCAGGTACTAAAATCACCGGATACAACTTGGAACGATTTTGAACACGTTCCTTAGTAACATGCGTCTTGGTCCAAAAGTAAGCCGGCACACCAACAGCAATTGTCATTCCAATAATAACGAGTATTAATATACTTAATGAACTCGATAAAAATTTCTTTTTCATCTTTGCTCCTCCCTTGTTTTTGTCAAAGAAAAAGCTGGCATCTCTAAAGCCTTAAAAAAGGGATAGTACATCAACATGCTAATAAGAAGTATCGTTAAAGTAAATATTAAAGAATTCCAATGCCCATTTGTCCCCATAAAAGCATTCAGAACGGTCGGCGTATTTAATGGTACTTGATAAACGGAGGGAGAGATTAAACCAATTTTTATTGCCAAAGCCCCTAATAAAATACTTATAACTGGAACAAAAATAAAAGGAATAATTAGAACTATGTTAAAAAACAAAGGAACCTCTGCTAAAAAGCCAATATTAACATTCAAAAAAACAGGGAATAAATTTTTCCATGCATTGATTCGATGTGTACGATAGCGTGAAAACAACAAAAAAAGTAATAATAAAGCCAATATTTGACCATAACCTCCTAAAACTGCAAAAGAATCACTTAAACTGTATATGTTAAGCGGATGAGGCAATCCTTCCAAATTGTCCTTTATTAAGGCAGCAGAGAGATTGGCTCTGGTCAAATCGTTATCTGTGTGTGCAACCAAAATCTGATCAGGACTGATAAAACCTAACCACACAAATAAATTGCGTCCGATTTCTCTTAGAATAATACCCAGAATCTGATGCTGATCATCATTGAGCAAACTGCTTATCCCAGCAAAAACAGGAGCTGAAAGGCTCGAAAAAAAGTTCATGCTAAGTAAACGTTCCACGCCTTTTATGAGACTACCCAAAACGATAGTTGCCGCTGAAAACGACCAAACAGACTTAAGATGCAAGTACTTTTTTGTTATATGATAAAAATATGCACCAATCAAACCAATTACTAACATTTCAATAAATGGAATATTTCCACTTAAATTGACTTGACCTGCACCGTCCCCAAGTGTGCGTCTCACATGAAAATTTATAAAAAAAAGCAAGATAAGCGCAACCACTGCGCCAGGAACAGCTTCTTTTTTATTAAATAAATACCCACGATACCATGCAACAAGCACACAAAGTAACAATAATGCAACATCAAAAAACACACAGCTTAGTAAATGGGTAATACCATTTGCTTCTGACACCCACTGTATTTTATCGAGATGGTATATCTCATAAAAAAAACCATGTGGTTGAAAAAAAGATAGTGTCAAACATTGAATTAAAATTCCTATCAATAACAATGGAGACACTCTTTTTAAACCAAAATAACAGCTTCTAAACCATGGCCATCTTTGCTGCTTATGCTGCAGCTTATATAAATATGTAATCATTCTATTAGTCATCATTAATTGACCCTCTTTATCTCTCAACTGAGTTGATTGTACCACTCTCAACAGGTTTCGTCTCTGTTGATTTTTCTTATTTTTAATAAGCTTAAGGAGACCATAAAAACTAGCTTATATGCTTCAATGACTCCTCACAGAAGATAAAAGAATTATGATATGCCTGTATTAATTGTAAAATGCGACATCAAAAATATTGTACTTAATTAAACCTCGGATTTTTGTTCTAAAAATTTATCGTTTTCAAACCGATTTCAACATATAAAAACAGCTACTGCGATAGTTCCACAATAGCTGTTTATCCGTATTAATTCTAGTGTTTAAAAGGGTTCCAGAAACGTCCGCCATTCACATTGAAAAGTGCTACACCAGCTAAAACAATCAAGAAAATAACAATTAGTGATGAATAATCAGCTTTTCCAAATTGTTTTTCCATATACCATGTTCTTCTTTTACCTTGTCCAAAACGTCGTAATTCCATCGCCTGACTAACAACTTCAATGCGATCTAGGCTGGTAAAAATAAGAGGTAAAAGAATCTGTGCATTTCCAATAATACGTGGCCAAAATTTAGCCTTTTTAGAAATCTCATAGCCCCTTGCTTGTTGAGCCAGGCTAATCGTTCGATAGTCGCGTTGAACGTTTGGAATATATCTCAAAGCAATCTCCACAGCATAACTTGTTTTATATGGAATCCCAATTTTATTCAAACTGGCTGCAAACTCGCTAGGATTTGTGGTCATCAGAAAAATCAATGCCAGCGGAACTGCGAATGTATATTTCAAAAAAAGATTAAAAATATAAAAAAGCTCTTCCCATGACAAGTTAAAATAGTTTTCAGGGCTCCGCCATAGCATGTGCTGCGTTCCATAAATAGTCATCCCATAACCAGGTGCAAAAACATACACCATCAGCAAATTTAACGCCGCAAAAGCTATAATAATTTTTATAACAAATGAGACTTCTGTAATACTGATTTTAGACAACTTGAATAAAATCAAGGAAAAGGTAAGTATTCCTAAAAGGAAACGTGTATCATAAGTTATCATCCCAATTATTGAAAATGCTATAAAGCCAATGAGTTTAGTACTTCCGCTTAGACGATGCAAGAACGTATCTTTATCGTTATAGCCGATTAAAAAATGACTGTTCATACTCGCCCCTCTCTTTCAGTTTGGATAAACTTAGCTACAAAATCCGTTGCCGATGGTAACTTATAACGTTCTGCTAAATCAAAAAGACTGGTTCGAACAAGATAAGCCTTCTTGATTGTTTCGTCATCAGTCAAAACAGCTGCTGGTTCAGCATCGAGCAGAATTTTTCCTTGATTTAAAACAACGGTTCGCTGCGTATATTCAAGCATTAAATGCATATCATGTGTTATCAAAATAATTGTCAAATCATTTTCCCACTGTATTTTTTCAATAAATGTCATTATCTCGGTGTAATGTTTTAAATCTTGACCAGCAGTTGGTTCATCTAAAATCAGCATCTCTGGTTTAAGTACCAGTATAGCTGCGATTGTCACACGCTTTTTCTGACCAAAACTCAAAGCAGAAACTGGCCAATGCCGCATTTCATACAGTCCACAGACACGTAAGATTTTTTCAACGCGTTCCTTAATCTTATCTTCCAAAAGTCCGCGCAACCGAAGTCCAGAGGCTACCTCATCGTAAATCATGGTTTTGGATATCATTTGGTTGGGATCCTGTAAAATATAACCGATATGCTGAGCTCGTTCTTTTACTGACATTTTCAGAAGATCTTGGCCCTTAAATTTAATTGACCCCCCTGAAGGTGAGAGAAAACCAGTAATTAAATTGCTCAAAGTTGATTTACCTGCACCATTTCTACCAACTAAACTGATTATTTCACCCTTTTTGATTTCAAGAGACAGATCTTTAATTATTGGAGAGGCATCTTCATATGCAAAGGACAATTCATTCAGATCTAGAAGAGTTGATCTTTTTTTGACTTTTCTGCTCAACTGAGTGTGATCATTCCAAGCAGTCAATTTCCGACTCATCTGTGATTCAGTAATTTGGGAAACTTGATCGATATTTTGGCATGCGGCTAAGTTAACTCCTGCACGCTTCAAGGCACTTAGGTACAGTGGTTCACGCAAACCAAGTTTTTCTAGCAATGATTGCTGCAATATTCTTTGAGGAGTATCATTGGCAACAATTTTTCCATCTCGCATGATAACAAGTCGATCTATTCCACCTTTTAAGACTTCCTCAATCCGATGTTCAATAATAATAACGGTCAGATTTTGCTTATGTGCTAGTTGATCTATTAATTCAATTGACGCAGCTCCTGAAGCTGGATCTAGGCTAGCAAGTGGTTCATCGAAAAGCAGTATTTTGCTTTCATCAATCAAAACACCAGCCATTGCAACGCGCTGTTTTTGTCCACCTGAAAGTTCCTGTGGTGAACGATGTATCAGCTTTTCTAAATTCAATTTTTTCGACCATTTTCGTGTAACTTCACGCATTTTTGCTTGTGAAAGCTGGTCATTTTCAAGTGAAAAAGCAATATCTTCAATAACCGTTAAACCGACAAACTGACTATCTGGATCTTGAAGAACAGTTCCAACATCGAATGACAGGTCAAAAACAGAACTTTCAACTAATTCTTTGCCATTGATAACACACTTACCAGAGATCTTTCCTGGATAAGCCTGCGGAATTAATCCGTTCAAACAACGTCCCAACGTTGATTTACCAGAGCCAGACGCCCCAGCAATCATTACTTTTTCCCCAGGAAAAATATCTAAGTTGATATTATCTAACGTTTTTTCTGACTGTGACTCATATTGAAATGAGAAATTTTTAAAACTTATAATTGGCTCAGTCATACGCTATCTTTCCTTTTTTAAACTGCCCCGTTTCGTACGCGTCTTCGCGTAAAGAACCAGCAGAATTGTACCTATCACAGCAACTGAAAGACTATTGATAATCCATGTGGTAATTCCTTGCAAAAAGACCTTTTTAGCAGGTTCATGGTAGATAATGATGTCACCAGTTGGTGCAAGCAAGACCCAAGCAACAAAGTTAACGATTATTTGATAAATATTGAACCAAATTAATTTTCTCCTGCTTAAAACACCACTCTGTATATCAAGTTTTCTTTTAGCCAATCCAAAAGCAAGACCAACCAACCCATCGGTTATGACCCACGTCCACCATGGAGAACCATAGGTAACAAAATCATTAAGTGTATGTCCAATAAAAATTGCTAAACCTGCCGCAATTGGTCCATAGATTGCACCTAATAGTGGTAGAAATCCTTCAGCAACATTTATCTGAGTATTAGGAATTCCTGTTGGTATCGCAACAAACTTCATTAATACGAAAATAATAGCTGCCCCAATTCCTGTTGCAACAACAGTTTTGATTGAATTATTTTCCTTATTTTTCAATGTGACCACTCCTTCAGATCAAATAGTTTTTAGTTACTTTTGATGCACTGCTTTACGACTGAGAAAGCAAAAAAGCATCCCTTCATTTACTGAAAGGACGCTCCCGCGTGTTACCACCTATCTTCAAACCTTTTCAGGTTCCTCTAAATATCTTATATATTTTCAAAGATAACGGTTTGCCACCGGTAGAAGCTTGTCTAAAGAGACTCGCAACTACTTGTTTTCCCCAGGAACCATCTTCACTTGACTCAATCATCGACTCCCAGCGCTTTCGACTCTCTAAGCATGAAGTTAAAGCTACTCATTCCCTCATATAATTCATGATCAAAAACTAACCTTTTACAAGTCTACAACATTACTTTTAAAATTGCAATTTAGCGTAAAGTTCTCCGTATGATTTAATTATTTTGCTTTTCGAGCCATTTATTGGTTTTTTGTTTTAGCAGCTTAATTAATTCTGCATGTGAAATATCCAATTTAACAAGTACAGCATATGTAACGAGCAAAATGTCTACTAATTCTTCTTTAGTATTATCAATATTCAATTTTTTGTAAGAGTTTCCAGACACATTTTCTGCTGAAAGATATGCCTGAGCCGCTTCACCGACTTCTTCCATTAATTTTAAAAATTGCTGCTCAACGCTTTTAGGTTCAAGATGTGCCGCTTTTTCAATTTCAACTATTAAATCGTCCATCGAAACTCCCTCATTTCATTAACGCCTTCTCAAGTACGTCCAACACACCTGAATGATTATTATCATGGAAAGTAATATTTTTAGCAATGTTTTTAATTTTTGAAGACGCATTATGCATAGCAAAACTATACGGTGTCAATTCTAACATTTGAATATCATTTTCATTGTCTCCGAAGGTCATTATTTCATCATTTTTTATCTGATATTTTTCTTGTAAATACTTAATACCTGTTCTTTTATCAACATTTGCTGTACCTACGAGCTGTGTGTTGAAACCCGAATTTAAGCTGGTCAAAGTTGGTGGTAATAAATTTCGAAGTTTTGCACTGGCCTTTTCAAAATTCGCGTCTGGTGCAAAAGTGACACCCACTTTTATAAGCTGATCTTTATTTCCTAAACCTGCCAAAGTCTTTAATGAAACTACGCTTTTAACCGAACTGTAGTAACGTTTAATTATAGCTAAATATTTATCTGAAAGACTCTTTTCGGCATAAGTATAATTAATGCCCGAAATCGTCTTCATAATTAAGTCTTTTTTTGTAAAATTAGTTTCCAGTTTCTTTAGAAGATCTAAATAATCCGAAATCTGAATTGGAGCAGTAAGCGCCAGCTGAGATCCGCAATGGACTAGCGAACCATTTTGAGAAATATAATCAATGTCATCTTTAAACGGTGAAAACTGCATCTGTAATCTTTGAAATTGAGACCCGCTTGCGGCCACAAAATGTATTCCGCGTTGTTTCAAATATTTAAAAATTTTTTTAAACCGTTCTTGATCATATGTGTTATGGTCATTCAAGAATGTACCATCCATATCAACAGCTATCATTTTGATGTTCATGTAATCTATTCCCTTCTTTTTAAATATGTTTTTTCATTTGAATGAATAGTATAAAACTTAGTTCAATCAAGATCTAACAGCATATTATGCCATTTTTCACTTGCATGCTGTGAGTCTGATACGCCCTCATCTTTATAACCAGCCTTTTGATAGAAAGATATTTTGTCCTCGAGGCAAGTTAATGTTATTGCCTTTCGACCAGCTTGTTCAGCCAGTTGCGCGAAAGCTTTTAACAACTGACTTCCTACCCCACACCCTTGAACCAATGGATGGACAGCTAGACTTAAAACACTTTGATATTCAGCATTAGCATCATTCGTGACAACTTTTTCATAAAATTCGTCTTTTAAGTAGCGTTCATTTATTGCAGGGCCCACAATAAAACCGACAACATCGTTGCTTTCTTTAGAATGAGCTATCAGGAAGCTATCATTAATTATTCTTAGACGATTACGCATTGAGTCTAAACTAGCTGCTTCAGCGTTCGAAAAACCATTTCTTTCAATCTCCATTATTTGAAAAAGATCCTTCTCCTTAGGATGCATTATTTCCAATTCGATTTTTATCAACCCCTCTTATATAGCTAATACCTTTCTCCATACAGGATAAATATTAGCATAGTTTACACAGATAAACATTCATTTTTACTCATGAAAATTTCATTTTGAGTTTGAATCAATTTCTCATAGTACAGTACACAATTTAAGTTTTAGCTCATTTTTGTTCAGTTCTTATTGTTGTAAATATTAAGAAATAAAATATTTATTTAAGCCTTTGCACAGATAAGGACTAAAATAATTCACAATGTGTAAACTAAATATCAGAGTCCTATAATTTGCACGTATCATTTTTCCTTGCTAAGCTGAATCTGCATCAAGCTTCAAGAAATTCGAATAAACAGGACCTAATAATAAAAAGTCGGTGAATTAATTGTCTAACAATAAACATTACATAAAATATTTAGTTCCTTCAATAGCATTCATAATCTCTTTTATTCTAGCCTCAACAATAATGATTTTCGAACAAGTAACACCTTTTGGTAATCATAACCTATTGCTGAGTGATATGGGCAGTCAATACATCACCTTTTTCAGTTCGTTACATCATTCCTTGTTTACACATTCATTCCAGTTTTATTCTTTCTCACAGTCACTTGGTGCAAATTTTTTACCAACAGTTGCCTACTACCTGATTAGTCCATTTAATCTTTTGTTTCTGCTTTTTCCAAATACCGCTGACATACCTAAAGCAGTTACGCTCATTATTATTTTGAAAAGCTCAACAATTGCATTTACGATGACCTATTTTTTAGAAAACCATTTTAAAAAATATGATCCTTGGATGGCACTTTTTGGGACAATATTCAGCTTATGTGGTTTCGTTGCGCTTAATTATTTCAATATCATGTGGCTGGATGCTTTAATTTGTCTACCCTTGGTTATTAATGGAATTGACGATTTAGTTTCAACTGGTCGCACAAAAAGATTTTTTGGATGGCTATTTGTCAGTATTTTAACAAATTTTTACTTAGGTTACATGATTTGTTTATTTTCAGTTTTTTATATAGTTTACATTCTAATAGAAACTCGTTCATCATTGTTTCCTATTCAAAATTTCTGGAAAATGAATCGAAGTAGTCTAACCAAGTTTTTTACCAGTGAATTTTTGTGCGCTCTAAGCACATCCTTTCTTCTTTTACCCACTGTGTTAGGTATGTTACAGACGGCAAAAGGAGGTAGTTGGAAAAATTTCACTTTGGCCCCTCAATTCGGTTTTGAAATTTTAAGTCAACTTGGAGTGGGTGCCTCGAACTACTCTTCACGTTTATTTCATGCTCCAAGTATATTCAGTACGACCTTTGTGATTTTATTAACCCTTTGCTACTTTGTTCACCCTCAAATAAAGAAAACCAGCAAAAGAAATGCAGCATGTTTTTTGATCATATTTTTATTGAGTATGCTAATAAAATTAAGCAACACTATCTGGCATCTTGGACAGCAACCTGCCGGATTTCCATTCAGAAATTCATTTTTCGTCAGTTTTATTTTAATTGTCTTTGCCTACCAAGCTTGGGAGAAGAACCCACTCCGAATCAGCCGCTTTTGGAAATGGATGCTTCCGAGTATGTTAATAAGCACAATTATTGCCGGTTATTTTGGAAGCCGTTTATCCTCGTGGATATTACATAATTATTTCTCGCATTCTCTTCGAAGCTACCAAGTAATCCACGTAACATCTTTGGAATCAGTCATTTTGAGCTTCCTCTTTATTGCTGCAACATCAATTTTAATCTTTTCAACAAAAAAGATGTATAAAAAAATACTACTACTTATAATTGTTTTATTCGAAATCACGTGTAATTTTTTATTGGCTATGAACAATACACCCTTTGGTAATCAAGTAGTTTACAAAAAAAATTTCACATACGAATCAAGTAAAATTAATCAAATTAACGGTTCAACCAATTGCCTTTTCAGAGTTAATAATTCAAACACTTTGATTAACAAAGCATATCATGAAAAATATTATAATTATAACGATCCAATGCTTTTCAACTTCTATGGTATTAACTTCTACAGTTCAACTCTAAATAATACAACACGAAAAACATTGCATGCGTTTGGTTTTTTCAGTAAAAATGTTCGGCGTATCAGTTCGATTGGGTTAACGCCATTAACAGAATTTTTATTTGGAGTGAAGTACTCTTTTGAACTTAACAATAAGCAGCAAGATATAGCTCCCAATCCAAGCTTTGTTGGAATTGGATTTGCCGTTCCGACTGCATTTAATCGGCTGAAGTTGAATACAGGCAAGAAGTTTAGTTCAATTTCAAATCAAGAATTGGTTCTACAAGCTCTAAAGAAAAGCAAAGAACCTTATTTTGAGAAGAGTAAAATATTATCCTCTCCAAAAACAGGAAAGACGATTTCTTCAAACAAATACAGCTATACTTACATTGTTAAAACTAAAGCATCTGGCCCAATGTATTCAGAGTGGTCAGCCAAATACAGTAGATATAATGCAATATACATTAACGGGAAAAGATTGTCTATCGATGAAGATGTTAGTCGACATAAATACCTGCAATATCTTGGTACATTTTCCAAAAACCGGAAAGTGGAAATTAATTTTGTTGCAAAAAAGAACAATTTAAAAAATAACTTGCGCATTTATAGTCTAAACAATACTAAATTTAAAAAAGTTGTTACACACACCAGAAAAAGCAGTTTTTCGCCTAAAATCAGTACTAGTTTTTTACATACCCAAGTAACAGGAACAATAAAAACTACAGACTCTTCTAAGCTGCTTTATCTTTCTATTCCTTATGATAAGGGATGGACAATTTTAAGAAACGATCGAAAGGTCCCAGTCAAACGTTCACTTAAAGGAATGATGTCCGTCAAACTCACATATGGATACAATAAAATTGTTCTCACTTACCATGTACCAGGATTAAAAATAGGATCCATTCTTTCAGTTTTCAGTTTTGCTTTTTATTGTTTACTAGAACTTTTTTGGACATATAGAAGAAGACATATCCTCAACAAAAAAACTTCGCATATAAGTAGGAACTAGAAATATTCCACAATTAAATAGAAAAGTCTAGATAACTAAAACAAGACAGCTGGGTCAAATTATAACTTTTGCCCCAGCTGTCTTGTTTTAACTTGCTTTTCTAATACACGCTATTTTTCTTCTATTTTCCATTTATCTGCACAGAACAATTTTGCCAATTGAACTGTTTGTCTCGATCAGAGCATGCGCGGCTTTTAGGTTTTCTGCATTAATTCCATCAATAATCTTATTGGCAGTACTTTTTATTTTCTTCTGTTCCAATAATACCGCTATTTTTTCTAAACTTTCATGCTGGGTTATCATTTCTGGAAGCTGATAATAGGATTTTGTGTACATCCACTCCCACATAAATTCAGCACTTTTGGGCTTTAAAAGTCCTAAATCAAGCGGCTTTTTATTCCCTGTAATAGAGACAATGCGTCCGTTAGGTTTGATCATCTCTGCCATCTCTTTAAAATGACCGTCAATATCATTCAAACCTAAAATATAGTCAACATTTTCATAACCCAATTCGTATAGTTGCGGAGCCATTTTTTGACGATGATTTATCGTTTGATCAGCACCATGTGCCTTAGTCCAAGCAATTGTCTCAGTTCTTGAAGCAGTTGCAATAACATGCAGACCAGCAAGATGAGCCAATTGTGTTGCAACTGATCCTACTCCACCGGCACCATTGATAATAAGAATAGTTTTCTTCTCATTATCAGATACATCGTCAATATTAACCCTTATTTTTTCAAATAAAGCTTCCCAAGCTGTCAAAGATGTCAAAGGCATTGCCGCTACATCTGCAATATCCATTCCTTCGGGGGCATGACCTACAAGACGCTCATCAACTAGCTGATATTCGGCGTTACTTCCTGGTCTATCAAAAGCCCCAGCATAAAAGACAAAATCACCTTTTTTAAATAAAACTGCCTGCTCACCAGTGGAAACGACGGTCCCACAAGCATCCCACCCAAGAATTTTGGGAGTTCCGTACTCTTCAGATCCATTCATTCTGACGCTTATATCAATTGGGTTAACCGCAATAGCATCAATCTTTACTAAAAGATCACGTCCAGTTGCTTTAGGAATTGGTGTTTCAAAATCAAACAGACTGTTTTTATCTTCAAGAGATAAATGTTTTTTAAATCCGACTGCTTTCATATTGGAAGGCATACACATCACTCCTTATATTATAGGTAATTCTTCAAAAGCTAAGATACACACCGTTGCGATTTTATTATTTAATTTGTCCAAAAATTCATTTCAAACCCTTAGACAAAAACTCCCTAATTCCTAGTTATTGTCGCTCAATTTCTTTCAAAGTGCAACTTTGCCGCAATCCAATTTTTACGTTGAGGGCTAAAAAATCTAAAAATCACCGCGACTTTTTAAGTTTAGCATGCTTACCATAACCACAATCCACGCACTATCCTATTAGTTTAAATTAGTAAAATTCTACTCCAAATAAAGTTCACTCTGAGCCGGAATTGTCTTGGCAACAACTCTTCCATTTCGAATATTATACAAAACTTCAGCATGCTTATTCAAAACATTATAAAAATCTTCTCCATTTAAGAGAACGCAATTTCCCGGCTGTCCGACCGCAATTCCGTAATGATCACTAATATGCAGTGTTTTAGCACCATTGTAAGTCACATAATTAAATGAATTTTGCAACTGATCATACCCCATTAATTGAGCAGCATACACACCCATCTGTAATGGATCTAACATGTTCCCATTGCCCAATGGGTTCCATGGATCTTTAATATCATCCTCGCCAAAAGAAACATTGATGCCCGCTTCTGTCAATTCTTTAACGCGCGTCAGCCCTCTCCGTTTAGGGTATGTATCAAAACGACCACCCAGATGCATGTTAACTAGCGGATTAGAGACAAAATTGATATGTGACATTTTAAGCAAACGAAATAGTTTATATGTGTATGCATCATTATAGGAACCCATCGCTGTAGTATGGCTGGCTGTCACGCGTTCTTTCAAACCTGATTCATATGCTAATGTCGCTAAAACCTCGAGATTTCGCGTTGCTGGATCATCAATTTCGTCACAGTGGACATCAATTAAAACATTATATGTTTCAGCCAATTTCACTATATATTTCAAAGAATCGGCCCCATAAAAATGATTAAACTCGTAATGCGGAATTCCTCCGACAACGTCGGCACCTTCTTTTAATGCTTGTTCGAGCAATTCTTTACCTTTGGGAAAAGATAAAATTCCTTCTTGAGGAAATGCAACCAATTGAAGTTCAACAACATTTTTCAACTCGTCTTTCAGTTCTAACAAAGCCTGCAATGCTATCAGCTGCGGGTCTGTTGTATCAACATGGCTGCGGATAAATTGGATTCCGTACTTTAACTGCTGATATATCGTTTTTCTGGCTCTATCTTTGACATCTTTAATTGATAATTCTTTTTTTCTTTCTGACCAGATTCGAATGCCATCAAAAAGTGTGCCAGTTTGATTCCATTCAGGTTGACCAGCAGTTAAAGTTGCATCGAGATGAACATGTGAATCAATGAAAGGAGGAAGCAATACCTTTCCTTTTCCATCAATGACTTCTTCTCCTTTTTCAGGAACCAATGTGTCTCCGATAGAACTAAATTTTCCATCTATTATCCTAGCACTCTGTACTTTTTTTTGATTGTTGATATGTACATTTTTAATTAACATCTTTTTTGGAACCTCCGTAGCTTAATTTCATTAAATAATAATATAATACCCCACTGAGTACCATTGTAATAAAAGTTGCCCCAACCGTTTTTTCTAGGAATTCGCTATGCTGCAATCCAAAGAAAATAACAGCTCCAGCTAACCATGTTAAAACAGCAATCCAATTAACACCATTGGTATACCAATAACGACCCTCACGTTTTGTCAGATCATCTAAATGATAATGACCCCGATTCCGTAAATAAAAATCAACGACAATGATACTGATTATCGGCCCTAACACCATTCCAATATAATCCAGAAATACAATAAAAGTATCCAAAAAACTGCCCAATATCATTGGAACAAAAGTAACAATTGTTGCTAAAACTGCAACTATCCATAATGATATTTTAAGTTTCAGACGTGGGAAAATATTTGAAAGAGCAGAACCTGCGGCTAAAAGATTTACAGCATTTGCTGTCATACTCGTCAAAATAATGACAATTAACGCTAATATTCCCAATCCCAAGCGACTAGCAATAGTGCTTGGATCAGAGTTGTTAGGATCATAACCTCCAGATGCAACTGCAATGCTAATTGTTGCAACTAATCCAATGAAAGCAAACCAAACTACGCCCAACAAAGCTCCGACAAATGGCATAACAGTTGCTGTTGTTTTTTTCTTTGTGAATCGTGTAAAATCAGCACCTGCGGTTACCCAAGCTAAGTTAAAAGCCGCAACAGTATCAACGGCCGTACCAGTATTCATTTTAAATTTAGCGGGCACATGCCAAGACATGATCTCATGTAACGAAACAGACTGAAAAACAACAACTGATTCCCACAATACAAAAATGAAAACCAGTACAATTCCAATTCTTTCGATTAACTGGACTGATCGCGAACCACTTGCAATACTGATGATATGCAAAATGCTCATTACCAGAATTCCACAAATCATTCCTTTGCTCCCACCTGGCTGACCATAAAGAGGCCAACCAGCAATATCATGCATTAAATAACTGACCGATGTGGCTGCAATATATGTATTGACTGCTGTCCATCCGATAAATTGTGTGACATTGATTAGCGATGGAAGATAACTTCCACGGATTCCAAATGAGGCACGACTGATTCCCATTGTTGAAACACCTGTTTTAAATCCAATAAAACCTATTAATGATAAAAATAAATATGAAAGTGCTGAAGAAAAAAGTAGAACACCCATTGCAGCAGCAAAACCGCAAGCTGCTAAAACTCCTCCAATGTACCATGTTCCATTGTTTGCGTTAGCACCAACCCAGGTAGCGAACATATCCCACGAAGATGTTCTTCGTTGTTCAGGACGAATGCTTAAGCTTCGTTCGTTATCGTGATTCATAAAATAATTTCCCCCTGCAAACAGAATCTCAATCAGTCTGATTAAAATACTGCTAAATTTTTTAGATTACTAATTTTTAAACTGCTCACACAAACGTAATAGTAATTTGGTCATATATAAAATGGAATATTTGTCTGCATCATGTGAGAGCTTAATTAAATTTAAGAATCCATGTTTCATATTACCTTATTTTCCTCACATAATACCAGACATTCAGGAATATTCCTTTTTTCAATAATAAAATTCGAGGATTTAGTTTCAAAATCCTCGAATTCTATTAAAATGTATAATGTTTTTGATCATTTAATATTTGTAGCTATATATTTAGTTTTGAATGTTTTCTAGCATAAAAGAAATAAATTAACATTCCTATTCCGAACCAAACAATAAACCGAACCCATGTCTCCCAATTTAATCCAGCTATCAGTGTCAAGCAGAAAAGAATGGCAATGATTGGTGTGAAAGGCACACCTGGCGCTCTAAAGCCACGATGAATTTTAGGATTAGTTTTACGCATCCAAAGAATTCCTGCTGAAACTAAGATAAATGCTGTTAAGGTTCCGATATTAACGAGCTCTGACAGAATATTCAAATTAATAAATCCTCCTGCAAGTGCAGTTATAGTACCAAAGAACCAAGTTCCCTTAAAGGGTGTTTGATATTTTTTATTAACTTCACCAAAGAATTTTGGAAATAACCCATCACGCGACATCGAATAACAAATACGAGATTGTCCGTAAAGCTGAACTAAAATAACAGTCGTCATCCCCAAGATAGCCCCAATACTGACAATAATCGAAAGCCAAGTCTGACCGGTTGAATGCAAAACAGCCAATATTGGCGCGTTAAGATACTTTGTAAACATCGTATATTTAACAACACCTGTCATAATTAATGTCATAATAATATATAGTACGGTCGAAATCAATAATGACAAGAGAATGCCACGCGGTAAGGTCTTGCTGGGATTAACTGTCTCCTCAGCGCTTGATGCAACTGAGTCAAATCCGATGAACGAGAAGAACACAATCGAGGCAGCTGGTATAATGCCGGCCGCAGTACCATGATTGAAGGAATACCAACCATATGGAGAAAATGGTGTCCAATTATGAGGTTTAATGAACCAGATTGTACAAACAATAAAGAGAATAATAACTGCTAGTTTAATGACTACCATCGTATCATTAACACGTTTTGTCTGGTTGATCCCGATTGAAATGATCCATGTAATTACTAAAACAATCAAAAATGCCGGCAAATTAAAAATTGTTGAAACACCGGGGGTTGTCCCTGCAGCTGCGGTCAAGGCTGTTGGAATATGAATACCAATATTATCTAATAAATTGACAAAATATCCAGACCATCCAACTGAAACTGTAGCTGCACCTAGAGCATATTCCAAGATAAGATCCCATCCAATAATAAATGCAATTACTTCCCCAAATGCAACGTAAGAATAGGTATATGCTGATCCAGCAACGGGAGCCATCGATGCGAATTCAGCATAGCAAAGACCCGCAAAACCACAACATATTGCAGCAAGTAAAAATGACAATGATAATGCAGGCCCTGCTGTTAGAGCTCCTTTACCAGTTAAAACGAATATCCCAGTTCCAATGATAGCTCCTATTCCAAGGAACGTAAGGTCCAACGTATGCAATGTACGCTTCAAAGGCGTTGTTTCGCCTAAAAGGTCATCAATACGTTTCTTACGAAAGATACCATTCATGTAAACATCCCTTTCATTTAAATACGTCCATAATTCTATAATCGTTTTTTCATTTAGTCAAATGATCGCACAAAATATTTGTCATTTTTTATGACATGTATCATGAAACTATAAAATTGAAGTTTGTTTAAAAAAAACAATTCGCATTAAAAAAAACATTTTTAAGAAAAAAGGATCTATTTAATTGGAAAACAAAATAATTAAATATTTACTGCTTTTCAAAAGAAAGAGCTTTCGTCTATCACTATCTACCGAACTTCAAATTTAGGTTTAAATGTTTTGTATATCCAAAAATAATTTCAGTTTGTAAGACCTAAATAAGAAAAATTTTCATATTCTTAATATAAATGGCGCTTTAGACTTTGACTCCTGAAGCACGTTACTATGTAAAACATAATGTTAAAACAAAGGAGTGGATCAAAAAAACTTCTGACCCACGCCCTAAACAAAATTTTAAATTAAGTATGACACTGTTTTTTATTGCTAGCTAGAAAAAGAAAAAATGCTTCTTTTTTTTAGATATTTTAGAATAGCCATGTGCCATAACTGGCAGACCATTCAATAGATTTTCAGCATTTTGTTCAAATTCGTCTACTTTTTCCTGTCCTATTGTTACTTTTAGTTTCTCAAATGCTTCATGCAATGCAAACTTACGTCCCTTAAGTGCATGAGCATCAGAGGCAAACAATTGAACCAGTCCATGTTCAACTAATTGATCTGAAATTTTTTCAACATTACTCCCAAAACCACCAATATAGCTAGTCGCAGTCAGTTGAGCCAATGCTCCTTCTGAAACAAACTCGTATAAGATATTTAGATCATTTTGAATCTCATGATTACGCTCTGGATGAACAATAATCGGAGTTGTCCCAATCTTGCGCAATTCAAAAAACAAACGTTTAGCATAAGCCGGCACGCTCCCATGAGGAAACTCAATCAACATATATTTCTTTGCTTCGTCGATTCCAAGAAGGTCATTGTAACGTTCAATTAAATCACCGTTAATGTGGACCTCTTGACCAGGAAAAATCGTTAAAGGCATTTTTCGGACATCCAGCTCAGCTTGGAACTCAGCAACAGCTTTAATAACATCGGTTCTATGATTGACATAGTCGCCATCGAGATGATGTGGAGTAGCTAAAATATGGGTTATTCCTTCTTCTATAGCATCATTAGCAAGACTCAGCGAATGCTCTAAATCAGGAGATCCGTCATCAATTCCTGGCAGCAGATGACAATGCAGGTCAACGATTTTCCCACTCGTAGTTATTTTTTTCATAGATAAGTTTCCTCCTTAGCAGGATATATCTTGTGTTTATTATCTTTCCAAAGATCAATTATTTTAATTACACATTACTCATGTCAGATTAAATTAGGGATACAGCTTATAATTCTTGTATTTCATATTGTTAAAAATCAACTTAATAAATAATATCAAGTATAAGTATAGGCTAAAGCCTTTGCTTTATCAATTATACTCATTTGTAGGTTTAATAGTAAAAAGCGCTCGCAATTTAACCAGAATAAATATTCTAGCCAATTACGTGCGCTTTCCTTTTTAATGAACAAAAACAGGTGTTTTTTATTTTCTGCTTTTTTTCCCTTTAAAACTAGATAAAATTCCAATACTGCTTAAGAGAACAATTATTGATCCCCATACGCTCATTACTGATGATTTGACAGCACCCGTCTGTGGTAACTGTAACTGCCCTTTATTTTCTTTTTCAATAATGCTTTGATTGTTTTTTCCTGCCTTATGTTTATCAGCCATACTTTTTATAATTTGATTTTTCAGACGCCCATTTTTATTACGTTGTTCTTCATTTACTATTGTCCCACTAACTTCACCACTTCTAGACCAGTCGTCATCTTTTGAATTATGCAGCCATACAGCAGTGTTTTTATCTTCAACACTCTGTCCACTAACCTGTTTGTCATGGTCTCCTTCAGAACACTTATCTGTGTTAGCTGATCCAAGTACTCTGACACGTGCTTTTTTTGAAATCGTATTACCTTGGCTATCTGTATAACTGTAGTTAACATAATAAGTTCCAGCTTTAGTCGGATCTACCCTTCCAACTACTTTGACATCTTTAAGCAACAACGCTTTTCCCGTGATGTCAGTTCCGCTAATAAAATTATCTGCGGCAGTCCATTTAGTGTTCGGACTTGCAGTAAGTGTTGTATCTTTTATCAATATATCCGTTTGAATCTTTTGATAAATGTAATTAACTTCCTGGTCTTGCGCCGTATACAAGTTAACTTCGTTTATGTTTTTTGCATCTGTACTGCTTAAAAAATAACCTTTTATTTTACTTGCTTCAAGCAAAGAATACGTATCACCTATTTTACCTGTAAATTCTTTTGAAGGAGCAATCTTTTTTCCATGTTCATCAACATAATTATAAATTATTTTTGCTTCATTGCTCCAAATACTGGCAAGTGGATTTAACGTTAAATCTGTGATTTGAGCTGTTCCATTCTGTGCGTAAAGATAAAGTTGATTGGTCGCTTGAGCACCTATATATTCAGGACGCAGGAAGAAATTTTGTGTAATCGTTTTTTCACCCTCGTTGGCAAAAGCTTCAATACTTGTCTCGTCGACATAAACAGTAAGCGTGATTGTGCCATTATCAGTATTAACGAAAGCGTTCATTTGATCTCGCGGATCTCCCATATTTGGTTCGCCTGTGTTCAAACGTCGTACAAAAAATTTTTGAGTTTTTAAGTCATACCCAACAAGAATATAATATTTACCATCATCTGATACCCGCAGCTTAAACCCAACTGACTCAGGTTGATTTTCTGCATTCCATGAAAATTTTGCTGTTATTTTATATTGATTGCCTTCATATTCAATTTTTTGTTCATTGTTTTCAATAGTTAGATTAGCTTTTGACTGAGAAATAACATTTTCCTGCTCATTATTTTTAATTTCAGAAACCACCGTATTCTTCAATAAATACCCATCAGTTCCTTCAGAACTTTTAACTAATTGCAGTTCTCTTGGGAGAGTCATATTACCATACCACGGTGAAGTTTTAGCATCCCCTGTATATGACCAATTAGATTGCCAGGCAATAAGCACATTACGTTTATCCTTCATGTTTGCAAAAGGAATACCAGCATAAAAGTCTTCCCCATAATCAAAAGTCATTGGTGAATTCATTGTTTTTTTACTTTCAGGCAGCCACTCACCGTTAGCGTTGATATTGCCAACATAATATTCCATTCCGGACCCAGTCGCGTGGGCCCCTTGCTGAACACTTACGGCAAATATCCATTTTGTTATGTTGGTTCCTGAAACTGTCATTGGAATTAATGTCGGACATTCCCAGACACCAGCACCGACATTTTTCTGTCTTTGAATACTAGATGCATATTCCCAATGGAGTAGATCCTGAGACTTGTAGATAAGTGCTTGCTGATTAGAAACCACTGTCATTAAAAATTGCTTATTTTGTTCATCATAAACTACATTGGGATCTCTAAAATTAGCTGCATCTCCTCCTTCGGAAGCAGTAACTGGAATTAACGGCTTAGGTTCAGCCGAATTTCCATCTGAAGAGTATTGAATAAATGTTGTTCCTCCATCCAAACTATAGGCTAAATGTTGTTCTTGAATTTCACTTAAACCAATCCATGTTCCCCAGCCATTGTCTTCCCCATCATTGATTCTAGTTGCAATTTGATAATCTGCTGTATAAAATGCTAAAATTGCTCCATTGCCTAATCCACTAATATTATCTTTGTCTACATAGATCGAACCACTAAAAATAGCTTTCTTACCATTGGAGTCTCCCCAATTAGTAGTGGGTACACCGACATAGCGGACTTCACCGTATTTGGCTAAATTGCCAGTGGTGTTGGTGTATGTGAAATCTTCCCACCCTTGATTATCTAACATTGGAATTGCAAGCTGTTCCTGCGTCCAATTAACCATGTCTTTGCTTGTCGCATGCCCCCAAGACATGTTCCCCCATTCATTTCCTTCCGGATTATACTGGTAATACAGATGGTACAAACCTGTTTTTTCATCATAAAATAAACCGTTTGGATCGTTCATCCAATTCTGAGCGGGGGAAAAATGAAATTGATTACGGTATTCTTCATCATAAGTCTTGTTTTCTGAAATTACTGAACTTGTTTGCTGCTCATTTTTAACAACTGCAGTCGAAACGGCATTCGTTTTTGTATCAAGGTTTTCAACATCTTTTTTGTCTTCTTTTAAAACCTCAGTAGAAGACTGTTCAGCTTGTATACTTGAAGAACTTACCGTGCTATCTTGCTCAACAGAACTTGTCGTATCTTCAATATCTTCTTTCGCCGAAGATGAACTAACTGCAGATGAACTAACTGCTGAAGAGATATTTTTTTCACTGACAGGTTCCTCTGTCTTAGATCTACTGCTAGAGCTATCAGCAGACTCACTTGAAACATCTGCAGCTGAAGTAGTAGTGCTAGTGCCATTCTTTGTTTCAGCTTCAATAAAAATCGCATTTTCTGCTCTAGTTTCTGTTTTTGCAGATAAGGATGAACTAGATGATGCTGTTTGTTTTTCTTGCTCAATACTTGATGAAGTACTTGATGAAGTCTTTACTGCTGGAGTTACACTTTGTCTTTCTTTCTGTTCTATTGATAAACTACTACTCAAATCAGTCTGTGCCGCAGCATGAATCGAATCTGTTTGGCTTGTAAATAAAAACGTAGTTCCTAACAAAACTAGTGAAAAAGTCCATATTTTTCCTTTTTTGTACATTTTGTAATGTTCTTTTACTTCCCCCATATATCGATCTTGCATAAAAATTCCTCCCTAAATGTTCTTAAGTAATATTCCAATAAGAATAAAGCAATTTTCGTGCCATAAAAAAGAGTTTTCAAAGAAGGCTGATTTAAAAACAAAAAGAAATTTTCTGTAAGTATAAAACAAAACAGGTATGCTTCTAATTGAAACATCTAGTGTAACATTTAATACACTTGCTCTAATTTTTAAAACTAGTTTTACATCTATACATCACTTAATACCTCTAAATTATCCGTATATTAAGAAAGCATACTGTTCTTTCTCTCAAAAAATAGTACCGAAAAATTGTCGCCTTTAATTTCAATGATTAAAATAAGCATTTTTAGAATTTATACTGATATTTTTGAAAACAAAATACGCTTATCCCCTATTAGCAATAGAGGACAAGCGTTCCAGATTTATTGTTCTTTAAAACAATCTTGCTTCTGACAAGAATTTTATACACTTTAAAGTCTGATACTCTCTTTGATTGGCCAATTAATTGATAATTGGCTTTTATTTAAAAAGTTCAGTTGATAAATAGCGCTCACCGTTATCTGGTGCAATAGTAACTACAGATTTCCCTTTACCTAGTTTTTTGGCAATTTTCAAAGCTCCATAGATATTGGCACCCGAGGAAATTCCTGGTAAAAATCCTTCCTTCCGCCCCACTTTACGGACAGTTTTAATTGCATCGTCACTTGGCACTTCAATAATATCATCGAAAATATCATTATCCAAAACAGATGGTACAAAACCAGCACCGATACCCTGAATCTTATGTTTACCACCAATTCCTGTTTTCAAAACTGGTGACTCTGTCGGTTCCAAAGCATAAATCCTAATGTTTTTATCTACTTCTTTTAATGTATGCCCAATTCCAGTTAAAGTACCACCAGTTCCCACTCCTGCAACAAATGCTGTTGGAAGATTATTCCCAAATGCGTCTAAAATTTCTTTTCCAGTCGTTTTTTCATGAATTTTGGGGTTAGCTGGATTATCAAATTGCATCGGCAAAAAATAGCCCTTTTCGGATGCTAGATCTTTCGCCTTTTTAATAGCACCTTTCATTCCTTCACTGCCGGGGGTTAAAATCAATTCTGCACCATAAGCCTGCATCAATTTACGGCGTTCAATACTCATTGTTTCTGGCATAGTAATAATTAAGCGATAGCCTTTAATAGCTGCAACTGAAGCCAAGCCAATACCTGTATTGCCCGAGGTCGGTTCAATAATCGTCCCACCTGTAATAAGTTTGCCATCTTTTTCAGCTGCTTCAATCATTGCAAGTGCAATTCTGTCTTTAACAGAGCCCGCAGGATTGAAAAATTCGAGTTTAACATACACGTCGGCCGAATCAGAGGGAACTATATGGTTCAATTTAACGATAGGAGTATTGCCAATCAAATCTGCAACTGAATTAAAAAGTTTGCTCATAATATTAGCCCCTTTTCTTTTGAAATAATTCTTTTACCCAATAAACCACAACAAATAAACTTGTAATAAGTATAACTTAACAAATAGAGATATCCAATCAAAATCCCGTTTCGTATAGAAAACATAAAAAAGCGGTATAAGATAACAGCCGCTTTTTTAAATCTCATACTTTTTGTAAAAAAAACAGTCCTACCTCCATCAGTTTTTCAACTATTTCAAATAAACTGTCAACAGCTTGGATTCTAATAAATATCGAACCTGATATTTCATTGCTAATTCTGCTAAAAAAGGACCCATTATATCATTTTCAGGTGATAAAACTGCTAGTCCATGCAAATAAAATTCTTTCTCAGCGTCCGTTGCCCTTTTTTTGAAGTAACCCCAAACATGCTGATATGCTGTTGTTAAGGTTTTGATTGTTGGTTTTACTATTGCTGCTTCTAGAAGCAGTGCTTGATAGTTAAACTCTTTTTCTTTTGACCATTCATTATTAGATGCCAATTTGCGAATTTTATTATAAATCTGCTGAGAATGTGCCATTACCCAATATTTGTTTACCGACCAAGATTTCTGCCATTGCTCCAAGTATAGTCTCCCCTATTTTTTTTCAAGTTGAGCAACGGCCTTCTGAGCAGCTATATTTATAATGTTCCAAGGCCTATCAAAACCTGGTTGGAAGAAAAAGTCTGCATATGCGAGGTCCGTTACTTTAAGCTTTTGTTGAATCGCTAAAGAAATAACATTGATATTAGCCGTAACATCACGTTTAGACAAGATCTGTGCACCCAACACTCGTCCATCCGAAGGAGCATATGTCAATTTAAACCAAACTTTAGCATTTTTGTCATCCATCGAGACAAATTTTGGTTGAACAGTATCTTGAACTAAAATTGATTTTGTTTCAATACCTAATTTGTCGCTGGTTCCTGCCTTAACGCCTGTTGAAGCAAAATGATACTGAAACACAGAAAGTGCTGATGAACCCGAAACCGATGGCATTATTTTCTTCGCTCCAAAAATATTTTTAGCGGCCACACGTCCCTGCCTCCGTGCATTAGTTGCCAATGCAACTCGATTATTTTGACCAGTTGGTGCAAATGGAACCAGTGTTGCATCTCCCACTGCATAAATATCCTTTTCACTTGTTTGCAGGTAATCATCAATTTTAATCAATCCATGGTCATCAAGCTCAATAACATCCTTAAGAAAATCTGTATTAGCCTTGATTCCTGCTGCTTGAATCACTAGGTCTGCTGGATATTCGCCTTGATTCGTTATGACGTTTGTCACCTTACCATCATGCCCCTCAAAACGCTTGACAGTCTGCCCTGTTGCAGGATATATATCGTGTCCAAGCATTTCATCAGTTAAAATTTCAGTAAACTCTTCATCTAAGTACAGATTGAGCAGTCGCGGCAAAATATCAATCACGGTCACATGTTTTCCTGCTTTTGCGAAGACTTCAGCTGCTTCAATTCCGATATAGCCCGCACCAATGACAACTACATTCTTGACATCAGGATCAACTGTTTTGGCTTTAAGCTTTATTGCCCAATCACGTCCACGCATACCGTAGATATTCTTCAAATCATGTCCTTCAACCGGTAAAACGGCTGGAACAGCTCCAACACTCAAAACAAGTTTATCATAATCTTCATCACGTTCAGAACCATCGGCATGATTTACGACATGTACTTTATGTGCTGCGGAGTCAACTTTTGTAATTTCTTGCTCAACAAAAACATGGACTCCGGCTGCTCGCATTCCTTCTGGTGTAGCATAACTAACCGAATTGACATCTTTAACGACACCTTCGAGATAAAGCTGCATTCCACAAGAAAGAAAAGACAAAAAATCACCTTTTTCATACCACTGAATCTCAGTTTCAGGGTGCTCAGCCAAAATACCCCGAACAGTTTCAAAACCACCATGAGAAGATCCAACCACAATTACCTTCATATAAAATAACCTCCTGCCTTTCTATTTACAACTTCATTCCGATAGTACCATTTTAGAATATAGGTTAAAAGAAATTAGAACTGTCACAAACGAAAATCAACGATTACTGAAATTTTTAAAAGAGAAATGTTACACAACAAAAAATGTTTTCAGCATCGTTTTTAAGAAATTAGCTGGTTTTTATATCAATTTGCGTATAAAAAAATCACCACCAAATTATCTTTTAGTAGTGATTGTTCTTTATTATCTCAAGAATCATCGAACTTAATGTTTATCATTCAGCCTTCAAGCAAGATTACCAACTTTTTCAGATGAATGCTGATGAACCAGGCTCTCTTTTGAAAAAAGTTCTTCAATTTTACTGTCATCCAACAATGCTTCTGCTCTTATGATTTCTTTAATCGAACGGTCTTCAGTAACCGCTCTTTTAACTAATCTGGTAGTTGCTTCATAGCCGAGGTATGGAGTCAGAATTGTAGCTGTGACAACAGATTTTTCAACATCTGATGCACATTTTTTGTCATTAGCCTTTATTTCGCAAACACAATTCACAGTCAATGTTTTGATAGCTTGTGTTAAATGCTCTTCGCTCTCCAAAATCCGCTTGAACATGATTGGTTCAAAAGCATTAAGTTCTAATTGACCAGATTCCGCAGCCATCGTAACTGTTACATCATTTCCAATTACCTCGAATGCAACTTGATTGACAACTTCTGGAATGACTGGGTTCACTTTTCCTGGCATGATTGAAGACCCTGCTTGTTTTCGTGGCAAACTTATTTCATTTAACCCAGCTTGCGGACCGCTTGAAAGCAGTCGCAAGTCATGACTCACTTTTGATAAATCAATCGCAAGGTTTTTTAAGGCGCCGGAGAATTCTGCAAACGCATCGCAATTCTGGGTCGCATCAAGCAGATCAGTCGCAAGATTAAGATCAAGATGGGTTCCACGATTCAAAAGCGGCACAACTTCCTGTTGATATGCATCACTTGCATTGATTCCCGTACCAATGGCTGTTCCACCAAGGTTAACAGTTTTTAAATCCCTCGCTGCTGCTTCTAATCGCTTGAGATCGCGCTTAAACATTGAATGATACGCATGGAAAGATCTTCCAAGCGTAGTTGGCACAGCATCTTGAAGCTGCGTACGTGCAACTTTGATAACAGTTTTGAATTCGAAAGCTTTTTCCAGCATGGCTTCAATTAAATTGCGAATCGCTTTTAGCAATTCTGGTAAAGATTTCAACATTGCCATTTTGCCAGCAGTAGGAAAGGTATCATTTGTCGACTGGGATTGATTGACATCATCATTGGGATGGATAAGTTTTTCCCCCGCTTTTCGATTTGCCAAATGCGCAATAACCTCATTAACACTCATATTGGAAGATGTTCCCGCTCCTCCTTGAATCGCGGGAACAATGAAAGCATCTGAATAATCTCCATGTAATAACTCATCACAAGCCTCACTGATTGCTTCAAACTTAACTTCAGACAGTGTACCAGCTTCATGATTGGCTTGAGAAGCTGCCTTTTTTATTTGAATTAGACTTTCTATAATCAACGGATGAACCTTTTCATTTGAAATAGGAAAATTCACTGCTGCTCTTTGACTATGAATTCCATAAAGAACGTCGTTCGCAATCTCCATTTTACCAATGCAATCTTCTTCAATCCTCATAAATTTATACCTCTCCTTTAATTAATCATTTAAATATGCCATCAACTTACGTATCAATATAGCTTAATTAAACTTTAAGTCAATAGAGGTAGACCATTTATGAGTATTCCATAGATTCAGCATTTAAAAACCCGTTTTATCCAAAGAATCAACACTAGAATTTTTATTAAAAAGAGCTTTATCTTTTTTTCAATAAACTTAATTATCGCTATAATAGGCTAATTAAATTGTTACTTTTCTAGCGAACCCACTGCAAGTTTTTTTAAAAATTTTTTCTAGACATCAAGCTGATGATTTTTCTCAGAAAACTATACCTCTTGCAGTCATTGAAGTCCAAAAAAGCAAAAAATATAACAGAAGTTCATAATTTTTGGACACCAACAGTTAAAATGCAAGATTAGTTCGCGTTTTAACTATGAGTGATCCATAGTTAAGTCTAAAAGAACAAGTTGATGTGGAAAAGTCGTTTAAATCTTATTATTTGAACAGCGTAATACATTTCTTATAAAATAATGGACACAAAAAACAAAGTTTGTATGATTATTTTGAGCTATTTGCTTTTGAAAGCAGTAGTTGGGCAATTCCGTTCAAAGAAGCATCCTGTTTATAGTAAGCAGGTAATAGTTTAGGTGGGAATGGAACATTATCACGCAAAGCAGACTTTAACTTGTTTGCAAAGAGTGAAAATTGTGCTTCCATCCCACCACCAATAGCCACAACCTCTGGATCCCAGATAACACATAAATTGCTGAGTTGAAAACTGAGTAGCTTAAGAATATGCTTCTGGAGTTGAAAAAGCTCACTTTCTTTTGGAAAATCTTTGTTCCAGAATTCTTTAGCCTCCATTTCTACACTAGTTATTTGGGTAATTTGACGAGCAATTCCTTGTCCACCTGCAACTTCTTCAAATGGAGCATGACCATTCAAAAAAGACACGTTAGAATCAACGGAGTTCAAAAGATACCCTACCTCACCTGCGGCACCATGACTTCCTTTGACCACTTTTTCCCCATATGTTAATCCAACAGCTACCCCAGTACCTAAATTCAAATAAAGACCATTTTTTGTATTTTTTAATGCACCGTTTAAAATTTCTCCATACGCGGCTGCCTTGACATCATTCTCAATATAAATAGGAACGTCCGGAAACTGAAGTTCAAAACTTTCTCGTAAGTTTATTTGATCCCAATTCTTAATCGTCGGAACCAATTTAAGATAATCTCCGTTAACCACACCAATGGTACTAATACCTATCCCAGAAATCGTACATTGTTTTTCAGAAACCAACTTTTGACATAATTTTAGTGCTTCAGTTATTATTTTTTTACTATCTTGGTGTGCAATGATTTTCTTTTCTCTTGCCAGCCAATCCCCTTTAAGATTTAATAGTGCAACGATAACTTTAGTTCCACCAAAATCAATTGCTAAAAAGCCATTTTTATTATTATTCTCCAACAAAGTTTTAAATCCCCTTTCTGTTGTTTTTAAACGGCCATTCATCATGTTTGAACAAACTTCTTACCAAGAAAACCAGTATTCCTAATATTGTCCATAGAAGTGCTAACCAAATTGCATTTGAACCTGATGATATAAAAACAAATGCCCAACCTATGAACGCGATGACACTCGGTAGCGGGTAAAGGAACTGTTTATAGGGACGCTTTAAATTAGGCTTATTTCTACGCAAAACAGTCAAAGCAATGATCTGCATCATAAATTGAATAACAATTTGGACTGCCATTAAAGCATTAATTACGGTTGTCAAATTGAAAAAACAACAAACTACCATGATTGCTCCAATAACTAGCAGTGAATAGTTAGGGAATTTAAGTTTAGGATGAAGATGAGCAAATTTTTTGAAAAAAACACCATCTTGAGCTGCATTATATGGAATTCTTGATGCTCCCAGTAATCCAGTATAAACAGATGCAAAACAAGTCCAAATGATTAAAATTGTAATAATAATTCCACCTGGTGCTCCCCATGCTTTAGTCATGAACAAGGAACCAATATTAGAACTCTTAGCTGCTTCTTTCCAAGGAACATATCCAATAATGCCAATATTCATTAAAAGATCAATCAAGGCTACCAAAATAATTGACCAGGTAATTGCTCTTGGAATTGTTTTACCTGGTTCTTTTAACTCATCACCCATATAAGCTGAAGTGTAATAACCTAAGTAATCGTAGATTGACAATAACATTCCTGCACCCAATCCTTTAAAAAAGCTTGAGGGTGCAAAAGCATTTTTAGGGAATGCAAAAGCCATTTTAGGATCAAAGTGTAAAATGCCTGTGCCGACAACTAAAATAACTGTCAATATCATACCCATCCAGAGAACAAAAGATATTTTCGCTACACTACTAACACGTCTATATAACAAAGCAATTGCTAACAAAGTCACAAAAACAGCAATAAGTTTCATTTGCAGAGCGGTCATGTGTGGGAAAAAGAAACCGACGTAGTTTGCTAAACCAATTGCCCCACTTGACATTGTCAAAGGCGTTGCTAACAACACTGACCATATGAAAAGAAAAGGCATTAAATTACCTGTCCGTTTGTAAAAAGCCGCTTTAAAAAAGTTATACGTACCGCCTTCTCCAGGAATTGCACTTCCTAGTTCACTCCAGATCTGACCGTCTAACAGTGCTAAGACAGCCCCAGCAATCCACCCAAACATTGCTTGCGGCCCTCCCATTGCGCTTAACACTAGTGGGATTGTTATGAAAGGACCTGCACCCATCATTTGTGCCATATTTATCGTAATTGCTTGAAAAGAACCTATCTTTCTTTCAAGCTTGTGTTCAACATCCATTGCTATTCCCCCTATATTTTTATACTCTCACTAACTAAAAAATACTATGTATTTATGAAGAGAATCATGTCACTAAAAATAACATGAATACAAAAATTCTAAGCATCAAAACTTCTTTCGTCAATGCTTAAAAATAATAAAAGCGCTGACACTTTGTATTAAAATATGTAATCGGTTAAATAATCTTATTAAAAAGATAGCTTTTTTATAGAAAAATTATTTTCTACTCAAAAACGCAATCAACCGTTTATTTATTGTTTCTAAACATCAAAAAT
>NZ_AZEG01000079.1 GCF_001434935.1 Liquorilactobacillus uvarum DSM 19971 | reverse complement strand
GAAGATTTGATGTCGTCTAAGCAAGTTTTCAACATCACAGCTCGTATATTGTGAACCTATATCTGAATGAAAATATGCTGACCTTTTATGATGTTCAAGTGCTTGGTTAACTGTATTTACTACTAGTTTGGCATTCATCTGTCGTCCTATTTTATATGCGAGTATCTTATGAGCCTTTGGCTCATACACTGAACTAAGATATACCCAAGTTCTAGGTCGTAGCTCAAGATAAGTAATATCAGCTCGCCAAGTACTAGCTTTTGGCTTGTTTTTAATCAGATTGGGACGTTGTAAATAATCAACATGAGTACCAGGTTTTTTAAAACGTCGATGCATGAGAGAGTGAATCTTCATTTCTTGCATTAGCCGAAAAATTCGTTTGACACCAACTATAATTCCCAGTCTACTTCTAGTTTGATTCTTGGATAACCATAAGTGCGATAGTTTTCTTCCAAAATTTTTCGAATGATTTCTTTTAAATGATGGTCAACACAATCGTGTTGACTAGGTTGATAGTCTAACCAATGGTAATAGGTACTACGAGCTAATCTTAAAGTTGAAGGTGTTAAGGATAAGCGGTGATAGGATAACTGAATCTTAACAAAAACAAGAGTTTTAACTCGCCCTAACGTTTTTCCAGTAACACTGCCGTAGCTTTTAAAATCTCCAATTCTTCCTTTTATGAATTGATGCAGGAGACACTGCATATTATTCTGAAAGAGAACGCAAAGATCTCTCTTCCTCGGTGTACATTTTGATAATGCTCGCTTTAAAATCATCAGTATATCGTTTCATATAAAAAATTCTATCCTAGTCATTTTATTATGGCACAAATGTCTAAATATTTGTGTACCAAAACTTGACGTAGGAGCATTTAAGATTGCATCGCTATCCGAAAAATCATTTTTTTGCAAATCAAAAGAATTTTTTGCTAGAATTCGAATTTGAGGGAATTTTTTCTTTAGTTGTTTGAGTTTTTCAAGAGAACGACCATTGGCTATAACCTCGATATTTTTTTCAACAGCCTTTTTAACAAAAGCAGATCCCGCCATACCTGTAGCACCAATAACAAATACTTTCATAGCTAATACCTCCTAATATCTTATTTAGTGTCTATGATGTTACTACAAAAATAACACTTTTTACAATATTTAAAAACATCAACAAAATCTTGGAGGCATTAGAATCTTGTTCAAGTGTGCCTAAATTCGGCAATAAAGAGTGTAAAAAGTCAAAATTGTAAATTTTAATTATTTTGAAAATAAAGGTTATGACCATAAAGCTTGACTTGGAGTCCAGTCTAAGGAATAGACTGAAGTTGGATATGAGGAAGTAGTAGTTATATCTTAATTATTAATTTCAAGGAGGAGTAGTTGTGAAAATTTTAATTCTAGGTGCTGCAGGACAGATTGGACAAATGGTAACTGACAATATAATAAGTCAAACAGATTATGATTTGGTGCTTTACGGTCGAAACGTTTCAAATAGATTAGCTGATAAGGCGGATGAACGTGTGGCGTTTGTCGATGGGGACTTTGAAGAATTTGATAAAATCAAGGCTGCTCTTGCAGGAGTAGATGCTGTTTATTTAAGCTATGTAGCAGGAGATGACTTAATCAGTAAACTTGTTAAGTTGCTTGAGGAAAGCGGGAAGCCTCGATTCATTGCTGCAAATATTCCAGATATTTACCAGGAAGTTACAGGTCCGTTTCAAAAATGGTATCGAAAAAATACCGGTGAAACATGGAAACTTCCTATGCACAAGGCGGCTGAAATTATTGAAGAAAGTGATTTAGATTATATTATCTTACGAATCACGTGGTTATACAACCAGGATGGAAACAAAAATGTTCACATTACAACTAAGGGTGAGCCATTCGTTGAAGCCCAAGTAACACGCCAAGCAGTGGCGCAAGTAGTTGTTGATCTATTAACTGGTAAACGTGATTATCATCGTGAAAGTTTAGGTTTGGGTGAGCCTCATACTGATTTTAAGAAACCAAGTTTTTATTAAAAAGTTACAAGAAGAATAATTTTTTATTTGGCTTGGAGTTCACTTCAAGGTGTTCAATTAACTTGTATAAAAAAAGAAGGAGTTGTTAATTATGGAATTTAAGAAACTTAATGATGGTAACGAAATACCAGTGCTCGGGTTTGGAGTTTTTCAAATTGCGGATTTAGAAGCAGCAGCACAAGCAGTCGTTGATGCTATTGATGTTGGGTATCGTTTGATCGATACAGCCGCTTCATATGGCAATGAAGAAGCAGTCGGAAAAGGTATCAAGCGTAGTGGAATCAAACGTGAGGACCTATTCGTTACAACAAAATTATGGGTTTCAGATACAGGGTATGAAGCAACAAAGAAAGCTTTTGAAACCTCACTACGTAAACTTCAATTAGATTATCTTGATTTGTATTTAATTCATCAACCATTCGGTGATGTTTATGGATCTTGGCGTGCAATGGAAGATCTGCAAAAAGAAGGCAAGATTAAGTCA
>NZ_AZEG01000078.1 GCF_001434935.1 Liquorilactobacillus uvarum DSM 19971 | reverse complement strand
CATCAGTATATCGTTTCATATAAAAACTCCTATCCTAGTCATTTTATTATGGCACAAATGTCTAAATATTTGTGTACCAAATACTAGGATAGGAGCACTATTATTCGAAGTACTGTTGTTTATAGCACTATTGTTTAAAATACTATTATTTGAAGTACTATTATTCGAAGTACTGTTGTTTGAAGTACTGTTGTTTGAAGTACTGTTGTTTGAAGTGCTATTGTTTGAAACAACGCTATCATTAGTTGCTTGTGAATCTCCAGATGTGCTCGTATTACCTGCAGTACTACCTGTCGAAGCCTGACTATCTTTTGTTGGCTCAGTTTTTGAATCAGCTGAAGATTTCTTATTAGAAATCGAATTAGACTCACTAGTGCTTTCCGAAGTTGAATATACAGTGGAATTACTAGTAGAGAGTGAAACTGAGCCACTAGTACTCTCCGATAATGAATTTGAAGTAGAAGTTGACAAAGCTAAACTCATACTTGTCGATGTTTCAGCCAATTTTGTTTGGTTATCATTAGTACTTGTACTTGAAACAGTCGATGTACTGGTAGAAGTAGAAGGAATAGTAGCCGAATCTTTGTTAGCCAATACTTTATCATCCAATTGCTTACTAGTGTTAGCCGTAGAACTGACTGTGTCAGCATGCGCTGAGCTAATTCCAATATTTGCTCCCAAAACTCCCCCTAAAAGAGCCATGCCAGCAAATATCCATTGTTTACCGTCTTTGTACATCTTATAATGTACTTTTTCATTTTCACGTAAAAGCCTGTACATGTTTCTTTTTTGATTACCATTTGATCCAGGCATTTCTGAAGTCCCCTTTCTAATAAACCGTTGCACAAACATATCGTGCCACAAAAGGGACTAACAGCGATCGTTTTTCCCAAAATCGGGAACATTATTTAAAAAATAGGGTAATATATTATTTATTAATAAAGCAAAAAAGCATTTCAATATTAAGGTTCATAAAATGTTTTTTTAGTAAAAATACAGTATAAATCAATCTGTCATTTTAATTCATTATAGTTGACTGATGACATATCAAATTTTTTCTTCGGTATTTTGGAAAAAAACGTATAGTCTTAATTCTTACAACTCATCTGTCAAGAGCGGCTTAAAGATGTTATAGAAAGGTGGAATAAAATTGTATGGAAATAGCGATTTAGTTTGTCATTTTTGATAGTTTATATGATTTAACCTTGTTTTTAAAAGATGGGAATAAAAAGGTAATCGATCTAATATTGCTTCAGCGACAGCTGTATTATCGGGGATTTCACGACAACTTGATAAAAGCATATTAGTAATTTACGCTCGCAACAACCATTTATTAGCTGAAAAAGCAGATCAGCATCATGCATATAATGAAAGAAAATGATGATTAAAACGATGATGTGTTGAAATGTTTGTTTTATAGTTAACTACGAATCTATTCATCCTTTCGAGAATATTATTACGTATTTCTAAACTCACTCTTTCAACTATATGAAATGGATGTAAAAAAGTGTAATAAATTAAGCGATTTTATACTGCTTTTTTCTTACACTTTATTGCCTCCCTTGCACTGTTGATAAAGACACTTCTTTAGGGTTAAAACTCGGATGTTGTATGTTTTTAAGATTCGTACAAAAAGAGCCCTAATCACAAGTGAATTAGAACTCTATTATTTGGACTCCCCAACAACAGTTGAGGAAGAACTATTATTTTTTATCAATCTGTTGCATAAACTGATGCAGCGCATCCTGCCATTGAGGAAACTCAAAACCGGTTTCTTTAGCTAAATGCATTACTGAATAATGCGGTCTAAACGCTGCGGTCGGATACTGATCAGAGGATACAGGAAGCACTTCAACATTCTTATCTTTTAATATTTCTTTGGCAAAGTCATACCAAGAACATTTACCATCATTGCTGCATTGGTAAACACCGTAAGCAACTTGATTATCAACTAGGTATGTAATAAATTCTGCCAGTGTTCTTGTCCACGTTGGACGACCAACTTGGTCAGAAACAACCGTTAGTTTATCATGTGTTTTAGCTAAATTAAGCATTGTGTACACAAAATTATGACCCCATTGACCATAAACCCAAGCAGTTCGTACTAAATAATATTTAGTGCAATATTTTTGAACCGCCTGTTCACCTAAGAGTTTGGTACGTCCATACTCATTACGTGGTCCCTTAGGATCATCAGGTAAGTACTCACCACTAGTTCGTGTACCATCAAAAACATAATCTGTGCTGATATAAACTAAAAGAGCATCATGCTTTGCGCAAGCTTTTGCAATAATTTCAGTACCGACAGCATTAACTTTTTGATCCAGTTCCTTGCCTTCACCTTCTGCTTTATCAACCGCCGTATAGGCTGCACAATGATAGACAACATCAGGATTATTCTTAGAAAAATATTCCTCGACTTGTTCTTGATTGGTAATATCCAATTCTTGTACATCAGCAGCCGAATACGCAATATTGCGTTCAGTCAATAAATGCTGCAATTCTTGTCCTAATTGACCGTTACCGCCAGTAATTAAAATTTTCACGTTTAGTTTCCTCCTAAGAATAAACTATTATTAGTTCAAAGCCGCACGTTTCTTCAACGGGCGCCACCAGTTCTCATTATGCAAATACCAGT
>NZ_AZEG01000077.1 GCF_001434935.1 Liquorilactobacillus uvarum DSM 19971 | reverse complement strand
GAATCAGAACAAGTGTCTAGAAAAACATGTGCCAGATATTGACTTAGGAGCAATAAGACATAAGTCATACCTAGTTACTTTTTCCCGTACACACGCCATTTTAGGTATAATCATTCTCTTGAAGTTTTGAAGCTAGAACTTAATTGTCCTAGTTTTTTCAATTTGGGCTAACCTTGATGGAAACCCCATGTGAGAAAATTTAGCTATTTTAACACTCCTTAATAAAGCTTTGACATTTAAGAATACTTTTAATTAATGATTATTAAGCTTCAAAAAAAGGAAATTAAACTAAATAGTGAGTTCTCAAACTGAAACAAAATACAAAACAGTAAAAGTATCTCATAATTCTTATGCACATGTATAAAATACTTGCTCTAGTGAAGATTCTACTGATGACACACGATTTATCAACCATTTCGTAATCAATGCTATTCGAGTGCCCTTTTAATTGAAGCTCCATCTTTTACTTTAAGAAATGGCTAACAATAGCTTACTCTGCCTGTTCCATTATATTTCTAAAGATGCATTCCTCCGTCATCATGACGATTACGAACCTGATGCTTCCTTTTCTTTTTTGTCATTTCCCGCTCTGTCTCTTTTAAGTCTCGTTGCTGTTTATCATGTTGATACTTTTCGCTATGTGCGTAGAGAATACTTATTAATGCACCATCTATCACATTGTTCAGGTAGTAACCAGGACTAACATCTTTATAGTTAACCGGTTGATAACTTTTAAGCTGTTCTTTGCGGTACTGATCTTCTTTTTCAGTTTGATTACTTAATTTTTCACAAATTTGATCAACCCGTTTGGCCTTAATTTTTGGATCTTGCCGACACTCTCCCAAGAAGAGCTGGCGGGTACCATCATGCTGCAAAACTCTCTGCAAATGTTCATTAGTGATATTCTTTAAGTCACTCATTCCGAATAAATAAGCTAGGCCCTGTTGATGTTCTTCAGCACTAAAAACAACTGGAGGGTTTCCTTTCAATCTATCCAGCTGTTCTGCCGAATAAGGTGTTAACTGTGGGTTGTAGTAGAAAACTGCGGTATAAAGCAATTCCTTTTCTGATACATCCAGCTGCTTTAGATTACTCTGCGGAAAAGCTGTTTCCAGTACCGCATCATATTGGACCTGGACTACCTTTTTAACTTCATTAATCGTTCGCAAAGCTTTAACACCTTCGGTGACTTGTATTTGTTCAATAGACGTATAGTTTTTTAAAAAGCCACGTTCTGCTCTTTGTAAATCAGCTAAGCTTTGTCCGTGCTTACTAAGTATCTTTGTTAATTTTTCTTGATTCTGATCTGCCTGTTGTTTTAATAATTGCCAGCTAACATATGGTCGTTTAGTGAAGGTTAGCAGTTGATAAATTAATAGGTTTTCACGTATTGCAGCCAACCGTTCTTCTAACTCGTCACCCCTAAAAATAGTTTTTTCGCTATCTGTTTCTTTAATCAATTCTCTTCGCTCTGCTTGAGTGGTTTGTTCAAACTCGATTTCTGGATAAAGTTTTTTAAAAACTCGATCAGCCACCTTATTTAAAAATTCATTTGCTTCCCTTAGTGATGCTTCTTGTTGGTTAACCATTAACAATTTTTTTGTCACATCTTCCCCGACTACATGTTTAATTAGGGTGCTATTTTTCCAATTAAACAGCATGCGGCGTTTATCATCTAAACTCTCCAAACTGATATACATTTTCAGCTCATTACTTAACTCTTTGACCACCCGTTTTTCATTGAATGAGAAGTGTTTGCTTAGGCTATCTAAATGGCCTCTATTAATTACTTTTTCTTGCATATTTTTATAGCCAGTTTTGAACTTACGATAGTTCTTAACTTGTTGATTAAATTCTTTTCTTTCATGCCGCTTACTATTGATTCCCTCATGTTGAGTTGGTGTATCATCTATTCCCTGCTCGATAAATGATTTTTCACTGATCCGATCGGGAATATTTTTTTGCTCTAAGATTTGATTTACACTAGCCGCCCAATTGTGCCGCCATTGATTGATTTTTTCTTTTTTATCCCAATCAACTAACCACAACTTTCTTGATCTTGGGAAACGACTATTTCCTGTATAAGTCTTATTCCCATTTTCATCTAATATGTTTTCTCTTTTACTTTTCAATCCCCACGTTCCGTCTGGGTTAAATGGACGGTTAGTTAGCATAACATGAGCGTGCGGATTGTCTGGGTGATCTCGATGAATTGCCACATCAGCAACCATACCTTCATCAACAAAATTTTCTTGTACATATTTTGTCAATAATTCTTTCTGTTCATCTTCACTTAATTCAACTGGTAAAGCCACGTTAAACTCTTTAGCATACCGTGAGTTTGCACGACGGTCTTTTCTTTCTACTTCGTTCCATAATTTCTCTCGATCACTCGCCCATTCTGGTGCATTCTTTGGTGTCAAAATAAAGCTTTCTGGTATAACCGACCGAGCATAAAAATAACTTCGACCTTCTTTTTGATCGAATAATTTTTCACCACTTCGATAACTCGCTCCAGCAATTGCACTTCTTCCTTTACCAGCACTAATATTACTAAAGCTCATGTGAAAAATTGCCATGTCGGTCACCACCTTTCTTTGGGTATATGGGTTTGATTTTGTTGTCGCCAACGGCGACTTCTAATACAAGGGTTTAGCACAATAACACAACCAACTTTAGTTGTTGTGTGTAAGTGCGCATTGACCTCGTTTTATTCGGCCTGCTGATCCAATTTTATTACGTTTAGTGTACTATTGTCACTTCGATTTTCCAACTTTAATAATTACTACTTATAATAACATTATGATGTTATAAGTAGTAATTGTATTTAATTGAACTTGGAGGTTATCTTATGGCTCAAACATCAATTCAAAAACAAGAAGCTAAATTAAAAGTCCTTAATCAGAAAATCAAG
>NZ_AZEG01000076.1 GCF_001434935.1 Liquorilactobacillus uvarum DSM 19971 | reverse complement strand
AATGATCTAGTCTGTCAGACAAGTAACATGACGATTGTGGCTCCAATTAGCAGTACCAAGCGTAATTTTCCAATGTATCATCGACTAACTAGTAGTCAAACAGTATATGGAAAAGTATTATTAGATCAAACCATAGCCTTAGATTTACGGGCAAGACATGTCACTGATGAAACTATTGTCGATCATGTATCGCGTGAAGAACTAGAAGAAATAATCACTTTGTACAAATTATTGTTTAGTATTGATGACAAATAGAAGAAGTTATTTATTTAATATTAAAACAAATAACCCCCAACATCTATATTATAGATATTAGGGGTTATTCTTTCAATGTTTTCGAGGGGCGATTTGGAATAGACCCTCAAATTTACTATTAGAGCAGATTTTTTAATTATTCGTAATGGCTCCATGCTGCATAAATATAGACCCTTTTTAATGCTTCATCTACACGATAAACTACCCGGTGTTGCGCATTTAGTCGTCTTGAATATAATCCGCGACTAGCTGGCTGTAACTTTTCAAATGATTGTGTCGGCTGGTAAGGATCCTCTTTTAGAATAGCGACTGTTTTTAAAAACTGCGTTTTTAGGTTCGATTTCTTTAATTTTTTCAGATCACTTTTAGCAGAATTCTTGATTTCAACTTGATAACTACTCATAGATTATCCCAGTCAAGGTCATCAACGTTAGTAAAACCACTATCATCATCTTCACGTTCACGGATTTTAGCCAATGTTCCGGTATTTTCCAAGTATAAGGTTTCAGTGATTGAATCCCAGTCTTTTTTAGAAATAATAATTGCTGCCTGGTCCTCGTCCCCATTAGCTGGCGTGATTGTAACCGGCTTTTTTTGCTGGTTAATATCTTTCAAAATCTGGTAAAGATTTTGTCGTGCTTTAGTTGGCGTATAGTTTTCCATTTCGCTCACCTCTATAGTAAATTATAACGTACGCCATCCACGTACGCAAGCGCTTATCCATATAAACAATATTTTAAGGGGGCATGTTCCAAATAGCCCCTCAAAAACATTGAAAGAATAACCCCTAATATCTATAATGTAGATATTAGGGGTTATTTATGCTTATTTCAAATAAAAAGACGCCCGAATTCAGCTATTGATTCAATATTTCATGAGACCCAGTGGCTACCAACAACAAAACTAATTCATTATGATCTAGCTGATAAATAACAATCCAGCTATCATAGTTTTTACCATAACTTCCATACCTAGCAGGGTGAAATTCACGATAGCCACGCCATTTACCCTTTTACGCATGATCTTTGATCCGTTTCAAAATAAGTGTATCTTGTTCCATAATTGCTTTTAAACAAGGTTTCAAGACAGTTATCGGAAAGTGCTTTTTCACTAATTTTTTTAATTCGCGTTCGAAAGACTTGGTCTGTTTAATTTGCATCTAACTTATCGATCCAATCATCAAAGTCGGCCAGTGAGCCAATGTTTTTCACCTGACCAGTTTCTGCTTCTTTTTTAGCAGACAAAGCCTCTGGAGAATCTAAAAAGCTAATCAAACGAACTTCATTGTTAGCCGCCTTAACCAAGGATAAGCGAATATACTCAGAAACAGTTAATCCTTGTTTTGCTAAATTAGCTTTGGCTCGTTCACTAATATCGGGTGTTACACGAGTTGAAACTGTCTTATTTTTAATAATAGCATTACTCATAAGCTTCCTCCTTCTATGTTTACTATCGTATTACAATTATTGTATTGTGTTTTTATCATTACTGCAACTATTTAATTTTCAAATAGCCCCTCAAAAACATTGTTAAAATAAGCCCTAAATTGTGGGGCTAAATTGAATTGTTAATCGTTGATTAGTTGCCTGAGCGATCTCAGATAATACTTTAGTCGAAGCATTCATTGATCCATTTTCAATTCTAGCAATGGTTGATTGTGGTTTACCAATTAGACTAGCAAATTCACGTTGACTCATACCCATATTTTCACGGAGATCACGAACTTTAATCGCTACCTCTAAGTTGATATTTTCCTGTTCAACGAACTTTGCAAAATCAGGATTATTTTTACTTCTTTCAGCAACATATTCATCAATTTTACTCATTGTTGATCCTCCTTGTTAAAATACTGGCTTCGTCGATTCCGAGCAATCTTCTTTTCACTCTCTGGTGTTTTTTGCGTTTTTTTAGTGAACGCATTGGTGATTAAGTACTGAGGCCCTTGTACTTGGAAATAGATAGCTCTCTGAATATTTGAAGCCCTCTTAGAGCGAATCTCATAGAGATTGTTTTCTAGTTTTTTAACCCATAATTGACGTTCTGCGATAATTAGACCGTTATTTTCAATATTTTGAATGGTCGCAATTAATTTGGCAGCGTCTTTATCAGGTAATTGATCCAAAAATTGTTTAAATTCATTCCAGTCATAATAGTCAAATTCTATTTTTTTCATATTTATATGATAGCTTATTCGCTATCAAAAGGCAAACATTTTATTTTGCAACTCCTTGGTACAAGCGGAAGTGTGAAATTCACACTTCCGCTTGTACCAAGGGATTACGTCTCCAACAACGAGGTGATTTATATGCAGCAAATTGTCCTGCCAATCAAAGATTCGAATGTACTTAAAGAGGTTCAAGATACGTTACTCAATAATTTCAAAGCTGGCCGGCGTAACTATACTATTTTTCAAGTTGGTAAAGCTACGCTACTAAGAGTCAGTGACGTTATGTGCTTAAAACAGGCCGACATTTTTAATCCGGACGGTTCTATCAAACAAAATGCATTTATTCACGACCGAAAAACTGGTAAACCTAATACCTTGTACCTTAAACCGGTTCAAACAGAGCTCTTATTGTATCGTCAATGGCTGCTTGATCATAAGCTAGAATCTGAATGGCTCTTTCCTTCTATTCAACACCCAGAACGTCATATTACAGAAAAACAATTTTACAAAATCATGAGGTAGATTGTAAAATTAATCCGAACGCTGTTCGGACAAAAAAGATCAGCTTCCTTT
>NZ_AZEG01000075.1 GCF_001434935.1 Liquorilactobacillus uvarum DSM 19971 | reverse complement strand
TATCAGGTCATGCTGACCAATTTGTCAAAAAATTCGGATTAAATTTGCAATCTACCAAGTTAATATATTTGACTATATTTTTTATTATGGTCTATGATACTCCTTAAAAGTTAGTTAAGAAAACAATATATAAAAAAAAATATGCTAAGTTAATATTTTCTATAAATTCAACATATGAAAATTATGTTTATATATATTGATATAACAAATCATACTTTTTATTATAATGTGATTATGGTTAGAAAATTAAATTAGGAGGAATCATTTTATGAAATATGAGGGTTTAGATCTATTAAACAATCACTTCTTAAATAAAGGTACTGCCTTTACTAAGGAAGAAAGAAAAGAAAATCACATCGAAGGTTTGTTGCCACCATTCGTGCAAACTTTGGATCAACAAGTCGAACAAGCTTATGAAAACTATTCTAATAAGGATACATTCTTGGCTAAGAGAATGTATTTGATGGATCTTTTCAATGAAAATGTTACTTTATTCTACAAGTTATTCAGTCAACATGTTAATGAATTTATGCCAGTTGTTTATGATCCAACAATCGCTGACACAATTGAAAACTACAGTCACCTCTTCTTAGATCCACAAAATGCCGCTTTCTTATCAATCGATGATCAAGATGATATTGAAGCATCATTGAAGAATGCATCTGCTGGTCGCGATATCAAGTTAATCGTTGTTACTGATGGTGAGGGTATCCTTGGTATTGGTGACTGGGGTGTTCAAGGTGTTGACATCTCTGTTGGTAAATTAATGGTTTACACAGCTGCTGCTGGTGTTGATCCTAAATCAGTTCTTCCTGTTGTCCTTGATGTAGGTACAAACAGAAAAGAATTATTAGCTGATGATCTATACATGGGTAATCATCACGAACGTGTTACTGGCGACAAGTACTACAACTTCGTTGACAAATTTGTTGAAACTGCTGAAAACTTATTCCCTGATATGTATCTTCACTTTGAAGACTTTGGCCGTAGCAATGCTGCTAACATCTTAAATAAGTACAAAGATAATATTCTTACCTTCAATGATGACATTCAAGGTACAGGTATTATTACTCTTGCTGGTATTCTTGGTGCTTTGAATATTTCCAAGGAAAAACTTACAGATCAAGTTTATCTATCATTTGGTGCTGGTACTGCCGGTGCTGGTATTACTAAGAGAATCTTCGATGCAATGGTTGAAGAAGGACTTTCTGAAGATGAAGCTAGAAAACATTTCTACCTAGTCGACAAACAAGGTCTTTTGTTCGATGATACTGAAGATTTAACACCAGAACAAAAGCCATTTACAAGAAAACGTAGTGAATTTGCTAATGCTGATGAATTAACAAACTTAGAAGCTGTTGTTAAAGCTGTTCACCCTACTATTCTTGTTGGTACTTCAACACAACCTGGTACCTTTACAGAAGCTGTTATCAAGGAAATGTCCGCTCATACAGAACGTCCAATTATCTTCCCATTGTCAAATCCTACAAAGCTTGCTGAAGCTAAGGCTGAAGACCTTTTGAAATGGACTGATGGCAAGGCTCTTATTGCTACTGGTATTCCTGTTGAACCCGTTGAATACAATGGTGTTACATATCATATCGGTCAAGCAAATAACGCTTTAGTTTACCCAGGTCTTGGTCTTGGTTCTATGGCTGTTAATGCTAAGATTCTTTCAGATGGCATGATCAACAAAGCTGCTCACTCATTGGGTGGTATCGTTGATCCTACACAACCTGGTGCTGCTGTTCTTCCTCCAGTTTCACAACTAGACAAGTTCAGTATGACTGTTGCCAATGGTGTTGCTCAACAAGCTATTGACGAAAAATTAACAACTGCTACAGACGCTAAAAAAGCAGTTGCTGATCTTAAGTGGGAACCTAAATATTAATTAAAATTTTTGTTAAATAAAGGGGAATTTATTCATGGCTGCATTTATCACTTCACTTGAAAGTGTTGCTGAAATCGTTCTTGTCATTGCTTTGGGGTATTGGCTAAGAGGATCAGGACGTTTAGGCGACGAATTTAAAGGCAATATTTCATTTATCATTATGAAAATTGCTTTACCTGCTTCAATCTTCGTCTCTGTTCTTAAATATTTGAACAGAGATAAATTAGCAAGTTTGTCCGGCGGACTGATCTTTACCTTCGCCAGTTTCACGATTGGTTACATCATTGCATGGATCTTAACAAAGGTCTTCCGTATTAGAAAGGGCCGTCGTGGTACTTTCATTAACATATTCGTTAATGCTAATACCATCTTTATCGGTTTACCTCTAAACATGGCTTTATTTGGAACTAAGAGTTTACCTTACTTCCTTATCTACTATGTTATGAATACAATTTCAACTTGGGCTGTTGGTATCTTCTTCATCTCAAGTGATGATCCAACCGTTGAAAAGGGTGCTAAGAAAGACTTTAACTGGAAAAAATTACTTCCTGCTCCACTTGTTGGTTTCTTAGTATCACTTGTTTTCTTACTACTTGCTATCCCAGTTCCTGACTGGATCAACAAGACTTTGGACATGGTCGGTGGTATCGTTACACCAATGTCATTGATCTACATCGGTATTATCTTAGCCGATGCAGGTTTGAAATCAATCAGATTCGACCGTGATACAATCCTAGCTCTATTAGGTAGATTTGTGGTTGCTCCTGCAATCATGATTAGCATTATTCTTATTGGTGGTTCAATGATGGGTACTTCATTACCAACTATCGAATCAAACTCATTCATCATTCAATCAGCTGCTCCTGGTTTAGCTGTCCTACCTATTCTAGTTGATCAATCACATGGTGATGTTGACTACGCTACTAACCTTGTTACAACATCAACTGTCTTGTTCGTAATTGTTGTGCCAATCTTAATGCAAGTAGCTAACTTGATTTAATTGATTTAAATACATTCACACATTCAAACAAATTCAGATCCTCCTCTAAAATATAAAAAAAGTCGTCAAACATTCTGCGGTTTAAAGTGCAACACAAAAGTTAGACAAAATTGAATATTTTTAAACTGCTAAGGCATGTTCCCTGTATTCGCAGGGAGTCATGACTTTTGTTTTCTGTGATATTCGTCGATTGTTAAACCAATCGACGTAATTCTTTGTGA
>NZ_AZEG01000074.1 GCF_001434935.1 Liquorilactobacillus uvarum DSM 19971 | reverse complement strand
ACACTCAGCGGCATTGAAGTCATCCATGCATTACGCAAGAAAACCCGACGAGAGCTATGCCTCATCGGGTTTTCAGCCGTGGACGAATTAAAAGCGATGGTGCCAGCATAACCTACAACACCCTATCAACAACTAGGTAAAAGGCACACTCTCAGACTATTTGCACCAGAGCCGTTCAAGCCTTATCAGCCGGGAATGAGTGCTGTTGATATTGCCGAAGTACATGATTAAACCGGCCAAAATTGTTACGTTAATTATTTAATAAATTGTTTATTTGTTTGCTTGATAATGATATAATTAAGCTAGATGAAGGAGGCATCAAGATGAAGATTATTACTTTTACTGCTATCAAGGGTGGTGTCGGTAAAACAACCTTGACTTTGAATTATGGTGATTGGTTAGCTAAAAATGGTAAGAAGGTTCTATTAATCGATTTAGACCATCAGTGCAATTTAACAACCGTTTTTGAAAAGACACGACGAAACAATACCATCGCTGAAGCGTTTAAAGAAAATGACACTGCTCAAAAAGTAAAAATTGACAGTGTCGGACCGAATCTAGATTTAATAGCCGGTTTTATAGACCTAGATGTTTTAGGAAGTTATCTAGAAAATAACAGTAACAAAGAAATGATGTTGTTCATGTGGTTTAAAAACAACTCCGATTCATTAAGCTTGACCGACTATGACTATATCTTAATCGATACGCACCCAGATTTTAGCACCATCACTAAAAACGCTATTGCTATCAGTAATTACCTGCTTAGTCCCATTACACCCAGTGAACATGGCTACAATGCCAAGTTTGACCTAGAAACACGACTCGAAAAATTCAGAAAATCACTTTTTGATTATCGAACTGGCGAAACTTACGTTGACGCAAAGCTTTTCTTTATCGGTAATATGATTAGACATAATACAAGCATGTCTCGCGATTTGCTAAAACACATAGAAGGCGATGAAACAGTCGCAACTATAATTCCTGAAAGAGAACTCTTTAATAAAGCTACTGCAAGGCACGCCTCAATATTTGAATTGGCCAATCATGATGAATCCATTTTAAAACAAAACCAAAAGTTCATAGAACACGCCGATCATCTTTTTCAAGAATTAGCAAATAAAACCAAGTAAGGAGAGTTAGATTATGAGTTTAGATTCATTCAACCATAAAAAAGACGAAGAAATGAGAGAAAGTTACGAAACTACATTGAAAGACAACAAGAAAGATGCAGTCGCATTTTTGAAAAATATCAGCCGAAAGGAAGTAGAGCGTAAGCGATCAGTGACCTTCTCAATTACTGAAAGTCAACTTAAAAAAATGGATACGGCTGCCCGAAAAAACGGATTTAAAAACCGTTCAGAATTCTTAGCTTCAATCATAGATGCAATTTAACGATTAAACAAATAAATAATTAATTAATCAAACAAATACGCAATTTATCTGTTTAATTAATTTGTAATTAGGTAAAAGCTAGTAAAGTGCACTGAACCAAATAAGGTTGCCGGTAGGTAAGCGCTATGCTAGACTAAGATTAATTTAACAACCGAATAAAGAGATCAAGCTAAACAGAAAAATCCCCGGTTCACGAGGAATCGGGGATTTTTGGTTTAGCAAGTAGCTAATAGAGAGCTACTTAGATTCAGACGATTTAGACCGCCAAGTAAAAATCGTCTGAACATTGTTCTTAATTTGTAGGTTAATTATACCGCAAACCAATCCTATGGGACAAGTGAAGGATAGTTAAAAACAAATTAAATCCAATGGACTAAGTGGCTAACCAACGCTATTTAGTCCATTTTTGTTGTTAGAAATTAAAAAAGTTGCCGTATGGGCAACCCAGAATAGACACATGCCGGTGAATTTACAAAGCCGATCACGTCCAATGTTCGCTTTGTAATTCAGTTAAAGCATATCAGATTTGTATTTTAAAACAAGTCAGATGTTTTAGCAACTCTCTTTAAGACAGCGTGTGTCAGTTAAGAAAGGGAGCTTTTATTATGGATCAATCAAACTTCAACTTTACAAATGCTAAAAGGGCCTATGAAGTAAAGTTCTACGCTTTGCCGCAGATCTTACTCCAAGGAGAAAAATATAAGAATCTTAGCGATAGTGCCATTTTACTTTATTCGGTGTTACGCGATCGTCTAAGTTACTCACTAAGCAATAATTGGGTTGACGAAAATAACAACGTATATTTCATATACACAAACAATGAACTAAAAGATTTACGAAACTGGTCAAATAATAAAATCAATAAGATTAAACACGAATTAATGGACGCAAACCTTTTGTATCAAAAACATATGGGTTTTAATCCAAGATCAGGCAAAAACGAACCAAATAGATTATATTTGGCAGATTTGGAAGTAACAGCAAAAGACGTTTATATTAAGCGAGAGCCATTAAAATCGCCTGAACCCCTTGGTACAAGCGGACTTCTCAAAAAGAGAAACCCGTATGATACCGTTGATCCCCTTGGTACAAGCGGACTTCTCAAAAAGAGAAACCCGCATGATACCGTTTCTGATACGTCTGAATCCCTTGGTACAAGCGGACTTCTCAAAAAGAGACAAGATCTAGACTATACCAATAATATAGATACTAATAGATATAATATAGATACTCAAAAGTTGGACTTTTCCACAGCCCATTTTTCACCAGCAGAAATTCAAAAGCAAAACCAGGATTTGGTGAACCATGCTAATGACTTCTTAACTGATGAAGACAGTGGCTTACCGGTTTTCTTAGAACCAGAAGCCGTGCAACTACTTAGTTTTTGGTGCCGTACCCCGCAACAAATGCGGCGCTTCATTGGCATTATCTTAAATGCTAAGTACCGAGTTGAAAAGGATCATCAGGATATTGGGGTTCTAATCCCGCTTGACGACGAAGAACTTAAACCTTTGATGACTAAAGCCTTGAGACGCTACTTTAACGTTCTGAGAAGTAATGAGAAGCATATCAAGAACGTTGAAAACTACTTGTATGGCACCATGCAAAACCTATTTGGCGTTTGGTGGAATAAACAAGCGGCTAGAGAATATGCGGCCAAACACCCCGAAGAAGAAGAGTCGGCCGACAACGATAACAGTGGGTTGTACTACTAGTCCTAAAAGGCTACAAAATCCTTTCTAAGCGGTTATAAGACTTACTAACCCTTTTATGTTTAAGCTAGATTTAACTGGCTTAGACATAAGAACAGGGGCTTTTAATTAAGTGTCAGAGCTAACCAGGCTAACCAGCTCAAAAGTTCAGCCTTTAGATCAACGCCA
>NZ_AZEG01000073.1 GCF_001434935.1 Liquorilactobacillus uvarum DSM 19971 | reverse complement strand
AGGAAGCTGATCTTTTTTGTCCGAACAGCGTTCGGATTAATTTTACAATCTACCTATTGACAATAAAGCCTTTTACATTCTAAAATAAATTAGAATATAATTAAAATATGCCGCTGTGCTTCTTAGCGTGTTTTAATAAATAGGAGAAAACTTATAAGAGAAAATTCGAAGAAACTATCTTCAATGGAGGTCTTTGCATTATCAATAGCAACGGTTGCACCTACTGGAGCAATGGCATTTAATACAACGACTTCTGCAAAGTTTGCTGGTGTAAATATACCTTTATCATTTTTGCTTGGTACAGTAGCTATATTGTTGATAGGATTTTGTTTTGTTGAACTAGCTAAAAATATTACTGGTGAGGGATCCGTCTATGCTTATAACAGAAGAGCTTTAGGTGAAAGAGCGGGCTTTTTAACTGGATGGGCTTTAACTCTAACCTATATTTGTTTCGCTGCTGGGACTGTGGGGCTAACAGCAGATTTTGGAAATGTTTTGTTGAATCATTTTTGAATTCATATACCAATTGCTATTATTGCCATATTCTTTATACTGTTAGGTTGGTTTATTACTTTCTTTGGATTACAATTAACCAGCAGAATTGCATTAGTTATGGAAATGATTTCAATTTGCATATTATTGATTCTTAGTCTTGTAATTATTTTTAGTGGTGGAAAATCTGGAAATAGTATTACTCCATTCTTAGTAAAGGGAAATACTAGTGGAATTGGTCAGGGGATGATATTTGCTATTCTATGTTTTGCTGGATTTGAGGGTTCAAGTACCATTGCCGGACAATCGTCCAATCCCAAAAGATCAATCCCGTTTGCCATATTATCAACAATTATTGGTGCAGCAGCATTTTACTTGATTGTTAGCTATGCGCAAGTAATTGGCTTTGGAGTATCTAATATTTCTAAGCTTGCGTCTTCGTCAGCCCCTTTAGACTATTTAGGTGTTATATATATGGGAAATAGTATGGCTACAATAATTGATTTTGCCACACTAATGAGTTGTTTTGCAGCGTTTCTAGGATCTGTGAATGCGTGTGCGTACATGTTATTTGCCCTTAGTGGTAAACAATATCTGCCAAAATCCTTAAGTAAGTTTGACCTTAAGTTAAGTAGTCCTAAAAATGCTGTTAACACTACCTCAATTATTTGTATCCTCCTATATATACTAATTGGGATTCCGTTTGGTCCAGAAGAAATCTATGCTAGTTTAGCTGAAATTGGAGCTATTAGTTTATTAATTGTTTATTTATTAGTATGCCTAGGTACTATATTTTACTTTAAAAATGTATCTAAAGAACATTTTTCTGTTCCACGCCATTTAATTGTACCTATTGTTGGTTTTGTTATATTGCTATTTCCACTGTGGACAAATTTATATCCGGTACCAAAGTTTCCTTCAAATCTCTATCCATACATTGTTGCTTTATGGATAATTATTGGATGGGTTATTTCTCTTTTTAACCATCCGAAAAATGATTTATCTAGCTCACTTATAGATATTAAAAATTAAGGAGTTCTACCTATGAATTATAGTAAAATTGTACATTTAAGTAATGGAAATTCGGTTTGGACAAGGACTGAGGGGGAGGGCCCAATTAAAATGCTTCTTTTACATGGGGGCCCTGGCATGACTCATGAATATCTTGAACCTTTTTCTAAATTTATTAAGAATAAACCAATTCAAATAATTTATTACGAACAGCTTGGATCATATTACTCTGATCAGCCAGATGATGCTAGTCTTTGGAACATTCCCCGTTTTTGTGAGGAAGTAGAGGAAGTTCGTAAAGCTTGGGGACTAGAAAACTTTTATCTATATGGACAATCTTGGGGCGGTATGTTGGCAATGGAGTATGCTACTCGTTATGGGAGCCATCTTAGGGGGTTAATTGACTCCAATATGGTCGACGATATGAAAGATTACGAAATTTACATTAATAAATTACGTGATTCGATGGATTCTGAAGATGTTGCTTTCATGAAAGATAAAGAAGCCAAAAACGAAATTGATGACCCTCATTACGAAGAACTTGTTATGAAACTTTACCAATCTTGTATTTGTCGGTTGAACCCATGGCCAGATGCTGTTAACAGATCCTTTGATCATACGAATGAACAGGTATATGTAACTCTACAAGGCCCCACAGAATTTACAATTACTGGTTCCCTCAAAACTTGGTCTATTCGAGATCGCTTACAACATATTAAAGCCCCTACTTTATTGTTAGGCGGAGAATATGACAGTATGAATCCCGACGTCATCCGGTCTATGACCAATCGTTTTCCAAACGCTCAGTCTCATATTTGTCCTCAAGGAAGTCATTTTTCAATGTGGGATGATAATAAAGATTATTTTAAAGCTATTGATGATTTTTTAAAGAAAGTTGAAAAGACTAAACCGTAATTAGCCAGCAGAATTATCCAAAAAGCAAAGTTGTTCAATCCAACTAATTTTGGTATTGGCTAAGGGTATAAGGAATTAATTCAATCTTCTTGGCTTATCTACATCATCTATGACCGTCACTTTTAAATTAGGAGTAGTTTTTGTTAACGTTGGAATTATAATTGTTCTTCTGACTCTTTTAAATTATAATCAACATTTGTGATTTATCACGTAATTCACATTTGGATAAAGATAGTAACAGGCTTCTCAATGATCATTGAGAAGCCTGTTTGTGTCAAAGCACTTGCTGAGGCAGGACTCGTATATCAATTAAGGGAGGCGCTTTTAATACCAACAACTATTAGAAAGTAGCTTAATTGGTTTGATAATCAACGTGGCGAATGGCAATCAATGGAATAAATTGCGCCTCATCACCAATGACATTATCCTCCTGATAACCCAAGATATGAGTTGTAATTTCCAGTCGGTGGGGGTCCTCAAGCTGACATACATTTAATTGAAGGGTGACGATTAAATCTCGCTGGTATGCGTCTGCCAATACCTCGGTAATTACTGCTAAGGATTGTTGCGGTCTTGGAACGTATACTGCATTCAACTGCTGGTTCTGTTGGTTTAAAGCGGCAGTATGATCAGATAAATAGAACCCCTGCCATTTCATCATGCCCCGGTCATGATAATCGTGTTCAAAAAAATGCTTAACCGTGCCTAAATCAAAGTCTTGGTTATTCAAGGGGCACCCGCTTTCGTTGAATCAGCTTTTGACTTGCCGGCCACCGTTCCCCAGTAAAGCCGACAAATTCGATCGTTAGCTTTATATCTTGTCGTAATGCTTTTAGTAAATTTTCTAAATCAGCTAAATCATAGTGTGCTAATTTATGTAAGGGAACGGATTGCAAGCGCTCATTAGCCCGTTGACTGTTAAAAAACAGATTATAGGTCTGATCGTAGGTATCATTAGTCAACATTAACCAATAGCGGGTTTTGGGACGCCGCTTAAACAATAGGGTTAACCGCCCCTTAATAATCTCGATATCGCTATTCATAGCTATTGCCTCCATTATGTCCGCCCACTAGTGAAGCCCGCTTGATAGCGGTGCCTCCCTTTAATAAACTGGTCGCGTAAACTAGTTTGGTGAACCCAAATTGCCGGTGAATT
>NZ_AZEG01000072.1:3286-3584 GCF_001434935.1 Liquorilactobacillus uvarum DSM 19971 | reverse complement strand
GGAGAACCTGCGGCTGGATCACCTCCTTTCTAAGGATAATTACGGAAACCTGCACATTGTTGAAACTTTGTTTAGTTTTGAGAGGTCTACTCTCATGAAGGATGTTATGGGCCTATAGCTCAGCTGGTTTAGAGCGCACGCCTGATAAGCGTGAGGTCGATGGTTCAAGTCCATTTAGGCCCATCCTTTTTATTGTTTTTTGGGGCCTTAGCTCAGCTGGGAGAGCGCCTGCTTTGCACGCAGGAGGTCATCGGTTCGATCCCGTTAGGCTCCATTAGCAACCATAAGGTTGCTGGAT
>NZ_AZEG01000072.1:0-3252 GCF_001434935.1 Liquorilactobacillus uvarum DSM 19971 | reverse complement strand
AATTTGTTCTTTGAAAACTAGATAATATTTTTTCTTAAATTAACAAACCGAGAACACCGCGTTTTAAAGAGTTTTGAACACAAGAATTTTCTTGACGCAAACTCATAACCGCTTTACCGTTGGTAAAGATAGGTTAAGTTATTAAGGGCGCATGGTGAATGCCTTGGCACTAGGAGCCGATGAAGGACGGGACTAACTCCGATATGCTCCGGGGAGCTGTAAGTAAGCTTTGATCCGGAGATTTCCGAATGGGGAAACCCAATAGTTTTTGTCGACTATTACCACTGATTGAATACATAGATCAGTTGGAGGAAGACGCAGGGAACTGAAACATCTAATTACCTGCAGGAAGAGAAAGAAAAATCGATTCCCTCAGTAGCGGCGAGCGAACGGGGAACAGCCCAAACCAAGAAGCTTGCTTCTTGGGGTTGTAGGACTGAACATTTGAGTTATCAAAGAAGCTTGTAATCGAATGGCTTGGGAAAGTCAGCTAAAAAAGGTGAAAGCCCTGTAGATGAAACAAGTTTCCCTCAGTTCAGGATCCTGAGTACGGCGGAACACGTGAAATTCCGTCGGAATCCGGGAGGACCATCTCCCAAGGCTAAATACTTCCTAGTGACCGATAGTGAACCAGTACCGTGAGGGAAAGGTGAAAAGCACCCCGGAAGGGGAGTGAAACAGTTCCTGAAACCATGTGCCTACAAGTAGTTAGAGCCCGTTAACGGGTGATAGCGTGCCTTTTGTAGAATGAACCGGCGAGTTACGTTTATATGCGAGGTTAAGTCGGAAATGACGGAGCCGTAGCGAAAGCGAGTCTGAATAGGGCGAAATGAGTATGTAGACGTAGACCCGAAACCAAGTGACCTACCCATGTCCAGGTTGAAGGTGCGGTAAAACGCACTGGAGGACCGAACTCATGTATGTTGAAAAATGCTGAGATGAGGTGTGGGTAGCGGAGAAATTCCAAACGAACTTGGAGATAGCTGGTTCTCTCCGAAATAGCTTTAGGGCTAGCCTCGGAAATAAGGATCGTGGAGGTAGAGCACTGTTTGGACTAGGGGCCCATCTTGGGTTACTGAATTCAGATAAACTCCGAATGCCACTGATCTATATCCGGGAGTCAGACTGCGAGTGATAAGATCCGTAGTCGAAAGGGAAACAGCCCAGACCACCAATTAAGGTCCCTAAATACATGTTAAGTGGAAAAGGATGTGGAGTTGCATAGACAACTAGGATGTTGGCTCAGAAGCAGCCATCATTTAAAGAGTGCGTAATAGCTCACTAGTCGAGTGACCCTGCGCCGAAAATGTACCGGGGCTAAACATGTTACCGAAATTGTGGATGCAACCGTAAGGTTGCGTGGTAGGAGAGCGTTCTAAGGGCAATGAAGCCAGACCGGAAGGACTGGTGGAGCGCTTAGAAGTGAGAATGCCGGTATGAGTAGCGAAAGACAGGTGAGAATCCTGTCCACCGAATGACTAAGGTTTCCTGGGGAAGGCTCGTCCTCCCAGGGTTAGTCGGGACCTAAGCTGAGGCCGAAAGGCGTAAGCGATGGATAACAGGTTGAGATTCCTGTACTAGTTGTAATTGTTTGAACAATGGAGGGACGCAGGAGGCTAGGAACGCGCACTGATGGATATGTGCGTCCAAGCAACAAGTTTTTAAGCGAGTCAAATGCTTGCTTATCTAAGAACGAGTTGTGATGGGAAGCGAAATTATAGTAGCGAAGGTTCTAATGTCACACTGCCGAGAAAAGCTTCTAGTTAGGTTACAACTACCCGTACCGCAAACCGACACAGGTAGTCGAGGAGAGAATCCTCAGGTGAGCGAGAGAACTCTCGTTAAGGAACTCGGCAAAATGACCCCGTAACTTCGGGAGAAGGGGTGCTGATCGCAAGATCAGCCGCAGTGAATAGGCCCAGACGACTGTTTATCAAAAACACAGGTTTCTGCAAAATCGTAAGATGACGTATAGGGGCTGACGCCTGCCCGGTGCTGGAAGGTTAAGAGGATGGGTTAGCTTCGGCGAAGCTCAGAATTGAAGCCCCAGTAAACGGCGGCCGTAACTATAACGGTCCTAAGGTAGCGAAATTCCTTGTCGGGTAAGTTCCGACCCGCACGAAAGGCGTAACGATCTGGGCACTGTCTCAACGAGAGACTCGGTGAAATTATAATACCCGTGAAGATGCGGGTTACCCGCGACAGGACGGAAAGACCCCATGGAGCTTTACTGTAGCTTGATATTGGGTGTTTGTACAACTTGTACAGGATAGGTAGGAGCCATTGAAGTCGGAACGCTAGTTTCGACTGAGGCGTTGGTGGGATACTACCCTCGTTGTATGAACACTCTAACCCTCGCCAATTAACGTGGCGGGAGACAGTGTCAGGTGGGCAGTTTGACTGGGGCGGTCGCCTCCTAAAAGGTAACGGAGGCGCCCAAAGGTTCCCTCAGAATGGTTGGAAATCATTCGCAGAGTGTAAAGGCACAAGGGAGCTTGACTGCGAGACAGACAAGTCGAGCAGGGACGAAAGTCGGGCTTAGTGATCCGGTGGTTCCGTATGGAAGGGCCATCGCTCAACGGATAAAAGCTACCCTGGGGATAACAGGCTTATCTCCCCCAAGAGTCCACATCGACGGGGAGGTTTGGCACCTCGATGTCGGCTCATCGCATCCTGGGGCTGTAGTCGGTCCCAAGGGTTGGGCTGTTCGCCCATTAAAGCGGTACGCGAGCTGGGTTCAGAACGTCGTGAGACAGTTCGGTCCCTATCCGTCGCGGGCGTAGGAAATTTGAGAGGATCTGTCCTTAGTACGAGAGGACCGGGATGGACACACCGCTGGTGTACCAGTTGTTCCGCCAGGAGCATAGCTGGGTAGCTACGTGTGGATGAGATAAACGCTGAAAGCATCTAAGTGCGAAACTCACCTCGAGATAAGATTTCCCATTTCGAAAGAAAGTAAGACCCCTGAGAGAAGATCAGGTAGATAGGTTGGAAGTGGAAGTACAGTGATGTATGGAGCGGACCAAAACTAATCGGTCGAGGACTTAACCAAAGAAAGAAATGCGGTAGGTAAGTTAAGGCAAGAAAAATATTAGCTAGTTTTGAGAGAACAAGTTTTTCTCAAAAGCACAGAGTGCGGTGATGATGGCAAGAAGGATACACCTGTTCCCATGTCGAACACAGAAGTTAAGCTTCTTCGCGCCGATAGTAGTTGGGGGATCGCCCCCTGCGAGGGTAGGTCGTTGCCGTGCA
>NZ_AZEG01000071.1 GCF_001434935.1 Liquorilactobacillus uvarum DSM 19971 | reverse complement strand
TCAACAGACAGCAACGCAAAACAATGATCAAACGGCGCAGCAAACAACTGCGGCAGCTGCCAATGATCAACAGACAGCAACGCAAAATAATGCTTAAACGCCCCAGCAAACAACTACAACCAATACAGATGGCAATTTAGTTAAGGCCCTTGCAGATGCTAAGAATATTAAAACAATTGATGGTAAAAACTATTATGTTGATGACAGCGGTCAAATCAAGAAAAATTTTTCTATTGTCGTTGATGGACAGACTTTATATTTTGATAAGAATACAGGCGAATTGACTAGTATTTCAAACTCATATAAGGAAGGTCTATCAAACCTTGATGATGAGTATACGGAAAACAATTCAGCATACGACACATCTGCTACAAGTTTTAAAAACACCGATGGCTATCTCACAGCAAATAGTTGGTATCGCCCGAAAAGTATCCTACGAAATGGTGTTCAGTGGGAGGCATCTTCTGCAACTGATTATCGTCCGCTTTTAATGGACTGGTGGCCTGATAAAAAAACACAAGTTAATTATCTTAATTTTATGCAGCAGCAGTTAGGCGATGACAAAACTTATACGGTTGATGATAATCAAAGTACTTTAAATGCTTCAGCGGAGAAAATCCAGACAAATGTTGAGAAGAAGATTAGTCAAACTGGTGATACTCAATGGCTTCAAAAGTTAATAGCTAAATTTGTTGACACCCAGCCTAACTGGAGTGTCGCAAGCGAATCGCAAACAACTGGAGACAGTAAAGATCATTTGCAAGGAGGGGCACTGCTTTACGAAAATAGTGATTTAACACCTAATGCTAATTCAAATTACAGATTGCTAAATCGAACACCTACTAATCAGCAGGGACACCCTGCATATACGCTCGATTCAAGTTTAGGCGGTTACGAATTTCTTCTAGCGAATGATGTTGATAATTCTAATCCGATTGTACAAGCTGAACAACTTAATTGGATGTATTATTTATTAAACTTTGGTTCAATAGTGAAAAATGATTCAGACGGAAATTTTGATAGTATTCGTGTAGATGCCGTTGATAACGTAGATGCAGATTTGCTTCAGATTTCAGCAAATTATTTTAAAGATGCATATAAAGTTAATCAAAACGATGAAAATGCGGATCAACATATATCTATTTTGGAAGATTGGAGCGACAATGACGCACAATATGTTAAAGATCACGGCTCAGGCCAGGCTGCGATGGATAATAAATTTCGACTATCTCTAAAATATGCATTAACGATGCCTTACACGGATGCAAACAATAGTAGACGAAGTGGATTAGAATCTTTGATCTCTAATAGCCTGGTTGACCGAACAAACGATACGACTGAAAACGAAGCTATTCCCAACTATTCTTTTGTCAGGGCTCATGATAGTGAGGTGCAGACTGTAATTGCGGAAATCATCAAAGAAAAAATTGATCCTGAATCAGATGGGTTAACATTCACATTGGATCAGCTGAGACAGGCTTTTGAGATATACAATGCAGATCAGCTTAAAACTAATAAACAATTTACACAATACAATATCCCAAGTACATATGCTCTGCTTTTGACCAATAAAGATACGATTCCTAGAGTGTACTATGGAGATTTATACACCGATAATGGTCAATATATGGCTAATAAGTCGCCTTATTACACTGCAATAGATATGTTGCTGCGAGCACGGCAAAAATATGTTGCAGGTGGGCAAAGCATGAAAGTAGACTACGTAGAAGGCTCATCTGATATGAAACAAGAAGCTTATCGGGGTGTTCTAACCTCAGTCCGTTATGGCAATGGGGCATTGACAGCTAATGATACTGGTAATACTGGAACACGTACACAAGGGATAGCAGTAATCGAAAGCAATGAACCAGGATTAAAACTTAATGCGTCTGATCGAATAGTTATCAATATGGGAAAAGCTCATTGTAATCAAGCCTATCGTCCATTAATTTCAACGACATCCGATGGGATCGCAACATATCAAACAGATGCTTCAGTACCTGCAAGTTATATTAAGTATACTGACGAAAATGGACAACTTATTTTTGATGCTTCAGAAATTATTGGGCAGAGCAATCCTCAAGTCTCTGGGTTTTTAGCAGCATGGGTTCCTGTCGGGGCTAGTCAGGATCAAGATGCACGTACAGCAAGTAGTACTAATGCTTCCACTGATGGGAAGACTTTACATTCAAACGCGGCATTAGATTCACAAGTTATTTACGAAGGCTTTTCTAACTTTCAAGATTTTCCGACGACGACCGAGCAATATGCAAATGTTAAAATTGCCGAAAATGCAGCATTATTCAAGGATTGGGGTATTACATATTTTGAGTTACCGCCTCAATATCGTTCTAGCACTGACAATAGTTTTTTAGATTCAATCGTTCAAAATGGATATGCCTTCACAGATCGTTATGACCTTGGGTTCGGATCACCGACAAAGTATGGAACGGCTGATCAGTTGATAACGGCAATTAAGTCACTTCATACGCAAAATATGAAAGTAATTGCCGACTGGGTTCCAGATCAAATTTATAATCTTTCTGGAGACGAGGTTGTAACTGCTTCACGGGTCAATAATTTTGGAGAGCAAACTAAAGACTCTGTTATCAACAAAACATTATATGTTTCTAAAACTGTCGGTGGTGGAAAATTTCAAGCTAGGTATGGAGGAGCATTCCTGAAAAAAATTAAGAAACTGTATCCTGATCTCTTTACTGTTAACCAGATTTCGACAGGAGTTCCAATCGATGCAAGCAAAAGAATAACGCAATGGTCGGCAAAATATTTCAATGGAAGCAATATTCAAGGGCGAGGAGCTTTCTACGTTCTTAAAGACTGGGGATCAAATAGATACTTTAAAATCAGTAAGACTGAGAATTTTCTACCTAAGCAACTGTTAAATTTACCAGCCAGCACAGGATTTATATCAGATGGCACAGGAATAGTTTATTATTCAACCAGTGGTTATCAAGCAAAAAAAACTTTTATTGAGGATGAAAAGGAAAATTGGTATTATTTTGACGAAAATGGGCATATGCAGTACGGACTGCAAAATATCAATGGCTCGTTTTATTATTTTCTTCCTAACGGTATTGAGCTGCGAGATGGTTTTTTTGAGGATGAGCAGAAGAACATTTATTATTTTGGAGCTCAAGGTGAAGGTTATATCAACAATTATTTAATGACTAACGATAAAAAGTGGTATTATTTTGACAAAAATGGAATTATGGCACACGGTCTAGTTACGGTTGTTTTTGGTGAGAAGACAACAACTCAATTCTTTGATGCTGACGGTTATCAGATTAAAGGACAAGCTATCAGAGATCAAGAAGGTAATTTAAGGTACTTTGCAAATGATTCCGGAGATATGGAAACAAACATTTTTGCAGAAATAGCACCTAACGAGTGGGTCTATCTAGGAGCGGATGGTATTGCAGTGACAGGCGCCCAAACGATTAAGGGACAGCAGCTTTATTTTGACGAAAATGGGTATCAGATCAAAGGTCAGGCAGTTAGAGATCAAAATGGCAATATGTATTATTATGATGCTGACAGCGGTGAAATGATAACTAATCGTTTTGAGAG
>NZ_AZEG01000070.1 GCF_001434935.1 Liquorilactobacillus uvarum DSM 19971 | reverse complement strand
ATGCTTGCTTTAAAATCATCAGTATATCGTTTCATATAAAAACTCCTATCCTAGTTAATTTATTATGGCACAACTGTCTAAATATTTGTGTACCAAATACTAGGATAAGAGCAATTTGTATGTTTAGAATTACCAATTGAAATTCCACTAAACATTACGACTAATGTCATAAAAAAAAACAATAATAAATTTTTTCATGTGTGTTCTCCCCTTTTTTAATAATTTTCTGCAACTACTTAAGGGTCTCTGATTATTTTTTTTTAAAAGAAGCTATTCGTTTACAAATACTGTGTGTAAATGCAAAGTTTCCAAATGAGACAGCTGATTTGGAAATTCTTACCTTAAAGCACTGTACTAATTTGGAATTCAATATTACTGCAACCAACACTGTTGTAGACAAAATTTTGTCTGAGAAAATTGAGGATACTAAAAAAGCAAAAACTAGAAGAAATATGCCTGGGGTCAGGTCCTAAATAATTTCAAGTTATGATATTTTTTGTACTTTATGAGTGTACCCAGGTGGTACACTTTTTTAGTTGTGTTATACTAAGAAAAGCATGTGTACCATTTGGATGTACCAAGGAGGACGTAGGAAATGAAAGTTGGATATGCACGGGTGAGTACCACTGAACAGAACTTAGATCGCCAATTAGACGCACTTAAAAAAGCTGGGGTGCAAAAAATCTTTGCCGAAAAAATTTCGGGGAAGAATGCAGACCGACCACAATTGAAGTCTATGTTGGAATATATTCATGATCAAGATGAGATTGTTGTCTTGAGTTTGGATCGTTTAGGACGAAGTTCGCGAGATTTAACGGATATTATTGAAGAAGTGCGACATAAGGGAGCTGTGCTAAATATTTTGGACTTACCAAGTTTTGCAGGAGTTGAAGACCAAAACCTGAAAGCTTTGTTATCCAACTTAGTGTTGGAGATCTACAAATACACGGCTGAAGAGGAGCGGCGGAAAATTCGTGAACGTCAGCGCCAAGGAATTGAGCTGGCTAAACAACGTGGTGCTTATAAAGGCGCTGTCCGTTTGTACGCCCCAGATTCACCTGATCGCCGGAAACGCTATTTATATCATCAGGTAGTGCAAATGCTGCAGCAGAATCCGCCAGTGCCAATTGCCCAGATTGCTAGAACAATTGGGACTTCAAGGTCGCAGATTTATCGAATCAAGAAGTTTTCTAATCTTTAACCAAATTAAAATAGATTTATGTGTTCTTATAGCCATTGAAAAGCACTGTTGACTGTATGTACTAAATTAAAACTAATGAAAGTAAGGTTGAAGAATAAGTCGCTATAGTTTATCTTTTTTATGAATATTAGAAAAAAGTGTAAATGATTTTCTGCAAGGAAAATTTCAAGATGAAAAACAGAAACTTTTGAATATCCAACATAATGGCGAACTAACAGATCAAGAAAAATGGCGTGCGACGGACAAGGTTAAAGGGTTACCACTAGGTTCCACCGAAAAACAAACATTAGCCGAACAACAGATTGAGCACGACAAAAAAATAAGAGATCAAGCAAGACAGGAAGCACTTGCTGAACTCCGAAAGGGGTTTGGAAATCATGCCTAAAACTATTAGAGAGCTTGCTGATGAATTGAATGTCTCCAAACAGACTATTCAATATCACTACCAAAGACTACCAGCAAAGAACCGGCAAAAAGATAGTCAGGGTGCAAACATGATTAGTCTTACAGCTGAGAGTATTATCAGAGACAAGGTAACAAAGCCTTTGGTAGCAAAGAGCCAACAAACAGGTAGCAAATGGCCGACAAAGACTAGCAAAGGAAATAACGAACTAGTTACTATTTTAAGAAGAGAAGTAGCAGATTTAAAGTTTCAACGTGACAAACAGCTTGCTACCAAAGACCAGCAAATAAGTAGCAAAGACAGACAAATAGATCATTTAACAAAACTAATAGACCAACAACAACAATTGCAATTAGCAACAGTAACAGAAAATCGCCATTTGAAAGAACGTCTACGAAAATTAGGTGGCTCGATTGAAGATTCTGAAAGTATAGAAAAAAGCCAAGTTGCAAAAAAGCAGGCACCTGAAAATATAACTAATAAAAAATGGTGGCATTTTTGGTGATCGAATAATTATTGTAAATATGTACTAGAAAAGAGCATACAAATTATGGATTATGTTAAGTATAAAACTGATTGTTTAGACAAATTAAAGGGCTTTCTAACATTGGAAAAGAAGAGGCCTGTATTGTTTATTGGATCTGGTTTGTCACAAAGATATTTAAAAATACCTGATTGGAAAGGATTATTAGATGTTCTATGCAAATCTCCGGTTAAAATGCCTAGACCTTTAAAGTATTATCTTCAAAGTACAAATGGTGACTACCCTAAGGTAGCTGATAAATTAAAACAAAAATATTTCAATTACTTTTGGAAACATGAAAAAGAATATCCAGATTCTTTATTTTCTGAAACAGAAAACAAAGACGTTTTTTTGAAATATTCAATCAGCAAAATCATAGAACAGCATGATATACAGTTAAATAGTGATGGCCTTTGGAATAATCCTGAAATAAAAGCGTTAAAAAAAGTTAACCCACAAATGATTCTGACAACAAATTATGATCTTTTATTAGAGAAGGTTTTTCCAAAGTATGATTCATATATAGGCCAGGATTCTATAAAAAGTAATCTTAATGACTTTAAAATAATGAAAATTCATGGATCAGTTACCGATCCCAAATCTATAGTAATAGATACCGCTGATTATAATCAGTTTGCAATTCGCCAAGAGTATATGGTTGCAAAATTACTTACTTTGTGGAATACCCTATTATTTTTATGGGATATAGTGTTTCTGATAGCAATATCAAGAACATTTTAAGTAGTGTAAAAAAAATAATGACTCCTGCTAAAAATATGTCAATCCCAAAACTAAATAATATTTTTTTCGTAGAATGGAATGATAAAAAAAATCCAACTCCAGATTCCATATCTTCTGAAAAGATAATTGATCTCGGAAATGGTGGGGTTAATTACCTAACAATATTCCCAGATAGTAAAGAAAATTTAATTACAGCAATTCCTCGACAATCTCTAGGGTATAGTACCGCTAAAACTTCCAACTATGATTTAGAGCTGCTAGATTTGAAAATACCTGGTCTTATAAAAGGCATCGTAGAAAAGGCAAAAGAAAAATCTCAAAACAGCGATCTTTTCTCTAAGGGACAATTTTATTATTATCCACAAGAAACATGTTTTAAATTTGGTATTATAGATTCACAAGAGAATCTACGTCCCTTATTTGAATTTAGCAGTACTGATTTGTGGAAAAATATATTTTCTAATTCAACAAAAATTAAGATTACAGTTTTTTCATAAAATTTGAACAGGTTATAAATAGGGCCTATACTATCCAATAGCCCCTCAAAAACATTGTTAAAATAGCCCCCAATATCTATAATGTAGATGTTGGGGGTTATTTATTTTAATATTAAAGAAATAACTTCTTTTATTTGTCATCAATACTAAACAATAGTTTGTACAAAGTGATTATTTCTTCTAATTCTTCACGCGATACATGATCGACAATAGCTTCGTTAGTGACATGTCTTGCCCGCAAATCTAAGGCTATTGTTTGATCTAATAATACTTTCCCATATACTGTTTGACTACTAGTTAGTCGATGATACATCGGAAAATTACGCTCGGTACTGCTAATTGGAGCCACAATCGTCATGTTACTTGTCTGACAGACTAGATCATT
>NZ_AZEG01000007.1 GCF_001434935.1 Liquorilactobacillus uvarum DSM 19971 | reverse complement strand
GTATCAGGTTATGCTGACAAATTTGTCCAAAAATTCGGATTAAATTTGCAATCTACCTATAGTCATTTTTTTTGTATTTGTCATAATAAAAAATTATATTTTCCTTTATATTTTCTATTTTCATTTTTCTGACTGAAACTAAACAATCTGTTCCCAATAAAAATCTTGCAATTTTTTCATCTTTTGGAGAACCCGCTATTGATTTCAGTAATTCACTGCTTTTGTTCAATTGAAATTGATCCTGAGTAGTATACTCAGAAGCCTGTTTTTGTGTCTCAACCAATGTTTCTTCGATTTTTATAGAATTTAAACTTTTTAATTTTTCCGTACTAACTAAATTAGCTGCAACTTTCAATCCAAAATTTCTTTCAATAGATGATTCCTTTAACAAGGAACGACCATAACCATATGTTATACTAAAAAACCTGTCTTTATATTTCATAACTATAACTGCTTTGTTCGAAGCATTTTTAGAAAATTCAATTTTTTGAACTGCTAATTTGTTAACTAAATTGCACCAATCTGGTAAACCCTGTGTTAACTCACTTACATAGATTTTACCTTCAAGACCTACACTTTTCTTTAATTCATAAATATTTTTTTGGGGCATTTGTTCTTTAAGACAGTCGTCAAAAGATTCAACACTTTCTTTATGTAGAAATATAGAAGTTTTAATTATTCTTTCGCCTTCGCTAATCATTAAATCCCTTCTTTAATAAAAATAGGTTCGGGCTAATTTTAACATAAACTTTAATACAAAAAAATAAGGTAATTATTATTACCTTATCGAAACTTATTTCATTTGCCAAACACACAATAATTATTTTACTTGGTAAACTTTTGGCAAACAACCATATTGTTTTTTGTCTTTTTAAGTTGGATGTACTCCGCCAAAGTCCTAAAATAAAGGGATTCCCCATTCAAATTCTATATAACCTTTATTCCCACTCTATACTTCACCTTAACAGTATCAGGATGAATCAGCGTGTTTAAGGCGTTTATCGAAACAACTAATAGCAATAAAAAACTAAAAAATCAAATGCGATGTGCCATTTTAGTGCCAGTAGTATTGAGAAATCTAAACTTCAAAACCACAGTTACGGGTAGTCCGATTTATATATTGGTCTACCTTTTTTGTACCCATTTTTTAGTTCAATATTTTTCACTGCTGGCTAAATCTATTTGATCAAAATGGAGGTAATCTACTTGCAAACAGCAACCCGTAAAGTTTCTGTCTGGTTAGCCCTGCTGACCTTGTTCACTTCAATTTTTATGACCCCAATCACAAGTGCTTTTGCCGCTGACATGACCAACATTAAAGCTGGCGACTGGGTATCAACTTGGCATCTCAGTCTATTGAATGGTCTTCATTGGACTGACACCGGTATTTACAAAAAAGTTGTTGATGGCCAAATCACTTTCTGTGTTGAACACGGGATCGATATTGAAAATTCTGGTTCAGGTTGGACACCAACTGATTATTCGGCGGCTGAGAAAGACAAGCTAGCCGAAATTGCGTATTTTGCTTATCAACAAAATCCAACTGACGCCAATTATGGTCTAGCACAAATTATGATCTGGGAAGCCTTAGGTAATGAACTATTGACCACCGACTATCCAGATTATCAAAATAAAAAAGCGGCTGTGCTGGCAAAAGTTGCAGCGTTCAACACCAAGCCATCGTTCAATGATCAAAATATTACCTTAAACGTTGGTGATTCAATCACTTTAACCGACACTAATGGCACTTTGGCTTCATATATTGAACAAACTGCTAATACCGCTAATTTGAACATCACAAAAGCTGGCAATAAATTGACTTTGACTGCCACAGCTAATTCCAAGGAATCTGGTAAGATTTCCTTTGCTAAAGCTAAGGCTGCTAATATTGGTACTTCCCTCCTTTATGGTAAAGGTAATCAACAAAAAATTGCCTATTTCAAACTGCCAAACGGAAATAACTTTGATCTAAACATTAAGGTAAATCTGAATGGTAATTTGAAAGCTAAAAAAGTTGACGCTGATACCAACAAGGCTCTGCCAGGTGCGAAACTCAAATTTGAGTACAATGGTCAAACCAAAGAAGTTACCACTGGCACTGATGGTTACGCCGCTTTAAACGACATCAAGGCCGGTACCCAAGTCAAAGTTTCAGAAGTAACCGCACCTAATGGCTACGTTAATAAAGGTGAAATCAAGACGGCCACGATCGCACCTAATCAAACAATCGAAGTCGTTCTTGGCAACAAAGAACAACTTGGTAATGTAAATCTAACGAAGATTGGCCGCCAATTTGGCACCAATATGTTTAACAAATACTATTCATTAAATGGCGCCATGTATGGCATCTATTCAACCGATGGTAAAAAAGTTGGAACGATCACTACCGATAGTACTGGTAAAGGTGCGCTACAAAATCTAAAACTCGGTAACTACTACGCCGTTGAAGAAAAAGCTCCGGCCGGTTATATTCTTAACAACGAGAAGGTACCTTTTGAGTTGAAATATGCTGGTCAAAATGTCGCGGTCACTGCTACTTCGGTTAAAGCGACCGATGATGAACAATTCGGTACTGCCACTTTGATCAAGGAAGATACTAAAACTGGTAAAACGCCACAAGGCGCTGCATCACTTGATGGTGCTGTCTATGAACTACATCGAGCTTCAAATGATGAACTAGTTGATACCGTTACGATTAAAAACAATCAAGCAAGTGTCGCCAATCTAAAGTTAGACGACTACTACTGGCTCGAAAAAGCAGCGCCAACTGGCTACATTAAAGATACAGAAAAACATGCATTCAAACTGACCTACGCTGGGCAAAATGCGAAAACAGCCACCGTATCAACAACCGTTAAAGAACAAGTCATTACTGGTGGCTTCGACTTAATCAAGATTGGTAACTATGATTGGCACACCGCACTTTCTAGCCATTTAACTGGTAAAGAAAACAAGTCTAATCCACTGGCTAATGTTGAGTTTACAGTCACTAGCAACACAACAAATAAGGTCGTCACAACGGGTACAACCGATAAAGAAGGTTATCTCAAATTTACTGATCTACCCTATGACACTTATACCGTGACGGAAACAAAAACACCAGAAGGCTATAAAACCGCCGATCCATTCAAAGTCACGATTCATCAACAAAACGAGACCCATCATTATTCAGTCGTCAATAATGTATTGGAAGAACGTTTGAAAGTAGTCAAAGCTGACGCCGAATCCGGCAAAACAATTCCGCGTGCCAACGCTGGCTTTAAAATTAAATCACTACAAACTGGTAAATATGTTTCCATGCCTAATCTCAATCATGACGGGACAACAGACACTTTTATGACTAATGAAGAGGGCTACTTGACCACAACTGAGGCACTCCCCTATGGTCAATATGAATTAGTCGAAACACAAGCACCATTAGGCTATGTTCTTGCCAAAGACCCAGCTAAATTTTCGATCACTGGCAAAGATAGTGATGGTATTGTGACCGTCAAATTTACGGATAAGTCGCAAAAAGGTATTGTCACTTTGCATAAAACTGGTGCCACGCCTGTTGAGGTAACTAAACAGTCAACCAAGTACGGCGAACAATACGGTTTTAACTATGACTACACCCCACTGGCCGGTGCCAAGTTTGAATTTACTGCCAGTAAAAATATCACCACCGCTGATGGTACTGTCCACGCCAAAAAGGGTGAGATTGTCGCCACGGCTACGACTGATGCTAACGGACAAATCAAAACCCCACAACTTTATCTCGGTAAATACTCAGTTAAAGAAGTTGCCGCACCAAATGGCTTTATTCTCAATGACAAGCCAATTGATTTTGAATTAAAATACGCTGGTCAAAATGTTGAAGTGACTTCAACTTCTCTCAAAGCGACTAACGATTTTCAGAAATTAAACGTGGTGGTTAACAAGCAAGCTGAACAAATCAAGAGTTGGGATAAAAACAAACCCACGCTTGAAAATAAAGCTGCTAATGGTCAAGTCTTCGGACTGTTCAGTAAAGCTGGCTACACCAATAGCGACATCAAGGTTCCGGCAAAGGCATTAGTCGCAACTGCGATCGTCAAAGATGGTAAAGCAACCTTTGCCGACATTCAATTGCCTGAAGATAGCTATTATGCGCAAGAACTAGATGCCGGTGAAGCTTATCAGCTTGATGACCAAACTTATGATTTTGAATTTAAGGCAACTGACAACACCGCGACTAAAAATTTCACGATCAATGATGATAAGGACGCCCCAATTCTAAATAAACTACACTTCAACGAATTTACCTTTAAGAAAATCAACGAGACCGCTAAGTTAGTTGAAGATAAAGGTTATCAATTCACTTTTGATGGCAACGCCAAGGGTGCGGTGTTTGAATTACTAGATAAGGATAAGAAAGTCATTCAAACCACTACAATTGATGACAAGTCGATTGGTGCCTTCAAGAATGTACCGGTTGGCACCTTCTATTTACGGGAAAAGACTCCTTCCGCGACCAATCTTGTTTTGACTAAGGACTTAACTAAAATTGTTTCAACCAAAACTGGTATCACTGTCTATGATGCTAAAGGTCAATTAATTAGTCAGGATAAAAAACAGGCAGACGAAAAAGCAACAACTGAAACTAAAGAAACCACCAAAAAACCAGAAATTAGTTTCACACTGAAAAATAATTTGATCAAGGGTACTGGTGAATTAACCAAGACTGATGTCAGCAATGGTAAAGTCTTGCCAAACACTGGTATTAAAGTTCTCGATCAAGATGGCAAAACAGTTGTATCAGGTCGGACTAATGACAAGGGTATTTTCAGTTTTGCCAACCTGCCTGCTGGCAAATACCAATTTGTGGAGTATGACGCACCAAAAGGTTACAAGATCAATGAAACACCTGTCGATTTTGAAATCACTAAAGATGGTGAAATCGTCAAGGCGCAAATGAAAGATGAAGCGGTCGATACGCCACTAATTCACCTACCACAAACTGGTGAAGAACGTAATCAATTGTTAAGCGTTATTGGCGTGATTCTACTATTAATCACTAGCTTAATTGTCTGGTGGATTCATCATTCAAGAAAAACTAATGCGGATTTTTATGACGATGAAGATGAAGATGATAACTGGAACAATGAATAGTCTCTCCCATCGGAAAGAGTGATCGTATGCCAAAAGAAAAAATTGATTCTGTTTTTAATTTATCCGAATTTCATCATGACTTTAGAGAATTGATCAATCCAATGTTCCCTACCTCACCAACAGAAGATGAAATTTTAAAAGATGTACTGCAAGAGGCGCAAGCTAATCTAGAAACGTCAATTAGGTTTGAAATTTCAAAAGATGAATGTAAATTAGGCGCCTATATTACCTTTTTGTTCAACTCAGGTTTTATTAATGGTAACAACCCTTTTCTGAGTTATCGTGGTGTACTTCTGGATTAGGTTTCAATAAATACCCAATTTTCATATTTAGGAGGTCAAATGATTTACGTATCTTCCATTAAAATGTCATCCAGTGGTAAACCGAATGTTTTGCTTGAAGGTGAACTCATTCTGAACCATAGTCTGATCATCAACCAAGTACAACTCATTCAAGGACACCATCGTCTGTTCTTAAACTTCCCCCAAGTTCGCAATCAGCGGCTTATCTATCCCCTCAATACTGATCTATATCAATATTTACTCAACCAAGTCATCGAATATTATGCACATTCCAAGTCAGATAGTTAAATTATCTGACTTTTAGTTTGCCTAAAATTCAAGAAAAGAAAGCGAGGACCCAATTATGGATCTTAAATATGTAATTCCCGAAGTACGTGAAACTTTCGGTCAACTCACCTTTGCCGGTAATTTTAGCGAAACTCGCGAAGGCTCCGGTGCCAATCGTAAAGTTGTTTCGCGCACTTATGACCTTTACTCCAATGTTCAACGTGCCGACAACATTCAAGTGACGATCCCAGTGGCAGCCGGTGAAAAAAATGACACGCTCGAACCATTTGATCGGGTTCGATTAATTAATCCACGAATCGCCGCAGTTGGTTATCGGATTGCCGAAGCAGCATTTGTAAATTACACCTGCATGGCTGATGATTTCGTCAAGATTTAGCCACTTATCAAAATTAAAGAAAGAAGGAACCCTATATGCGATTACCAGAAGGCATTAAGCTAGACACACCAAAAACGTTCGGTAAATTATTATTCTCCGCCCAACGCCGTGAAAGATTTATCGAAGACGATGAAGGCAACCAAACAACTAATGTTCGCTCACGTACCTTTGATCTAAAAAGTACAGTACAAGGTCAGATGGTTCAAGTCTCCATTCCGGCCGAAGCTGGGACTAAGAATTTTGAATATGATCAAGAAATAGAACTAGTTAATCCTGAGATCGACACTGTCGCCAATGCGGATTTCCGAGGTGTAACTGTTTCTTGGTATCTCAAAGCATCTGATATTGTATCAGTCAAAAATAACCAATCTAAAACTGGTTCAGTAACCACGGAGAAAAATACAAATGACAAAAAATAACCATCGGAAGTTCTCATCCCAGCGCTCCCCACCGTCTCTATGGCGGTTTAAGTGTTCCCTGGTCATCACAAAAAAGAAGTTAGGAGATTTTTTATGAATGTACTTGTCTGTATTAATGAAATCGGCTTTATGGACGATTTTGTAGCCAATATCAAAGAAAGCTCTGTTAACGAAGCTGAGAGAAAACTTCAGGAAGCTCATGAAATTGCGATTGAATCGCCTGATTCTGGTTTTAGTTTAACAGCTCTATCGGAAGTGACTAAAGATGGTGTTGCTAAAGAATTTACCTTCAAGAGTATGCAGACCGAAGAGGGTCTAACAATGATTTATATTGGCGTAGCTGATGCCGCCTAGTTGATTCTAAAATAATTGAAATGAGGTGATAATTTGAAAGCAATTTTTCACTATCGCGGCACTCAAATCCATCCACGTGATCAGAACCTAGTTTTTCAAACATTGCTAAGTATGATTCTATTCATCTTGCTACCATTGACTATTTTCTTTTATCTGCCGTTACTGTCTAAAATCAACCTCAAAACCGTTTCATGGCCAACAATTCATAGCCTCCCTTGGTCGTTTAGCGGATTGATTATCAGTTCCATCATTACATTTCTGGTTTCATTAATAATCATCTTACTGATATTAATCAGATTTCCCGACCAATACCGCAAATTGATACATCGACAAAAAATTGCGCGAATGTTCATGACGAATAACTGGTATGAGAGTGAGACAAGGAAAAATGATGGCTTTTTTAAAGACTTAGATTTAGGGGGTTCAAAAGAACGAATCTCACGGTTTCCACGAGTTTACTATCGTTTGAAAAATGGTCTGATCCATGTGCAGGTGGAAATTGTAATGAGTCCTTACCAAGATCAACTGATCCATTTGGAAAAGAAACTTGAATCCGGCTTATACTGTGAAATCGTTGATAAAATCCTCCATGATTCATTTGTAGAGTACACGCTACTCTATGATACGATTGGTAATCGAATTTCGATTGAACATGTGAAATGTCAAAAAGGCGCCGTCAACCTTATGAATAATGTTGCTTGGGAATACGATGTTTTGCCCCATATGCTAATCGCTGGCGGCACTGGTGGTGGAAAAACCTATTTTATTCTCACATTGATCCAAGCATTGATTCGCGATGGTAATCAGTTGACCATTCTTGATCCAAAAAATTCCGACCTAGCCGATTTGACCGATGTTATTCCAGATGTTCACTATGAACAAGACGATATGATTGCCGCCGTAGCTCAGTTTTACCAAGAAATGATGGAACGTAATAAAGAGATGAAAAAAATGGCCGGTTACCAAACAGGCAATAACTATGCCGCGCTTGGACTTCCCGCCCATTTTCTAGTCTTTGATGAGTATGTGGCTTTCATGGATATGATCGGACGTGAAGCTGTACAAGTCATGAGTAAGCTTAAACAAATTGTCATGCTTGGCCGTCAATCAGGATTCTTTCTTATCTTGGCCTGCCAGCGCCCTGACGCAAAATATTTAGGTGATGGTATTCGTGATCAGTTTATGTTCCGAGCAGCACTTGGTCGAATGTCGGACCTTGGTTATACCATGATGTTTGGTGAAACCGATAAAGATTTCTTCTTAAAACCCATCAAAGGTCGTGGTTACGTTGATACTGGTATTAGCGTTATTAGTGAGTTTTACACACCACTGGTACCGAAGGGCTATGATTTTCTGGGTGAGATCGATGCTGCCTACCAGAGCAATAACAAAACACTGTAATCGCTTATTCAGGTAGTTATTTATGTTACTCCATACCTGATTTACGGACTAAATCAATCGCTGCATTACACGTAGCTCCAAACTCAATCCCGTGCGCATATTCATTGGGCTTTTGATAAGCAATCCATAATCTTTGAAGACTTGGACTTGTTTTAAGAGCTGTTAATGTTGAAATATAGGTACCTAATTGATTAGTTGTTTCTCTTTTTGCAGAAGTTGCTTGTATTGCCTTTTTTAATACGTCAAACTTTATTTCAGTCTTATCCTGATGATCGAGCAAAAATAAATCGTAAAAATCCTTCAATCGTGTATTAGCATCAGCCCGGCTAACAATCGTCTCCAACTTTTCGGCAATGATGGTTTCAACTGTGTACGCCATAACTTGGACAGTCCGATCCTCAAGTATCATTTTGTGTCCATACTGGATGGCGCGCTCAGTAATCACATCTCCAGTTGATATATCAATCTTAACATCAACTCGTGTGGTATAGATTTGTGCACGGATATGAATCCGGTAACCAGAATACTCATCATCTTCCCTAATTTCGCCAATCCTTACAATTGATAGTTTGATTATATCTTCTGGTAATTCAATGTCACAGATTTCTTGAAACACACTTTTCATTTTATCTTCCGTCACTGGTAAACCAACAATTGAGGTATCAATATCCCGTGTTGAGCGAGTGTCGTTACCAATTAGTGATGCAATCAAGAAGCCACCTTTTAGTACAAGATTTTTTTGGTAAGGCGAATTAGAGATTCTATCAATTAGATCATCCAAAACAATCTCCTGCAACATAATTTGTGGTGTGATTTTTCTTTCTTTTGCTAACTTTCTGATTCTAGCCAAAAATTGCTTCTGGTTAGTAAATTCAAGTTTCACAGTAGGACCTCCATATACGTTCTAATTTCTTCTTCTACCTTAAATGTTCTTGCGTACGCCATTAATTGGCGGAGATTCTTTTCTTTCCGATGGGCGTAACTATTCATTGCTTGTTTAATCGTCTCGGCATCAGACCTATCTCGCGTTCGCAGGATATCACACAAGGTGCGCTCAACATCGTAAACCTTAACTAGGTGTCCACCGGGAGTTTTAGTTGTTGTTATGCCAATTTCATAAAGATCCTTTTTTTGTCGATAAATCTTGATTGGTGCATCGGTTTTTGTACTGTACGCGTATGGCAACGGAAAGTTCATCTCATAGGTACTTGGCGTTCGATCAATCATTCCATAAAGGAATAATGCCGTATCTTTAAAGAAAACACCTTTTGAAAGGCTATATTGTATCGCAGCAATATCGTCACCAAATTCAAGTGGATCAATATAAACACCCGGTGCTAATCTTTCAAGCTGTCCATGAGCATACATGTTGCGCAGCACTCTAGGTGAGATGCCCATTGAATTAGCAGTTTTAGATGTAATTTGACCACCGTTTTTGTTCAAGTACTCAATGATCTCATCTTGTTGGCTCATTATTCCACCTCAATTCAAAAAAATCCGCTTTCTACTCAAATTATAACATATAGTGAGTAAAAAACGGATAAATTATTTTGGCTTTCATTGACTCTTTCGCTTGCCATACTTTGCTAGAATATCTGCAATGCTATATTCCTTTAGAATGAGCCTATTTTCTAATAATAACTTATGCAGGAGATTATTTTTATTTTCTTGCCTTGAAGTCTTAATATACCGAGTTAATAAACCATTAATTCTATTGAGGCTTTCAGTTTCAATAGAAAGTGACTGATCTCGACCAGGGTAATCCGTGTACCAGTACTCTATAATAACATCACTATTGTATATATCAGCTGTATCGAAAATTGTTCGAAAATATGAGTCGTCAGCTTTTGATAAACTGTGACCTAGGATTACGATTTTATCAACGTTATAATCAAGCCTAACTCTTTTCTTATCAGGAACACATTTTGATAAAACAGTATTCAACTCTGATAGACGAAAGGTCTTAGTGAATGGTGCCATAAAGTCTGTAAATTCTGGATAGTCGAGAATTACTTGATAATCAAATCCAATAATGATTCCAGAATTTTCTTCTGGGACCAACGATTCATTTTCTATTGATCCATGTATGTTTAGTTGATTCCCACAGTAAAGGCTCTTAGATTCCTTCAGTGCAGGTCGAGAATAGTTAAAATTAAGTATTTGAACTTGTTGATTTTGCTGGGTTTCATTGAGAACAGAATACATCAAAGCGTTTGATGCATCTTGATAGTTAAGTCCACTGTTTAGAAGTTTTCCTTGGCGTTCAGCAATGAACTTTGAAAACTCGGATTCCCAAATATTAATGTCTCGTATTAATACGGGTTGAAGAGAATAAAAACTAGGAAATATCCCGGGAATTTGCATATCTTTTTCAGGATCACTGATATTATCCATTTTTATAGTCTGTGAGGTCTTAACATCACCAGTATGCAAAAAATACGGATTAAAAAGGTCCAATCGAGATGACTTTTCTGTATAAAATTTATTCACTCGATACAACAATAGTAATTGCCAAAAATAACCATTACTCACATGATCTAAGTTGTCAGGAGTAATAGCCAACAATTTATTAAGGTTAACAACTAGCTCAGCATCCAGACCATCCGTATTTCTTAATAGAAATTCATCACGTGATAATACAATGCCCACTTCATCCATTGCTGAAATGATTTTCTCTTCGTCTTCCTTTTTGGATTCAATACCTCTACCAGAAATTAATCCCAAAAAATCTTGATTATATATTACATCAAGGACGGAATCTTTTAAAAATTTTTCAAAGTTCCACCAATCCCAATTGTCATTTTGTTCTTGTTTTCCCCATCCACCATAGGTATGGGTCTCCAGAGCAAGATCAATTATTGTCCAATCTGAAAGTTTAACATTTTCTAACTGTTTACGGCGATAAATACCAAATTCTTTGAAGGTTGATTGCATACCAAGTGCTAAATCAAAACCATTTCCTATAATGAATAATGTTTTTTTCTCGGCCATAACATTCGCCTCACCTAATTTTATAATATATAGTAAAAATTGTAACACTTTTTTTGATATAACAATAACCTTAGACTGATTCGCCCCGCCGTGCTGTGCAGCGCGAAAAGCGCGAGCGGAGGCGGCGGTCGGCGCAAGCCGGCCGCATCAACCCCCGGTATGTAACACGGGGGTAGAAAACTGATACGTCACGGCCGAAAATAGCGTAGAAACGTTGCCGTAACTACAACTTAATAGCTTTACCTAAAGACGACCAGCTTGTGTAAGGTCGCCTTTTTGTATTTTGAAAAGAAAGGAGTTGATTCAATGCCGATTTGGCGTGAACAAATACGGACTAAGCGTAAGCAACTGAATATCACGCAAACAACTTTAGCTCGACGCATCGGGATTACAGTGAGACACGTCCAACGTTTAGAAAACGGCACGCGGAGTCCAAGTAGTTCTTTACAAATGCAAATTGACTATGTATTAGCTCACTGGGGTGAAGATCCAGAATTAACACTCAATTTTGATTATGTGCGTATTCGCTTCCCCACTCATGATGTGGAGACCTTGATTGAAAAGGTGCTCAATCTAAAAATGGATTTCATGCTATTCAATGACTGGGGATTATATGGTTATTCCACTAGCTATGTTTTTAGCAATATCCAAGTGATGGCCTCTACCCCAACCGAAAAAATTGGTACACTATTAGAACTTAAAGGCCAAGGGTGCCGTGAGTTTGAAGGAGTCCTATTGGCTAATGATGAAACTTGGTTTGACTTTTTTCGAAGGTGTTTAGAACTTAAAGCCGTTTTTAAACGAATTGATTTAGCTATTAATGATCACGCTGGTCTCCTCAGTATTCCTGAACTCATTACCAAATGTGAGAAAAATGAATGTATTTCGGTAATGCGTCGATTTGAAGGCCTAAAATCTGGTGCCATGACTGATGAACAAGCCGAAGATCATGGTGCGAGTTTATACGTTGGTTCGATGAAAAGTGATATTTACTTCTGTATCTATGAAAAAGAAGCGGAACAACAACATAAGTTTGGTACTGACTATCAAACGGTCGGAATCAAAAACCGCTTTGAAATACGTTTGAAAAATGATCGCGCCAAGATAGCTATTGAAGATTTACTTGCCTATCGTGATGTTGAGCGAACTGCTTTTGGCATTATTACTCGCTATATTCGTTTTGTTAATCGAGGCAAAAATAAAGATCGGGCTAAATGGCCGCTTAATCCAACCTGGACAGTTTTTTGTGGCAAAGGTAGGCAGCCACTACGACTGACCCTTGATCCCGAGCCCTTTGATCTTCGCCGCACTCGCGCTTGGATAAAAAAGCAAGTTGCTCCAACCCTTAAAGTTCTGCTGAACATTGACGGCTATAACGGTAATAACAGCACGATGGCTATAATCAAGAACACCGAATTAAAGCAAAAGCATCAAACGATACTTGAACAACAAACCCTTGGTATTAGTGAAGTTGGAGGTGATTATTTTGAAAACGACCAAGGAACTGAATAAGCCACTTGCCACCTTTCCCGCTGGAATCAAAGACTATATTTTCAATGTTTATTACTACCGATTACAATTGGTCGGTGTTATCGAAGATCCCAATTTTCTACAATTACATGAACTAGATAAGTATCTAACGCCAACCAGCTATATTGATTGGCGTTTTTCTGTGCATTGGCCGGCGCCGATTTTAGACGTGTACGGTAATCCAATTAAAAGCGAAGAGTTATTGCAATTGCTCTATCAGGTCTCGGCTAAAACCGGTTGGCCGCTACTAACCATTAAATCTTCCCGCAAATATTTTTGAATTTTGAGGTATCATCATGAAATTTTTAGACCTATTTTCTGGCATTGGTGGTTTTAGGCTTGGGATGGAACAAGCCGGGCACACTTGTGTTGGCTATTGCGAAATAGATAAATTTTCGCGTAAAAGCTACGAAGCAATTTTTGATATCAAAGGAGAATGGACTGCCCATGACATCACAACAGTTAGAATTACTGAACTTCCAACCGCAGATATTTGGTGCTTCGGATTTCCATGCCAAGACATCAGCCTTGCTGGAAAATTGCGAGGATTCACCACAGGCCATCGTTCAAGTCTGTTCTTCACAGTTACAAACCTTATTAAGCAGCTACCCGATAATCGCCGACCCACAATTCTATTTATTGAGAACGTTAAAAACCTTCTTAGTATTAACGGCGGACTTGACTTCCTTAGAGTGCAAATTGAATTGGACCAATTGGGGTATGACGTTGAATGGTCAGTTCTCGATTCTGCCGCCCTCGTTCCCCAACACCGCGAGCGTTTATTCATTGTCGGACATCTTAGAACAAAACGTCAGCGACAAGTATTTCCTATCCCAGACAATGGAACAACGACTACTAAAGGACTAGCTCAAGTCAATCCAACTGTGACGCATCAATATGAACGCGTTTATGACCCTGATGGTATCGCACCAACTCTGGTTGCAACCTCTGGCATTAGAACAAAGATCATCACACCAACACAAAAATCACTCAAGGTATCAGATGCCACTCATCGTGGTTACACTAATGCGCATAGTGGTGATGGCATCAGTCTAACCTATCCCACTAGTCAAACTCGACGTGGCCGCGTTGCTCATAAAAAAGCGCACACTTTACTAACTGATGGCAGTGAAGCAGTTGTTGATCAAGCATTACGTATCCGTCGTTTAACGCCACTTGAATACTGGCGCCTACAAGGTTTTCCTGATGAAGTATTTTATAAAGCCAAGGACTCTGGCCTATCTGACGCACAACTTTATAAGCAAGCCGGTAATAGTGTGACGGTACCGATTATCAAAGCTATTGTATCGCGGTTTCAACTATTGAGTGATCAACATAAATAAATCATCTAAGAATGGTCGTGCGTTACCCTGTCAAAAAACGTGCAATCCATAATGGAGTTATTCATAACAATCTTAATCTGACTATATTTTCTAAATGAAAGGATGAACTTCTATGAACTTCGGACAAAATCTCTTCAACTGGTTCACTAGCAACGCCCAGTCTTTAGTGCTGATGGCAATTGCCGTGATCGGTGTTTTCTTAGGCTTTAAACGTGAATTTTCTAAACTGATCGGCTTTCTGATCATTGCATTGATCGCTGTGGGGCTGGTATTTAATACCGCCGGCGTTAAAGATGTGCTATTGAACTTATTCAATCGTGTTGTTGGTGCCTAATTACTGCAAGAAAAGAGGTAGCTAAATGGAAACGGTACGCGTTTTTATCGTCAACTTAGGTTATTACAATCAAGGCAAGACCACAGGTAAATGGTTCACCCCACCGTTATACCCTGATGCCATTGCCGAACAGCTGGAATTGAAAAATGACAGTGAAGAGTACGCGATCCATGATTACGAAGCACCTTTTGAAATTGATCGCTTTGATTCAATAGACGAGATCAATCGTAAGTATGCTGCTTTAGAACGGCTTGAAGAATATGATTTTGGTGCTGACGTTAGTGCCTTGATTGGCGAATGGTTCCGTGATATTGAAGAACTAGCTGAAAACGCTGAGGATATCGTTATCTATAAGGGTGTTTCAGATATGGCCGAGCTAGCTCAAGATGCTGTGGAATCTGGTGCAATTTTCGGTGACCTTCCAGATCAAGTCATCGCTTACCTCGACTTTGAAGCACTGGGTCGCGATATAGAAATTGAAGGTAATTACTTGGTTACCAACAGCGCTATTTATGAATACGCAAACTAAGATTCTTCCCGGGGACTGGTCTAGCAAATGGATCAGTCCTCTTTACCCCAATGAAAGGAGGTCACTTATGAAAAAGATTCGTAGTTACACCAGCATTTGGTCAGTGGAAAAAGTGCTCTACGCGATCAATGATGTTAATCTACCATTCCCCGTCACGTTCACGCAAATGACTTGGTTCATCGTTGCGCTATTTTTGGTCATGTTGCTGGGCGATGTACCACCACTAAGTTTTATTGATGGCGCGTTCCTAAAACATCTCGGTATTCCAGCAGCCATTACTTGGTTCATGAGTCAAAAGACTTTTGATAACAAACGGCCACTAGGTTTTCTTCGCTCGGTGATCACTTATTTTACCGCCCAGAAGATCACGTTTTCCGGACGGCCAGTCAAACCCGTTAAAGCCCATGCCCTTGACCACATCACCCACGTAAGGAGGTTCAACCAGTGAAGTTTCCCATAAAATATATCGAAGACAATTTAGTGTTTAATCGTGATGGCGAATGCTTCGCCTATTACGAACTCGTCCCCTATAATTACTCTTTTCTCTCACCTGATCAAAAAGCGGAAGTCCACGAAAATTTCCGTCAGTTGATCTCACAAAACCGTGACGGTAAACTGCATCTCTTACAACTTGCCACCGAATCCAGTATCAAAGACACGATGCGCCGTTCCAAAGCCACGGTCAAAGGAAATTTAAAAAGTATTGCCGATACGCATATTGACGGTCAAGCCGCCGCGTTGATCGACAATATTGGCGATAATCAAGTTGATTATCGTTTTTTTATTGGTTTTAAACTGCTGTTAAACGACCGCGAGTTATCCGCTAAAGGCGTTTGGCATGATATCATGCTTGGCATTCAGGATTTTCTTCATGAATTCAATGAAAAATACACCGGTGACTTCATGGTCATGAACAACAGCGAAGTTGATCGTTTTCGTAAAGTCGCCCGCTTCCTTGCCGATAAAGTCAGTCGCCGGTTTAAAATTCGACCGTTGATTAAAGATGACTTTGGTTACTTGTTAGAACATCTTTACGGTATGTCAGGGCAAGATTATGAAGACTACCAATACCACCTGCCACGACAAAAAAATGAACAAGATACGGTAATCAAAAAATATGACTTGATCAAGCCAACGCGTTCGTTGATTGAACAAAAGCAGCGTTACTTGATCATCACCCACGGTTTCACCGAATCCTATGTCACCTATATGGCCTTATCCGATATTGTTGGTGAATTAGATTTTCCCGGTAGTGAGATTTTCTACTTCCAGCAACAACAATTCGATTTTCCCATTGATACCTCACTGAATGTGGAAATTGTGACTAACAAAAAGGCACTAACTAAGGTGCGTAACAAAAAGAAAGAATTGAAAGATTTAGATAACCACGCCTATGAATCTAATAACGAAACCACTCGCGGTGTCGCCGATGCCCTTGATTCCGTTGACGACTTGGAGGCTGAGCTTGATCAAACTAAAGACGCGATGTACAAAATTTCCTATGTCATTCGCGTCAGTGGAAAAAGCTACGATGAAATGAAAAAGCGCGCTGATCAAGTCCTCGATTTCTATGATTCATTGAATATTAAATTGGTTCGCCCGTTCGGCGATATGCTGGGGCTACACAGCGAGTTCATGCCCGCTTCAAAGCGCTACATGAATGACTACATTCAATACGTGACTAGTGATTTCATTGCCTCATTAGGCTTTGGTGCTACTCAAGCTTTAGGAGAACGCGAAGGAATTTATGTGGGCTACAACGTGGATACCGGCCGCAATGTTTTCATCAAACCTGACTTAGCCGCGCAAGGCTTAAAGGGAACAGTGACCAATGCTCTTTCGGCCGCTTTCCTTGGTTCACTTGGCGGTGGTAAATCATTTTCTAATAACTTACTCGTTTACTACGCCGTACTCTATGGCGCACAAGCTTTGATACTTGATCCAAAATCGGAACGAACTGATTGGGCGAAAAATTTAGACTTCATGCAAGACGATATTAACATCGTTAACCTGACCAGCGAAGAAGCGAATCGCGGTTTACTTGATCCTTATATCATTCTCAGTAATCCAAAAGATTCTGAAAGTCTGGCGGTCGATACACTCACCTTTTTAACGGGAATCTCTAGTCGTGATGCCGAACGGTTTCCGACTTTACGTAAAGCGATTCGCAACGTCACCCTTGATCCGCAACCCGGATTATTGAAAGTGATCACTGAACTGCGCCGCGAAGGGACCCCGATTGCCAACAATATCGCTGATCATATTGAATCGTTCACCGATTATGATTTTGCCGCCTTACTCTTTTCAGATGGCTCCACTCGCCGTTCGATCGCCTTGGACCGCAAAATCAATATCATTCAAATTGCCGATTTGGTCCTGCCTGATGCGGACAAAACGCAAGATGAATACATCACCGCGGAAATGTTATCCGTCGCCATGTTGATGATCATCTCGACTTTCGCCATCGACTTTATCCATGCCGATCGTTCGCAATTTAAAATTGTCGATCTCGATGAAGCTTGGGCATTTTTGAATGTAGCGCAAGGTAAAGCTCTTTCTATGAAGTTGATCCGTGAAGGCCGTTCAATGAATGCTGGGGTTTATCTAGTCACGCAAAACGCTAATGATCTTCTAGACGAAAAGATGAAAAATAATATCGGTATGAAATTTGCCTTTCGTTCGACCGATATTAATGAAATCAAAAACACCCTCACTTTCTTTGGGCTTGGTGCCGAAGATGAAAGTAATCAACACCGCCTACGTTCACTGGATAATGGTGAATGCTTATTTCAAGATATTTGGGGCCACGTCGGTGTCCTACACTTTGATTATATCTTTGAACATCTATACAAGGCCTTCGACACTCGCCCACCAGCGCAGATAACTGGAGGTGAGTAAATGTCGGTACGTAAAAAACGACTTTTATTACTGATCGGCTTTGTGCTAGTCGTGGTGCTAGTGAGTGCTACTTCTCTCCAAAGTGTCCACGCAGCAGGCCTAGTCGATGAAACCGTCAATAATAAACACGAATTTTCCAAATATCCAGTCAATAACTATCAACTAGATTATTTCGTCGATTCATCATGGGATTGGTTGCCATGGAACTGGGGTGACGGCATTGGCAAGTCGGTCATGTACGCTATTTATGCTATCACCAATTTTCTGTGGCTGATCTCCGTCTACCTCTCCTACGCCACGGGTTACCTGATTCAACAAGCTTACTCACTAGATTTCATCAAAGATACCACCGATGCCATTGGTAAAAACATGCAACTACTCGCCGGGGTTTCTAAAAACGGCTTTAGCGCTGACGGCTTTTATCCCGGTATGCTTTTGTTGCTGATATTAGTGCTTGGCGTGTATGTCGCCTATACTGGCCTGATCAAACGTGAATCCTCCAAAGCCATCTCAGCGGTAGCCAATTTTATCGTGATTTTTATTCTGTCGGCAAGCTTCATTGCCTACTCACCCGACTATATTGGCAAGATCAACCAATTTTCCGCCGATATGAGTACCTCAGCTTTAAACACTGGTTCTAAAATGATCATGCAAAATAAACAGTCCACCTCAAAAAACGGGGTTGATGCGATTCGTGAAACGTTATTCAACATTCAAGTCAAACAGCCGTGGACGTTATTACAGTTTGGCGATTCTAATCTCAAGGAGGTTGGCGAGGATCGCGTCAACAAACTGGTCAAAACTGATCCGTTCAAGAACAAAGGTAAAGATCGAACAGAGATCGTCAAGGCTGAAATTGAAGATAAAGAAAACGACAATCTATCAGCGGTCAAAACGATTCAACGTTTAGGTGTGACCACCTTTGTGTGTATCTTCGATATCGCAATCACCATTTTTGTCTTCTTTCTCACAGCGATGATGTTATTTAGTCAAATCCTCTTTATTATTTACGCCATTTTCTTACCGATCAGTTGTCTCTTAGCCATGATCCCAGGATTTAACGGCTTAATGAAAACGGCTGTTTTGCGGCTATTCAATACGATCATGATGCGTGCTGGCGTCACTATTGTCCTAACATTGACGTTCTGCCTTTCCACCATGATCTATGGGCTATCGACCACCACCCCATTCTTTCTGGTCGCCTTTCTCCAAATCGTCATCTTTGCCGGCATCTGGATGAAGCTCGGCGATTTAATGGGCATGATGCAGCTTAAAAGTTCTGACTCCCAAGCTGGTGCTAGTCGCTTGCGCCGCAGTAGTAGCCGTTTGATCCGGCAGGTCATGGGCAACGCCGCAATGGGTGGTATGCTCGCACGCGGTTTAAAACCACGTCCACAGCCGCAGACTGAAACTGGTACTGATGCAACCGGTAAAGGTAATTCAAAACGACCACAGCCCAATAAACGCGATGCCACCACTAGCAAGATGACCCGTGCTGGTAAAAAAGTGGGTGCTGCATTAGATACCAAAAAGAAAATGGCCGCAACTGCGAAACACACCAAAGAACAGTTAAAGGATCTGCCAACCAATACAAAATATGGGTTACATCAAGGTAAAGAAACGGCTAAAAAAGGTATTGGTGATTTCAAAAATGGGTTGAAAAATCAGCGTCAAGACAATCAATCAGAACGCGAACTGGCCGCTAAAAAACGTCGGGAAGAAATGCAACGGCGTAAATTAGTGGTTGATCCGCCAAAGAATCCACGGCAACCGTCTAATTCTGATCCGATCAAGAAAAAGTCGGCAGTTTCTCCAGTCACGCAACCAAAGCCACGCGATCCCAGTACCACTAAACTACCACATACTAAAACACCAATAGAAAAGCCAACATCACGGCCCAAACAATCATTCACGACTGCACCCAAAACTGGTGAGAAACGGCAATTCAAACCGACAACTGACAAGCCACTGAATCTCGTTGTCAATAAAACAACCATGCACCGTAAATTGCCGGTCAAGCCAAGGCAAAAACATGATGAATAAGAAATGGTTAGGCCTAGCCGTTTTGCCGATCATACTCATTAGCTTGTTGTTCTTTTCAGTGGCAATGACAGCTGATGACGATGATAGTAGCGATTCTACTGAGTTAGTGGTTGATTCGATGAACCTTTCCGCAGAAGTACTCAAGTACAAAAGTACCGTTGAAAAATATTGCAAGGAGTTTGGTATTCCTGATCAAGTAACCGTGATTCTCGCGATTATGCAAGTTGAATCTGGCGGTAAAGGTAGCGATGTCATGCAGTCTAGTGAATCACTGGGCCAAGCTCCCAGTAGTTTATCGCCGGATGCTTCGATCAAACAAGGCGTGAAATACTTTGCTAGTTTAATCAAATCCATGAAAACAACCAAAACTGATTTAAATACAGCTATTCAAAGTTACAACTTCGGTGGCGCTTTTATTAATTATGTGGCTACGCATGGTAAGAAATATTCGCTACAAATAGCCAGTGATTTCGCTAAAGAAAAGGCCGGCGGCAAAAAAGTCACTTACACCAATCCAGTTTCTGATGAAGGTTGGCGCTACGCTTATGGCAATATGTTCTATGTAAGTTTAGTCAGCCAATATCTTAGCCCGACTGTGGCTAACTTCAGTGATAAAACGGTCAAAGCCATAATGACCGAAGCACTTAAATACCAAGGCACGCCCTATGTTTTTGGCGGCTCAACGCCAACCACAGGTTTTGATTGTTCTGGGTTAACCAGTTGGGCTTACGCCAAGGCTGGTATTAAGCTCCCGCGTACCGCCCAAGCGCAATATAATGTGACCCAACATATCAGTATCAAAAACTCCAAGGCCGGTGACTTAGTATTTTTCAAAGGCACTTACGCAACTTCAGATTACATTACCCACGTTGGCATCTATGTCGGTAATATGCGCATGTATAATGCTGGCGATCCCCTTGGCTACGCTAACTTAAATACCGCCTACTGGCAAGCACACCTTGTTGGTGCTGGTCGCATCAAGAAATGAGGTGATTATCCATGACCTTAAGTGAGAACGGCTATAGCTACGACCACTGGATGGACCTGTTAACTAACGCTATTGATCATACTTTGGTTGAAAGTCGGATTGATTTGAATTACGGCGATAATCGCTTATTACGTAACAAACAACTCGATCACGCTTCAGCCGAATGGGAACGCATCAAGTTTTTTGAACAACATGAACCGAATGTTAATGATCTAGTCAAAGCGATTGATTACTTTGTCGCCGAACTGCCGCAATTTGAATTTGGTAAACGTCGTGAGTTCCGTTTAGCTTTAGAACATGAACAAAACGTCAAAGAGTGGTTAGGCAATACTAAGTTTCGTGAGGAAGACCGCCAATACATTTTAGATCGAGAACTACACCTTGCCGAAGAATTTTTCACCAACGATGACAAATACGATCTTTATAGTGAACTAGACTATCGCGGCTACACCCAAGTCCGTCTACGCCAGTTATTTGACCGCTTTCGCAATGACTATCCCAAATTTTATCAGTGTTATGAACTGGACCACAACTATCAAAAAAATAATCACCTTGCCATCTTGCAACAAAATAGTGTAGCTAATCTCGCCACTAAACTTAAATGGTAAATCTGATCCACAAGGAGGAACAATCCATGGCCCGTCAAGATTATGAAGACTACGACTATGAGTACGACGACTACGAAGATCCCCGTGATCATCGCTATGCGGAACGCCCGCGACCACAGTATCATGAAGATTATGAGGATCGACCACCGCAGCGAATACAGGAACGGGACGAACGCAACTATCGCCGACCACCAGATGATTATCGCGATGAGCGTTACCCACCCCACGACTTTGAACAACAACGTGAACCACGGTCATCCTATGATCGAGAAAGTGAACACGATCTACAGTATGAATACAACGAACGTCCAGCCAAGCATCAGATCGCTTCACATAAGAAAGCCCGTCCCAAGCGGCCGCGTAAAAAAGTCAAACGACAACGACCACCAAAGCGCCAACCAAAACCGATGAAAGAAAAAAAAACCCGCAAGTTAAAACAACCTCGCGTTGGCATCCGGCGAAAAACTACTTGGTTCTGTTGGTTGATCTTGATCGCTAGTGTGAGTTTTGGCGTGTACAAGAATTTCACTGCCATCAATAAACACACAGTCCATGAACGTGAAGTAGTGAAAGTTAAGTTGACTGATACCAACGCGATTGAAGCATTCATCACCGACTTTGCCAAAGTCTATTACACATGGGAACCTAACCAGGAAAAATTAGAAAACCGACAAAAAGATCTTAGTAAATTTATGTTAAATGGATTGGTGACCCTGAATGCCGATGCTTTGCGTTCAGATATTCCGACAACTTCCACTGTGTCTGATATTCGAATTTGGAAAGTTGAGGCTAAAAAGAATCAAGTCAATGAAGTCTTATTCACCGTTAATCAGCAGATCAAAAACAGTCAAAAAGAAGACGCCGCAAAAGCAATCGAGTCCGCCTACTCATTGAATGTTATGAAAAATAAAGATGGTGACATGGTGATTGTGACTAATCCAACGATTGCGGCAGCTCCGTCTAAGGCCAAAGCAACAGAAAAACAGCTTCAAACAGATAGTTCAATTGATGCCGAAACCACCAGTAGCATCACTAAATTTCTAACGACTTTCTTCACCCTTTATCCTAGCGGCACCACCAATGAACTGAAATATTATGTCGATGGAGGGACAAAACCACTAAATAAAGACTACCGTTTTGCGGAACTGGTCAATCCCACCTTCCATCGTCAAGGCGACAACATTCGAGTTGACGCGACCGTCAAGTTCCTCGATAGTGAAACCGATATGACCCAATATTCACAGTACTCTCTTATTTTAGAAAAAGCAGGTTCAAACTGGACAATTAAGTCTGGTTTATAGTAAAAACCACGGCGTTCAAATGAATGCCGTGAATACATAATATGCTTTAAATAACAATTAATTTATTTTATATTTACAGTCTTTAGTTGTCATGATTACTTAGCATCGAGTTTATCGTCTTCTTCTGCTCATGTTGAATAAATATACTTGCGTAATGCCTGATATTGGTGATAAAATTCGTGTTCGTTTTTATTCTCTTGCGGTGTTCAGTAATATCGGTTTGCGCTCTAGATTTTAATTATGAATAAACCCACTGCAACATAGAAATGACACACTTCTATTTTATACTTATTCTAGAATCAAAAACGAAAGGAAGTGAAGTTATGTCACAATGGATTCTAATAGCTCTTATTCTTTTAGCACATCCACTCATGATGCTATTTATGCATAAAGGTATGATGCATGGGAATTCTGGTAGTATGAATGGCTGCGGAAATCATACCCAACAAGATTCCAGCAACACTGAAAAACCACGTAAAAAAGTCAATTAGCTTGGAGGTATTATATGCAAATATTAACTGGCAGTCATGACAATGAAGTTCATGAACATCTTTATGAAAGTGGTCCAAGACGGATTGGTCATCGTAAATTAAAGAAAAATACCGTGACAAATAATGGCGAATTTCATCCAGTACCTGGAAATATAGTTCTTATTCCTTTGAAAGGAAAGGTAAAGTTAACCACACCAGATCAGGAATATACTATTCAAAGCGGTCAAGTTGCTGTGTTAGAATCAACCGATAGTTTTTATTTAACCGCAATAAGTGATGTTGAATTTATCGGCGTAGTTGACATCAAATAATTCAATTTTGAGTGCTTATCTCAAGCACTCCTTTTTTGTATATTTCTCCATATTTATTACACATTAAATTGTTTAAATGAAGTATATTGCATAATTGGAGGACATAAAGTTGAAATTAATGAAAAAAAATACACCTATTTTAGTTACAGCACTATCATTAACTGGTATTGTACTTTTCACAGGAAAACCAGCTGAGGCAGCTACAACTCAAGCTACAGTTTCCTATCAAATCGGTGCTACTACAGTTTGGAGTAGTCCAAGCTATTCTAGTAAGCCAATTAGTTATTTAGCTCCTAATTCAAAAGTTACCCTTGATGTTAAAAAAAGTGTTAACAAAGTAAACTGGTATCAATTAGCAGAAAATCAATGGGTACCAGAAACATATTTAAAAATGGCTCAGGAAACTACGGTTACACCCACGGCAACAGCCACAACCAAAACGGTAGTTGCAAACTTAAAAGATGCCGCAATCACTATTTGGACTGATTCAGCTGGTACTACGCCGACTGGAGAATACTTATCTTATGGTACTGCCATAACTATTCAAGGGCAGCAAGAAATAAATGGTGTGACTTGGTTCCGAATTGATCAAGGATGGGTACCAGAAACATACTTAGCGTCTGATAACAATGGAACCCCTTACTATATTAATTCTCAAACAAAACAATTATCAGCTCCGCAACAAAGCGCTACTTCTGAAACAGTTAGTACCAATGATTCAAGCGATGATACGATTGCCCCCACTACAGCTGCACAAAGTTCAACTAGTTCAAATATTATGCAAACAACTAAATCGGCTCTACCGCAAGAACAATCGGTCAACAATCAAAGTTCGGCTGCTGCTAATACAGGAGCACAAAAAACTACTAACACAAACGCTGCCTCACAATCTACTATAGAAAATATTATTAATGCAGCAGAAGCACAAATTGGTGTTCCTTATGTGTGGGGTGGAAAAACACCAAGCGGATTCGATTGTTCTGGCCTAGTTGGCTATGCGTTTCGCCAAGCAGGGAAAGAAGTTGGCGGTTACACCGTTGCTCAGGAAAGTGCTGGTACTAAAGTTAGTCTAGATAATCTGCAACCAGGTGATATTCTTTTCTGGGGAGAACCTGGTGCCAGCTACCATGACGCTATTTATATTGGTAATAATCAATATATAGATTCACCAAAACCTAGTGATTCAGTTGGAATTCGCACGATCAATAGTTATTTTTCTCCCTCATTCGCAGTTCGTGTCTTTTAATTATGTCGATAAATAAAAATGTTTAAAAATCTAAAAAAACAAGTGCGTCCTTGGGATTATATAATTTTTCTCATATTATTAATAGTTTCCTTTATACCATTAGCCATATTTGGATATTCTCAAAAGCAACAATTGGCCGCAGCAGCCGATAATAATACTAAACCAATTATCTATGCTGAAATTTCTATTGATAAAAAAGTAATAAAAAAAATTAAATTATCAAAAAAAACACCACATAAATTATTTACCTTACACCCACACTCTGGTGAATATAATATTATAGAAGTTAATGGGACACGCATTCGAGACAAGGAAGACAATACACCAGACCAGATTGCTGTCAATACTGGTTGGATTAGTAAACCAGGTCAACAAAGTATTTGTCTTCCTCACCGTCTAATTATAACGATAAAAAGTAGTAATAAGTCTACCACACCAGATAACTCTCTTGTAAAGCCTTAAACATACAAGCGTTTAAAAAGGCAATCATGATCCTCCAAAAGGATGTACTCCAAATTGGAAATTATGATTGCCTTTTACTATATATTTATTTTTGCGTACTCATCATTATTATCATTATTGAATGAAGCATTACAAATTGGTTAGTTGTGGAAACAGGAACTCTAACACGTCTACTGTTACTCGACGTTTTTTACCCTTATAGGGATAGCAATGCATATCCATCATCGGATTGTAGTTGGCCTCGATAATTGAGTAGGACTCGTGACTAGAAACCGGAACTAATCTATCTGGAATAATCAAATCAATTCCACATATTTTTGCACCTAAACACTTCACAGCAGCTACAGCTTTTTCCTTGTAAGTAAAGTCAATTTGATCAGTTACATCAATGGAATCACCACCGGAACTGATATTTGAATTTTTTCTAAGATAGGTGCGCTTACCAACCACCGGAATTGAATCAACCGTAAGGCTTTGGCTTTTCAACATGGCTTGTTCGACCACACCCAAAGAAATCTTTGTAAGCGGTGTTCGATCATTCAGGCCACGTAAAGTACTCTTATTTTTAATTGCAACTAACTGTTTTACTGTATGATGCCCATCACCAATAACATTAGCTGGAATTCGTAATAATACTGCCTTTATTTTATCATTAATTACTAAAAACCGATATTCAGGCCCTGCAAAAAAATTCTCAACCAGTACAGTCGAACATTCAGTAAATGCTCGCCGAATTGCTTGTTGATAATCAGCTAGAGAAGGAGAAAACTGAAATACGGAAACTCCCCTACCGTAATTAGCCGACTGGGGCTTAATCACAATCGGTTCACCCACAAATCTTGAATAGGCCGCTAAAGCCGTGTCCGCGTTAACAAATTCAACTCCGATTGGAACATTAAACCCCGCCGTGACCAAAATCCTTTTAGTAGCCGTCTTATTTTTCATGATCAGCGGCACAATATAACTATCTCGACTTGTCATATTACCATTCTTAACATACTCAATTTGGTGACCCAATTGTAGTTTTAATAACTGATCATTTTCATCGACCATGTCCACCATAATACCTTTTTGAATTGCATCAAACATTAAGATTTGTGTTGATAGCTCCATATTGACAAAGCCGTTTAATTGATAAGGTACCTGCATGGTAACCCTACGATTCTTTAATCCGATTGCTGTTGCCAAATCCGATTGTTTAGTGGCCATTAACCCCTTCGTCATTCGTCCACCAATCGTTTTTGTAACATCTATGAGCATGTCCTGGGACTGTTGTAGCACTTCTTCATAACCATTTAAATTCAACTGCTTTGTCATTTTTTTCATTAAATTAATTATTTTAAGGCCGTTTGTTCGATAACAAGTTGGTGCTAATGGTGACTCAAGCGCCACCTCATTATTGGTTTGATTACCAGTTGCTATCCAATCATCACCATTTTTCTTCTCATCTGTCCAAAGCATGAATAGCATAAATAGTTCCATAAACACAATCTGATTTTTACTAATTCCATATCGTTCAAATGGATTAATATCGATATTTCTTAACTCAAGATAATCAATTTTTGTTTGTTTACATCTGACTATATTTTGGCTCTCGCGCAACCTAACTGAAGAATAAAATTCTTTCTCTTCAAGTAAATTACCTTTGCGTATTTGAGATTCGATATCACTGAGATAGATTTTCAATGATTCGAACGATACTTGAACATTTTCTTTATTGCGATAACCGAACTCACTGTTTCTAATGCTTCGAACTATCTTCTGGGGCTTCTCTTCATGGTGCTTAAAGTAGTTACGTTCGGCAACAGGAGATGCACCGAACAAATAAGTAATCACCCAACGGTAATGCAGATAATTACGCGCTATTTTCAAATAGAGAGTTGTTTTAAAACAGGCAAGATCCTTAATTTCACATTGTTGGCGATACAATGCTTCAACCAACACAGCCGGAAGCTCAAAATTAAAATGTAAGCCACTGATCATCTGTTTACGCCGACCATAAGTTTTTGCCAAATAACGTCGATACAAAACATCCTTAAAGTCGGGTAACTTAGCTAGGCTAATCTGATCTTCACAACTTGGCAATGCTGGTGGCATGCTAAGAGGCCACAACATTTCATTAGTTGGTAATGACTGGTAGACCACATCATGTAATGCAGCCAACCAATGGAACAAATCATTCACAGTATCCACTACCGGGGTTACGATTTCTAACTGTGTCTCGGCAAAGTCTGTTTTAATATAGGGATGAAACCGACGACTACCAAATACAATCGGGTGATCAGTACCAGCTAACTTTCCGTCTAAAGTTACTCGCTGGCTTTCGCGCTCTACACCAATTCTCGAATGCGATATTGCAGATACACTTGGCGTTTGCTGCAATAATTCACTAAAAATAATCAACTATTTTCATCTCTCTTTTTCACACTTTTGCTTTTTAGAAACTATAAATAACTATTATTACATCATAGTCCGCAAATACTACGATATTTTAAGCGTAAATATTATCTCGGTATTCCAAATGGAAAAATAAACGGAAAATAAATCTTAAATATTCTAGAATCTAAATGCTTGCACCACCACCGCCAGAGGATCCACCACCACCTGAAGAACCACCACCAAAGCCACCAAAATGGTCATTATTATTATTGAAAAGCCAAGCTATTATTGACCAGAATTGCCAACTGCGACCCCAAGGACTGATTATAAAACCGATAAAAATAAGCAAAGCGATTAGTTGCAAAATATTTTTCCAATTGAAAAGATTACGATCAGATTTCACTACATTCTGATTTTCATTACCAGAAATTGCACTTTTATTATTTTTATAGCCATAATGTTTATCAACTAATGTTGCTACGCTATCGAATGTTTTCTGTAATCCCTGGTTTACGATTGTAGAGGAAGTGGATTTCAATTGTACCGTATTATTGTTCAAAATTTGTCCAGATTGGCTATCTGTAACCACATCTTCTAATCCATAACCAACCTCGATACGAACATTACGTTTCCCACCGTTTAAGGCGTAAAGAATTAGAATACCATTATCCGAGTTCTTTTGACCAATTCTCCATTTTGAAAATAAATCAGCTGCATACTGGTCTATATCAGTATCGCCAGTAGATTTTACCACAGCCAACATAATTTGTGGTTTAGCCTTGGTTCCTTCATATTGTTGGTTCTTAGCATTAACTAAATTTTGTGTCTGTGAATCTAACAAATTCACTTGGTCAAAATAATTTTCAGCTGGCGTATTAGGTAAACTGGCTGCCTGAACAAGAGTAGTTTGGAACAGTGACAAAAATGGTAATAATAATAACCACAGCCAGATATTCGTCTTTTTTCGTTTCACTGTGTCCACTTCCTAGTTGTTAAAATCAACTTTAGGAGCCTTGCTTGCATTTGAATTTGCTTTAAATTCAGTCTTTTTACCTAAGCCCATTGTAGATGCAAAAATATTTTTAGGAAAAGTAACCACACTTTGATTATAAGTCTTAACTTGCTGAATATAACGACGCCGTTCAACCGCAATACGATTTTCAGATCCCTCTAGTTGGGTCATTAACGTCGCAACATTGGTATTCGACTTCAAATTAGGATAATTTTCTTGGATCACATTGATCAAAGTACCAACTGAACTATTGACTTTATTATCAGCATTAGCCTTTTCCTTAACTGTTGTCGCGCTGCCATAACTCTTCCGTGCATCAGCAATTTGACCAAAAACCTTCTGTTCCTGATTCATGCTGCCTTTAACTGCACTTACCAAGTTTGGAATTAAATCATAGCGTCGTTGCATCACGTTCTCTACTTGACTCCATTGCGCTTCAACTTCTTGATTCTGTTTAGCTAAATTATTATAGGTATCTACACTAATCGCTCCTATAACAGCAAAAATGCCTAAAGATACTACTAAAACAACCCACCAAGGCTTAAATCTTCGAGATTGCATTGCTCTCATCCTCTCAAAAAAACTCTACATTTATCGTTATCGTTTAATGAAATCCCAGAAAATTAAACCAATACCAAAAGCAGTATAACAAGATTTAAATTTCTACTTCTTTAATTCAAACTCGTAGTTAATTTAATTAATTTAACAAGAGTATTCCAGCAAAAATTGCAACAATAGTATAGATAACTGCTACAGCAACTGTTATTACTGTAGATTTCTTTGAATTTTGATTTTCCACTTTATGACCTCCAATCTCACGCAGTTACAGTGGTTAACTTGGTTTTATTAAGCATCAACGAGCTCGCAACAACTGATAATGAACTCAATGCCATCCCCAAACCAGCCAGCTCTGGGCTTAAGATCAAACCAAGTCCGACAAAAATACCAGCAGCGACAGGAATGCCCAGTGAATTATATATAAATGCCCAGAACAAGTTCAGCTTAATTCGATTAAACGTCTTTTGACTTAATTCAAGTGCATTAACAACATCCAATAAGTTATTTTTAACTAAGATAATACCGCCTGATTCAATCGCAATATCTGTTCCTGATCCCATGGCGATTCCAACGTCAGCTGTTGTTAATGCCGGTGCATCGTTAATACCATCACCAACAAACGCAACTGGTGCCTGTTGTTGAAGCTGTTTAACATGATCTGCCTTATCACCAGGTAGTACATCGGCAATTACTTCATCAATGCCAACCTGATCAGCAATTGCCCGAGCAACCCGTTCGTTATCACCAGTTAACATAACTGGACGTAAGCCACGTTTCTTCAAGGCCGCAATTGCTGTAGCTGAGCTTTGCTTTGGCGCATCTTGAATAGCAATTAACCCAACAATTTTATCGTCGTAGCCAACAATTACCACTGTTTTGGCTTCGCTTTGCAACTGTACCATTTTAGCTGTTAATTGATCAGTAAGATTATAATTATCAAGTAATTTATCATTACCAATGAAGGCTTTTTTACCATTGATCTGTGCTTGTACACCTTTACCCTCGATTGCCTTGAAATTTTGTGCAGCGTTGGGTGTGATGCCTTGTTCCTTAGCTTTTTCTAGCACAGCTGCTGCTAAAGGATGCTCCGAAGAAGCTTCAAGATTAGCTGCTACGTCAAGTACCATTTGTTCATCACCAATAATATCCGTTACTTTTGGTTTTCCAACTGTAATCGTACCTGTTTTATCAAAAACAACCGTTTTAATTGTATTGACAGCCTCCAACACTTCACCGTTTTTAATTAGAATGCCCATCTTAGCACTGCGTCCGGTACCAACCATCAAGGCCGTTGGCGTAGCAATTCCTAATGCACAAGGGCAAGCAATAATGATTACAGAAACGGTAAATAGCATGGCAGTTACTACGCTGGCTCCAAGTAAAACATACCAAACAAAAAAGGCCAGAATTGCAATAATTAAAACAGCAGGAACAAAAATATCGGAAATCTTATCAACAGTTTTTTGAATTGGTGCATGACTAGTTTGAGCTTTTTTGACCATTTCAACAATTTGTGCTAGTAATGTATCATTGCCTACTTTACTGGCCTTAAACATAAATGTTCCAGTACTATTCATTGTTGAGCCAATTACCGTATCGTCAACTTTTTTCTCAGTCGGCATACTTTCACCTGTAACCATTGACTCATCAATTGTCGAACTACCTTCAGTAATTACGCCATCTACAGCAATTTTTTGTCCTGGTTTAACACGAAGAATATCGCCTACGACAACTTCAGCCATTGGAACTTTAATAATTTCGCCACCACGCAAAACTTCGGCTTCTTTCGCTTGTAAATCCAATAGCTTTGCCACAGCACCAGATGCATTACGTTTCATATTTTCTTCAAAGACTTGGCCCAATAAAATTAAGGTGATGACAAGGGCTGCATCTTCGAAGAAAACGTCTTGGTTACTAAACATTGCATAAATACTATATAAATAGGCCGTTCCCGTGCCAATCGCTACTAAAGTGTCCATATTAGCATGGTGATGCCGAAATGATGCCCAAGCACTTTGTATAAATGCTCGGCCAGAGACGGCCATTACTGCAGTTGTCAGTAGAAACTGCGTCCACATACCTCCTGGTAACCCGAAGCCAAAAGGACTAGCGACCATATTTATTAATATTGGAGTAGAAACAATCAAAGAAAATATAAATCGATTTCTTATACTCATTTTATAATCACCTTTCCGTAGGCCATATCCATCCCACAATGAAATTGATATTCGCCAGCCTTATCTGTATTAATCGAGAAAATTTGTTGTTCGTTTATTGGTAAGAAACGCTTGATACCAAGTTTTGGAAATACAATCGTATCTACACATCCCTTATCACTGATCCGCTTAAAAATAATTTCTGCAGGAATTCCTTTGGTTAGTTTCACTGTATCTGGATGATAGCCACCATCAACAACTACCACAATACTTTGTTTCTTTTCTACCATAATAACTCCTCCAATATTTTTATGAGCTAAACTTTCTATTTAACGATCACCTTCCCATGAAACATGTTCATTCCACAGGCATAGCTGTATTCACCAGGTTTACTTGTATCAATGTCGATTGCATGATCCTTATTCTGTGGCAAAAAATCATTGATGCCGAAGTCTTCGAAAACAACTTGTTCTAAACAGCTTGAGGGATCTTTACGGTTAAACGTAATTTGGGCAGGAATACCACGTTTCAAAACTACAGTACTAGGTGTATAACCGCCATTAACGATCACACTAACATCTTGTTCATTACCTGTTACATCGGCCGCAACCTCCTTAGTCACATGTTTGCCGAAGAACCACCAGACAATAAAACCAACTAGTAGACCGGCTATTATTGTTACCAAAATTTTATCCATAATCAGACTTCCTTCTTGTAAAAAATTATTTTTCAATCAGTTATATAACAATCATTTTTTCCACTAGACAAACAGTTGCAGTTAATTGTGCTAGGCGCATCCTTTAGTTTTTTATCAAGCTGAGCCTGCATACGCTCAATATCACCTTTACTAAGATTTAACTTAGCTAACAGATTAATGATGCCGGCTCCTTTTTTCATATCACAGAGATGTTGAAATAATTCAGCCACAGTTTTGTCCATTGCGGTTGTTTCCGGCACAGTAGGTCGATAATTAAAATGACGACCTTCTTTAGTTGTCGCCAAAATATTTTTTTTAGTTAACCGACCAAGTAAAGTTTTGATTGTAGATTCCGACCAATCACGTTTTCGCTGCATCACTTCAATAACATCAAGGCTACTTATACTTCTCTTAGTCCAAATGATGCGCATCACCTCCCATTCAGAAGGCGTCATGTACGTTAGATTATTTTTATTCAGATTAATCACTCCTCGCTTAATTTACACTTGTAAATACAAATCACCATACCTCTATTGTTTACATTTGTAAACACAAAAATTAAAAAATTTTAGTTTCTTTTCGGAACTGATTGTTGTTGTAATCTCCTTAACCAAACTCCACGGTATATAATTTACTAAACAGTGACAAGCGCTCACGTTTACGCTGTATTCGTGGTATGAAAACACCGATATCTTCAAGATTAAATCCAGAAATTAAATTATTCTCATTAAAAGCAATTGGATTTTTCATGATTTTAGGATGCTTATACACGATAGTAACTAATTGATCAAAGGTTAAACTATTATCGAAAGTATATTCTCGAGCAGTCTTTGAACGTGTTGCAATTAAATCATCACTACCATTATCAGACAGCAAAAATAAATGTCTAATTTCTAATTTTGTTAAGCGTTTTTGCATAATATTTCTGGTTTGTGTTTCTATTTTTTGACAACGAAACCAATCCAACATTTTTCTTTTTGCTGGATCACTGGTATGAAAATATAAATTAATCATAATTTAGCATCATCCTCTATCAAATATTGGTCAGCTGATTAAATAATTAGAGATCTTTTGTTGCTTTCGTCGATAAACGAAGATAATTATCATAACAACAAAAATAACTAATGATAATAATTGTGAGACTCGTACTTGTCCAAATAGGTACAGGCTATCAGTCCGCATTCCTTCAACAAAAAATCGACCAAACGAATACCAAATTGCATAGCTTAACGCAATTTCTCCTCGTTTAAAAAGCCCTTTTTTATGTCGTAAGCTAATAAGTAAAATCAATCCAATAAGATTCCATACCGATTCATATAGAAATGTCGGTTGATGATACGCACCACCGATATACATCTGCTGTACGATAAAATTGGGTAAATGGAGCTGCTGCAGAAAGCCACGTGAGACGACAGTACCAAAAGCTTCCTGATTAATAAAATTCCCCCATCTCCCAATAACTTGTCCTAGCATGATGCCTGGCGTAACAACATCTAAAACTTGCCAAATTGACAGGCCACGTCGCCGGCAGAAGATAATCAATGTAATACCACCAGCAATCAAACCGCCATAAATTGCAATTCCGCCTTGCCAAATTGCAATGATCTCATTTAAATGTTGCGAATAATACGACCATTCAAAAATAACATAATAAAGTCGTGCACCTATCAGGCCAATTGGTAAAGCCCAGAGTATCAGATCATAAATATCATCCGCAGAAATCTTTTGCTGCTTAGTCTCTTTAATTGCAAGTAGTACGCCAAGCACTGCACCACTAGCAATAATAATGCCATACCAATGAACCAGAAAAGGTCCTAGTTTAAACGCAATCGGATTTAATGCCCCCATATAATCATCCCCTCTTAGTTATTTAATGGTAGTTTAACTGTAAAAATCGTCCCAATACCTAATTTACTATCAACAGAAACTGAGCCACCATGAGCCACCACAATTGTCTTAACGATTGCTAAACCAATTCCTTGCCCACCTTGTTGTCGATTTCGTGCTGGATCAGCCATATAGAAGTGATCAAATATATGTGGTACGTCTTTTTCCGCAATACCACTACCATTATCTTCTACAGTCAAAACAATGTTATCCGATATTCGTTTTAACTTAATTATTATTTTGCCTCTTGTTTGTGTAAATTTTATGGCGTTTGACAATAAATTTGTAATAACCTGATTTATTTTGTCTGGATCTATCACGGCAATAACTTTCTCAGTATGATAATCAAGTGTTATTTTTTTCTCTTCAAGGTTACTCTGAAAGTTACTTAAAACTTGTTGTATTAATTTACTAAGATCTGTATCAACCTTAATTAACTTATCCTCACTATGTTCAATTGAAGCGATATTTTCAATGTTATTGATTAAGTGGGTCAGCCTTATGACTTCATCATTTAAACTAACCAACCTAGCCTCACTAATTGGCCAAATACCATCGATCATCGCCTCTAACGAACCTTGGATCGTTGTTAAAGGCGTTCGTAATTCATGAGCAATATCGGAAGATAAGCGTTCTCTCAGAGCCTGATTCTTGGATAACTGACGTGAGAGCTCATTAGTTACATTTATTAGCGCGTTTATTTCTACAATTTGGGTTTGTTGTGGTAATTGATTTCGATAATCACCAGATGCAACCGCTTGAGTAAAGGATACAATTTGTCGTAACGGCTTACTTAGATCACGGGCTATCCATACCGCAATAATTATCGCGACTAAAAAAACAAAGGCCGAGATACCGGCCAAACTAATTCGTAAATCATTGATAAACGCCACATCATGTCGTGTATAACCTAAAGCATCATTATGTGAGAATTGTGCTTGGGCAATTTGTTTAGAATTAATCTTGATGGCCTCAGTCGTTTTATTCATACTATCGATATTTTTAGCATTAGTGGCCTTATGTAACAAGGTCTGACTTGGTTCCCATACGATTTTATTATCAGCGTCTTTTAAAACTAAAATAAGGCCATCCTGTAGTGCTCTAGCACCAATCTTTTTAACTTTAGATTGTTTCCAAGTACCATTGCTAGTCAGATAACTAACCATTAATTCATTTTTATATGCAGTGAGCGTTGTATCATGTTTTTGTTGCACATATTTATCAAAATGATCACTGACCAGGCTTACTGTCATTAAACTAATTGAACCAACAATCAACAACACCAAAAATAGAAAAGAGATTATTAGCTGTGTTCGAATCTGCCGCTTCATTCGTCTTTACTCCCACCAAAACGATAACCGCGGCCATGAACAGTTATTATAAAAACTGGCTTAGTACTATCATCTTCAATTTTCCGCCTTAAATTTTTAATATGTGAGTCAATCATTCGGTCTAATCCGTCATAGTCAATACCTCTTGTTGAATCAATCAACTGTTCACGAGTGAATATTTGTCTATAATAGGTCGCCATTGTTGACAGAATATCGTACTCTGTATGTGTGAGTGCAATTTCTGCGTCGCAAACAAAAACTTGCTGAGATTCTAGTTTTATTTTTAACTGTCCCTTATTAAAAGAAAGTACTTTTTCTACTTGTTCCTCTGTGACACGTCGCAGTACAGTTTTTATCCGTTCCACTACTACTCGTGGACTAAAAGGTTTAACCACATAATCATCTGCTCCAGATTTTAGTCCATTAACAATACTTTCATCGCTTGATTTGGCAGTCAACATAATTATTGGTGTTTTACTATCCTGCCGTATTCTTTTAGTTACTTCATTACCATCCAAATCTGGCAGCATAAGATCAAGCACTACTAAATTAGGCTGTCCCTTATAAAACTTTGTTAAGGCCTCCGTTCCAGAATAGGCTACTTCAACTTCAAATTTTTGCGCAATTAGATAGGCGGTAACAATATCTACAATTTTCTTTTCATCGTCAACAACTAAAATTTTTGTCAAATTTTTCTACCTCCATATATTTTGCATATAATCTCCATACACATCTGGCATAATTATCAAAAAGAAAAAGAAGTGAATAAATATGTGGATGCTAGCAACAATTCTTCTGATTATCCTCTGCCCATTGTTACTATTTATCATGATGCTAGGCTTAATTCCACCGCAACAGCTTGATACCATTAGACAAACTTGGCTTAATTTCATTAAGCGAATTAAGTAATATTTACGGCACAACTCTAATTTGACCCATCATTCCAGCCTCTTCATGTTCAAGATTGTGACAATGATACATGAAAACTCCGGTTTGTGTGAATTTAATCAAAATCTTGTATTGGTTACCCGGTCTTGTCATGATCGTATCTTTCCAACCGTGCATGTTGCTTGGTGATGCGTTGTTATTAATACTCAATAATCGAAACTGAACACCATGGATATGAAAAGGATGAATTTCACCCATCATATTATTTTTATTGCGGATCTTCCAAACCTGCGTCGTATTTTGCTTTACTTTCAAATCAATTCGATTCATTGAAAACTGCCTATTATTGATGCTTACCATATGTCCCATATCCGATAAAGCAATATTTTGTGTTACTTTTTGTCCTGACTTAGTGACTGTCTGAAGATTAGTCAGTTGTCGTGGTAATTTTGTTTCCCCGTCATGATTATTCTTCACCTTCATCGTCAGAATGTTGCTGTCTGCCGACTTGAGTTTGACCTGACTTCCCTGTGAATAGTGACCTAAATCAACAACGATTTCGGCTCGTTCACCCGGTGCAAGCGTAATTTTATTTTCTTGGACCGGTTTTTTCAAAAATCCTCCATCAGTACTAATCTGGTAAAAGGAACTACGATCATCTAATTTAAAGGTATATTCACGAGCATTGGAACCATTTAATAAGCGTAACCGAACATATTTAGTAGTTGTTTCGATATATGGATTTTGAGTACCGTTTATTAGTAACGTATTACCCAACGTACCATTACTAGATACAATTTTTTTATAATCTAACTGATTATTTTTATCAAAGCTTCGATCTTGTACTACAATTGGAAAATCATCTTTGCCATAATTTCTAGGTAGTTTTAGTTGCCGACTATTTTGGTCATCAACTAACAAAAAACCAGCTAGTCCATTGTAAACTTGACTAGCCGTACTACCAACAGCATGAGGATGATACCAGAGCGTAGCAGCAGGTTGATTAACTTTAAAACTTATCAACTTGTTCTGTCCTGCTGCAACTGTTTGATGTGGACCACCATCACTTGAATCATCTAAAATAGCACCATGCCAATGAAAAGAAGTTGCTTGTTTTAAACGGTTTTGAGTATGAATATGGATATTCTGCCCTCTTTCAACTCGAATCGTTGGGCCGAGAAATGGGCCATTATAACCATACGTTTTTGTTTTTTCCCCAGATACTAACTGTGTCATACCTGTTTGTGCTCGCAAAGTGTAATAAACATTGTTAGCATCAGTTGAATCTGGTTTTAATACAGGAGGAATGTTCAATATTCTTTGTTTTTCCTTATTATTAGTGATTTGTGAGCTTGTATTTGGCATCATTCCTGCTTTAACTGGCGATTGCTTAAATTTAATTAACCAAAACACATTGAGTCCGATCACGATAATAATAAAGCCAATGAGTATTAAATAAAGCCGTTTGCGTTGCACATCAATCCCTCCTCGCACTTACTTGCCAATTCGTAATGTCTGCGCGTTGATAGCAACAATAATAGTTGAAAGCCCCATAAGAACAGCACCTAAAGCTGGGCTTAATACAATTCCTGCAAATGCCAATACTCCGGCAGCTAATGGAATAGCAAAAATGTTATACCCTGCACCAAACCACAAGTTTTGTACCATTTTTCTAGTCGTATGCTTTGCCAACTTTAGAAAGTTCAGTATGTCAGCCGGATCACTTCGTACCAAAACAATATCGGCAGAATCAACCGCTACATCGGTTCCAGCACCAATTGCAATCCCAACATTTGCCCGAACCAGACTTGGCGCGTCGTTAACACCGTCACCAACCATAGCAACCTTAAACCCCTTATCTTGATATTGCTTAACTATCTTCTCCTTATCATCAGGCTTTAATTCGGCATGAACATCCTGTCGATCAATTCCAAGACGTTCAGCCACTTGCTGTGCCACCTGTTGATTATCTCCAGTCAACATAACTGGACGAATATGCTGTGCTTTAAGTCCATTGATCAATGCTATTGACGCTGGTTTAATTTGGTCACCTTGGGCCACAAAACCAACATTAATATTTGCAACAAGGAGAAAACTAACTGTGTTACCAGCAGACGCTAACTTACTGGCTGTATTTTTGTCGTACTTGATTTTATTTTCACGCAAATACTTTTCATTAACAATCGTCATATTTTTTTTATTAATTTCGCCTTGTATTCCTACGCCAGGAAGGTTTTGAATATTTTTTGCTTTAATAGTTTTTAAATTTAGCTCTTTTAATTTTGACAAGATACCAACCGATAATGGATGGCTTGAGCCAGATTCAAGTGCACCCATCAACGATAGAATTTGTTCATTTGAATATGCTGTGTCTGTAGCCTTATAGTCATTTACTGCAAAGTTACCTTCAGTCAGAGTACCCGTCTTATCCATAAGAATAGCATCTAACTCAGTAGCATCTTCTAACGCTTGGCGTTTTCTAGTTAACAATCCATTTTGTGCACCGATTGAGGTTGAACGCGCAACTACTAGCGGAATGGCAAGACCTAAAGCATGTGGGCATGCAATAACCAGAACCGTAACGGTACGTTCTAATGCCAGATTAAAGTCACCTGAAACCAATAACCACACAATAAAGGTAAGAATAGCAGCACTAACTGCTGCGTAAACCAATAGTCCTGCAACTTTATCAGCAACGCCCTCTGCCTTAGACTGCTCCTTTTGTGCGTTACTTACCATTTGCATAACTTGTGCTAAATAGCCAGACTGTCCAGTTCCAGTTACCTTAACCATAATGGCACCAGAGCCGTTAGTGGATCCACCAATAACCTTATCATTTTTCATTTTAGTTACTGCTTTAGATTCACCGGTGACTAAAGCTTCATTCACAGTTGTATTTCCATCAAGAATAATACCATCAGTAGGTATTTTCTCACCTGCCTTAACAATTACTGATTCACCAATCACAACTTCATTTAGTGGTTTTTCAATATGATCACCGTTATCAGCAACAATAGTAGCAGTATTAGGTAGCAAAGCCGCCATTTTTTCAAGTGCATTTCCTGCTGCCATAACGGCATCCATTTCAATCCAATGACCTAGCAACATGATATCGATCAATGTAGCTAACTCCCAAAAGAAATCCATAACGTGGGTATCTGCTACAAAAAATTGATTTATAGTGAAAGCATAGAGACTATAGAAATAGGAGACAGTTATGCCTAACGCTACAAGCGTCATCATTTCTGGTTTTCTTTCCTTTAATTCGGCTTTTGCACCTTTAATGAATGGTGCACCACCATAAATATAAAGAAAAGTAGCCAAGATCAATACTAACCACTCTGAACCTGGAAAAACTAGATTAGGCATAAAGCTGAATTTTAGCATAGGTGATAATGCAATGATTGGAAGTGAAAAAATCAGTGATACCCAAAATTTACGTTTCATATTCCCCATATGCATCATTTGTCCACCGTGTTGCATCATGTCGCCACCATTGGATTCCATATTCATATGAGTATGATCCATTGATTGCACATCATTATCTCCATGATTTTGTTGTTTCTTTTTTTTGTTTTTCATCTTGTTTACATCCTTTATTAATCAAATTTTCATCCTGATATTTACTCTCTATTGCCGGTAAAGTGCCTGCTTGAAGATAAATCAACACTGAACGACTCGCCAAATCAAAATGGGTCTCCTCTACTCCATTAATTGAATGTAACTCAAAAAAAATTCTTTTTACAGCATTTTCACAGCACATTTTATCAAGGGTAAGTTTAAGTTTTTTCATTTATTTTCAGCCCACCAATGTCACTGGAGTTATTTTGGAGATTATTTTCCACAAGTTCTAAGAATTCTTCTTGTGACAAGGTTTCTCGCCTAGAAAGCAACCTTTTGATAAAGGCAGAGACGACTATTGATTCACTATATTGGGCATAATAATGAGCCTGATGATAGTAGGTATTCTTAACAATCAAAGTCTTATTTTCAAGTCGTAATAATAATGTCTTTATAGTACTAAGTTGCCAATTCTTTCGCTTTTTTATTTCCTTACAAATATCTTTGGTTGAAATTCCCGGATAGTGCCAAATAATTCGCAGGACTTCATATTCAGCATTGGTCACACAACAAACTTCGCGATTTAACAAAACCATCACCTCTACTGATGACTACATCTGTAACATAGCATTTATGATTACATTTGTAAACGAAAACGCAAAAAAAATTATTCATGACTCTGAACAGAAGCATGATCAGCAATGTGTTTATTGACAAAGTTCTGTACTTCAACTGAATTACTTTTGAAGATAAAACTAAACCGTTTGTTCCGTTTTGACTGACCCGTGATCACTAAAACTGTTTTATCGGGTGCAATTTGTTTGTTCATCATACTTATTTGTTGAATGTCCTTAAAGTCAATTAAAGTTGGCAACAGACCCGATATCATAAATCCATCCTTAGCGACGCCACTAACCCCCGACATAAGTCCAAGAAGTATTAAAATGGCCAACAATGCACTGAGCAAAATATTATTTCTAGCCGGAATCCACATAATAAAAGCAAGAACTAAAAATAAAATATTACTTATAGCAACAGTTACCATATAATTGGATTTCCATAAAAGTCGTGATTCTTGCCATACATGAAACACAGCCAATAATATAAGCGCTAAAACCATTAATGCTATAATAATCAAAATTAAAAACCTCACTTTCTATATTCATTGTAGATTGTATTTATGGAGTTAATTTGTTGGTTTAGCATTTTAGTTCAACTTTTTTTAAATCAATGAACTTATTGTATTGAAACCTATTCATACAAATATTTTTAATGAAGTCTTTTCCTGAACACCTATATTTAATCAATTGAAATAAAGCAACAGAACTATCCAACACAAAAATGATTATTTACAATTTGTCACAAACATGCACCTAGAACTTATTTTTTTTACTTCCTCGACAAACTAAAATATTTATTGAGATTATTGACTGACTTTATTTTATAATCTATTTATACAAGTTTATAAAACGGTTTCATTTTGCAACAATTTTTAGTATTTGTTTGGTAAAAGGAGGATTTGTTATGTCTGATCAAGATGTCAAACAAGCATTTTCGCATTATGCCAAGCTATCACTGGTAAACAAGACTCGCTCACTTTATGTGGAGGAGCAGCACAAAGTTCCTGAAGTTCCACTAAATGAGGAAACGCTGGAATACCTGATTGATGAGATGCTACCGGGCGTTAAATTAATTAAAGCGGAACAAGCAGCACACCTTGAAGAGTATTTCATCAATGAAAGGCTGGTTATTTCAATAGCCAGATTGACCGATCCACAAAAGAAATTACTCTATTATAAATATGTTGAGCAGCTTTCGGATAAAGCTATCGGACAAATCTTGCACGTTAGTAGTCAAGCGATTTCTAAACAGCATCGCAAGGTCTTAAGCAAAATTGCTGCTACTTTCTTCGACTAATTTAGTCATCAAGATTCGTTCACCCCCTCCTCCATAAGAATTAGACGACCCAAATCTAACTTTACGAGGAGAATAGCGATGAATTATACCGAAACGATTTGTGCAGCTCAACAAGGTGATCCAATTGCCATGGCAAAGCTTATTAAAGAATTTCAGCCATTAATTATCAACATCACTACTTGGGGCCATTCATATTTTGACGAGGATCGTTACCAAATATTAAACGAACACTTTATCCACACTGTTCATAAATTCAATTTAGAACGCTATCTAGAGTAATCACTGAAAGTAAATTAATCTTTTTTTCGATTAATTTGCTTTTTTAATTATTCTTGTGTAGCGGAGTCAACGGATCTTTTTTGTATGCGCAACGAACAGAATTACTGTTTTGAACCACTAATCTGGACAAACAGCTGTTTTCATTTTTTCACACTGAATAACATACGACTCGTATCCGCTTTTAAATCTGGGACATCCATGAAATTGTTAGAAAGCTCTGAACCTTCTTTCAAAAGTCGTTGAAACATAGTGTCTATCATGAAACTACTTGTATTCATATCTGATAATGTAGTTGGATCAGTATTAGTCATCAAACTAAGTTTTTAATCACCAATAATATCGTTCCTTATTTAATTCTGACCATAATTGTCTCTTCTTTCGTGATAACAGCTTTCTTGTATGGTCAAAACTAAAAATTGTCTCGTGTACGCCATCAATCCAGACAAAACAAAATGTTTCTCCTACCGCCCCCTAAATAACAAAAAGTCTCAGTTTTACGTAGAATATCACGCTAAGCTAAGATCGTCGTTCACTTTCATATTATAATATGTTTCAAATCCACACCCGTAATTCGAAACAATTTTTTTTGCAAGTAACCAATTCTCTGATGCCACTATAACACCTCTATATAAACAAAAAAGATATCCTATTTTTTCAAAAAAGTATTTTAATAAGATGTGAAATTGTGTCACTCTCTAAAATAATCATCATGCCTAATCCAATATAAATAATTGCCATAATCCAATTACCAAATTTATCTAACAATTTCTTAACAATCTTCACACGCGAAAATTTATCACCCAAATAGACAAGTATGAAGATACAGAATGTAAAAACAATAAACGTCGTTATTAGTTGTTCGATTGTTAACGATACAAAGTAAGGCACAAAAAGTCCAATGTTATCAGAGCCACAAGATGCAACGGTGATTAAAGCAACCGTTGCGATCAAATTTTTGTCTTTTCGCTGTTCGATTTTTTCATCAACCTCAGCGGCTTCATCTTCGTCACTCAGGATATATTTAATCCCAAAGCCAATCGGTATTAAACCTAAAAATCCAAGAATCCACTTAGCAGGCACATAGTGAAGTACTAACGCAAAAAAAAGACTGATTGCTATCAATGTGTATGAACCTAAAAATTGACCAATATAAATTTGTTGCTTATGTTTTGTTGACCGATATTTTGAAAATAATAACATCAGAATAACTAATAAATCAATCGCGGTGGAGGCGTATAGCACAATACCAGTTATAATGGTTTTAATCATAGCAACATCCCATTTCACATATTTATTAACCCGTAATTTTACCTGTGTCTTCTGCTAAACACCAAGCACGTTCTAATAGAATAGCAGTACATTCATCAATAATTTCATAGTTGATGAAATTTCCATCACGTTCAGTTTTCACAATTTTTTGATCAACTAATCGCTGCAACTGGTTAGAAATAGCTGCAGTTTTCATATTAAGCCTAGCCGCAATCTTGCCAACTGATATTTTAGGCTCGCGCGTTAAACAATGTAAAATTCTTAATCTTGTATCATTGGATAGAACTTTAAAAAGTAAGACGATCTCACTTGCGTTCTCTTCACTCAGTAAATCACGGCTAGCTAATTCTGGTTTATCCGGACAACAGTCTACTTTTATCATGCGTATCCTCCTTGTAATACAATTATGTGACGACCAACTATTACATTATATCATGTAATAGTTTAATGATGAACCATATTTTACACTTAATATTAGTAATTGAAACTCCATCACAAAAATAACTAGGTTATAAAACGCCAACATCCAGTTGACGCTTAAAATATAAGCTTCAACTGGATGTTGGAATATTTTAAATAAATAATTAATATTTCAAACTTTGTTGCTCCCAATTCTGAGTCGCAATCTGTACTGCATCCCAAGGTGAGCCAACTGGTGGTGAATAGGATAAATCTAAATCACTAATTTCCGCCACCGTCATATTATTAAAAATTGCCACTGCAAAAATATCACAACGTTTGGCAACTTCACTACCGTAATAACCAATTACCTGTACGCCTAAAAGTCGGCCGGTATGTTGATCACCGGTAATCCTGATCTTAATCTTATGTGCACCCGGAAAATACGCTTTATGATCATCGACGTCGGTTGTTACAGTAAATGGCGCAAAATCTGCCTGTATGGCCTCCTTTGCTAATAATCCAGTCCGCGCAACTACTAGATCAAATACCTTTAGCACTTGAGTCCCAATGCTACCCTTAAAGGTACGTGGAACACCAGCAACATTGAACCCGGCAGTTCGCCCTTGTTTGTGTGCCGTTGTGCCCAGCGGTAAGTAAGCCTTCCCTAACAAATGATGTTTTGTTTCAACTAAATCACCGGCCGCCCATATATCTGGTAACGTAGTTTGCATATATTGATCAACCTTGACGGCACCAGCAATTCCAGTTTCGGAACCAGCTGCGACTAATAAATCAGTATTCGGCTGAACACCAACCACAACTAAAGCCAAATCAAAATCATAAGTATTTATCTTTTGATCCGCATTCACACCAACAACCTTCACCTTAGTTTCAGTTTCATTAATTTCTGAAACAGTTAAGTTAGTTGCAACCTGAACATCATTAGCAACTAATTTTTGATGAACGATTTGGCCTAAATCAGCATCGACCGTTGATAGTATCTCTGCGCCACGTTGAAAAATAGTCACGTTTAAATGACGTTTCTGCAACGCCTCCGCCATTTCAATCCCAATATAGCCGGAGCCTACGATAGCCACATTTTGCACACTGTTTGTAGTCAAATTCGTTTCAAGCGCAAAATAATCTGCCATCGTATGCAAAACACGAACTTTACTATTCTGCTGTTGTGTACGCGCTAAGTCTATCCCTGTAATACCAGATAATTTTGGCTTGGCTCCAGTGGCTACAACCAAATGATCATAATGATAAATTTGTAATTCACCCGCAAACGAATGCGCGATAACTTCATGTTGCTGCGGATCAATTTTCTTAGCAATCATATTCATTTGAAACTCAACGCCAGTCGACGTTAATTCTTGTAAATCCCGATGAGCTAATGAATGCCAATTGGGTACCTCCCCACTAACTGCATAGGGCAATCCACAAATTGATAAATTAGGGTACTCATCTGCCAATAATACTTGAACTCTTAGTTGCGGTTTAAGTTCTTTGGCCTTTAAGGCCGCTGAAATACCAGCGTCACTACCACCGATGATCAATAATTTTTCTGCATCACGTACCATTTAATTAATTCCTTTCACTCCGGTTAATGAACACGTGCCCGACTTAAATCTTGCTGTAGGTAGTCTGAGAACTCTTGAAAAGTTGGATAATCTTTTTGTTTAACGATTTTACCATTGACCATAGTAATTGGTAAAATTGCGACGCCATACTTTTCTAATAAGTCATGCACTTGTTGACTATGAACAAAGGCATCTGGGTTTTGTGCTAGATTTTTACGTGTGATTCTGTTTTTGCTGTCTGCGTTAACATGACGCTGAATTGCAGTCGTTTGAATAAGTTTCTTGTTAACACTTGGCCCACAAACACCAGTTGCGCAACACATTGCTGCTTCAAAAATCTCTATTTTGATCATCTTTTACCTCACCTATCAGGCGGTCAAAATGATCAAACTCTTTCTCCACTTGAGTATAGTCACGAAAATAACTAACCGCTAAATTATCTAGAATTAACTAATTGATTTGCAAAAAGGCCGTTTCCACCTGAGACAAGTTCTGTTGAATTACTAGTTCATGGCTATATTTTAATTCAAGCAGATTAATTTATTGATTGGCTTGAATCAGATACGCCGCAGAAATTGCTTCTATTTCTGCACTTACAACTTGCTTCACCAAAGTATCGATTATGTTTAGACTATTACCCAATGAATTCTGTTGCTCATATTTAGTTTGCATCATAATCAGCTATCCTTCCTTAACCAAAGATACTTAACGATAACCATAAACCACATAGTGTAATGAATAAAACTGGAATCGTGATCGTGATACCAATTTTAAAATAAGTGCCCCAAGCAATCTTAACGTCCTTTTGCGCTAGAACATGTAGCCAAACTAAAGTTGCTAATGAACCGATTGGCGTAATTTTTGGTCCTAGATCAGAACCAATAATATTAGCATAAACTAAGGTTTGGTGCATTAAGCCAGAGACATTCGCCCCTTTGATCGATAAAGCATTGATCATCACAGTTGGCATGTTATTCATGGCCGACGACAAGAACGCAGCCATATAGCCCATGCCCATGGTGGCGACAAAACGCCCACCAGTTGCCATTTTAGCAATGATTCCCGCAAGCAATGCCGTTAAGCCAACGTTTTGTAGGCCATAAACCACCACGTACATTCCAATTGAGAAGAAAACAATATTCCACGGTGCACCTTTAATAACGGCCTTGGTATTGACGTGATGACTTAGCTGACCGACTAGCAAAAAGATCAAGGCAATCGTCAAAGCAATAATCGAAACTGGAATATTTAGGAAGCTACTGCTAAAGTAACCAATCAATAACGCTGCCAGCACGACCCAAGAAAATTTAAATAATCGTTGATCCTTGATCGCCGATTTTGGTTCAGCAACTTGGCTGGCATCATAGTGTTTAGGTAACGCCTTACGAAAATATAAGTACAAAATACCGATGCTAGCAACTAATGAAAAAAGATCCGGTAGCCACATCCGTAGCGCATACTCCGAAAATGTGATACCAAAGAAATCAGCTGATACAATATTGACTAGATTACTGACAACTAACGGTAGTGATGTTGCATCAGCGATGAAGCCACTAGCAATGATAAATGGGAAAACCCGCTTTTCATCGAAATGTAACGCACGGACCATTGCCAAGACGATCGGCGTTAAAATCAACGCTGCACCATCGTTAGCAAATAAGGCGGCGACAATTGCACCTAAAACGGCGATCAGAATGAACATGCGCACGCCATTACCTTTAGCTAGCCGCGCCATATGTAAGGCAGCCCACTCGAAAAAACCAATCTCATCCAAAATTAGTGAGATCAAAATAATTGCGACGAAAGATAAAGTCGCGTTCCAAACGATTCCGGTGACAGTGCCAACATCTTTAAACGTGACCACCCGGAATAATAGTGCTAGAACGGCACCACCAATCGCAGTCCAGCCAATTGATAGTCCCTTAGGTTGCCAAATAACAAATAATAATGTCAGTAAAAATATAAAAACGGCGAAAAAGACTTGCATGGTTCCTCCCAACTACCAAAATCAGGGTATTGCTACCCTGATTAATTGATACCTTTATTTCAAATTTTAATAACGCTAAATCGTTAATAACGCCTGCTCAAAATCTGGTTGCCATTGTTCAACTGCAAAATGACCATTGGAAATCTGCTTAACCTTTTCGATCCATTCAACTTCATTTTGCGCCCGGGCCTGCAAACAAGGATGCGTTGTTTCCGTTGCCAGCATACTTTGATTGACCAACCACCAGGTGTGCGCAATTTGGGCCCGATCTAGATCATCATTCAAGCGCATCGACTCATAAACTGGCGTTGTTTCCGGTAAAGTCACCATTACAATTTCAGTCTGCGCTGGATCTTGTAGCCGCGGTAACAGATCAACGATTGCTTGAGGCACATCACCGGCAGTGCGTTTGACTTCTTTGGCATAGCTTTGAGTCGAATCCAGTAGCAGTAGCGTATGGCCGGTTGGCGCCGTATCGATGACTACAACATCACTATCATTTTGGGCGACAATGTTAGCAAAAGCGCGGAAAACGGCAATTTCTTGCGTACATGGTGAGCGTAGATCCTCAGCCACATAGTCAACATCGGCCGATTTCATGGTTTGACGCGCCGTCGTCAGCACTTCATTTTGATAGTCCTTAAGTACCTGCTGTTCATCAATATGACTGATGGTGATTGCAGGATCATCTGTGTTAAAGAAATCAAGATGATCAGCCGGATCAGTGGTGGCTAAATGAACGGTTTTATGCTGGGCCACCAGCTTTTTAGTGATCTGCACGGCCACCGTAGTTTTACCTACGCCGCCTTTACCCATGGTGAAAATAATTTTTTTGTTAGTCTTAATTAAATCAGCAACAATGGTATCTAAATTAGGATAGTGATTGGTAATTGCCGGATAAGTTGCTAAACTTGGTTGTTCCGGTTGTAAAACTAATCTCAACTTATCTAGGCCAGTAACATTGTACGCTCGTAACGGTACTTCTGCTTGGGGCAACGCCTGTAATGTTGCTGGCATCTGTTGCAAATCAGTCTGCTGCTGCTCAAAAATAGCATGGGAAGCACGATCAGTCGGTGTTTTCAACGTTCCATTAATAATTAATTGTTGATTTTGCATGCCAATATCAGCTAATTCTTGGGCTGCCCGCGCCGCTTCCAGTAATGATGCTTTTTGGGGACGCGTGACTAACATTAAGGTGGTCAATTCGCCATTACTTAAAGTAGCCACAGCCTTGGCGTAAATTGCTTTTTTGTCGCCCATCCCGGCTAGTTGGCCTAAGCATGAAGCCCCACGATCATTTTCCGCCAAGTAATTATTCCAAGCTGAGGGCAATTGCAGCATACGCAACGCATGACCAGTCGGCGCTGTATCAAAAATAATATAATCAAAGCGCTGATCGACAGCGGGATCAGTTAAAAATTTAGCGAATTCATTAAACGATGCGATCTCGACCGTACATGAACCAGACAACTGTTCCTCCATATTTTTGACTGCTGCATCCGGTAACACGCCGCGGTAAGGACCAACGACGCTTTCCCGATATTCACCGGCAGCAGTCACCGGATCAAAGTTAGCGGCAAATAGACCGGGCACACCGGTGATTGCCTTGGGTTTATTGGTCAAATCAGTATCAAATACATCCTGTAAATTACTAGCTGGATCAGTGGAGACCAGCATCACTTGCTGACCGCTATCAGCTAGATTGATGGCGGTGGCACTAGCCGTTGTGGTCTTACCGACGCCCCCTTTACCAGTGAAAAATAAATAATGAGTTAAATTAGCATTTTGTGGTTGATATTCGCGCATATATATTCTCCTAACATAGATAATCATCTATATATAATTTAAAAGAAACGGCTGTGCCATTTCTTGCTTCAACCAAAAAATTAGCAGCAGCCACTTCCACCACAACAGCCGCTTGATTGATCAGCCGGCACGAAAACTAAACCAGTATATTCCGATAACTCATCAATTGTTGGGTAAGCGCCGGTTTTAACAATTTTGCCGTCGACAACAGTGATCGGCAATGTTGCATCGGCATCATCCTTGATTGCAGCTAGAATATCGGCCCGCTGACTAAAGACATCTGGATTATTGCTAAGATTATACCGGTCGGCTTCAACGCTGGAAACACCTTGTAACGCGTCAAACGCTGAAGTGATCATTAATAGATCTTCATTGACCGCTGGCCCACAAACCCCGGTAGAACAGCACATCGCTGGTTCAAATAATTCAACTTTTTTCATTAGTGATAACAACCTTTCTGGAATGACTTGTCTGCTGATCTATGCAATCGTCACCATGACAAACGCATTCTTCATTGCTGGCTAAAAGTAGTTCAGTCCCTTGCCTAAATTTAGCCGTAAATTCAGCCTGCAATGTATAATGCTGCCACTTACCCTCTTTACGTGCCGTGACGATCCCAGCATTTTGTAAAACTTTCATGTGGTGCGATAACGTTGGTTGTGAAAAATCAAAATGTTCTAAAATATCACAGGCACAAAGCGAACCGCAGGAAAGTAAATCAATGATTTTGAGACGATTAGGGTCAGCCATTGCTTTTAGCATTAGCACATAATTTTGATAATCCATTGACGTTCTCCCCTCACAAATATAGACACGTATCTATATCTACAATATAGACCTATATCTATGTAAACGTCAAGCATTATTTCAGCTAATCTTTTTTCGATTAGTTTGCTTTTTGGGTTTCATTTTCTATTTTTATCTGTATGTATATAGTGAGCAGGCAATAACACCTGTGAGTCCTTTGAAAACTGAATATTGCTACCCTGACTTTCTGACTTTACTTGAACTGTTGATCTGCGGACGCCATGACCAGAAGTGCGAGCGCCTCCCACACTTTGATTACGATTTTTAACTGATGATCGTACAAGTTAAGTCAATAATGATACTTCCGCGAGGCTCCCACGTAAGCAGGAGAGGTGAAATTCCTATGTCCGTTAGTGACGGAACTGGGTAGCAAGTTTTCCGACACAATTGAGCTGCACTTATTCCCCAATCCTGTTAATATGGAAGCTAAGATATACGGTCTAGCTTCCAGCGAAAGGAGGCTAATTATGGTTCACGTTGTCACTATGACTAAACATGAACTTGTGGCTTTAGGATATGGACCTTGGGCTTCTAAAGACATTATCAGACGTGCAAAGCTGTTAATGGTCCAGAAAGGCTGTCCATATTACGAGTCACCAAAGCTAGGCCGCGTTCCAGTAACTGCGGTTGAAGAAGTATTAGGTCTTACGCTCAATGCGCGAACTCTTTCAGAGTTAGCTAAAATCGGTGCATCTGCGTCAGAGGAGCAATCATAATGACAAAGACAACCGAAGTAATAAAAAAAGCAAAAGACGGCACCTATTATTTCCGTGCCAACATTGGTGTGGATGAACGAACTGGTAAACGTGTCCAAAAACGCCGTAGCGGATTTAAAACAATGCGTGAAGCAAAGACTGCTTATCGTGATTTAATGGCGAATGGGGTTAAAGAAGGTTCAACAGATCAGATTACCTTTGGTGACTTCTGCCAGCAATTCTTTATTCCTTGGTATGAAGGTCATGTCAAAAAGGCTACTTTTGACAGTCGCGTTAGCGTCTTTCGAAAGCAATTCAAAGGATTTAACAAGTATTTCATTAACAAAATTACGCCGGTGGACATACAGAAATGGCAAATCATGATGAAGAGTCAAGTAAGTAATTCATACACCCGCCTAGTTCAATGCTTGTTATCTTTGGTTTTTGATCGTGCAATTGTACTAGGATTCTGTGAAGAGAATCCAACAAAAATTGTTGGCAATTTAAAGAAGGAAAAGAAGAAAGTCGATTTCTGGACTAAAGCCGAGTTTGAGAAAGTTATTTCCTTAATGGATCTTAATGACTACTATCAGCGTTTCAATTTCACCACAATTTGGCTTCTATTTATGACCGGTGCCCGCATCGGTGAAGCAACCGCTCTTCAGTGGGAAGACGTTGATTTTAAAGCCGGTACGATACGGATCAACAAAACACTTTATTATTTAAATGCGTTTAACTATGAATTTACTTCACCCAAAACTCGCGCCAGTGTTCGGACAGTTCCGTTAGACAAAAAGACACTTGAATATCTCTCCGAGTGGAAAGAGATTCAAGCGTCTGAAGTTAAAACAGATTTTGTGCTTTCATACAATGGTGTGCCAACTACTCGCGGATCACTGTCTCAAGTAATCAACGTCTATTCTAAGGCCGCGAATGTTCATCGAATTCGTGTCCACGCGCTTCGACATTCTCATGCTTCCTTGTTAATTAGTATTGGGGAAAACCCATTAATTATTAAGGAACGTTTGGGACATGAAGACATTCAAACAACTTTAGGAACTTATGGACATCTATATCCAAATAGTAACTTTGAGACAGCACAACACCTTAATGGTCTAGTTGATTTCACTCCGGCGGATCATTCAGTCGTTGTCCCCACTCGTAATCAGTTTACGGGCAAGAAACACATTACTGGTGCCATTTCGGTGCCAGCAACGGGAAATACAGAAGAAAAGAGTCAAGAAACGCCGGTATAACGGTATTTATATCTTAGCTTCTACTATTCCCACTCAATCGTTGCTGGTGGCTTGGACGTAATATCGTACACTACGCGGTTGACGTGTGCAACTTCGTTAACGATACGGACAGAGATTTCTTGGAGAACATCCCATGGGATCTTAGCGAAGTCAGCTGTCATACCATCGATTGAAGTCACGGCACGGATTCCGACCGTGTAATCGTATGTGCGGCCATCACCCATTACACCAACACTTCTGATACCAGGTAAGACGGTGAAGTATTGCCAGATCTCGCGTTCGAGTCCATGGTTAGCAACTTCTTCACGTAAAATCAAGTCGCTGTCGCGCACGATCTGTAATTTTTCTTCAGTGATTTCACCAATGACACGAATCCCTAAACCAGGACCAGGGAACGGTTGACGCCATACTAATTCAGATGGCATCCCCAGCTTTTCACCCAATTCGCGGACTTCATCTTTGAACAAAGTGTTCAAAGGTTCGATCAGCTGGAATTGAATATCTTCTGGCAGTCCACCAACATTATGATGCGACTTGATCGTCTGTGCCGTATCTGTTCCGGATTCGATCACATCAGTATACAGCGTTCCTTGAGCTAGATAATCGATTCCATCTAATTTGGCAGCTTCATCATCAAACACGCGGATAAATTCATTACCGATAATTTTACGTTTCTTTTCTGGATCAGAAACACCGGCGAGCTTTTTCATAAAGCGTTCTTTTGAGTTGACCTGAATAATATTCAAGCCAAACTTGCCCTTTAGACTTTCCATAACTTGTTCAACTTCGCCCTTACGTAAAAGGCCATGGTCAACAAAGATACTCGTCAATTGCGGACCGATTGCTTTATGCAGCAGCACCCCGACAACAGATGAATCAACTCCGCCGGAAAGTCCCAGCAGAACCTTCTTATCACCGACAGTTTCACGGATCTTGGCGATCTGCATATCAATGAAGTCATCCATTGACCAATTATCGCGTGCTTCACAGACATCGAATGCAAAATGACGCAAAATCTCATTGCCGTATTCAGTATTACGGACCTCGGTATGGAATTGCAAACCGTAAAATTTCTTGTCATCATTGGCCATTGCAGAAATCGGACAATTCTCGCTCGTTGCTGTTGCTTTAAAGCCATCTGGGACTTGTGTAACTAAGTCTCCGTGACTCATCCAGACTGTTTGTTTTTGAGGAAGACTTTGGAAAAGAACAGCCTTGTCGTCTGTAACTTCAATGACGGCTTTGCCGTATTCCTTGTTAGTTGCATCTTCAACTTTACCTCCTGGTAATTCAGTTGCCATCAGCTGCATTCCATAACAAATTCCTAAAATCGGTATTCCAAGTTTAAAAATTTCTGGATCAACATGAAAGGCTTTGCCATCATAGACACTGTTAGGACCACCGGAAAAAATAATACCCTTGGGTGCCATTTTCTTTATCTCAGCCGCCGTTATTTTATGTGATAATAATTCTGAATAAACACCAAATTCACGAATTCGGCGTGTAATTAATTGATTATACTGACTCCCAAAGTCAAGAACGATGATCTTATCAAAAGCCTGCATGTCAATATTTGTCAAGATATTCACCTCATCTTATTTTTACTACTACATTCTCCCACTTATTTTACAGATAGTTAAGAGACTGGTCAAATCAAATTATGGAAACCACGTACATTTATGACAGCTTTTTAATACTTCCGTAGAAATAGTTCGTTTACTAGATGATTTTTAGTCTTATGAACAATCAAATCTGCGCGATTTCTGGTTGGTACAATATATTCATGCAGATTAGGCCGATTAATCGAACGCCAGACTCGCTTAGCCATTCTGAAAGCTGAAGAACGATCCCCTATAGCATACGGATAGTAATAATTTGTTGGATCTTGAAAGGCCGTATCCAGCAGCATTCCAAAACGTTCTAGATACCATTTTTGAATCAAGCTCTCCTGAGCATCAACATAGATCGAGAAGTCAAAGAAATCACTGACGTACAATTGCTGATTGCTTGGCAGTTGCAAAACATTGATTCCTTCAACAATTAAAATATCAGGATTGTCCACAACTTCATACTCCCCTGGTATAATGTCGTAGACCTTATGGGAATAGACCGGTGCCTTGGCAGGAAGACCATTTTTGACATCATTCGTAAAAAGCAGTAGGCGCCGCATATCATATGACTCAGGGAACCCTTTCCTCTTCATTAACCGACGCCTCTTCAATTCTTTATTCGGGAAGAGAAAACCATCTGTTGTTATCAGCTGTACTTTTTTATCCGGATAAATCTCGCTCAGCATTGTCTGCAGCAAACGGGCAATTGTACTTTTACCGACAGCGACACTCCCAGCAATACCTAATATAAAAGGTACCTTATGCGGTTCGATCCCCAGAAAAGCGGCCTGTTTATTCAAAAGATCTTGCCGCGACTCAAGGTGCAGTCCCAAGAGATGAACTAAAGGAACGTATACATCTTGAACGTCTTGCAATGAAATACGATCATTTACAGATTTAATCCGGACCAATTCAGCTGCACTCAAAGGAGAGATATGGTCCTGATAAAATTCCCGCCATTCCTCACGCGGAATCTTATAATAATTCATTTGATTATACATTGGCGACTCCTATATCTACTTAAAATAATTATGCTGATTATACCATTTTTTGACTGCAATTCTATAGTACTAATTGACATCATTTTAAAATAACTCAAGTCGCTGCGCGTGAATCACCATCTAAAATCCAGCTCTACTATTTCAGTTCATAGTACTTAGCCGGTACACGTTCGAATAACGGTGATAGTTCACCATAAGCATAAATGCTCAAGCGATGCATTGCCCGCGAACAAATCGTGTAGACCAGCTGACGTTCGCTCTCAAGTACATAATTATTTTTATTTGCATTCCACATGATAACAGCATCAAATTCAAGGCCTTTGGCTAAAAATGCAGGTACAATGATCGTTCCTGCGGCCAAACGCTGATTTTCCGTCTTAATAAGAGTTACTTTAACTTCTTTGGCGCGCAAAGCCTTCGTCAACTCTTCACATTCCCTTAATGTTTTGCAAATAATTGCTGTTGTCATCTGATCTGCGTTATTTTGTTTGATCTGTAAAACCACATCATCTGTCAATGCATTCAATGTTGCATCAATCATAATCCGTGGCAATTCACCCTCGCGTTCAAATGATTCGACCGCAGCTCCATCAATAAGAATTTGTTTAGTAAAATCAGTGATCTGTTGGGTAGAACGATAGGATTTGGTCAGCTGAACAACTTTGGTTTTATCTTTAGGAAACATCACACTTACGTCGTCTAATAAATTGTAACTGTTTGTTTTCGTGAAAATTGCCTGATTTAAATCTCCGAGAACAGTAAATCTGGCCCGTGGAAAGTTTTCTTTCAAGAAAGCCAGCTGGTACGGCGTATAATCTTGGATCTCATCAATAAAAACATGACGCATTTCAACATTGCCGCGCTTGCCGGTAATCCGATCATACAAATGCAGATATGGTGTAACATCCGCAAGCTGCATCTGTTTTGACTTCAGCCTATCAATCACATCCGCAATACTATCCCTCCACTGCTCCGCTGAAATTCCTAGTTTGGGTAACTCGATCAATTCAGGCACATTTTTAAGTAAATGGATGTACTGTGCATTGATATTTAAAAAACGATTATGAATAATATCAGCATGGATCTTCTTATATTGTTCCATGACAAAACGGCGCGCAAGAAAACGCAGTTCTTTATCGCCGTTTTCAAAATCGCGTGGATGATCTCCGTACAATTCTGTCAACTGTTGCGGACTCGCTTCTTGAATAGCCTTTTCAACCCATTCTGTCCGTGATTCGCTTTCAACTCTGCGATTGAGCATTTTCAACAACCGTTCTTTGGTAGCACTTAGCCGATTGCGTAAATGATAATTTTCGTTGAAACTATAATATATCTGACTAATTTTATTTCGGTCAAAGAAAGGTTTTCCGCGAAACATGACATTTTTAAAACGCATGCTTTTCTTTTCAAGATAACGTGTATAGGCTGTCGTTGCCTCAAAAAAATGCAGACTATTCTTTAAACTAAGGATCTTTTGTTGAGCTTCTGTCCGTTTTGCTTCAAATCTTTCTTGCAGTGTTTCGACACTAACACGTGGAAGCCGACGCTGCGCATATTGATAATAGGTCATCTGAACCATATTATGTTCACCTAATTCCGGTAAAACTTGATCGATATAATCGTTAAACAGCTGATTAGGCGAAAATAAGATAACTTGACTAGATGTCAGTTTGCCTCGGTAACGGTACAATAAATAAGCCACCCGCTGCAAAACAGCAGACGTTTTACCCGAACCGGCAGCCCCTTGAACAAAGAGAAGTTCAGCATTTGTCTCACGAATAATTTGGTTTTGTTCTTTTTGAATAGTTGTTACGATACTCTTCATCTTAGTATCGGATGATTCATCCAGCACATCGAGCAGCATCTGGTCCCCTACTGCTTCATCTGTGTCAAAGACCGTCTTGATTTTTCCATCTTCAACTAGAAACTGCCTCTTTAAAGTCACATTCACATGCTGTGGGCCATCCGGAGTCTGATAAGTGATGTCACCTATCCCACCGTCATAGTAAATACTTGAAATCGGAGCCCGCCAGTCATAAATCAAGAAATTATCCGGTTTATCTGCAAAAGAACCTAAACCAATATAGATTGATTCTGCCCTTTTTTCCCCTTTTTCATGAAAGTCAATCCTTGCAAAATATGGTGTCGCCTCTAATTTTTTTAATATATCTAACCTTTTTGTCGCATGCTGCCAACTATTTTCACGTTCCTGCAGCATTTGCTGCTGCTGCCGCACCGTAGCGGCTGTTTCAAAAATTCCCGAATAAGACTCTGTTTTCAGTCGTAAATTATTTGAAAAATCATTTTTAATGGCGTGGGTATCATTTTCAGCATTCTTAATTTCTTCATGATGCTTTTGCTCTGCTATTTTTATCTTATTTATAACTTCATCCATTCGCTGCTGTTCTTGTTCCTTAATCGTCACATTAATCCCCCCGCTCACATAATTACTGGTCATACAATTCTATCATTTTTACTTAACTGCTACAATTAAAGCCTATTCAAAGTTTTTTAAAAATAGCTTAACTACCGGATATATTACTGGCAATTTGTCCTTAAACCCGGTAGAATTCAGTTAAATACATGTAAAGGAAGTGGTGCCTTGATTAATCAAGCTTTGTTTTTTCTCTCGCACTTTCATCTGTATTTGGCACCGCTGGTCGAGACACTTGGCGGCTGGGTATATTTCGCCTTATTCGCCCTTGTTTTTATGGAAACTGGGCTTGTAGTCTTTGCCTTTCTGCCAGGCGAGTCACTGATCTTTTTCACAAGTACTTTAGCGGCCATCACCGGTTCAACACTCGATATTCGAATATTGATTCCTGTATTCTTCTTCGCCGCTCTGATTGGCGATACTGTCAATTACGAAATTGGACGCAATCTGCATAGGCTGTCCCTTTTTAGACGTCTAATACCTGAAGAAAAACTTGAAAAAACACAGCGTTTCTTCGAAAAGCACGGTGGAAAAGCCGTTATTTTTGGACGATTTATTCCATTAATCAGAACTTTTATTCCATTGATCTCTGGCAGTGCCAGAATGGATTATAAACGTTTTTCAATTTACAACATGCTTGGTGTCCTGTTGTGGGTGACATTCGGATCTTCTCTAGGTTACTTTTTCGGCCAGATCAGTTATGTCCAGGAACACTTCTCATTGATTTTTATAGCTCTAGCAGCTTTAACAGCTGTCCCGGGATTGTTCGTACTTCTTTATCGCTTTATGAAAAAGGGCACGTCTCCTGGTTACTAATTTAAATTTTATCTAAGCGGGGAACTAAGTCAAAAGTTATATTTCGACTTGGTTCCTCGCTTTGGTGTATACATGCAATTTCGTGTTGCAGTAGTCATACTTTTCTTTTTATTAAGGATTGCGCACATAAATATACTTATTTAATACTCAAAATCCAATGACTATTACCACACTTCTTGTATACCGAAAATTTGCACATTTACCACCTGCTCTTTTAAATCAAAGTTTATATCTGTCTCCTGTAATTTTTTGTTTATTTCAGTCATTTATAGACAAATTTATTTCAGTCAAAGCTCATTTCAATGTATACTTGTTGTTGTAGCGTTAATTATTTCGTAACTAAACTTTCTAGGAGGCAAATTGATGTCGTTTACTATTTATTTCGTACGTCACGGACAAACCTTTTTAAATCATTATCGCCGGATGCAAGGCTGGTGCGACTCTCCTTTAACACCTAAGGGGATTGAAGACGGTCATCGTGCAGGGCGCCATCTTGCACACATCAATTTTTCCAATGTTTACCATAGCGATACAACCAGGGCTAAACGAACCTGCGGCTATATTATCGATGAAAATGTTGCATCTGCAGAATTACCGCAGCCTAAAATTCTGCGCAATTTCCGTGAACAGAGTTATGGTTATTTCGAAGGCAACGACTCTAGTCAGACATGGTTGATGGTGGGAGCTATTCACGGTTGCGAGACTTTTGAAGAGCTGATCACTAAGTATTCAATTGAAAAATCACGTGACTTCATGAAAGAAACGGATCCATTCCATGATGCGGAAAATGATGCTGAATATTGGACACGTATCAACGCTGGTTTTGATTACCTACGCACCAAACAAAAAAGCAATGACAAAGTTCTTCTTGTCAGCCATGGGACAACGATTAGGAGTATCGTCCATCGTTTCGCGCCTAATATCGATATTGTTTCAGAAGGCCCAGCAAACGGTTCTGTTACAAAGATGACTGTTGACAAGAATAACGTCAAAGTAGAATATTACAATCACTATCTCGATGAACAAACTTATTAGAATGTTTTTTTGAGTTATTTGATCAGTTATTTGCTTCAGTCAAAAAAGGCTTCGCATATTCATTTTCATGAATATGCGAAGCCTTTTTTCTAGCCAATCTGCAACTATCTAAAATTATGAACTAAGCCTTCTGCTTATATGCCTCTGCTTTTTTACGATAACCTGCAACTTCATCTTCTGTGCAGCGGACAAAATGCCCTGGAACAATCTCACGCAATTTACGCGGATTATCAGGATGATCTTGTTCGATCGAAGCATCATAAGGAATCTGTTTGCGATTCCGCTCATACTCCGGATCTGGTACAGGAACAGCAGAAATCAAGCTTGCAGTGTAATCATGCAACGGATGAGCATAAACTTCATCAGCCGTTCCGACTTCAAGCAGTTTTCCATAGTGCATAACACCGATTCGATCAGAAATGTACTTGACCATTGACAAATCATGGGCAATAAAGAGATAGGTCAACCCGTGTTCACGTTGCAGATCTTTCAACAAATTAACAACCTGTGCTTGAATTGACACATCCAAAGCTGAGATCGGTTCATCAGCAATAATGAACTTAGGTTTGACTGCTAACGCACGTGCAATTCCGATTCTTTGACGTTGTCCGCCTGAAAATTCATGCGGGTAACGGCTCGAGTGATCACGGTTGAGTCCAACAGTTTCTAGCAAATCTTCAACCATTTTACTGCGCTCTGCATCATCCTTGGCAAGGTGGTGAATATCGATTCCTTCAGCAACAATATCCTTGATCTTCATACGCGGGTTCAATGAAGCATATGGATCTTGGAAAATCATCTGCATTTCTCTTCTGAAACTCAAGAAATCTGCTTTAGTTTTCAACTTGCTGATATCTTTGCCTTCAAATAAGATACTTCCGTCAGTCGGTTCATACAAATGGATAATACTTCTTCCTGTAGTTGTCTTCCCCGAACCTGACTCGCCAACAAGACCAAAAGTTTCGCCCTCATAGACATCAAAGGTAACATCGTCAACTGCCTTGACCTCATCAGGTTTTCCCACATTGAAGTATTGCTTCAGATGTTTTACTTCCAAAATTTTTTTTCGTTTTTCTGACATGCGGTCTTCTTCCTTCCTCAGTCTCTCAAATTGCTTTATGAGCCATTATGTCTTTAAACGTCTGTCTGCGACGAACGATTTCATCTGGAGGCGTAACTTTGGGTGCGTCCGGATGCAACAGCCATGTTGCAGCATAATGTGTCTCTGAGACCTTGAAGAATGGCGGCCTCTGTTCAGCATCAATTTTCATTGCGTATGGATTACGTGCTACAAAAGGATCACCCTTAGGCGGATCCAGCAAATCAGGAGGTGTTCCAGGAATTGCTTCAAGCTTCGTACTTGATAAGGTTGGCATTGAATTCAATAAGCCCCATGTGTAAGGATGTTGCGGATTAAAGAAGATTTCATCGACAGTCCCATATTCCACAATCTGGCCTGCATACATCACGGCAACTCGATCTGCCATTCCGGCAACGACTCCAAGGTCATGCGTGATGAAAATAATCGAAGTTTCGATCTTTTCCTGTAATTCCTTCATCAGCTCCAGAATTTGAGCCTGAATCGTAACATCCAGTGCAGTTGTCGGTTCATCAGCAATCAATATTTCTGGATAGCAGACGAGTGCAATCGCAATAACAATTCGTTGCCTTTGTCCACCAGAAAACTGATGAGGATAATTTTTGATTCGTTCTTCAGCATCTGTGATGCCAACAAGCTTCATCAATTCAAGTGCTTGCGACCATGCCTTTTTCTTATCCACATGTTTATGCTTGATCAGCGGTTCAGCAATCTGCTGTCCAATACGCATTGTTGGATCAAGAGAGGTCATTGGATCCTGAAAAATCATCGCGATATCTTTCCCGCGAATGTTTTGCATTTCTTTTTCTGACTTCTTCAAAATATCTTGATCATGAAACATAATCGAACCACCAGTTACTTCAGCATTGTTAGCAAGTAGCCCCATCAGACTTTTGGTTGTTACTGACTTGCCCGAACCGGACTCACCAACAATCGCCAAAGTCTCTCCTTTATCCAAATGGAAGCTGACATCACGAATTGCTTTTACAGCTCCAGCATAAGTGTGAAAATCAATTTTTAAGTTTTTTACGTCTAAAATTCTTTCAGCCATTGTTCCCATCTACCTCCTAGTCTTTGGATCAAATGCATCGCGTAATCCATCACCGAGCAGGTTAAAAGCAATCATTAAGATACACAACACGATTGCAGGATACCACATTTGATACGGTAAGAATTGGAAGTTCTTTTGTCCATCATTCAGCAGCACGCCTAACGAAGTCTGTGGTGAACTAATACCGATCCCAATAAAACTCAAGAACGCTTCGAAGAAGATCGCAGTCGGGATAGTATACATCGTCTGAATTATAATGATACTTGAAAGATTAGGAACTAGGTGTTTCCAAGCAATCTTCCATGGAGTCTCCCCCAATGTTCTGGCAGCTAAAACATACTCTTGCGATTTCAACTGCAAGGTCTCGGCTCGAATCATCCTAGCCATCGTTGTCCAACTTGAAATTGCAATCGCGGCAATAATCGAAGTCATCCCAGGTTTCAAAACAACCAGCATCAACACAACAATAACTAGACTTGGGATAGATGAGATAACCTCAATAATCCGTTGCATAATATTATCAACTCGACCACCGCGCCAGCCAGAGGTGATTCCGTACGCGACACCCAATGTCAAATCAAAGAATGTTGCGACTAAAGCAACAATCAGCGAAATCTTCGTGCCATAAATAATTCGTTGTGCTAATGAATGCCCTAGATAATCTGTTCCTAAAACAAAATACTTATTACTTGGAACATTATTTTGTTTATACTCATCAACCCATTCACCTGAAACTTTCAACTTTCCATTAAATCCATTGATTGGAACCCCAGGAATTTTAGCTGGTAAATTAGCATATTGAGGAGCAGATTTCACCAAGGAATCATGATTGATAAAAGGTGTTGAGCCGAATGCTACGACCATCATCAAAATGATAACGAACAAAGATATAAGCGCACCCTTATTCATCTTCAAACGGCGCCATGCATCTTGAACGAAGGTTAATGATGGAGCAGCAATTTTTTCGTTATCCAATTCTTCGGCCTTGGGTAAAGCCTCAAAGCTTTCTGGACTTAACTTTATTTTTTCTTCCATTTGTTTAATCCCCACTTCCACTTAGTCGAATCCGCGGATCAATTATTCCGTAAATGATATCCGTTATTAAAATAACAGCAACTAATCCTGCAGAAAACAGCATCGTGACACCCATGATCGTTGGATAATCATTGGTCAGGATCGATTTAACAAATTGTTCCCCGATTCCGGGAATCGAGAAGATATTTTCAATAACCATCGAACCTGTCATAAGGGCAACCGTATACGGTCCGATCAAAGTTACTAGCGGTATCAAACTGTTACGCAAAGCATGATGGTAAACAATTCCGTAACGGCTTAAGCCCTTGGCTTTAGCCAACTCAATATAGTCTGAGTTAAGCACATCAACCATCCCAGTTCGAATGAAACGTGCTGTTTCCGCGAGAGGACCGACACCAAGCGCAATTGTTGGCAAGACTGTATAGCTGAAGCCACCCCAATCAGCAATTGGGAACCAGCCAAGTTTCAGAGCAATATAGAATTGCAGCAGAACAGCTAAAACAAAGTTAGGAACTGACTTTCCGATGATCGATAATATCGTACATAATGTATCGACCCATGTATTTCTGTGCACCGCAGCGACTGCCCCAATGATTATTCCTAAAACAACTCCGAAAATCATTGCTTGAAATCCTAACTGCGCTGAAGCACCGATTCGACTAGCAATCAAATACGAAACCGGCTGGTTACTGAACTGGAATGACACTCCAAAATCACCATGGAGCATTCCACCTAGGTAGATCAAGTACTGCAACCACATAGGCTTATTTAAGCCATATTGTTCGTTCATGATTTGAATTTGTTGAGCTGTCATTTTCTGTTGATTTGAGTAGGGCGTCCCTGGCATCAATTTCATTAAGAAAAAGGTAATTGTTGCAACCAAGAATAACGTCAATATCATATAGAAAACACGCTTAAGAAGATATTTACGCATATTAATTCCTCACATTCTAAAGACAAGATAGATTAACAAACCGCATTTAGCAGCTTCTTTTCATTATATACCGTCAAATAGCAATTGGGGGTTAACATTTGATGTTAATCCCCCAATCGATTTTTAAATTTCTAAAATAAACGAAGCTGCTTACTTAATATATGCATCCTTAAAGTTGTAATTTGCACCAGAAGAGTTGTAAATTACGCCCTTAACTTTAGATTTAACTAATGTCGCTTGTGCCTGTTGATAGATAGGAGAAATTCCTTGGTCTTGCATCAAGATCTTTTCAGCTTGAACTAAATCATTCCAACGTTTTGTCGCATTTCCGGCATCAGTTGTCTTAGAAGCCTCAATCAACTTGTCGTATTCAGCATTCTTCCATTTACCATTATTGTAAGAGTTATCTGAAGTGAACAAGTCTAAGAAACTAATTGGATCAGCAAAATCTGCCCCCCAAGCTGAAACAACTACATCGAAATTGCCTTTTTCTGAACGATCTAAACGTGTCTTGAACGGTACATTAGTAACAGAAACCTTTGCACCTGGCAAACTCTCTTCAATTTGACTTTGTAAGAATGGAGTTGTTTTATTTCCGGCATCTGTATCATCACTTAATATGCTAAAGCTCAATTCTTTAACGCCTAATTCCTTCAAGCCCTCATTCCAAAGCTTCTTAGCCTTAGCTGTATCTGTGGCAGTTGCGTCTTTAACGGCTGCTTCATCAGCAAAGTCCTTGCCATTATGCTTGGACAGCCCAGATGCCACTAAGCCCTTAGCAACAGTTGATCCGTCGCCTAACACTTTGTTAACATATTGTTTACGGTCAATAACCAATGAGATTGCTTGACGAATTTTCTTATTCTGAAATTCTTTCTTAGTTTGGTTATATTCAAGGTAGAAAGTCGATGAACCACGACGTGTAACTAACTCTTTAGAATTGCTCATCTGTTTTGCTTGTTCGGCATTCAAATATGTCATATCAAGCTTACCAGATTGATACAAGTTGTAAGCTGTTGTATTGCTCTTGTTGACTTTGTAATTAATAGCTGACAGCTTAACGTTCTTCTTGTCCCAATAATCGTTATTTTTCTTCAATGTCCAGCTCAAGTTAGTTCCTGTCCATTTAGTTAATTCGTATGGTCCATTATATACCATATATTTCGAAGCTGTGCCGTACTTGCTGCCGTACTTCTCAACAGCTTTTTGACTTTGCGGATAGAAACTTGGGAAGCCCATTAATAACTTGAAGTATGGGAGTTTTTTATCTAAAGTAACAACTAATTTATAATTGCCTTCTGCTTTAACGCCTAAAGTTGAAGCATCCTTTTTCCCAGCTGTGATATCATCAGCATTTTGAATACCACTGAAAAGATATGCGTATTGTGAACCAGTTGATGGTTTAACTGTCCGCTGCCATGAATAAACAAAATCTTTAGCTGTAACTTTGTCCCCGTTGCTCCATTTAGCATTCTTACGCAAGGTAAATGTATACTTCATGCCATTGTTAGAGACAGTTGTTTTAGTCGCAATTCCTGGTTCAATCTTACTGTCCTTACCTAAGCGATACAAACCCTCGTTTGTATTGTTCAATGTATCAAAACTGACACGGTCAGTTGCCTTAGAAAGATCTATTGTAGGCAACTCTGCATTCTCATCCCAATTTAAAACTTGCTTGGACGAACTACTTGCACTTTTAGAACCGCAGGCTGCCAAAAAGACCGCCGACAGCACTGCAACTGCTCCAAGCTTAGCGAATTTATTCAATTTCATCGCAAAACTACTCCTTTTTTTGTTTCTAAAGAAACATTATTTATTACAGTGGTTAAATTTTATATGAAATTTAAATTAAATACAAGCAAAAATTCTTATATTCATGATAACAAAAGACATTCTTTCAAAATTATATGTCATATATTCTGCCATAACTTATTTTTGTTAACATTTTTGCTGTTTTATTTACTTTTTCAAAGCAAAAAGCGTTATTTTTTTCCAATCATAAAAACAATGGCCTTGATAAAAATAATAAGTTTTTACAGTTTTTTTGCCTAGTTTTTATTATTTTTAATATCAAAAAAAGACAAGCCACCACTCAAATTACTATTTCTAAATTATTAAATGGTTAAAAAATTATTTAATATTCTGCCGAAATCTCATGCATATCTTATTCAGCGACTACCTTGATTAAATGTTATAATAATCAAATAACAAAGGAGGGGATTTCCTCATGATCCCAGTTATTATTGCCGGAATTGAAAATCAGCAAGCCAATTTTGACTATTTAATGGAAGAATTAGCAGAATTGGCTTATGCAAATGGCATGCAAGTTGTTGCGGATGTCAGACAAAAGCTGCAAAAGCCTGTCGCTGCAACTTATTTAGGAAAGGGGAAAATTCAGGAATTATATCGCATCGGTCAGGAAAAAGAAGCTGCTGTTTTGCTTCTAAATGATGAACTTTCACCCACACAAATTCGTAATCTAGAAAAAGAAACTTCTCTGGATGTACTCGACCGGACAGAATTGATTCTTGAAATTTTTTCATCACGTGCACGAACAAAAGAAGCACAGCTTCAAGTAGAAATTGCACGTCTTAAATACAAATTGCCTCGTCTAAGAACCTCTTCACATGAAAAACTAGATCAGCAAAGTTCAGGTGGTTCGCTTGCCAACCGTGGTGCAGGTGAAACAAAACTTGAAATAAACCGCCGTACAATTCAAAAAAGAATTGCACAACTAAGCCGCGAATTAAAAAACATTGATAAAGAACAAGAAATAAAAAGCAGCACTCGCAGAGAATCTGGTCTCCCAAGTGTTGCTCTAGTTGGCTACACTAACTCTGGTAAGTCAACAACAATGAATGGACTGCTTCGTTTTTTAAACAGCCCTGACGGCAAAGAAGTAATGGCTAAAGATATGCTTTTTGCTACACTCGATACTTCTGTACGTAAATTACGTTTTAAAGATAATCGCGAATTTTTGTTAAGCGATACAGTCGGCTTTGTCAGCAAGTTGCCGCACAATCTAGTTAAAGCTTTTCAATCAACCTTGTCAGAAGTTAAAAATGCAGATCTTCTGCTTCACGTTGTTGATATTTCTGATGAACACTCCGCTGAGATGATTAAAATCACGACTGAAACATTGAAGCAGTTAGGCGTTGAAAATACACCTATGATCTATGCCTTTAATAAAGCAGATAAAACCAGCGGAAATTATCCCGTTATCGAAGGTCTGCAATTGACTTATAGTGCACGTGATGAAAAATCAATAAGCGCTCTTGCGAACTTAATGAAACAGGTTCTCTTTAAAAATTACAAAACACATAGTTACTTCATCCCTTTTGATCAGGGACGCTATCTAGAAAAAATCAATAAGCTTGCACTCGTAACTGAAACGAATTATACAGAAAAAGGAACCGTGATAACTGCCGAAGTGTCACCTACGCAGGAAGAATACTTTTCACGCTTTCTAACTGAATAATAAACCGTTGATTGCAGTAGTTTTTACTTCACAACAAAAATATCCACAATTGACAAAGAAGGAAAAAAAATGAAACAACAAGTACAACTCAAGCGTTCGTTGGGTCTGTGGTCGTCGCTTGCCTTGGTTATTGGAACAGTCATCGGTTCTGGAATTTTCTTCAAACAAGCATCTGTCTTGGACTATTCTCATTCAACAACAATGGCCCTACTGGCATGGTTGTTTGGTGGTCTTTTAACCTTAGCATCAGGTTTGACAATTGCTGAAATTGGGGCACAAATGCCGCATACTGGTGGTCTTTATTTCTATATGGAAAAAATTTACGGTAAAATATGGGGCTTTCTCTCCGGATGGATGCAGATTATTGTCTATGGTCCGGCCATGATAGCAGCTTTAGGTTCATATCTCGCTATCTTGTTGGTTGCCTTCTTTGATCTGCCTAATTCTTGGGAGCATCCGTTAGCTATTTTTTCAGTAGCTCTTATAACCGTTTTTAATTTATTATCTAATCGCTATGGTGCTGCTCTTCAGATTCTGACAACTATCGGTAAATTTATACCGATCATTGCAATTATCATCTTTGGCCTTTTCTTTGGAGACCACAATGCCCTGGGAAATGTAGTTTCGCAATCAGCAAACAGTCCCGCTGGTAACTTTGGAGTTGCTGTCTTAGCGACACTTTTTGCATATGATGGTTGGATTTTGCTCGCTAACATGGGCGGTGAGATCAAGAATCCCCAAAAACTGCTCCCACTGGCAATAATCTGGGGCCTTGTAATCGTCTTACTTGCCTATATTTTAGTAACTTGGAGTATTTTCAGTGTTTTAACAGCTGATCAAATCCACCAATTTGGTGAAGATGCAGCGCCTCAGTTTGCTTCAATTGCATTTGGTAATTTAGGCGGCAAATTACTTAACATCGGCATAATCATTTCAATTGCTGGATGTCTAAATGGTAAAATTATGTCTTTTCCGCGTATTATGTACGCGATGGCAAAAAATAATGATCTGCCTTTCTCCAAACAATTAGCTTATGTGAACACCAAAACGCACAGTCCAATGATTTCGACACTTGTTATTTTTGGAATTGCTGTTTTAATGATTTTGAACGTTAATGCCGATCGCTTAACCGAACTATGTATTTTTACCGTTTATTGTTTTTACGTTGTTGCATTTTTTGGACTTTTCAAATTACGACTCATTCGTCCGCAGCTCCCTCGTCCATTTTCAGTTCCGCTCTATCCATGGATTCCTTTGATTGCCATCGGAGGAGCTGTCTTTGTTCTAATCAGTGAGGTTATTAGTGATACCCAAGGCGTTCTTGCGTCGCTGATAATCGTTATTGTCGGTATTCCAATTTACTTCTATAAAAACAGATCTAAACGGTAATATGTGTTGTATCATAATATAATTATTATTTAAGAAGACAAAAACACTGTCCTCAGATGCGCTTATACGTGCATCTGAGTACAGTATTTTTTATATCATTATCATTTATTTTACTTGTTAGCTCGTTCTTCTTTCAAGACCAGATGCAACAAGCGACAATGCATAACAGACTACAAAGTACATCACTGCCAGAGCAATAAACATTGGAATCATGTAACGTGTATTCTGTCCATAAATAATCTGGGCTCGATACAACAGTTCAGGTAAAACAATGATAGTTGCTAAAGATGTATCTTTTATCAAAGAGATAAATTGACTCACCAGCGGCGGAATCATTTTTTTCATTGCTTGTGGTAAAACAATGACGCGCAGTCCTTGCCAGTAAGTCATTCCGACTGAGCGTGCGCCTTCCATCTGCCCCGTATCAACCGCTTGGATACCACTACGAACGATTTCAGCAATCATTGCTGATTCAAAAACAGTCATTGCCGCAATCGCTGCAGATAAAGGTTCCATTTTAATTCCGATTTTTGGAAGACCAAAATAAGTAAAGAAGAGCAGCAATAGCAGTGGCAGATTTCTAATTAAGTCGATAATAACTCCTACTATCGCGGACAAGAAAGGAAAACGAACATATCGAATTATACCAAGAATCGACCCGCAAATGAAACTTAAAACAATTGAAATGACTGAGACTTCGATCGTTACCCACAAACCTTCTAACAAATACCGCAAATTAATCCATGAGTAAGCTTCAGCTAAATTTGACATTTAATTCACCCTCCTTCTCTAGGCTAACTTCTTCTCTAAATACCGCATGTAATAACTTAATGGCAATGTAATGATCAAGTACAAAATTCCAACGACAATATACGTATTAAACGTATCAAAAGTTGTCGAAGCAATTGCATCGCCTTGATACATTAAATCAAACCCTGCCACAAATGCCAGTACAGAAGAATTCTTGACCAAATTTATGAATTGGTTTCCTAAAGGCGGAATAACATATCTAAATGCCTGTGGAAGAATAATATGCCACATAGCTTGCATAAAGGTCATTCCGTTAGCACGTGCTCCCTCCATTTGTCCATCGTCAACTGCTTGGATCCCTGCACGTACAGTTTCGGCAATAAAGGCAGATGTATACAACGTCAAACCAATCGTCCCAGCTGTGAAGCCATCCAAAGTAACAAAAAATTGCGGAACAACAACGTAGAAAAACATTCCAATTACCAGTAAAGGTATGTTACGGAAAACTTCAATATAGACACGACCGACAATATGCAATACTTTGTATGGTAAAACTTCAAAAATTGCAAATGCCGACCCAATTACCAAACTAAAGAATAGTGCGATTACACTGCAAAGCAGTGTATTTCCAAAACCAAGCAGCAATTCCTGCCAATGTTGCATAAAGACATTTATCATTGTTGGCTCGCCTCCTTCAAATCAAATCCTGCGACATTTCCAAACCATTTCTGCAGCAGTCTTTGATAAGTGCCATCTTTTCTCATATCAGCGAGTGCCTTATCAATCTTATTTTTCAGCTGCGTTTGATTCTTATCAACCGCAATTCCGTATGGTTCATTAGTAAATGTTCCACCAACAACGTGATAAGCCGGGTTTTCTGATGCGACCCCGAACAAAATACCATTATCAGTTGTCATTGCATCTCCTTGACCTGACTTAAGAGCTGTAAAGGCTTGTGCATAGTCCTCTAATTCTAAAACCTTAGCTTTTGGAGCATATTTTTTAACATTAACAGCCGAAGTAGATCCTTTAACGGCTAAAACGGTCATCCCGTCTTTATTTAAATCACGAACATTTTTAATACTGCTGCCTCTTTTTACCAGCAATGACTGACCAGCCGCGAAGTAAACATTCGAAAAATCAACGATCTTTTCCCGATCCGGTGTAATTGTCATTGTGGCGATGATAGCATCAATATTTCCGTTCTTGAGCAAAGGGATACGCGTCTTGCTAGTAACCTGAACGAATTTTGCATGCCCTTTTTTACCTAGGACCCGCTTAGTTATTTCCTTGCCCATATCAATATCAAAACCTTTGATCGTTCCTGATTTGATATCCATCAGTCCGAATAAACGAGTATCAGCTTTAACACCCCATGTCAGAGTATTACTTGCTTGACTTCTTTTCAGTGCATTTTGTTGAGTACTCTTCTCATTTGAACAAGCACCAAGCGACAGGGTCAACAAAAGCATCCCAAGCAAAATCAGGATTGGTTTTAGTTTTCTCATTATTCTTCCCCCTCTTAATGCTTGATGATTTTGCTTAAGAATTGCTGTGCTCTTTTCTCCTTAGGCGCTTTGAAGAAGACATCTGCCTTTTCGTCCTCAAGAATCTCGCCATTATCAATAAAAATAACACGGTCAGCCACTTCACGAGCAAAACCCATCTCATGTGTAACTACGACCATGGTCATCCCCTCAGTCGCAATCTTCTTCATAACGTTCAAAACATCGTCGATCATCTCAGGATCAAGCGCCGATGTCGGTTCATCAAACAGTAATGCTTTAGGTTTCATTGCTAAACTTCGCGCAATTGCCACCCGTTGTTTTTGTCCACCAGAGAGCTGCCGCGGATATGACTCAGCTTTGTCAGCCACCCCTACACTCTTCAACAAACGCATAGCAAGTTCTTTATTTTCCTTAGGATCGCGCTTCAAAACTAATTTTGGTGCCAGCATAATATTCTCAAGCACCGTTTTGTTATCATATAAATTGAAATGTTGGAAAACCATCCCAACATCTTTTCTAATTTGATTCAAATCCGTTTTACTGTCCGCCAAATCATAATCATTGACGAGTAATTGGCCTTCAGTAAAATCCTCAAGCCCATTGATAGTTCTGATCAATGTACTCTTTCCAGAACCAGAAGGACCGATGACAACAACCACTTCACCCTTATCTACCTTCAGGTTAATATTCTTTAGTGCATGGAACTTATCATAGTACTTTTCGACATTTTTAAACTCAATCATTGCCATTTCTTTTTCCTCCTTGGGAGCAATCATTAATTTCCGGTAACTACAATATTAAAATTTAATTTAATTTTGTGCAAGAAATTCGAATTAATATTATTTTTAATATAAATTTTGACCATTAAACTTTGTTAAACAAAGTTTAATAGTCAAAATTTAATATAATATCAAAAGAATTTTCGAGTATTGAAGAACGATTGCAATTATACTTTGTTTTTGAATATGCTTAATTTCATAATTAAACAAGAAAAACAGTATTTCATACATCCGCATGCAGAAAACAAAACTTAAAAATGGTCCTAATTTCTAAAATTTTAAATTTCATTTTCTAAGACAGCAAAAGATCCCGTCAGAAACCAAAAAATCGATTGCTAGCGAGATCTAATTTTTAATTAATTATTACAAATTCTCAACAAATAATCACTTACTATCCAGTCTTTCCGAGCTGTTAAATGTCCTTTGAAACATCTTTTTCTCGGTACGCAACTTGAATTTTCAACTCGTAAGGGCCCTCTTCTTGCATTACCGTCGAACGACCAGCAAATTTATATGGGCCTCCATAAACAGCCGCTGCGGCAACAAATAAACTGTATTTTCGTTCCACTTCAGTAACCGGCATCAAACCAACAGACTTAATCTGTCCAAGCCTTTTTCTTTCAATTTGATTAATACCGCCATATAAATTCAAATGTCCAGCTTCGTGCACCAATTCAAAGTAAGGAAGTGCGACTGGCTCATTGAGGGCGAAAACATTCTCTTTCTTCGCTCGTGCAATTTTGAAAATCTCATTATCACTATTGCCACCATAATCAAGCCTGAGATAATTTTCTGCTGCCAACTGTCCGACAATCTCATTTAAAGCCTGAATTTCAGCCGCATTTCTTTTGAGTTTTGCCGGCAAAATAGTTTCTCCCTTAAAAAGGCCATTGGTTTGCACGAATCCATTTTGAGCTCCAGTCTTTTTCTTATCCAACATATCTTCCTTAGGCTTCATTCCTAATTTCTTTTCAATCCAAGGTGAGAAATCAAAGCGCGACTTCTTGGATGTGAAAAAATATAAAATATTCAGATATGCGAAATAACTGAGACCAAAAAAGGCTAGAATAAACAATAAACCACGTGCTAAAAAACCATTTGCTAAGAAACGATATGCTACGTACAGCAGATAGAAATTACCAACTGTCCCTAGGATCGTATATACACGGTTCTTCAGCTTAACGTTAATATTGATATAACCTAAATAACTGTTGATTAATCCTATAATACTGAACAAGTTATTTCCTCCTATTCTCCTGTAGCATTATTACTTTGGGTATTCTGATTATTTTGCGTTTGTGTACTTGAAGAAGAACTTTCAGCCTGTTGATTAGTAGATTGTGAGCTAGACTGAGCCGAACTGCTACTCTCTGCTTCATCGTTGTCTTCACTTGATGTACTACCACTTGTTCGTGAAGAAGATGAGGTTGATTCAGCTGAGGAACTCTGATCCATATCTTCTGAACTGCTGCTCTCACTATCTTGTTGCTCATCAGAAGAAACAGAACTGTCTTCACTGCTAGATCTTGACGATGTTTCCTCACTATCAGATTCTGAACTTTTCTTTTTATCACTAGAATCATCTGCTTTAGAAGAACCACTCGATGCGCTCGAAACCGAACTAGAATTTTCAACTTTTTGTGTTACAGGTTTACCTTCGGAAGTATTTGTTGCTTTGTTCACAGCCACGTTAGTCGCGCCTAGAGCAAGTACGACCGACATAATAGCAAATGGTGTAATAAAAGGCGGTGTTCGATAAGCCATTCGTAATCTCTCCATTTCTTATCTTGAAACTTAATATAATTAAACCAAAAATAGGCCTTAAAAGATACTAGTTAGACATATCTTTGCTTAATTTTATACAATCTGCGCACAATCCGTACAATTCAAAATGATGTTCATCAATTCGACAGCCGGGAAGCTGCTTTTCAAAATAATCCAACGGACACATTTCAACCTCTTGGACCTTTCCACATTGCTTGCAAATAAAGTGATGGTGATGCTGATGTATGAAATCGCATTGATACTTCACACTTGCATTACCATCTTTTGTTCGCTGCTCAATGATCCCAACTTCTTCAAATTCTTTTATATTCCTATATATTGTGTTATGACTCATGCCTGGATATATGCTGTGCATATACTTGTCAACTGCCACAACATTAATATATTGTTCCTGAAAATGACTTAAATACTCCAAAAGACTCAAACGCTGTTTAGTGATTTTATAATTGTTTTTTTGCAATAACTTAACTGCAAACTCTATCATAAGTCTTACATGCCTCCAAGCAAATAATAATTATTACTATTAAGCATAGTATAGCACAGCTTTTTAAGAATAAAAATCAATTGTAGTATCCTTCTTCTATCAATGTTTTTGCGATCTTCTCCTCAACTTTTTCCCAATTGTCATTACGAATACGCACACAAAAATCTTTAAGTTGGTCCGGAACATCCATGTCTCTTCTCGCCTCTGAACTGGACAAACGTTGCGTAGCAGCATTGCAGCCGCCATCTCTGTCTTTCAATCTTCTTACCAAAGTTTCGCTGTCAGAAACATAGATGTACCAGCACATGAGACTTTCCTTTAATTCCTTTCGATATGTGAGGGCACCTGCAGTATCTAAAACAATAACTGCCCAAGCGCTTTTTTCCCACGCTCGCTCTAAGCCCTCTCGCGAAGATCCATAAAAATAGTGATCATACTTTACATATTCAAAATAATCATTTTTAAAAAAGGAAGTTTCAGTTTCAAAATAGTAATCACTGCCATCAACCTCATCTGCCCTTTTTGGGCGGGTAGTATGTGTAATAACGCGTTCAAATCCGTGTTTATTTATCAGATAATTCTGGATCGTTGTTTTACCGGCACCAGAAGCACCACAAATAATTAAAAGATGTCTCATAGTTTCCCTCAATTCGATTAAATGCTCAACTGTTTAACATCCATATGTCTCTCTTACCATTGTAATTTCAAAAATAGACTTTGACTATGAATGTAAATCTTTCAGACACAATAGTCAATTTCTCTCAGAATAAAATAATATACGTCGCTTATCCAATACCATCTTTTTAATTTGTCTCTTTTGAAAAAAAGTCAATTTTTTCTTTAAAAAAAAGGTTCTTCCGAACTCTTACTCTTCTAAAAAAACATTTACTTTTAAATATAATTGACATCGTGCTCTAATATTTATATTATCAGGGTTGTATGTTCTATTTTTTATGAAGAAATGGAGGGATTATTCATTGAATTTGAAACAAAGAATCTTCAAAAAAGAAAGTCTTTCGCGGTACATCGATAAAGATGGTCGTCTTGCTAAGACATTAAGTGCCGGTGACCTGATTGCACTGGGTATTGGAGCTGTTATTGGAACTGGTATTTTTATACTTCCAGGAACAGTTGCCTCTTTGCACAGCGGTCCAAGTATTATCTTGTCGTTTGTAGTAGCTGCTATTATCTGTTCGACTGCTGCTATGTGTTACGCAGAATTTTCATCGGCACTTCCGATTGCCGGCAGTGCCTATTCATTCGGCAATATTGTTTTTGGTGAAGTTATCGGCTGGTTTTTAGGTTGGGCATTGATTCTTGAATATATGCTGGCTGTTGCAGCTGTTTCAACTGGCTGGTCAGCTTATTTTAACTCTTTTGTAGCGGGCTTTGGCCTCAATATACCTAAAGCTGTTAGCGGTAACTTCGATCCAACTCATGGAACATACGTCAACATCGTAGCAATTCTAATCGTCCTATTTATTTCTTTTATTCTTTCGAAGGGTGTTAAGACTTCTATTCGTATCAACAATATTATTGTTATTGTGAAAATAGCTATTATTTTCCTTTTCCTGCTTGTTGGCATGTTTTACGTTAAACCTGCCAACTGGCATCCTTTCTTCCCATTCGGCTATGGTGGTGTTTTAAAAGGTGCTTCTTTAGTCTTTTTCGCCTATCTCGGATTTGATGTCGTTTCTGCAACAGCAGCCGAAGTTAAAAACCCGCGAAAAAATATGCCGATTGGAATCATCGGGACATTGCTAATATGTACAGTTTTGTATATCTTGGTTTCAATCGTTCTAACAGGTATGGCTTCTTATACAAAATTAAATGTGGCCAATCCTGTTTCATATGCTTTGCAGCTCGTTCATTTAAATTGGGTTGCCGGAATCATCTCAATCGGTGCTTTAGCAGGCATGTTTACAATGATGGTCACCATGATTTACAGCAGCTCGCGCCTGATCTACTCAATTGGACGTGATGGTTTGCTGCCTAAGTTTCTCGGTGAAGTAAATCCAAAACATCATACACCTAATAAAAGTATGCTGTTCGTAACAATTATTATCAGTTTTATGGGTGGTTTTGTTTCATTGACTCAGCTAACTAATCTGGTAAATATTGGAACTTTGATTGCCTTTACTTTTATTTCAATTGGTATTATCCCTTTACGTAAGCGTAAAGATATTCCTAACGATGGTTTCAAGGTTCCATTCTACCCGTATTTACCAATTATCTCGACACTTCTCTGTATTTTAATGTTAACTCAATTATCTAAGGAGACATGGATTGCTTCAATCATCTGGTTCATTATCGGAATGATTATCTACTTCACATACGGTATCAAACATAGTCAAATAACCAAAAACGAGTAAAGTTTGACCATAAAAGAACTATCTTTGTTTTGCATGAAGCATTGCACAGTTACTAGGAAAGCCCTGACAACTATGCAGTGCTTCTTTATTGTTTATCCTTCTATATTTGCACTCTTTTTAATCATAGACTGTATTTTACGGTATAATTAGAAATTAAAGATAACTTCTGGAGGATATCAACTTATGCGTTACAATCAATTTGCACATATTAAAACTTCTTTAAAAACCAAGCTTGCAGAATTAAACCAGATTCATTACGTTGATCAAGCAATGCTTCATGAAACACCAACTAAATTGTGGCTGCAATTAGTAGAAAAAGCTTTTCCACAAGCACTTTCACTCGCTGCTCAAAAACAAAAGGCAGCTGCACTTTTAGCAGACGAGACAACTCCACTGACTGATTATGTAAAAAAAGCAGATGTGAATGTCCAAGCCTTCTACAATGTAGGCCTGCAGTTATTAGGTTTTGAACCTGAAAAAGACTTTTCACTATCCGACCCACTTGAAGCCATAAAAAAAAGTAACCTTTCTTACCAAGAACAGCTTTCCTCAAAAGAAGATGTGCTTAGCGCTTGGTATGATCTCCTTTGTACACATACCACAAGCGGACAAACTCTGTTAGATAAATTAGCTTCACTTGGATATTTCAAACCTTTCTTCGGAAATGTTTCAGACCCACTCTTCTTTAATGGAAAAGCACAACCCATTTTTGATACAAACAAACTAATACGTGAAGTGGTTTACGTCGAATCAGATTTGGATACTGATAAAGATGGTCAACGTGATCTTTTGAAAGTAGAAATTATTAGGCCAGAAGAGTCCTCTTCTGGTTTAAAAGTTCCAGTTGTTTACACCGCTAGTCCTTACAACCAGGGAACAAACGACACTGATGGACAAAAAATGATGCACAACATGAATACAACTTTAACTCATAAAAAGCCAAGTGACACAAATTATGCCGCCATCGAATATCGAGCAAAAAGCAGTGTGCCGCCTGCTCCTCGTTCTATCACACGCGAAACAACAATAGCTGAAGAGTCGTTCGGGCGTGAATTCTCATACACACTTAACGATTACTTACTGGCACGTGGATTCGCGGCTGTCTATTCAGCCGGCATCGGTACTCTGGACTCCGATGGCGTCAGAACATGTGGTTCCCCCGCCGAAACAGCAGCAGCGGTCGCTGTAATTGAGTGGCTGAATGGTACTCGAATTGCCTTCACCAATAAGACGGACAGAGCAGCAATATCAGCTTGGTGGTGTAATAAAAATATTGCAATGACAGGCAAATCGTATCTGGGAACACTAGCAACTGCTGCAGCAACAACTGGTGTTGCTGGATTAAAAACCATAATTTCAGAAGCTGCCATTTCCAGCTGGTATGATTATTATCGTGATGGTGGCCTTGTTGTTGCTCCTGGAGGTTTCCCAGGTGAAGATGCTGATGTTTTAACTATGGAATGTTTCAGTCGCAAAAAACAGGCTGCCGATTATCTAAAGGTCAAAGATATATTTAAAAAACAGTTAGCAGACATCACTGACGGTCAGGATCGATCAACAGGTAACTATAATACTTTTTGGGATGCACGCAACTATTTAAAAAATATCTCTAAGATCAAAGCAGATATTATCATGGTTCATGGACTAAACGATTGGAATGTTAAGCCGCGAAACGTGTTCAATCTCTGGCAAGCCTTAAAGCACGTTCCAGTTACAAGCAAACTTATCCTTCACCAAGGACAGCATATTTATATCAACAATATGCGTTCACTTGACTTTAATGATATGATGAATCTCTGGCTGTCTTTTAAACTCTACAACGTTGATAACCATGCAAAAGACGAGCTGCCGGATGTTCTGGTGCAAGATAATGTCACACCTGAAACATGGAATAGTTTTGCGGATTGGATAGCTCCTCAACACAATGTAGAAAAATTGTGCTTGCGGCCACATGAACTGGTCTCATCTAAACTTGAGCCTGCAGAAGGTGCCGCCAATTTTCAAGATAAATTACCATCTGCCGATTTTGAATACTATCAAAAACATTTAAATATTTGGATGAAGGATTTGCTGTCTCCGGACCACTCGCCTTTAAAACATAACCGCCTTTTATTCAGAACAGCAGCTATGGACGAGGACAAGATCATTCAGGGGGAACCGGAAGTCACAATGAGCGTGGCCACCAACAAGAATCATGGAATGCTGAGCTTCATGTTGATTGACTATGGCACAGCCCGTCGACTAGGAAGTGTGCCAACAACACTCGAACGTAAAGGCTTAAACTATGGCTTTCAATGGCGCGAAGATGATCTTGTTGAATTTTCGTTAGCCAAAAAAACTCCCTGGAAAATGATTTCCAAGGGACATATCAACCTTCAAAACCGTCATTCTAATTGGAAAAATGATGAACTGCAGCCTAATTCCTTCTACACCATTAATACCAAACTGCAGCCAACTTTTTATCACTTACCTAAAGGTCATCATTTAGGCTTGATTATTTATGCAACAGATATGGGAATGACAGTTCGCGCCAATGAAGATTTAGCTTATTCAATCAAATTAGCTGACAGCTGCCTAAAACTGAATTTTATTTAACTGATACGCTTTTTGTTAATCTTTTCCAATTTATTCCGCTAACTGAGCTTAAAGTGCTATCATAAAATTATCTTTAAAGAAACTAGGTGTTTGATTATGAAACAAGGCACAACCATTCTTACCTTAGACAATGGTTATCATTTATGGACACATACTGAGGGTAAAGGAAATATTCAACTACTTTGTCTGCATGGAGGACCTGGAGGAAATCATGAATACTACGAGAATTTTGCAGAAAAGCTTGCAGATCTCGGTGTTCAAGTATCGATGTATGATCAGCTTGGATCTTGGTATTCAGACCAGCCCGATTTCACAAAGCAGGAAAATATAGACAAGTTTTTAAATATGGATTACTTCATTGATGAAGTTGAAGAAGTTCGTCAAAAACTTGGTTTGGACAATTTTTACCTCATTGGCCAGTCATGGGGCGGTATCCTGACACAAGAATATGCGCTTAAATATCCTGAGCATCTCAAGGGAATTATTATCTCCAGCATGACAGACAATATTGATGAATATGTCGAGAACATCAATGCTATCCGTGAAAAAGAATTCTCAGACGATGAACTCGAATTCATGAAAAAATGTGAAGCTGAAAATGATTATGCTAACACTTGCTATCAGAAATTGATCGATGCCTTAAATCGTGGCTATGTTGATCGCAAACAGCCACCAGCTATCTCACATTTAACAGATACTATGGCCACACCTGTCTACAACTATTTTCAAGGTGACAATGAATTTGTTGTTACCGGTAAAATGAAGGGATGGGATCGTCGTCAGGATATTCATAAGATTAATGTTCCAACTTTAATTACCTATGGTGAACACGAAACAATGCCACTCGCTACAGCAAAAAGAATGGCAAGTGTAATTCCACATGCTCGTTTGGAAACAACTCCAAATGGTGGACATCATCATATGATCGATAATGCCCCCGTTTATTTCGCTCATTTAAAGAAATTCTTACAAGATGTTGAAAATAATACATTTTCAGAATAATTATTGCATGCGAAAATTAGGCGTTGGATCGTAAAATTCCAACCTGGTACCTAGGTTGGAATTTTCTTATTAAAACATCCTCAAAACAAGTTTTCTCCGCCTAACTATGAATTACTCATAGTCGAATACGTTTAATTACAAAGGGTGCTGATATAATGAATATCAAACGAATTGATCACATCGTTCTAACTGTTGCAAATCTTCCTCGTGCTATTCGTTTTTACCGCGAGGTCTTCGATATGCCAATTATTAAGGACAAATCTACTGGAGAAGAAAACTGCGTTCGCTGCGGACACCAATTGATTGAATTTCAGCTCGCAAATACCGACCGTGATTTGAGACCTGCTAAACCTGTCATCGGATCAGCCGACATATGTATCATAGCAGGTGACTCAATGGACCAAATTATTAATCATTTGATTAGCTACTATATTCCCATTCTTAAAGGGCCGCTTAAACGAGTTGGTTCCGAAGGTGAAATGACCTCAATCTATATTAATGACTATGATAACAATTTGCTTGAAATCTCAAGCTATAAATAAATTCAAATCATAAAAAACAAGGAGCCGTTCCAACACTGATGTTGGCACAGCTCCTTGTTTTAATTTATCTTATCAAAAATTCAATTAGGCATTATTAACAGATAGAATCAGACTCAGTCTGAAACCTGCGATTAATGCTCTAAAAGTTTCTATCTTTTACCAAACTATAACTTTTATTTTTTTCTCGTTATTTTCAAATAATTTTATTTGGTTAAATCAATTCGCAGACTAATGAGCCAGAAGGCTACAGCACCAATAATCATTGAGATAAGTTCCCCGATTGCAACTGATAAATACGTTGCCCAAAATGGAATGTGACTAACAAAAAACATTTCTAATGCCACGCTCCAAGTCAATACCGTACATGAAATGACACTGATCACCAGTTTACGCGGCACCGATTCAGTATATCGGCTCAATAAATAACTGACCCCAGTCATCATCAATGTTCCTAAAGAACCAAAAACAACATCCACTGCACCTAAGCTCGACCATAAATTTGCAATCAAGCATCCAAGTGTCAGTGCCCAAATATAACGTTTGTTAAAGACCGCGAGGTTGTTCAGCATTTCTGCCAACCTCAACTGGACTGGTCCGAAGCTCCAAGGTATTAATGCGACCGTGATCACAACATAAAGTGCTGCAATCAACCCACTTTTGAGCAGTCCAACTGTTCTTTCGTGCGTGTTTCCCATTTCAAAGACCTCTTTCTAGTTTTTTTATTTTGGTGGGATTTTTGCGAACCACCAGCACAAGTATCAGAAAATACTTGAAAACTGCTATTTTTCTGTCCAAATCTTCTGTATTTGTACACCGCAACCGATTATAACAAAAATAGGTACCAGAGAAAAGCAACCGAGCTGCTTTTAAAACATGTTTTCCCACTCAAAAAGACACTTCCCAACACAAACTACTTTTAAGGGAAGCATCTCTTAATTTATCATTATTAGAAAATGTGCTAAAAAACACTCACAATTTATTGCTTTATTCTTTTTTAAATGCCCAGAATCTTTGTCCTAAATAATTCAATCCTACAAACAGAATTGTTCCCGATAGCATCGCAATATTATCTTGCGTTCCTTGAGAAAAACTACTAAAAAGAACTTTTATGACAGGTTGTGCAGCCCCATAAGCTATCAAATAACAAATGGTTATATTGATCACAAAGCGGACAATAATCCGTTTGTCCTTTGATTTGTTCTGAAAAGTAAAATATTTATTTAGAAAATAACTTAAAATACTGCCGAAGATATAATTAGAGGCTGAAGAAACCCAGTAATTAAAATGAAAAAGATTATAAAATAAAAACATTATTGCCATCCCAAAAATAGTGTTTGCAATACCAACCACTATAAACTTGAGCATTGTAACATCAAAGAGTTTTCTTAGTCTATCTAGCATCATTCGTATGTGTCCTTTCACTTATGATATAACGCGGACGAGCTTTTGTTTCTAAGTATATTTTACCAATGTACTCACCGATGATACCCAAACATATCAATTGAATTCCTCCGATAAATGTCACAAGTGCACAGGTACTGGCCCAGCCACTGACCGTTTCTCCCATCAAAAAGCGGACAATTACCCAAACCAAGATGGCAAAACTAAACAAAGACACAGAACTTCCCAAAGTTGTGATGATTCGAATAGGTTTAATACTAAGACTCGTTATCCCATTGAATGCAAGACCAAGCATTTTACTTAAAGGATAGTGGCTCTTCCCCGCCAAACGTTCGTGACGTTTATAGTAGACAGATGTACTTTTAAAACCTACCAGAGGGATCATCCCCCGCAAAAATAAGTTAACTTCCTTAAACTTGGCTAATTCGCGCAAAACTCGCTCCGAAATCAGGCGGTAATCAGCATGGTTATAGACAACCTCTGCACCCATTACATTCAATAATTTATAATACGATTCTGCTGTAAAACGTTTGAAAAATGTGTCTGTTTCTCTTGAGCTGCGAACACCATAGACGACTTCATTTCCCTTAGCATATTCTTCAATCATTTGATCCATTGCATTAATATCATCTTGTCCATCGCAATCAATTGAAATTGTAATATCAAACTTTCCAATGGATTCCATTAGACCAGCTAAAACAGCATTTTGATGACCACGATTTCTACTTTGTCTAATGCCGGTGAAGTGGCTATCCTTTTCAGCCAGCTCCCTGATCAGCGCCCATGTTCCATCCTTGCTTCCATCATCCACAAACAAAATTCTACTATCCGGTGCAATCATTTTCTCTTCCGATAATTCTAATATCTTATCTAAAAACTCAGGTGCAGTGACTGGCAGTACCTCTTGCTCGTTAAAACAAGGTATTACTATACATAATCTAGGTTCAATTTTCATAAAAATCCTCCAAACCATTCACAAAAACTATCCTTTGTATTCTAGCATTTGACTGCACTTTTGTAAATTTATCCAAAAATTTTTTACATTTCCTTATTAAACTACAAAAAAGGAAGCGGGATCAAAATTTCTCCAGCCTCCTGTTTTATTTTTGTACTATGCGAATAATGTTTTTCAATAACCATTTTTTTATGTTTAATCACGGATTACTTTGTAGTCAGTCCTTAGTATTTGTAATTTTTGATTAATATGCAAAACATAACAACTATTGACACAACTATTCAAGAAATGAAAATGTTTATTCGGAGAATTAATTTTTATAAAAATTATCTTTTCAAAATAGAATTGATGCGCTTGAGCTCATCTTCAGAAAAATCTAAATGTTGAATTGCTGCAAGATTGTCATCCAGATGTTTGAGATTTGTTGTTCCAATGATGACACTCGCAACTGTTTCGTTACGCAGCAGCCAAGCTAATGCTAATTGTGAGAGAGTCTGTTCGCGTTCTTGGGCAATTTCATTTAATCCACGTAGTCTCTGAATAACTTTGTCTTTTCCTTCATCAAAAACAGACTGGCTAGTATGATGAATCTTATATGAATCAGGTATACCTTCCAAGTAGCGTGTGCTTAAAAGACCCTCCGCAAGTGGACCATATGCCACAACACTTTTCCCTTCATGTTCCATTGCGTCAAGTAAGCCACTATCTTCAGCCTCCCGATTCAATATGTTATATGAAACTTGGTTAACAGTAAAAGGCGTCCCCATTTTTTTAAACAGTTTTGTGATTGCCTCTGTTTGCTGCACATCAAAATTCGAAACCCCAATGTATAACGCTTTTCCCTGACGGACAACGTCATCTAAGGCAGCAGCTGTTTCTTCCAATTCAGTATGCGGATCGAACCGATGAGCATAATAAATATCAACATAGTCCGTTCCTAATCTTTTCAAACTCTGATCGATTGATTGTAGGATTGTTTTGCGCGACAAAAAATGTCCATAAGGTCCTGGAATTGTTCGATATCCGACTTTAGTTGTAATAACTAGTTCATCACGGTAGGGTTTTAATTCATCCTGAAGAACACTGCCCAATAGCTTTTCTGCTGTCCCTATTTCAGGGTAACCGTAATGATCCGCACAATCAAAACTAAATATACCTTTATTAAAAGCACTTAAAATAATCTGTTTTCTATCATAATACGGAGCAGCACTGTCGAAGCGCTTCCATAAACCTAAAGAAATCACTGGCAATCGCAATCCAGTCTTTCCGACCCTTCTATAAGGCAAAACACCATATCTTTTTTCAGCTGGAATAAACATCTTCTCAATCCTTTCCTAATAATATTTGAACATTTTTTAAGCAGACTGCTTTCAAAAAAACACCTGGCAGTACTTTAAAATATATTTGTTCAAGTACCACTTACAAAACAAATTTTTCAATAACCTCCGCAACTGCACTGTGATTATTATCTCTTTTAGTGATATAGTCAGCTTTCTCCTTAACAAAATCCTTGCCGTTATTAACACAGACACCCATTCCTGTTTTCTGTATCATTGGCAAATCATTGCTATTATCGCCGATAGCAATAATTTCTTCAGGCTTAATCCCTAACTGCTCACCTAGTTGAATCGTTGCCTCTCCCTTATCAGCAGCTGGATCATTAAATTCAATATACCGATCCGAAGAAAATGTAATATTCAAATTTTTATTCATCTTTTGCGTCACAAACTTCCTGAGTGCAATCCGCTCCTTAGCTAATGGTACATAAAAAAGTATTTTTACTAATTCTTTTCCGCGTAGTTCATCAATATTGTCTTCTTTCAGATCGACCCAGCCATTAATGCGCCCAGTTAAATAATCAATTTCACTTTGATTCATATTCCAAATATATAATTTGTGTAACGAATAGACATGGACACAGAAATTATGTTCCACACCTAGTTTGAAAAGCTCTTCAATTGTTTCGAATGCCATCGCATTAACTTTCAGAAAACGGTTGTTTTTATTTTCAACTATTGCCCCCCCATTAAAAGAGATAACGTATTCATTTTTCTTCTGAAACAATCCAAGTTCGCGCAGATTGTCTTGGACCGTCAGATAATTACGTCCTGTGTTCGGAACAAAATAGACGCCCCTCGTCACCGCATCTTGGATAGCTTTAATATTTTTTTCGGTAATTTTTTTGTCGTCAGTCAACAAGGTTTCGTCTAAATCACAAGTCACCATTTTATACATATAGCCTGAACCACCTTATCATTATTTTTCTCACTTCCAACATTGAAAATTGCTAATGCCGAATTCGGTTCACAATAATTGTCACGAGAATTGAAAGGAAGACAATAATCGCAAAAACCGCAGCTGGAATTTCAATATCAATTGCCGGAATCGACAAGAACAGCTTAACTGCAATTAATGCAATCAGTCCATAAGCCATAACTTCCAGCTCTGGAACAAGTTCCATTAATTTGATAATAAACTCTGCAATACCCCGCATACATATTATCCCAATCATTCCACCTATCAAAACAATTACAGGATTGCTTGAAATTGCTAACGATGCCAGTACAGAATCAATTGAGAAGACAATGTCCATCATTTCAATTGAAATAACGACCGACCAGAACAGCGGCAATAACCTCTTTTTGGTTTTTCCCTCTTTCATAGGCACAGGGTGGAAAATACGATAAAAATGGTTGACCGATAGATATAACAGGTACCCTGCTCCAAGAATCTTAATTTCCCAAAAATTGATTAGGTATGTTCCTATCCCAATGATCAAGAAACGAAAAAGATAAGCGCCCCACAAACCATAAAACAAAGACTTTTCCTGTTCTTTTTTTGTAGGGAGCGTTTGTGTCTGTGCTGCTAATACAATTGCATTATCAACTGAAAGCAAGCATTCAATTAAAACTAAAGAAAGAATGATCATCCAATCACTGCCGGATTCAACCACGCTTTTCCAATTCTCTATATCAAAAAAGGGTCCATATAACTTCGAAATGACACTCAAAAAAGTAGCTCCTCCCATTGGGGTTTAATTATTTTAATTCATTCTACCATAGCCTTATCTTAGATAAAACACCTTAATATTTTGCTGCTATAGAATACGCAAACTGTCTTTCCCATACACACTATGGACTTCTTCCATTACCACAAAGGCATGCTCATCAACGGTTCGAATTGCTGCCATAAGTCGTACAAGTTGTTTCTGTTCACAGATACAATAGATCATCATTTGAGGATCTCCGCTGACCACTCCTTGCCCAGGAATCAAAGTCACACCCTTTTGAGTAATATCTGCAATTTTTTTTGCGATCAGCTCATGTTTTTTTGAAATAATCGTCAATGCTTTCCGTTTGCCGAAAATCGCCAGTAGTTGGTTCAAAACAGCAGCTGATATATAAAGCTCAATAATAGTTAAAAGCATATTCTCAATCCCAATTAGAAAAAATGAAGGCACAGCAACAATCAAATCAAAAAATAACATTGCCGATCCTGTCTTTACTCCGAGATAACGTGTGGTTATCTTAGCCAAAATAGTGCTTCCCGCAATTGTTCCTTCACCATACATGATAAAACCCAGAGCAATTCCCATCAGCATACCGCCAATAAGTGCTCCCACTATCGGTTCATTCAGTTCTAGACTCCAAGCAGCCGTCAGTTTTAAAAACACCGAAATACCTACTACTGCCACTACTGTATAAGTAATTGTTCGTTTATCAAGCATTTTCCAGCCAATAAACAGCAATATACCATTGCAAACTATATTCGTCAGTGCAGGCGAAATATTCAACCAGTAATACAAAATAGTCATCAGCCCCGTTACTCCGCCTTCGCCTAAATGATTCGACATTAACAAAGAATTAACGGCAAATGAATATATAAAAGTTCCTATTAGTATCAATCCCACATTTTTACCGATTTTTTTCAAAAAACGTTCCTTCTCTTTCTCCTAACTCAAAAATTTTAATGAAGCGGTAAAGTTACTTCACCATCATTGCCATCATCGTCAGGTGTTTCTAATGGATACTTGCCTCGCAGGTAGCTCTTAATCAATCCATAGATAATTTCACGTTCTTGTCCATTTAGAATATGGCCTTCCATTGATAACTCAGTATTCATAGCAAAAAGATCTGACAAATCTCGCACACCGTAACTGTTTCCAACTAAAAAATCAAGTGTAACACCGAAAAAACGTGCTAGTTTCAACACTTCAAGGTAAGAAGGCGTATTGATTCCTCTTTCCCAGCTCCCTATCTGTGGACCCGAATTGAGACGTTCAGTTAAATTATCTTCATTCATTTTGTTCAATTCTATTGCTAATTCTGCCAAGGTCAATCCCCGTCCCTTGCGTAGAGCCTTTAACCGTTCTGGAAACATTGTCCCCCACCCCTTTTATATTAGAATACTACAAACCATTCATTTCTGTCTCCAAAATGTTTTTCAAAATTTGTTTGCTGTGCTAGCTTTTGTACCTGCCGCAACTCACATTCCACAGTCGTGCACAAAATACACCACCTATTCGGAAACACTGATAGTTTATACTTCAATTTGTTCGCTTGTTTCCAAAAGATATAGATATCTATGTGTAATGTCATGCCCTAAGATGTTCTCCAGCGCCGTAGCATACAAATTCAACTGTCCTTTATATCGCTCAATTATTTTTTGCTTTGCTTGCTCATCACCCGGTTGCAGATAATCAGTTTTGTAATCAAACAACTCAACTTTATCGTCATTAATAACATAACCGTCTATAATTCCATGGATGAGCACATCCTGTTCTTTGTCCTCAACATTGGCAAATAGACGTTTTGCTGGTAGTAAAAGTGAGAATGGAACTTCACGACTAACATTATCAGGCATTTTTAACAAAGTTTGCCCCAAGCTGCTTTTAAAAAAAGCCAAAATTTTACTTTTATCAACTGCAACTGCTAATTCTGCCGTCAGTATCCCTTGTTCAGTTAATGAAGTGATCAATTCTTGCAGACTTGCCAATGTCGGCTGCTCAGTTAAGGAAAGCTCCTGCAACACCAGATGTGTAGCTGTCCCTATTTGTGCATTGGTTATTTTTTGTTTGCGTTCGATAAAACTAGGTAGGGTAACATCATTTTTAACATAACGTTTTGCCTGTGTTTGTGTTTTAATCTCAAAATCGGGTTCTAAAAACTCCATCCGTTCTTGGTCAGGATCGTTAAACAGTCTTTTGATTTCCGAAACCGACTGGTAAGCTGTTGTCCGTGTCAGTATTTCCGCTGGATACTGATATTTTAATATCTGCTGTGCTCGTTTTACTTCTTTTTTAGTTTCAGGCTCTTCAATAACAGGAGCATTTGCTAATTCTTTTAACCAGTTGGTGCCTTCTTCCTGTACAGTGGATGCATTAGCCTCTAACTTCTGACGATCAAAAAATGAAATACTAAATTTAGCCGTGTTTTCTTCTAGCGCTGGTAGATTCTGACTCTCGTCAAGATCAAATTCTGCATTGAAGTCTTGACGCCGCACAAGACACATTCCTATCCAATCCATGAAATTCTTAGTTTCTTGACGCAAGCGGCTGTTTAAAACTGTGCCTGTGCTTTGGAATGCTCTTCTCCAACTTTCAATTGTCTTTTGCTGGTCCACACAAGTTCCAACAATATACAATCGCTGTTCAGCTCGAGTTAATGCAACATAGAGGAGGCGCATTTGTTCAGCAGCCATTTTCTTCTGCCCATTATCACGCGCAACAAGTTTCGGCAATGTCTCGATTTTGACTCTAGTGCGTGGATTGGTCCACGTAATCCCGACCCCTTCCTGCTCATCCAAGATATAGTCGCGAATTAAGGACTGTTCATTAAAATGATGTGTTGCATCCATTAAGAAAACAACAGGGAATTCCAGCCCTTTACTACCATGAATTGTCATCACCTGAACTGTATCCTCAGTTGTTTGTGCATTAGCTTCTGTCAAATCTCGATTCTTTTGCTGCATTTTATCAACAAAACGCAAAAACTGAAAAAGTCCTTTAAAACTGGTTTTCTCATAAGCACTTGCACGTTCATACAAAGCATGCAAATTAGCTTGTCTTTGAGCTCCACCAGGCATTCCACCAACGTAATCCAAAAAACCTGTTTCATCATATATCTGCCAAATGAGTGCCGCTAATTCATTTTGCCGTGCAAGCGTTCTGAAGCGTTCCAACTGCTTTAAAAATTCTGCTATTTGATCATATAATTTTAATGCAAAATTACTTGCTTTTTGAGGTACAAAGTTACGATAAAATTTCAAAACAGCCTGATAATAATCACCCGTTCGATCATTAATCCGTAAAAAAGCCAGCTGATTCTCCTTTAAACCAACTATTGGTGAACGCAGCACACTGACAAGTGGAATGTCTTGATACGGATTATCAATAATTTTCAAAAAAGACTGCATTATTTGAATTTCAATTGTTTGAAAATAGTTTTGTGCATCATTTACAAAAACGGGAATCCCCAATTTTCTGAATTCCTCAGTAATAAGCAGGTTGTTATTGCGTGTCGGAACCAAAAGCACAATATCACGATATTGAATTGCACGTTCAGTGTTAGTTCTCCGATCGAAAATCAGTGCTTCACGCTCAATCAAAGTTTTGATTTTCTGGCCAGTCATAATGACTTGCCCCTGTGCCGCGCTGTCTACCACGAAACTTTCATCGAAAGGTTCTCCATCATCTTTGCGAACTGTACTGTTTTCTTTATCTGTTTCATACAATAAAAGCTCCGACTTAGGTGTTCTTTCTGGGTAATACTTCGCACCAAAAACTAATCTTGCATTCTCATCATAATCCATCTCTCCGACTTCAGTGTTCATTAATTGCATAAAAATTAAATTAGTAAAATCAGTTATTCCACTCATTGAACGAAAGTTTTCAGCCAAAATAATCCGTTGTCCTTGAGGGTTGCCCTCGGTGTAAGCATGATATTTTTTTAAGAATAAAGTTGGGTCTGCTAATCTAAATCCATAAATTGATTGTTTGACATCACCGACCATAAACATATTTCCAGGTTCTTTTTGGGCAATCGTTGTTAGTATTGTTTCCTGCAGTTGATTTGTATCCTGATATTCATCAACCAATATTTCACGATATTTATTCTTTAAAACATTCAAAGCTTGTCTTGATTCATCTGTATCTTGCGTTAAAATTTTCAAAGTTAGATGTTCGAGGTCATTAAAGTCAAGAACATGTCTCTGTTTTTTTTCAGCATTAAATGCATCCATAAATCCAGTCACAACTTGGCTTAATTTTTGAACTAAGATAGCTGAATGTTTCAGTGCTGTGCATGTCTCCTCCTCATTTAGAGGAAAATAACGCTCTGAAAGTTCACTCAAAATTTTTTTGGCTAATTCACGTAAATGCATAATTTCATCTTTTGCTTGCTTTTGAATGTCATCCAACTTGCTGAGTCGTGGAGCACGTTCCAATTTAAATGCCTGTACCATCTCTTTGACTCTATCCCATTTTGCATCATTGGTTAATGCATTTAGAATCATCTCGATTCCCGCTTGATCTTTTTGCAGTGCTGCTGTAAACTTATCCAGCCCTTCTTTTCTTGAGATCTGCTGTGCCATTTTCAATTCACTGACTGCCTGTTTCAACTGCTCGGCAGCTAGTGGCACCACTTTTTTAGTAAAAATTTTACTTTTGCTTAACCCACTATCTTGGATATAATATTCGTCTACTAAGTGTTCGAGCCAAAAATGCGGGTCTGGTTTAGCGCTGGCAAAATCAAAAGTTCTAAATATAAGTTCGGTTAACCCATCATCATTGCGATCATTGGAAAAGTTTTGTGTCAACTCTTCAAAAAGTGGATCATTTTCGCCATAAAAATGTTCACGCAAATCTGCCCACACATCTTCAAGCAATAATCCGCGCTCAGTATCATCTGTCAACAAGCGAAATAAAGGATCAAGTTTGATTACATAATAATAACGTTCAATAACTCTCAAACAAAATGCATGCAGAGTACTTATGTTGGCTATTCCCAACTTGGTAAGCTGCTCCAGATACCATTTTTTTCTCACTTCGTCTGCTTGATTAATCTCATCACGCAAGGCCGCTTGAATACGCTCGCGCATCTCTCGGGCTGCTGCTTCTGTAAAAGTTACAACTAGTAATTCATCAATTCCGATCCCCTGATGCAGATGCTCAATAACTCGTTCAACTAAAACCCTTGTTTTACCTGAACCGGCTGATGCCGAAACTAAAATATCTTTGCCGGTTTCTGTAATTGCTTTCTGCTGTGCCGGCGTATATTTAATTTTGTTCGTCATTCATCTGGGCCCCTTTCTGGTTTTTTAAAGTTGTCAATATATCAAGCGGCGATAATGGATCCAAGCGATGATAATTATTTTCTGGAAGTAATGCATCAAATTGGAAAATGGATTTGAACGGTGAATATTGTAACGCCGAGCGGCCATTAGGCCAAAGTGCTGGATTTAAAGCATCTGCACCGGCAAAAATCTGCAGCGCTGCTTGCCGAATCAGCTCTTCATTATGCTCTAATAGCAGTTGCAATTCCGTGTAAGTTACCAATTGATGTCTTCTTGCCTTAAATGAACCATCTTTATTGCGCCTAAAAGGATAAACAACAGATTCGCCATTTCCCTTCTCCTTAAGTTGGCGGTCCAAGCTTTCAAGCATTACCGGATCAGCAACTAAAAGTCCATCATACTTGTTTTTCTTCAGCAAAACTTCATCCACCGTTTTTTTAGCCACTTCTTTAAGTTTTAACTTAGGATTGTATAAATGCATATATAATGCACCAGCAGGTTGTACAGTATCCACTTTCTCTCCTACTGTAAGCAGATCTAAATTCTTCATTACGGCATTCAAATACGTCAACATTTGCAAAGCCAGTCCATAATAAGCATCTCTGAAATCAAAAATGTGTGAACTTGACTTATAATCAACAATCCCTAAATAATTCTTTCCAGCAACACCCATATGATCAATTCGATCAATTTTCCCGCGTACATTAACCTTTTTACCGTGAGGAAGTTCAAAAGTTAACGGTCTCAGACCATCTTGCGAACCAACATGTCCAAATAACACTTCGGTCTTCAAAGGGCGCATCCCTGTTCTCTGTGCTTGCTGATGGATTGACCAGCCGATCTGGCGCACTGTTGCAATCAGTTGGCGGCTTAAATAGTTCATCCTATTAGAACTGCTTAGAATTTGAAACTGTGGCAATTCTTTGATCTGCAGCAATATTTTGTGCAGCAATTGGTTGATTTCGTCTTGCGACGTTTCAGCAATTGTCTTTCCTGTCTGCGCGATTGCCTTCATCAGTGAATCCAACGCCAAATGGAAAAATTCTCCTGTATTTGCAGCTGACAACTCAAAAACATCGCGTTCTTGCAAATGCAATCCATATTTCAGAAAATATGCGTACTGGTTTGCATAGAATTCTTCCATTTTAGAAACTGAAGTGTTAATCGCTTTTCCATATAACTGATCCACGATCTCTGGCTGCAGTCTTTCGGGGATATTTTTATAATCAAGGCTCTCAAATAGCTTTTGTGTAAGTGGCTTAATCTGATTGTCTTGTTGAAATAACCGATACACATAATGCCAAAAAACTGGCAATCGAGTTTTCTTAGCATGGGCTTGTCTACTGATATTTAAAAGCTGGGTCAACGTCGTTCGCATGGTGCCTATAAAATCATCTGCGAATTTTCGTGGTTCATATGAAAGCGCTGGTTCTGCCGCAACTTGCTTAACCTTTAAGGAAAAGTGCTGCTGAATGTGTTCTAAATATCTTGAAGGTTTGATGCCAACTTGATCTTCGCTGCCGCTGGGGTAGGAAAGATAAAGCCGCTCACTGCCGCTCATAAAGGCTAAATAATCAAGATATATTTCCGCCGCCATTTGATGATCTGCCGTTTCAGCAATATACTGTCCGTCTTGCAAAAGCGGCTCCATTTTCAAGCGGTCCGCGTCAGACAGCAGGTTATTTTGGGTAATACTATCAGGCATAACTGCATCTGTTGACCCAATCATGAAAGTCACTTTGCGTTCATTCATTTGAACCATACCTGATTCCGAAATAATTACCTGATCAAGTGTTGAAGGAACCTGACTATATTCAGAACCTTCAAATCCGCTTTGTAAAAGTTCCAAAAAATTGTCACTATCAAACTCAAACTCACCTAATGCCAGCACATATTCATCTAGCAGTTGGCAAAAAGTATCCCATGTTTGTTCTGGTCGTGCAGCTGCCTCAATATTTCCCTTTTCTAACTCAGCATCACGCCATTCCAACAACCTCTGCGGTACATTTTGAGCAATAAGAAAGTTACATAACAAAGTTGCTGCTTCAAGGCCGTTTTTGGCTTCATCAACTTTTTTTAGAAATGGAGCAATCTGCTCTTTTACAAAATGTCGAATTAGATTTGCCTTATGGGTCTTAGCCTTTTCCGCGTCCGTTTGTGTTCCTGTATCTGTCTCTGTAAAGCGATAGTAGATCCAATCTTCTTTCTGAAGCCAGCGTCTTCCTTCAAATCCATACTTAAGGACCATATTCTCGGTTAGATCAAGGCATTCCCTAAATACTTCGATCTTCATTGGGTGTCCATCGATTTGGGGAATCAACAGTTCCGTTTTCAGCAATCTCATCATGTCATCATAGCGGTAATAGCGTTTTTTGACTGCAAATAATGCATTAATCAATTCAACAAGAGGATGATCAGTCATTTTCTTTTGAAGGTCCACAAAAATAGGAATATTAAACTGTTCAAAAATTGGCTGCAAAACGTTCTGATAAAGATCAAGATGTCGTGTCATTATCAAGAAATCACGATAACGGTATCCTTGTGCAACCAGTTGCCTGATTCGCGTTGCAACTTCCCGAGTTTCAACAAATCGATTCGATGCTTGAAAAATTTGCAAGGCCTTTTCGTCTGGAATTTCTGTTTTTTTCATCGGTGTCATCTTAGTTGTTTCAATCCAATAATCTTCTAAAGCTAACAAACTTTTGTTCTGAATACGCATCTTCCCTGCATATTCATCCATTAAAACCGGAATTTTATTTTTTCTTGCTCTTTGATACAATTCAAAATATAATTTTCCTGAACGATAAAAAAGATCATGGCTTTCCGGTTGTTGATTGATGTACGGTTTATCCAAGACTAAGGCAATTCGTACATGTTGTGCGTGCTGAATAAGGGTTTCTACCAATCGCCGTTCTCCAGCGGTCAGTTGTGAAAATCCAGCAATAAAAAAATAACTGTGTTTCAAGTTTTGCTTCGCCAAGTAACGACTCATTTCGTCTAAAAGATCTGCACTTTCATTGTATTTACCAAGTGTTGCTTGCTCAAACGCTTGATAAATGATCTGCAGATCGTGAATTTTGGCCTGCAAATCGACCGCCGAATTTCCATTATTTTTTAGTGAAGAAGCAAGCTCTGTTAAATCTGCACTTGAGACGCATCCATTACGCAATTCTGTCAATTGACTAACTAGTTGGCTGACGAATCCCATTTGGCCCTGTTCTCCTCTAAAAACCGTTAATTCATCTTGATGAATTCTCAGAATGTTCTGCACAATCATATTCAACCCTGCTTTAGATAAACGAGGTATTTGATAAAATGCTGTGTTTTTAAGAAAGAACCAAGCCAGCCGTGTAAATGAAAAGACTTGAACATTTGTCTCCGCAAAAAGTCTTTCTTCTGGTTGTTCCATAGCTCGCAGCATTTTTAAAGCTCTGACTTCTGACGCAAATTTAATATGATTCGGGACCAGATAAAAAAAATTTCCACGCGGATCTTTTTTCTTGAGTTCTTCAATTTCTTTTACCAGTTTTTCTTGATGATCTCGCGAAGCTTTACCTAAAATAAATCCTAAGCTCATATCATTTCCTCCTTGCGTTCTTTTCCTATTTGTTATTTTAACATTTAATATCGAATGCTGAAGCTCACAAACATGAAAATAGATTCCGGTTACAAGCAAACACAAAATATTCAGACAACATCTTGATATTCTTACAGACATTAAGTAGCTAAAAAAGCATCTCAAAATTAAGCCAAAAAATATTGATTGCACCAATGAGTATGTAAAAAAGAGACAGACTTGATGGTCTGCCCCCAATTTTAAAACACTTTGCATTCTCCGCGTTAACACCCACTAAAAGTCAGCCTTTTCCACCTTACCACGAGTTGATCATATTCCGAACTATGTCCGTAACTCGTAGTTAATATTCAGAGCCTAATGTCTATTGGCAACTTCTATTTTTTTTAATTTGTATTTAACTAGAAGACGTTAAGCCAAAGAGTCCCATGGCTCTAACATAATTTTTTCTTTAGTCAAAAGTTTTCTCTGCTTGCTGTTAAGGTACTTTTTATTAACAATCACTTCATAAACATACTCATCGAACCAAGCATCACTCATTACAAAGTAGCCTTTATCGCCATTTTTTTCTCCCCAGCTATTCTCAACTTTCCATTTAGCTGGTTTTCTATCCACAAGATCCACCCCAACTAAGGTCATTGCATGTGAAACTGATCCTTCGTGCGTCCGCAGCCGATCAGCTTTTGAAAGCTTCAAGTCAATACTGAACAACTCATCCTTTTTATAAAATGATGGGTCCAGAATTCCTTGCTGACGACCCGTATCCTTTAATACATCATTCCCGAACCAGACCGTTTCTCCGTCTTTCATCTGTGCAATTGCTGCGTCTTTCAAAGCTTGGATATCTGTATTCACAAACATAATCTTCTGACCATTAAAAATGTAGTCCTGACTGTCTAGACCATAAACTTGATCCGGTTCATGATCAGGTGCATTAGTTAAGCAAACGTATTCATCCCATCGATGTGTAACGTACTTCTCGTAAAAACTTTTTGGTGTTAAATCACGATCAATATGATATTTTTTCTTGTCATCACGATACTCAAAATCAAATTTAACAGGTGGTTCTCCGAAAACATACACCAGCATCCGATAAACTTGGTTAAGATATTCTTTCTTGACTTTATCTACTTCCATTCCAGTTATACCTTTGTTAATCAGTTTGCGCAAAGCCAAACCATCTTTGCGCAGCTTTAAGGCCAAGGTCTCGCTGATTTCATTTGTCTTATCACTGTTGTAAGTCTCAGGCATAATTGAGCGTGGAACAACGCCATACTTGTCTATCAGTGCTGCAGCATTAGCCCACTGACCTCCATCACTATCCGGTGATGAAAAAAGACATTCAATACGCCGATCTGAAAAGGGAAGCATAGCTGTTTCAATCACTGTCTCATAAAACTTGTTTGCTTTTTCAAGACGATCATAAAAAGAATTATAATTTTGCGAAAATTGAAAATCTTTCATGTTATATTTTTTTGCAAAGTCGTGCCGTAATGTATTAAGGGTCGAAAAAAGCCAACAACGGCCGCTTTGCTTCTGGTTAGTAACTTTGCCTGGGTTCAAATCAAGTGAAAAAACTCTGCCTAGATTACGTTTAGCGTTATAATTTTCACTTGAAGCATTTACACCATTTTTTTGAACCGCTCGCGCAATTGCCCTTGCCGAGGGAGTCTTATTTAAATCTGTTCGAAAAGAAGCCAAGTCGCTCAGTGTAATATCTTTCTCCATTATGATTCTTCTCTCCTAACGCTTATTATTTAAAAATTCAAATGTTGCAAATTCTATCATACTCAATGTTATCACACAACTATCAGTTAAAAAGCATCTTTGTAAAAAACAACCTTTCGTCCTGCAATTTTTTGCTTTTCACGCGCATTACCGCTAAAATTATTTTTCAAAGCTGAAAATTGACTTTCAGAAATAAACAATGGCTGTTGGAAAACCCACCATTCCACTCCACGACTTAAAGGCGGTGTTGTAAGCGAGCCTAGGTAGTTATATGCATTTTGCGTCTTTCCTTTGAGAAGGTCAGACATAGGAAGACGATATTCAAATTTCTGCTGCTGATTTTCTTTTGTCTTCTTCTCTTCATAAAAAGGTCTTAGCAAAGAATTATCATTACCTATTTCAACAAAAAAGGCTACAACTACAGTTTGGCCTATAGCATTCTGATGAACAAAATGCCACTCCATCGGAAATGTTTTACCGTTCAGAATATGCTCTGCAGGTATATGAAAATGCAGTTGCTGAAATTTAAAATTACGACCATTGAGCTGCATCTTCCCTCTGCCATTAAATTGCAGATTGTTTCCCTTATTGAGTACACTCTCAAAAACATAGTCTGTCATAAAGGTCAAGGGTTCTTTCTCCACTACTTTGCGTTCTGTTCGCTCAGTTTCAATAGCAATCGGTGACTGCAAAGAAGAAGGAACAAACTCCCAACTGTCCTGCTGCTGATAATTTAACATACTTAAATGCCCTCTTTCTCTTATAAATCATCTTATATTATCAACAACCAACACCTTTAATTCAAATTCTCTGCTCTAGATCAATGTTATTTGCAAAAAAGGGCACATTAAAAATTCAACTACTGAAATTCATTATGATACAAGATAAAAAAAGGCTGAGTCAAATGTAACTTCTGACTCAGTCCCATAATTCAATTTTGTTTTCAAAACTGTTATTTATAATTCTAAATCTGCACTTACACAGTATGTTTTTTATTAAACAATGAGTCAACTGATCGATTATGAAAAATCAAATCGATTGCCTTTGCAAAGGTAGGTGCGACAGATAAGACTTTCAATTTAGCAATTTTTTTAGGATCAGGTACCTCGATTGTATCCGTAACAACAATCTCAGTGTAATCAGAATTCTGCAGTTTTTCAACGGCTTCATTAGAAAAAATAGGATGTGTCGCACAAGCATAAACATCTGTTGCCCCTGCATTTTTTAAGGAACTAACAGCACCCATCATCTTTTCACCAGTATCGATTAAATCATCAAAAACGATACACCTTCTGCCCTTAACATCACCAATAATCGTTAGATTTTCATTCTCGCATTCTGGACTGCCTTCTCTTTTGTCAACAATTGCAAGCGGTGCCTTCAACAATGTTGCTAAATTACGTGCAATCTTTACACCGTTATGGTCAGGTGCAACCACAACTACATCATTAGTAATACCCTTTTTTACAAAATATTCAGCCTGAACAAAAATAGCAAGCAAGTGATCAACTGGAATATTGAAAAATCCCTGTAATTGACCAGCATGGAGATCCATCGTGACAACACGATCTGCTCCTACGAGTTCTAAAAAATTAGCAATCAATTTTGCTGTAATCGGTTCACGCGGACGTGCCTTTCTGTCCGCACGTGCATAACCGTAATACGGAATCACCAGGTTTATTGTGCCTGCACTTGAACGGCGCAAAGCATCAATCATAATCATTAGCTCCATAAAATTTTCATTTACCGGGTCAGAGATTGACTGAATAACGAAAACATCGTCGCCACGAATACTTTCATTAATACTAATTTGAATCTCTCCATCACTGAAATGATTAACTGACACCTTGCCCAAAGGAACTCCAAGTTCTTGTGCTACATTCCCTGCCAATTCCTGATTAGAATTCAAGGCAAACAATTTCAAAGATTCTTCTGCTTGTTTTTCGCTCATAACTGCCTCCAATTTAGAATGTCTTCCTAACCATTATAATAAACTCTTTTCCGGAATACTATTACTTTATTCATTATCTTTGTGTTTCTTATAATTTTTCAAAAAATATTCCGTTCTTCTAAATTAACTGCGCTAAAAACATTAATTTCTAGTTTGTCCCTGCCCACGAACAACATACTTTGTAGTGGTCAGTTCTTCAAGTCCCATTGGTCCACGTGCATGTAGCTTTTGTGTCGAAATACCGATTTCAGCTCCAAATCCATACTCAAAGCCATCGGTGAAACGTGTTGATGCATTGACATAAACAGCAGCTGCATCAATCTGATCTAAGAACTGCTGACTTCTTTGATAGTTATTTGTTATGATTGTTTCAGAATGCTTTGTATTATATTTATTGATATGTGCTATTGCCTCATCGATTGAATCAACAACCCTAATTGCAAGAATATAATCATTATATTCAGTATACCAATCTTCCTCAGTCACCGGTTTTACCCCAGAACCCAATATCTGCTGAGTCTCCTTGTCTCCTCTTAGCTCAACATGATATGGTCTAAGTTTTTCAGCAATATACGGCAAATATTCGACAGCCACGTTTTTATGAATCAGCAGCTTCTCCATTGAATTGCAGACCGCTGGACGCTGACACTTTGCATTAACAATGATATCCGCAGACATTTTCTTATCACTGTCATCATCAACATAGACATGACAATTTCCGGCACCTGTCTCTATTACAGGAACTTTTGCATTATCTACAACAGCTTTGATAAGACGTGCACTTCCTCTTGGAATCAAAACGTCCAAATAATCAGTCAGTTCCATGAAACGTCCTGCAGTTTCATGTGATGTATCCTCAATAATTTGAATTGCATTTATATCAACATCGTTGTCATTCAAAACTGCACGTAAAATTTCTGCTAACTTCAAATTAGAATGCAATGCTTCTTTACCACCACGTAAAATAACAGCATTCCCTGACTTGAAACACAGCGCAGCCGCATCAACAGTCACGTTTGGGCGTGCTTCATAGATGATTCCAATGACACCCAGAGGTACACGACGCTTGGCTATGCTTAGACCTGCCTTATTGATCCAGGCCTTATCAACATTTCCTATTGGGTCCTGCAACTGTGCTACCTGTTTTAATCCTTCAGCGATTCCTTCAATCCGTTCTTCTGTCAAAGTCAACCTGTCAACGAAGTTGCTCGGTAATTTTGCAGCACTTTCCAGATCTTTCTGGTTAGCCTCCAAAACTTCAGAAGTATTCTCAATAAGCGCTTCCGCCATTAGTTTCAATATACTGTTTTTTTGTTCTGTTCCCAATTGTCCTATCTGATAGGCTGCCTGCTGAGCCCGTTTGCCTAATTCAACTATATCAGATGCCATGGTTTACACCCCTTTGAGAAATTATTTTTGTGTTTGAAATAAAGTGCCTAACGGATCTCCTTGGAGTAATTTAAAAATGATTGAAGGATTTTCTCCGTTCGCCAAAATCATTGATTTGCCCGCATTCAACATTTTTTGCGCAGCTTTTAATTTGGTAGTCATTCCACCGGTCCCTAATTTAGTTCCTTGCCCGCCGGCACCTTCAAAAGTCTGTTCATCAATATGATTGATTTTTGATTTCAAGACTGCATCAGCAAATTTACGCGGATTTTTGTCAAAGAAACCATCAATATCGGATAACATAATTAACAAATCTGCATCAATTGTAGTTGCTACAATAGCAGACAACTGATCATTATCACCAAATTTTGTATGATGGTCCAACTCATCAACTGCAACAGTATCATTTTCATTCACGATAGGTATCACATTAAGCTGTAGCAAATTTTCAAAAGTATTCAAAACATTTTGATGACTTATCGGATAATCAACTACATCATGCGTCAACAGAATCTGACCGATTTTTTGACCATAAATTGCAAACCGCTGCTGATATACTGTCATCAGCTGGGTTTGCCCTACAGCTGCAATTGCCTGCTGCTGAGGAATTGAACTTGGTCTTTCATCTATCCCCATCAACCCAAGCCCCACTCCAATTGCACCTGAAGATACAAGGACAACTTGTTTTCCTTCATTAACCAAACCGCTTAGAGTGTAGCATAATTGATCTATCGCCTGTAAATTCAATTTGCCATTTGGATGTGTGAGCGTACTTGTCCCAACTTTGACAACGAGCCTCTCTGATCTGAGGTGTCGTTTTTCAACCATTCTTAGCTTCCTCCATTATTATAGATAATTTTATATTCTTCATTAGTGCTATCCAGCATACAGTACATTATGCAGCCTGTATACTTTAAAGTATTTTATCGCTCTTTTGCCTCTTGGTCCTTACTTTGTTCTTCTCTCTCTATGTCTTCATTTTCTTCATTATGACGTGTTACTTCAAGCCATTCAATATAATTGCGGTTGAATTCTGCAACTTTTAAATCAAACTGACCGATAGTAATGACGTCTCCGCTTTTAACTTTGTAGTTTTCCAATAAGTACCCAGCTATTGTTACACTTTCTGATTCATCAAAACTGCGCTTCTTAACTCTAAAAAAGCGTTCAAAATCATACAATGTTGTTTTACCTGAAACCCGATATACATTAGTTCCCGTTTTGACAATATACTCACTGGAAACATCATCGATCTCATCTTTAACAACTCCAAATAGTTCTTCATAAATATCTTTATCAGTAACGATTCCGCTTGTTCCACCATATTCATCTAAAATGACGACTATTGGAGTCTGTTTCTTAATCATTTGCTGAAGAAGTCCTTGAATTGGAGTCACCTCTGGTGCCGTGATGATGGTCCTCAATAATTTACTAACCAACACAGAATCATCCACCCGTGCTTGGCGAATCAAATCATAAATATAGACATATCCTAAAATCTTATCCTTATCGTTATTAGCCACTACTGGGAAGCGACTATAGCCTTCTCTAAGGTAATAATTAATAACTGTCTTCACTGAGTCTGTTATGTCAACAACTTCCAGACTAGTTCGATCGACCATAATATCTTTTGCAACTTTATCATTAAAATCAAATGCTCGCTGCATATAAAGCAGATCATTTTTGTCCAAATTGCCGCCTGTAACTGCATTTCTAGACAATCGTAAAATTTCAGCCTGTGTTAAAATATCATTGCTCTCATCAGCGGGTGGCAGCCCGAAAAGTTTAATAATTCCCATAGCTGAAACATTCAGTAATCTCACAAAAGGATAGAAAATAATATGGCAATAATGCAGCGGAGTGACCACTAACATTAACATTTTCATCGGCATATCAATACTCAGGTTTTTAGGAACAATCTCAGTCAAGACAACTTCTAGATATGTCAGCAAAAGAACCCCTAAAACCGCTCCAACTGCGTGAAGCGCACTAGTACTGATTGGTGTCACCTTCAAGACATCGACAATCAGCAGTTCAATCGTTCCTTCTCCAATCCAACCCAAAATAATACCAGAAAGAGTCACCCCAACTTGTGTAGTTGATAAGTATTCATTCAGTTCTTGAACCATTTTAAGAGCGGTTCGTAATTTGCGTTTATTGCCTTGTTCAGATTCAAGTGCACTTTCCAAGGCACTTTTACGCGTCTGAACCAATGCAAATTCTGCAGCTACAAAAAAAGCCGCACAATAAAAAACAATTAACATTATGACCAAATTGATTACTAACTGATCATTTGTCAAAAACCATTCCCCATTTCTCTATCGTCTACTCTATGAGTACATCATATCATTTTTTTCTTTATAAATGTTAATCGATATTAGCAAAGATTTTTTATTATTTTCATTGTGTTATCGGCAAAGATAAGAAATTTCAACCATCTGATTAATAGTATAAATAATGTCATGATCCTAGTAATAAACAATCTCTGCTTTCTAAAAATGGTAGAAAAGAACACCGCAACAGTAAAAAAAGCAAAATTGAAAAAAACAAATTAAAGAAGATAGATCTGTAATAAAAATCAAGTATTTTTGGGCAATACTGACCGCTGATTAAAAAAAATTTTTGGCTATGGTAAACACAAAAGAGTCAAACTACCTCACGTTAGCTATCGAGCCGAATAATATTTTTCAAAAAAGCAAAAATAGCTTGAAAAACTGAATTTAATCAGTACTCCAAGCTAAAATTCTTTATTTATATAAAAAATGTTTTTACTAAAGATTAATCTACTTTTTTAACTGGTAGAACGCCGCCTTTATATTTATCCTTAATCCATTTTTGCGTTGATTTGGATTGCAAAGCCTTCATTAACTTTTTAATAGCAGGTTTATTCTTATCATTCTTTCTAACAGCTACAATGTTTGCATATGGTGATGAAGATTTTTCAAGCTCAATTGCATCCTTAGCAGGATTTAACCCAGCTTGAACTGCATAATTTGCGTTGATAACAACTGCATCACCCTCATTATTTTTATAAAATTGTGTCATGAGTTTAGCTTCATAAGTATGCTTGAAGATCAAATGTTTTTTATTGGTTTTAATATCATCAAAAGTTGCCGTTGTAATCTTAGTACCCTTTTTCAAAGTAATAAGTCCCGCATCTTTAAAAATCGTCAAAACACGCCCATAATCAGCAACATTGCTGCTAACTAAGATTGTTGCACCATCCTTTAAGTCCTTCAAGCTCTTAACTTTCTTAGAATAAACTCCGATTGGTTCCAAATGAACGGCCCCAGCTGAAACCAAGCTGCCATTATTTTTCTTATTCCAATTGTCTAAAAATGGAATATGTTGGAAATAATTAGCATCCAATTCTTTATTTGCCAAAGCTTTATTGGGCATAATGTAGTCTTGGAAAACCTTTATTTTAAGATTAATACCCTCTTTTTTCAGTTGCGGCTGAACATGCTTCAAAATTTCAGCATGTGGAACTGAAGAAGCCCCGACTGTAATTGTTGTATTCTTTTCCGATGAAGATGCTTTACCACATCCAACTAGTAACAACGCCGATGCAGCTATTGCAAGTAGACCAACTAACTTCTTTTTCATTTAAAATCACTCCTATATTTTTTATTGCTTCTTTATTTGCTCAGCGCTTGTCCAGATGACGAACGGCAAAGTCCCCTAAAAATTGAAAAGCAAAAACGATAATAACAATAATAATTGTTGCAGTGAAAGTAATTGCATTATTGTACGCTTGGAAACCATCAGTATAAGCCAATTGTCCCAGACCCCCAGCACCAATTGCTCCAGCCATTGCAGTATAACCAATTAAAGAAATAGCCGTCACAGTGATCCCAGAAGTTAAAGCCGGCATACTTTCTGGAATTAGCACTTTATATATAAGCTGCCACTTATTTGCACCCATTGATTCCGCTGCCTCAACTACTCCTCCATCCACTTCATGAAAAGCCAATTCGACTAACCGAGCGTAGAAAGGTGCTGCTGAAAATATGAGTGACGGTAATGCTGCTTTAGGTCCGATTTGTGTTCCCACCAATGTTTGCGTAACTGGAAGCAAGAGCACAATCAAAATAATAAACGGTATTGAACGAAAAACATTTACAAATAATGCTACAAGTACGTTCAATCCGCGAATAATAAAATTGCTGCTTCCAGTTGTTTCATACAAAAGCAGTCCCAGTAAAACACCGAAAATTGCAACCAGTGCAACCGAAACAACTGTCATCCATAATGTCTCCCACGTTGCTCCCCACATATTGCTCCAATTAACATTGCTGAATTTAAAATAAGTGCTCAATCCTTGATTATTCATGCTTATACACCTCCGTTTCAACTCTCATCGTGCTAAGAAATTCAAGTGCACCCTTGATGTCTTCTTCATTTCCTACGAGTTGAACAAAGAGACTACCAATCGAACCGGAACCATCCTGTAGTTGTCGAACCGATCCTTGCAAAATACTTAGCTGCAAATCAGGAAATTGGTGCAGCATCTCTGAAACAATCGGCATTTTAACTTGATCTCCATGAAACTTTAATTGCAGCAACTGTCCTTCTGGATATTTTTGCAGAAGTTCACTGATAACAGGCTTAACATCCTCGTCCGGACCTGTATCAGTCTCACTATTCACAAACTTGCGCGTTAAATCCTGTTCTGGATGTGTAAAGACCTTAGCAACAGTTCCTTCTTCTATTACCCGTCCTTCTTCCATTACAGCAACTCGATCTGCTAAGCGGCGAATAACATGCATTTCATGTGTTATGATAACAATCGTTAGTTGCAACCTGCTTTTAATCTCCGCAAGCAGATCCAATACTTCATCCGTTGTTTGCGGGTCCAACGCACTTGTTGCTTCATCAGAAATTAGGATTGCCGGATCATTTGCCAAAGCACGCGCAATCCCTACCCGTTGCTTTTGACCGCCTGACAACTGTGAAGGATATGCATTGATACGATCACCCAAACCTACAAGTTCTGCTAAATGCTTAGCCTTTTTTATACGCTCGCTCTTGTTCATCCCAGTTAATTCTAGGGGAAACATAATGTTGCCCAAAACCGTGCGCGACCATAATAAATTAAAGTGCTGAAAGATCATGCCTATTTTCCGTCTCTGCTCGCGCAACTGTTTCTTTGACAAATTAGCATTTTGCTTGCCGTCAATACTGAGCTCGCCACTAGTTGGTATTTCTATACCATTCATCATTCTAACCAATGTGCTTTTTCCGGCCCCAGAAAAACCAATGATTCCAAAAACCTCATCTGTATTGATCTTCAAAGAAACATTCTGAACTGCCGGGACTGTTCCCGACTTCGTCCGATATATCTTTGAAACATTTTTAAATTCGATCACATGATCCCCACCTTGTTTGAATATAAAAAGACTCTCGTCCACTAATTAAGGACGAGAGTCTCGCGGTACCACCTTGTTTCATCATCAGTTCACACTGATAATCTCAACAGCTACTTCAGAAGCCTGTGGTTGTACCGTAGCCAACGGATTGCTAGCCTTGCGACCACCAATCGAACTCCAAGTTCATCTTCATTTTTCTTCCGTATCCCTTTTCTCACCGATCAAGGGTCTCTTAAATATACTTAGAAAAACTACTCTTCTCTTCAACGTTCATTAAATTATTCTTTAACTATTAAGTTCCCATTAATTTTAATTTTATTTCCATTAATTGTCAACAAATTACCTTTGTTATATTAACCAAATCTACCTATTCACTTGCTAAAGAAAACAAACTTCCTCTCAACTTATTCAGAATTCGACATATAAAATTGCTGGTTGCCCCAAGTAAAATTTATTAGCAATTGACTGAGACATTTAATTTAACCTAATTTCAATCTTTTTTTTCACTCTTAGCATTTTTATTTTCTGCCAACAACTCCAATTGTTCATTGATACCCGTAATCAGCGCTTGATTAACGTTCTCATAATCGGCAAGATAATCCTTCACAGTTCCAAAAGAATCAATCCTCAAGCCCGAAGCATTAACATCTGCAGCCTCCACTATCAAATTGATGATAACATCGGTTTCTTCATTCTTCTCAAAGAAATTATCAACTCTGTTACTATTTGCAAATGGAAGGTTAATAATTCCACTCTCTAATGAAATAGTGACTGTTTCATCCTCAAAATGCAGCGGCTGACTGACCCGCGTTAGTTTATCCTGTTTTAAAAAGCTGCGAAACTGTTCGAAAAGACGATTGCACTCTTCTCTATCAACATTCTTTTTAACTGATAGAATTTCCAAAACAGCTGATTGAAAAGCATTATTCTCAATTTCATTTACAAAAGTTTCAACCTTAACCTTCATCACACCCACTCCAAAAATAAATTGTTTTCAACATATCAAAGATTCTTGTCCATATTAAAAGTTAGTTTAGATAATGTCAAACCTTTTGTAACAAAGTGGCCTATCATCTTCATTGCTTTTGTGCGCATTGCTGCAGCAATTTGATAGTTCTGCTGAGTTAAAAATGCTGTTAATGCCTCACCTTTTTTATTTGAAGCAGTATCATCTATTTTATCAAGCAATCGCAATTGTGCTTCTCGGCAATCTTTCAAATAGTCCAAATCATCTTGAATAAACTCTGCATGATGTGATTCCACCAGCATTGACAATGTTCGATACATCCAGTATGCGCTCTGAACATCATACTCTAACGGTGTCTCACTCCAGCTAGAATCAGTATCATTAGCATTCGTATAGAAAGGGACATACGGTGCAAACGATGGAACGCCAAAACAGATCCACATCAACGCCGCATATTCTGAAGAAACATTATTTCTAATTTGCAAAATATGTGAATTTTGAGTTCGATTGAGTGAAATCGGTCTGAATTTTAATCTATCCGCCTCACAGCCGTTACCTAACGGATCATACTTCGTTTCATTGTAGTGTGAGCTTAAAACATATTCCAAATCCTTGACCCCAATTAGCTGCTCTGCATGACAAACAAAGGGTAGCTCACTAGACATCGGATTCTGTTCGATACTTGGACTCAAATAATGTTGTCCGAACCAGACTCGTGGTGTATTATAATGACGATCTTTCTTCGTATCAGTTCCAAAAATATGTCTAAAGTTCCATCCTTCCTTGTCAGGATTGAGATGATGTTGGCTTACAAAATCTTGGATTCCCTCTGACCACAAATAGTTATCCCCATCATTAAAATTTATCTGTTGTTGTGCAACTTGGTTAGCTGCAACAGCATATGCGTCATCTGGAATACGTGTTGCTGCCCAATGGTGCCCCGTAACAATTTCCATATACCAGACTTCATTTTTATCAGAAAAAAGAACGCCATTTCCTTCGGGTGATCCATACTCTGCAATTAATTTCCCTAAATATTGCACACCACCGCGTGCAGATTCAATATAAGGGGCAACCATCGTTTGAAGGGAATCTTCCGCTAGGCCGTTAGGAACCCATGGGTCATAGGCTAATGCTCTTTCATTTCCATAAACACTCTCTGTTGCTGACATTGCAACATTTTTTTCATTGATAGAACTCTCCTCAAAAATGCCCTCATGTTCAACATCTGCATTTGGCGTTGCTGTATAACGGAAATTTTTTGCCGGTAATTCTGCAGTAAATCCGTTTTGATTAGAAACTAATTTTCCTGCACTTTTTTTACTAGCTGGTCGCATAACAAATCGCTGAGGTGTAAGCGGCAAAAAAGTATCGTCATTCCTTGCGATCATCGTTGAACCATCGATACTTGCCTTTTTTCCGACCAGAATTGTTGTACATGCTTTTTCCATTTTCTTTCCTCCACCTCGAATAAATAATAAACTTTTCATCGTTGCACATTCCTCAATTATTGCTTAGAAAAGAGAACTAGCATTTCCAAGTAGAATTTGACTGATTTCATAACTGAAATCGGCTCGCTTAATTGGTTCATATGCAGTTAGAATTCTTTTTAAAACAGGTATTTTCAATGCAAAGTTAAGCAAAACGGCCATCAAAAACACCATTTTGCGTTCCTTCGCATAAATCATCCCTGGATATACTATATACCCTCTGTCAGGTATTTTCTCCATTATTTCATTTTCAACTTCTTTTTTTGCTCGTATATAGTTTTTGAGAAAAAAAGGAGCATGTTTGGCCGAAACAAACAGAAATTTGGCTTTTTCTGTTCTATCTTGCAGATGCTTGATTAATCTTTTAGCAGGCCTAACACTTTTTTCATAATACTCCTGATAATTTTTTTCAAATAAAACACCAATCAGATCGATTACCCAATCAGCATTTTCAACTGCTTTTCCCCAATTTTCATCCTTATTCACATCCGATTGGATCCACTCGACCTTATTTATCCAGCTCTGTGTTTCATGTGGTCGACCTGAACGTGAAATACTCGCTAAATTAAAATTTGGATCAGCTGACAAGTACTGCAAAACGCCTTTTCCGACAAAACCCGATCCTCCTATGACCAAAACTTTCAAGTTATACACCTCCATTTTTAATCGTATTTCTGTGCAAACTTTTTTCATACCTTTTAAATCACACAAAAAAGGAGGCATCTCAGCCCACTTTTTTTGTACCTTTGATCTAATAAATTCGATAACTCATCTAAAAAAATTGGCGCATGATATCTTTCAAGGGTGGTAATTCAGGAATCTTCCAATAGTTCTCCAAATATTCTTGACCGAATTTCAGATAGCCTTTTGCCTCGTCCATCACAATTTTTCCAGGTAGCGGTGCATTATCGGCAACGTACGCATTAATTAAAGTTGGTCTATCTTTAATCTTGTATGCACGGTCCAGAGCTTTTTTAAACTCTGCATTACTCTTAGCGGTAATTCCAATTCCTCCGCATGCATCAGCAAATTTTGCAAAATCCATATCAGCAAGATCAATCTGATAATTAAGCTGTCCTGCTGATTGTTGTTCATACTGAATAAATGCAAGTTTCTGATTATTAATTACAATACAGATAAGCGGTAATTTGTATTTCACAGCTGTTACAAAATCCTGCATGACCATTGAAAAAGCACCATCACCATTTATTGTTAGCGCTCTGCGTTTAGGATATGCAACTTGAGCTGCGATCGCCCCTGGCAATCCACATCCCATAGTTCCAAGCCATGCAGAGATAGCAAATTTTTGTGATTCCCTGACATGGAGAAAACGTGCAGCCCAGGAAGTCGAGGTTCCGACGTCAATTGAATAAATTAAATCGCTCGGCGCGGTTTCGTCAATATAAGCTGCCATTGCTTCTGGCGCCAGCGGTTCAGTGTCCAATTGGCGTTTAGACTGCATCCAATTGTTCCAATTTTGCATATTTTTTTGACAAGCATTTAAAAAGTCTGTATTTTGCCGAATCCTGCCTTGTCTATTAAATTCTTTCACAATTTTAGCTGTATCACCTTGAATAGCAACATCAACTCCGTACCTTTTCCCAAGATTTTCAGCTTTTAAATCGACCTGAATACATTTAGCTTGTCCTTTCTTAGGTAAATAAGGACGATAAGGGTAGTTTGTTCCCAGCATGAGCAGCAAATCAGCGTTACGCATTGCTTCATAAGCCGGTTTGGTTCCTAATTTGCCAACATTTCCCAACGAATTTGGGTGGGCATCATTTATAATTCCCTTGGCCGGTAAGGTTGCAATGAAAGGAATTTGATTTTCTTCGACAAATTGCTTGATATCAGCCCCAGCCTTCTTCGCACCCATACCAAGCAGAACAACTGGTTTTTTGGCTTCACGAATAAGTTTGACCGCAGCCTTAACCTGCATTTTATCAATTTCGGGTGTATTCAGGGCAAACGCACGCGCTGATGATTTATATGTTTCTTTCAGTTGCTGTTCTGGAATATCATCTGGAATAGTCAAAACGGCAACGCCCTTATTTTCGTAAGCACTTCTAATCGCTTGATCAACAATATCCGGCAGATTGTCAACAGACGATACAACTCTGTTAAACACAGCAACATCATCAAACAATTTGGCAGTGTTTACCTCTTGAAAGTATCCTTCATTCAACGATTTTGAAGTTACTTGTCCCAGTAAGGCTAAGACGGGCACATGGTCCATTTTAGCATCATACAAACCATTAAGCAGATGAATTGCTCCCGGACCGCCAATCGACAAACATACACCTATCTTATCGGTATATTTTGCCTCTGCAGCAGCTGACAGTGCCGCAACTTCTTCATGCCTAACTTGAATGAACTTGACCTTGTCTTTCTGTCTTCTCAAAGCATCAACTGTCGTATCAATTGAATCACCAGGCAGTCCGTAAACATTTTTAACTCCCCAATCAACTAACACATCAACCAACAAATCCGAACCTTTGATTTTTCCCATCTAAAACACTTCCTCTAGAAAATAGCTTCTTAAGAAAGGAGCCTCTAACTTAAGGATAGCGCAAAAAGGATTGTGCACGATAATCATTTGCTCAAAAAATTATTCATGAACACTTGACATAAGTCAGCAAAATTTGGGTGCTAATGCAAAATTACAGACATGAAATTTTTCTTTGCTCTAAGTAATTCAGCGTTAGACAACGGATCCCGGCTTATAGAACACGTCTATAAAAGAATAATAAGAGAACTAAATCAAAATTTAATTTTTGAACTGCCTGTTCTGAAAGTATTTGACTATAAAATTTGTATTGGTGTATCTTAAAAAGCAATTTTTCAATTTAACAGCAGCTGGCTTCGCATCTGCGGTTGATCTTGCTTCAAATAAAAAACGCAATTCGCCTATTAGCATCTGCGGCTATTACTCTCATACCCAATAGTCACAGACTGCCATATAAACGATTTGCGTTAATTACTCTTTATTACTCGTTGTGCCCATCCGAGTCAACCAGTCTCTTGTTTAATGAATAACTACTTTCGTTCCCTTAGGAACCTGCCCCGACATCCATTTTGCATCTGCTATTGATAAACGAATATTGCCATGGGTATTGACGTTTTGTCCTTTTTTACCTAGCTTTCCTGCTTCATCACGTCGATAGTTTTTATTTTCATCTGTTGGAACCGAATGAAACATATGGACTCCCTTTCCCTTCCAGGAGACCCAATACTTCGCACCTTCACCACTCACCGGATTGTAGAAAAACTTTCCGCGTTGATCTTGAATGTAAAAAGTTCCTTTAGGCAAAGCTTTAACATCTTTAGACCTTTTCTGCGGTGAACTTATTGATGCATACATTGTATAGATCGTCTTTTGACCAGATTTTAGATACACCCTCTGTTTCTTAGTCGAGACTTCGATCCAAAAATGTTCCACTAAATCTATGTTTGGGTAGTCAATTTTTTCAGATGATTTACGCCAGCTAATAGGCCTGCGCATATCTAAATTTTTGATTCCCTTTTTCTTCAGTTCTGCCTTTTTCTTAGCAGCTTTTTCCAATTTAATGCTATTCTTTTTTTCGGCTTGTTTAACATGGACAACGCTCCAGCCAGCAAAACAAACAAGCATAATTGCAATCAGCCAAGCTAAAACTTTCTTCTTACTCATACGTATACCTCTCTAATCCTTACTTAATCTAACACTCTCAACATCGAAGACTTTATCGATCCAACCATCATAAAAAGATGCCTCATGCGTAACTAACAACACATTTCCAGGGAAAGCAATCAACGCTTCCTTCAAAGCCTCTTTTGTTTCATCATCCAAATGATTAGTAGGTTCATCCATGATCAGAAAATTACTAGGTTTAAGTTCTAGAATACATATTTTAACCTTGGTTTGTTCTCCCCCGCTCAATAACTTAATCGGCTTCATGGCGTTAGCAGCGTTTAGGCCCGCACGCGCTAAACGCTGGCGAATTGTTTTGGGTTCAAGCTTAGGATAAATATCCTGTACAATCTGCAGTGGCGTCCTCATGTTGCCATCCCAGTCTAGATCTTGCGTGAAATAATTGACCTGCACTGCATCGACAAACTTTGCTGTCCCGCCAAAAGTTGGAATCAAGCCTAGGATTGATTTGATTAATGTTGATTTTCCGACACCATTGAATCCCTTTAAAACAACTTTTTCACCATGGCTCAAAGAAAACGTTACTGGCTCCAGTAAGGGCGACTCATAACCGACAGAAAGATTATCAACAGTTAGCGTAGCCGCCGACAATAATTCTTCATAAGGAAAATTAAAGTGAGCCTGGAGCGCATCACTAGGCGGATCGATTCGTTCCATCTTATCCAATCTTTTCTGTCTTGACTTTGCCATCGTTGAACGTGTTCCAGCCTTGTTTTTCCGAATATATGCCTCATCTTTTTCAATTTGCTGCCGTTGTTTCTCATATGCCTTCAGCTGGACTTCTTTTTTGACTTCCTTTTGCTTGATCGCAGATTTAAAACTACCTGTATACTTGGTAATTTTGCCGAAAGCAATGTCAATTATCGTATTCGTTACTCTCTCCAAAAAGTCGAAATCATGTGATACTACCATAAAGCATCCGGTAAAACTGTTTAAATAATTAATTAGCCATTCAATATGTTCAGTATCTAGATAATTTGTTGGTTCATCAAGAAGCAGCACATCCGGCTTTTCCAGAAGAAGTTTTGCCAAAATGATTTTCGATCGCTGGCCTCCGCTGCATTGGCTGACCTTATGATCTTTACCAATTGCATCTATGCCCAATCCTGCCATAACCTGTTCAATATGTGTTTGAATTTCATAAAAATCTTTAGCTTCCAGTTGCTCTTGATAACGGCCAGCTTTCTCCATCAATTTTTCATCCATGGTTTCTGCATATCGTTCATAACATTTTGTTTGTTCTTCGCTGATTCGATACAAATCCGCAAACGCTGTTTTTAAAAATTCAAAAACCGTTAAGTCATGTGCACCCTGCGCATATTGGTCTAAGTAACCGATCTTGCATCCGTTCTGCCACTTGATTTTGCCTTCATCTGGCAATTGTTGCCCGGTAATGATCTTAATAAGAGTACTTTTACCGGCACCATTTTGCCCAATAATACCCATATGATCTTCTTTATTTAATCTAAAACTAGCATCTTGATACAATTGTTTGTCTGCAAATGTATGTGAAATGCCTTCAACTTCTAAAATGCTCATTTTTTCCCCATCCTCTTATTGATTGATTATATCATATCCCGCCTGAAAAAATTTTTATAAACGTTTCCTAGATTTTTATAAACATATATTCCATTAAAAAAGACCACCACAAAACGCTGGGGACGTTTCATGCCGGTCAATGCACCAAAAAAGGCTGCACCAATTTATTTAGCTGTTTTTTCTAATTCTTCGCGGCTCTTCAAGAAAGCTAAAACAGCTTGATGTTGAGCACGACGTTTCTTAATATTTTTTTGATTTACAGGGCGACGATCATTGGCAACCCCAACATGAGTATTTTGTGACATCACTGCTCCTCCTTTCGTCATCCACATATCTTTTTATTCTATACTGTAACTGTAATTTTTTCAAGCTTTATAGAGTAGAATAATCGTCTGATTATGCTTTCCGTCGACGACGTGTCCCCTTTTTTTGTAATTGTGTGCTTAACAAGTCTTGTAAAATTGCAACATGTTCGTGGTATAAATCATCCAAACCGATTTTTTGATATAACGAAAAAATTTCAGAAATAAGCTTAATTCCTTGCTCATAATCTCCATCATATATTGTTTTAAGGCCATTAAAAAATCGTTTATTACTTTGGGCATAAATATTGTTAGAATCTACATTTATCTTAGCTAATAAACTATAATAGTACGCTGTATGTTCTTTTTTATCAGACTTCATGAATAATAAGATCGTTCCACATAACGTTTTGATTTTCAAGTTTTCTAAACGTAAATCTTGCTCGTCGTCCTGTTCCAACCATTCATGATTTTGCAGTAGCTTTTCGGCGGAAGAACTATCGAACATAAACATCGCATCAGATAAAAGTTTATATTCATAGTGTCCCCAATGCTTGCTTCTTAAAAGATAATGTGTAATTTCTTTTCGCTCAGTTAACGTACTTTCATTTACCCTGCCTAATTTTTTCTTCATTGCCTTAGCAATCAGCTGAAGATTATGGAAACGCAGCAAATGTGTTTCTTCATACCCGCGTTCAAGCTTTTTTTCCAAAGCTCTTATTTCAGTAAAGTTTCCATCACAAAATGACCTCAGTAAATCTTCGCGGTATTCATCGTAATGATAATGTACTTGGCGTTGCATAATTTTCTTAAATAGGACAACAAATTCATCAGATTCGACATTCAATCTGTCAAGTATATGTAAAAAAGTATCAGCAGTAGTTTCAACGAGACCGCTTTCGTACTTATAGTACATTGATCGTGACAACAAGTTATCATAAACAGTCTTTGCCTTTATCCCCTTAGCTATTCGGATATTTTTTATCAATTCCCCAGTTTTCATCCCATAAACTCCTTTTTTATTAATTAGACACATGTTCAATAAATGGCAGTATATAAAAAACAATAATAATGCTGTGTCAACTTCCTTTAGATTTAGTCTTTTTACACCATTCAATTCGCTTTGCTTCTGCTAAAAGCCTATATTTCAGCAAATCATAAAGGAAAAAGTTAATTTAATGCACGGAAAATATTTTATCTATGGTTGTTTTCATTTTAGCAAATCGATTAAGATTCGGAAACTCTTTAAACTAAATAGTACCATTTTTTTTTACTCAATCATAGCAGATTATCTTCATAAAAATAACCATTCAACCGGCGTCAACCGATTATAAAACCGCATAGTTACTACTATCGGATTTTTTTGTGGTAATTTAAACAGCGAATCACATTAGTATAAAAATAGAACGATCTTTCAAAAATTTTCTTTACCTTTTTTATTGTTTTTTTCTTAACAACTTCAGCCATTCACTCAATTTAGATTGCTGTAACAGTTTTCTTAATCCGGGAACTTGCCTTAAATGACGATAAATTTTAAGATACCATGGTGCATACGCTGCTCCTAACACACTTTCGATCTGCCGTTTCGTTTCGCTTTCAATATTTTTGTTCTCATCAACAGCTATTGCTCCTTCGCCCTCGAATGATGAAACATTTTTAAACATTTTTTTAACATATCCAGCCTTCATTTGTTTCAATAAATTTATACTTGTAGCAAGCTCTTCAGTTTTTATATTTTCAGAAGTAACCCTTAAAGCCTGTTGTGCATCAATAGCTATATCTTTTTTATATATCCAGCTGATAAGCGGAACTCCTTTGAAATTTTCATATGTTACATGATCATCTCCAACATATGCTAATACACGATGCCCTTGTGCTAAAGATTCAGCAATTGCGTATCCTAGCGTCTCAACATGGGAAGTTGAAAGCGCAATATAGTTACTAGGTACTCTTTTATTTATAAATATTGCATTTTTAAGCTGATACTGTGCAATCATTTTTTCGTAACAAAGTTTATCTGGACCATAACCATTTATATATAACCTAATATTATTCCCTTTTAGCTCATTAATCATATGAGCTGCTAGTTTGATTGCATAGCTAATGTCCTTAGCATCCTCATCAAAGCGTGCATAAACTAAAAAGTTGCTGGTTTTGCTTCGTTGAACTTTGGCAGGATCGCATAGTTGCAGATGATCTAAGCTCACCATCTGTACATAAATACGCTCAAAATGATACTTTTGAGCAAATCTTTTTTTTATAGCTGGTGTCGCTACACGCAGACAAGTAAATGGACTCAGATCAACACTAGCGAAATCCTTATTCAAAAGTGATAAAGGTGTATGCACTTCACCAATAATTAGCGCTTTCAAATTATATTTCCGTATTACCGCGGCCAATGGGAAAAGATCCTCCCGCGTAATAAAGAAATAATTCTTCGTGGTACTTTGCTTTGCAGTAGTTTTACTGTATAACTCCTCTACTTTTTTTATTTGCACATCAGCAGTAACTTTTTCATGCTTATGTAACCTGCGCAAATCAAGTTCATCAAAATCAGTATAGTTATAATAAACGACCGTATAATTTTGAGAACTGAATTCTGCGATTAAATTCAAATTACTGCGCGTTGTTCCGCCTGGTGAAAAAATATTATAACCAACAATACTTATTTTGATCATAGCCTGACCCTTCCCAAATACATAAAAAATCGCATAAATTTTATTTGTCAGTTGAAAATACTGTAAGAACGATTTTACCATATATTCATGCAGTAAATTACTGCTTCTTGCATTTTTATCCTTAACAAAATAAATTATTTCATTATTATTTACTATACAAAAAAAGTACGCCCAAAGTCGCCCTTTTTTTGAATGTTTTTTATATATTTAATCAAACAGAATATAAACAAATAAAAAGGGGTCACAAATGAAACACACTTAGGTGAAAATATACCTTTAAAACATTTCAGCAACTATTTGCGAAAAAATAACAGGCCTTACGGCAAGACTAAAGTTTTGCTGCAATTCCTGTCAAATAATTGAATTAGCCAACCAAAAATAATTTCTTCTATGCTTTCAAATATTATTTTGCTTGTTTTTCAAGCAGATCACGAATTTCTTCTAGTAACTGGACCTCTGGTGCAGCGACTGTTGTTGCTTCTTCTTTCTTACGAATCAAAAATTTGTTAACTCCCTTTACCAGTAAGAAAACAATAAATGCAACAATCAAGAAATTAATAACCGCATTGATAAAACTGCCAAACCTAAATGTCGCATCCCCAACTTTAAAAACCCAATCTGAAAAGTCGATTCCACCAATAAAAACACCAATCAGCGGATTAATAAGATAATCAACCAAGGACTTTACAATCGAGGTAAAAGCACCACCAATAATGACACCAACAGCTAAATCAATCACGTTCCCACGCGAAATAAATTCTTTAAATTCTCTAATCAACAAAAATTCCCCCTTATAGCTCTCATTTTACCCTAATTTAACAACAACTATCAATTTTTTCAACTTTTTCAATTATTTAAGCTATATCTGACTTAGCTTATGAATACAAGAAGGCGAGTATAAAACTTTCCTAACTCACATGTACTATGCTACATTTAAGAAAAGAAAAGGAAGGATTATCCAACATGACACGAAATTATCATCAGCTCTCCTCGGACAAGGTCTTAAGCGAACTACAAACGACCGATCTAGGTCTCAACAATGAAGAAGTTAAAGCTCGGTTGGCAAAATTCGGTCACAATGTTTTGACTGAACAAAAAAGCACTACTCTCTTGCAAAAGTTCATCAGCCAGTTTAAGGATTTAATGATTATTATTTTAATGATTGCGGCCGTAATAGCCTTTTTTGCCGGTGATGCATCTGATGCTGTGATCATTTTCTTAGTTGTTGTTTTAAATGCTGCTTTTGGAGTCTTTCAGGAAGCTAAGGCCGAAAATGCTATCAATGCCTTAAAAGAAATGACCACTCCGTCTTCACGGGTCCGTCGTGATGACAGTATCCAAATCATTAAAAGTTCGGAGCTCGTTCCTGGCGATATCGTTTTGCTTGAAGCAGGCGATATCATTCCTGCCGACTTACGTTTCATTAAAGCTAATTCGTTGAAAATTGAAGAAGCTGCCTTGACCGGTGAATCTGTTCCAGTCGATAAAAATGATCTTTCCATAGAAACAGAGAAACTTCCCATAGGTGATAGACATAATTTAGGCTACATGAATACAAACGTTACCTATGGAACCGGTGAGGGTGTAGTCACCGCAACAGGAATGCAAACAGAAGTTGGTCATATTGCTAACATGCTGAACAGCGTTGACAAGTCCATTACACCTTTGCAAAAAAGTATTATCCATTTAAGCAAAATTTTAAGTGTTCTTGTTTTAGTCATCGCAGCCCTTGTTTTTGTCATCGGTATCGTGGCTGATCGTGCTTCTATCCTTGAAATGCTTTTGACTTCTATTTCGTTAGCTGTTGCTGCCATTCCAGAAGGTTTGCCCGCAATTGTCACTATTACCTTGGCATTGGGAACTCAGGCAATGGCTAAAAGGAATGCATTGATTCGAAAACTGCCTGCCGTAGAAACCTTAGGTACTACTGAAATCATTGCTTCTGACAAAACTGGTACACTTACTCAGAATAAAATGACAGTTGAAAAAATTTATCAGAACACACGATTGCAAGATGCTCATAAAGTCGATCTCAATCTAAAAAATCGTTTGGCTCAAATAATGATCCTTGCTAATGATAGTCAGAAATCAGACCAAGGCCTTGTGGGAGACCCTACAGAAACAGCCCTTATTCAATACTATTTGGATAAAAAACTGCCTGTGGATGATGTTGCACGCGAATTTCCACGCGTTACTTCTCTTCCGTTCGACTCAAATCGAAAGTTGATGTCTGTTGTTGTTTCCAACAATGAACAGCAGCTGATTATGACAAAAGGTGCTGTAGATGAATTATTGAAACGTACGACCAAAATTGAAGAAGATGGTAAGGTACGGGAACTGACAGAAAAGGACAATGAACAGATCTTAAACACTAACCATGCTCTTGCACAACAGGCTTTGCGGGTCTTGGCATTCGCTTATACACCTGTGCAGGGTATCGATTCTACTTCCAGTTATGAATCTTCTGAAATCGAAAATGACTTGATCTTTGTCGGTATGATTGGCATGATCGATCCAGAGAGACCTGAAGCAAAAGATGCAGTTGCTGAAGCCAAAAAAGCTGGAATACGTCCGATCATGATAACCGGCGACCATAAGGACACCGCAACTGCAATTGCCAAACGCTTGCAGATTATCGATGGAAAAGATAGCCGTGTTATTACTGGAAATGAACTTGACCAACTCTCTACAGAACAGTTAGATGCTACCGTCGAACAGTATTCTGTGTACGCACGTGTCGCTCCGGAACATAAGGTTCGCATTGTTAAGGCATGGCAGAAAAAAGGAAAAATTGTTGCAATGACCGGTGACGGTGTCAATGATGCTCCTGCATTGAAAACTGCTGATATTGGTGTTGGTATGGGGATTACAGGTACTGAGGTTTCAAAAAATGCTAGTGATATCGTTCTTGCCGATGATAACTTCGCTACAATTATCGTTGCTGTAAAAGAAGGTCGGAAGGTTTTCGCTAACATTCAAAAGGCAATACAATACCTCTTATCAGCCAATCTCGGTGAAGTCCTCACTCTCTTCTTTATGACAATGCTTGGTTGGGATATTTTTGCACCCGCTCAAATTCTCTGGATAAATCTTGTGACGGACACCTTCCCAGCCATTGCACTCGGAGTTGAGAAAGCCGAAGCCAACATGATGGAGAATAAACCGCGTGGAAACAAATCTAGTTTCTTTGGTGATGGAGTGATGTCAAGTATCTTTTATCAAGGACTGCTTGAAGGAGGATTAACTCTCGGTGTTTATCAATTAGCACTAACATTCCCATTCCATAACTCTTATGAATTAATTCACGCTGATGCTCTAACGATGGCTTTTGCAACACTTGGTTTGATTCAACTGTTTCACGCATTCAACTCAAAATCGATTCACGGTTCAATTTTCAGAAAGGATCTCTTTAACAATCGAATGTTCAACTGGTCCATCCTGATTTCTGGGATCTTATTGTTTGCAACAATTTTCGTCCCAGCTTTCAATGATACTTTCAAAGTTACCCCACTTGCCCCTCAGCAATGGTTAGTTGTTCTGATTGGCGGGTTAATGATGTTAGTTATAGTTGAAATTGTTAAACTTTTCCAACGTTTAATATTAAAAAAGTAAATTACTTCAATATGAATCTCAATAATTAAAATACACTAAAGGCTTCTAGGAGATCTCCTAGAAGCCTTTAGTGTATTCCAACTTTATTGTTTATTCTCAATACCTCATTTTTGCAAAAATTCAATCTAAAATCCTAAAAACATTTGATCGATTTCTACAAAATCCTCTTGTTTTAAACTAATATCTGCAGCTTTGATGTTGCTTAAAACTTGTTCTTTCTTGCGTGCACCTGGAATAACAATGCCTATGCTTGGCGCAGCGATATACCATGCCAAAATAATTTGAGCAACTGTTGCATTGTATTTAGCAGCTATTGTTCGTACCTTTTCTAAATTATCAATAATTTTTTTATATTGTGCTTCTGAAAAATTCTTAAATTTCTTTTGATCATTCAAAGAATATTTCCCCGTCAACAAGCCGGCGGCTAGTGGAAAATAAGGGACAAAGTCAATATGATTCTCTTTCAGATATGGAAAAAGATCTTTCTCCGCTTTTCGATGAACTAAACTGAAATTATCTTCCACAATATCAACTTCACCGTTCTTATTTGCTTCCTTTATTTGTTCCAAGGAAAAATTTGAAACACCTATGGCTCTGATTTTTCCTTCTCTTTTTAAATCAGCCAAAGCCCCAACTGCCTCATCTTTTGGTGTTTTTTCATCTGGAAAATGAATATAAAAAATATCAATATAATCTGTTTTCAGTCTCTCGAGTGCTTCATCTACAGCTTTTTTCAGAAAAGCTGGAGTATTGTTTATTTTTAAATCATTATGTTTATCCTGAGCTGCTTTAGTTGCAATAACAACTTGCGAACGATCATAGTTGTGAAGAACATCGCCAATTATTTCTTCTGAACGTCCCAAGCCATACATATACGCAGTATCTAAAAGTGAGATTTTTTTATCCAAAGCCGTTTTTATAACTGCATATCCGTCCTCATCTTTTAATCCATCAAAAAGATTATGCCCACCAACTTTATTAGTACCTAATCCTAATTTTGACGCTACAACGTCGCTCTTACCAATCTTTATCAGTTCTGTCATTAGCTACCCCCTTTAGGAAAATCTACTATCATTATAAGACTTCCTTCGTTAACATGAGAACATATTTGCTCACTGGTTGCACAGATTCTTTTGTCTTTAATTTTGTACAAAAAAGGACACAAAATTAGGCAGCCACTCGATTTTAACTGGCAAATTAGGGCCTGGATCACCATCAATTCTTGTTTCTGCAGCTTTGCCGTCAGTTGTTTTTATAATTGCTTTCTTTAAATCAAATGAAGTTAATGTTGTCGACTTGCGTAAGTTGCCAGTCAAAGCAAGGTATCCGTAGTTCAATAACTTACTGATTTTCATATTATTTAACATTGTTACATGCAGACTGTTACCCTCATTTTTAAGATACTGATGTCCGCCAATAAAATTAGTTGTTGTCATTAAGCAAAACCAAACTTTAGCTGATAAGGAGAAAAAATCATTATAAAATTCTGTCTCGTAAGAACGATTTTGACGTAAATTTTTGACTGCATTCCATCCATAAATCGCTAAACCATATCTTTTCTTCTCACTTTGACGAACATCATTTGAGATGTTTGCCAAGCTTCCAAAAACCAAAGAACTTACTATTGCCTGTCCATTGCATTTTCCAATCCCAACTGGGCGCATATTCCCTCTCATAATGATTTTAAATGCTTCATCCACATCTAATGGTATCTCCCATTTTTGAGCAAAGTTATTGACTGTTCCGTTAGGAATAAGCCCCACTGGAACACTCTCTTCAGCACGAATAAATGCTGTTAGCGCTGCATTAAGTGTCCCATCTCCACCAATACAGATCAGTTTTTTTGTTTGAGGTAATTTACTTACCAACTCTTTTATTGCTTCTTCACGACTCCCTGCTGTTAATTGGACTGTCTCTTGCCCTTTTAACTGTAATTTTTCTTGAATACCATCAGCTATTTGTTGTGCTTCACCATTCCCAGCTTGCGGATTAAAAAAAAGCATATACTTTTGCTGCATCACTTTTCCCCATTTCACTATTTATAACTTATAACTCCATCTTCCAATCTCAAGATACCACACATTGAGCTATGATTCTTTTTCCTGACTTTTCAGTTTCGTTCAAAAAAACTTTTTCAGTATTTTTTATTTTATGAGGCAGACCTAAAAAATGTTTTCATTATATACAGTTTGGTGTACAATAGTTTCTGAGCTCAGGAAATTTGAAAGGTGGTATTTAATTTGAGCGAAAATAATTCAAAGCCAAGGAAGCATAAGCTGATAGAGTATGCTAATGGTCCTTCGCTAGAAGAGATTAACAGTACTGTTGAAGTTCCAAAGGGAAAAGGATTCTGGAGAACATTATTTGCTTATTCCGGGCCTGGTGCACTTGTTGCCGTCGGCTATATGGACCCAGGTAATTGGTCAACCTCGATCACTGGTGGACAAAATTTTCAATATTTATTAATGTCCGTTATCCTGATGTCAAGTTTGATTGCGATGCTCCTTCAATACATGGCAGCTAAACTTGGTATTGTGAGCCAGATGGATCTCGCGCAGGCAATTCGTGCAAGAACCAGTAAATCACTAGGGATTGTATTGTGGATTCTAACTGAATTAGCTATCATGGCAACCGATATTGCCGAAGTTATTGGGGCCGCAATTGCTTTATACCTTCTGTTCCATATTCCTTTAGTTATTGCTGTATTTATTACCGTATTTGATGTTTTACTATTGCTCTTATTAACCAAAATTGGATTCCGGAAGATTGAAGCAATTGTTGTCTGCTTGATTTTAGTTATTTTAGTTGTTTTTGTCTATCAAGTAGCTTTATCTGATCCCAACTGGGGTGGCGTCATCAAGGGATTGATTCCGACTGCTGACACATTCTCAGGCAAAAGAAGTGTTGGTGGCGAAACACCCTTGACAGGTGCCTTAGGAATCATTGGTGCTACTGTTATGCCACATAATCTATACTTGCATTCTGCTGTTTCTCAGACACGCAAAATTGATCACAGTAAAGAAGATGACGTTGCGCAAGCAGTTAAATTCTCTGCATGGGATTCAAATATTCAGCTAACAGCAGCTTTCTTTGTTAACTCCCTCTTGCTAATCATGGGTGTTGCCGTCTTCAAAACTGGTGCAGTAAAGGACCCATCATTCTTCGGGCTTTTTCAAGCTTTATCTGATACTTCAACCCTAAGCAATGGTGTTTTGATAAGTGTTGCTCGTTCCGGTATTTTATCAACATTATTTGCTGTTGCCCTCTTGGCTTCCGGTCAAAACTCGACAATCACAGGTACTTTAACTGGTCAAGTTATCATGGAAGGGTTCGTTCATATGAGAATGCCTTTATGGTTGCGTCGTTTAGTGACACGTCTGATATCGGTTATTCCTGTGCTGATTTGTGTTAGTATGACGAGCGGACAAAGCGCAATTGCTGAACATACCGCTCTCAATAATTTAATGAACAATTCACAAGTTTTCTTAGCTTTCGCTTTGCCATTCTCAATGCTTCCTTTGTTGATGATGACCAATAGTCGGGTTGAAATGGGAGCACGTTTTAAAAACTCACTATGGGTAAATATCTTAGGTTGGTTCTCCGTTCTTGCCTTAACATTCCTCAACATGAAGGGATTGCCAGACCAAATCGAAGCATTCTTCGGCGATAATGCTACTAAGGCTCAATTAGCCTTCGCTGATAAGATTGCATATGTTTTAATAATTGCTGTTTTGGCATTATTGATTTGGACAGTTTACGATTTGTATCGTGGTAATAAACGCGTTGCTGATAAGCTTAAAGCAGCCGAAGAATTATAGACCTATATACATTTTGAGGGTATAAGAATGGAGTTGGATTCGAACAATGGAAGATTTTAAAAAAATTTTAGTAGGTGTTGATGATTCTGCCGATGCACTTTTAGCGTTCCGTTACGCTATCAGAAGAGCTAAAAATGATAATGCAGAACTAATTATTGTCTCAATCCTTGAAAGCCATGAAATGAATGTATTTGAAGCCTTAGACAAGGATTATATTCATGGTGAACGTGCTGATCTAGAAAAACATATTCTTAAATATCAGCATGAGGCACAGGCAGCCGGCGTTGAAAAAGTTAGCGCTGTCGTTGCCGAAGGTGAAGCTGGTGAAACAATCGTTAAAGATGTCATACCTCATGTCGAGCCTGATTTACTCATCATCGGATCACAGTCCAAAAAAGGGTTGGCAAAACACTTTGGAAGTCAAGCAGCGTACATGGCTAAATACTCACCAATCTCTGTCTTGGTTATTCGCTGATTAACCAAAGTGCTATAAAAAATGAAGTTTACAGAGCAGTTCTCTAACACAAGGGGAAACAGTTTTATTTCTGAAACAAGAACAATATGTCGCTAGTACTCAAATCTTAATGACTATTGATAACCTCTTGCTTTTGCTATTTGTTTTAATTTGTTTTACAAAAATAAAAAATGCTGGAAACAAAACCTGAGGACATTCCTCAGCGTATCTTGTTTCTAGCGTTTTTTATTTTCTACAATATGATGGTAGGTCATGGCTACACCATGATTAATTTCCTATCAAGATCTTGATAGGAAAAATGATACTACTAGTACTAAAATGATCGCACCTATCACCGATGGAATAATAGCCATTCCTGCAACTTGTGGTCCCCAAGAACCTAAAATAGCTTCCCCAACTACTGATCCAACTAAACCAGCAATAATATTACTGATCCAACCCATTGACTTACCTTTATTGGTAATCGCGCCTGCAAGTGCGCCAATAATTGCACCAACAATCAACACCCATAACCAATGCATTAAAACTCCCCCTATCTCAATAGTTCCAAGTACTTTCGCAAAGGAAACAGGACAAAACTCTTAAAAGTATTGCCCTACATTTACTCAGCTAAACAATTTTCAAACTAGTGTGTTTCAAAAGCCATGTCGATTTATAAATTGATATATATCCTAAAAATAAACTACATATAACTCAACGACATTCATGGACTCACATTGTTGCGCACTACCGAAAATAGTTTAATCCTTGCTTTTTTTATCAACCTTTTCTTTTAAATCGTCAACAGCGTCCTTGACTGCATCTTTAGCATCACTTAACTTGTCTTTGGCTTTGCCAAGAACTCCTTGTGCTTTGCCTTGTGTCTCGCGAGCCTTATCACCGGTTGCTTTACCTTCAACTTCTTTTGCCTTACCTGCAACTTTATCTTTTGCACTATTAATTTTTTCTTCTTGACTCATAGCAGCAACCCCTTTCAAAATTGGGACGAAGGTTAATCCTCAATCACTTAGAGACATGAATTAAGTATTACTCCTCCAACCTCTAATAAAATGCTAACATTGAATAATATTATAAGCAATAATACTGCTCAAAACTTGCAAACGTTCGAAAATCATCTAAAAACTTTGGTTTCTTTTAAAGGTATATTTTTAAGTAACTTGCCTCGCACAATAATTCGATTATTTTCTCCAGTTTTAGCCGTTAAACAAGTAACCAGTGTTACTAGTTTTTCCCCTGGTACATCCTGAATCCATTGAACTTGATACTCATTAACAACTTTTCTGTCCGTTACACGGTACTCATAGACCCTTTTGCCATCAGTTAAGTAAACCATATCACCTTTTTTCACTTTTGCTAAAGGAGAAAATAAAATCTGAGGATCATTCATATGATGTCCTGCCAAGGCATAATTCCCTTGACCCATCTTTTCATCTTTTTTCATAGTCCCTGTACCTCGCAACAAATTTTCATTGCGCAAACCATAAAAAATCGACAATTTCAAGTTGACTGCCGGTATTGCCAGCTTGCCAATCGCCTGTCCATCGTCTTTCCATGCATCCTTTACCGCTGAAATACTAGCTGGTTTAACTTTTTTAAACTCAAAACTCGATTTTTCTTTTTTAGCCTTAGCAACCGATTGAGTTTTACGCCTTAATACTGTCTGCGTCATATTATCAATGACCTTGTCTTTTATCTGTTCATTGAAAACTAAAATAAGCCCTATTGCTAATAATAAAACTAAAGAAAAAAGCTTTATTGAAGTTATTACCCTTTTTTTCATTATCTGCCTCTCTTTATCTGAATAAACTTGTACAGATCGCCGACTTCCCAACGTTTACATTCTCGCACAATCACATGGTTTTCTCCAACCACTAAGACTTTCTTAGTCTATATATATTAAATACACTCTTTTTTATTTTTTTAAATGAAAATAAAAAAGAGGCTGTGACATAAGTCTCCATAATAAAGGCCGGTTTGGAAAAATCTTTGG
>NZ_AZEG01000069.1 GCF_001434935.1 Liquorilactobacillus uvarum DSM 19971 | reverse complement strand
CCATTCATATTCTAAGCAAGGATATCCTTACGATAATAGCCAAATAGAAGCTTTTCACTCATTATTAAAACGAGAATTTGTTTTTCAAACGCACTTCTCAAGCTTTAAGGACTTAATTCTCAGAATCTCAAATTATATTAATTGGTTCAACACTGAAAGAATCAGAACAAGTGTCTAGAAAAACATGTACCAAATATTGACTTAGGAGCAGTTAAAACTAAGCTTGGAATACAACAAACCTATAACGCTGCAATTAAACCAAGTTACTAGCGACTATGAAATTACTCAACTAGGAGGTTGTATTAGAGACTTTGAAGACAATGTAATTATCCTAGAAGATGTTGAGGGAGAATTGATAAAGATAGAGCTTAAGCAGATTAGAAACTGTTTTTTACAATAAAAATAGACCCTCAGAGAGTTAAGTCTGAGAGTCCATGAGTGACGTGGATTGATTGAGTCCACTGAAGCGGTGTAGTCTTAATGACTATCTCCATACCTATAGTTATACTATCATGACCTACTTGCTAAGTCCAATATGCTATACTAATTACTGGCTACAGTACAAGGCTGATTACCTTTAATTAAACTGTATGCTAGGTGGTGAAAGTCAAAATGACAATCTCCATACCTGCTACTCTAGTTATAGTTCTATTCCTTTTATGGTTAGAACACAATAACAAGGAGTAGACACAAAGCACCTAGATTAATTTCTAGGTGTTTTTGTTTAATCTCGTTTTAAATTATAATATTTTCTTACATTGCATTCCCAACCATTAAGCCTAGCTAAATATTTAGTATTTTGGCCTTCTAAAAATTCAAATGTCTGACCACCCTTACTCATATCAGTAAACTTATAATCTTTACCAAGTTTAACTATATTTGCTAACTCCGACTTAGTAAACTCAGCAACTTAAAATTAACTTACTAATTTTCACAATTTCTTAATTAAAATTGATATAGTTATTTTACTTCGCAAGATTCTTATTAACTTAACTTTCTGAACTTGTGAATTTCAAGTCCCCTACTTTGAAACCTCACTTACATTCTTAACAAGTTATTCAATAAATCTCAATAATAAGTTGACAATCAGCACCCGCTGGCTTAGTTTTTAGGAAGCCTGAAGCGTAACGAGCAAAGTTTTCCCCTTAATTTTGCAGAGAAAAACAAAAAAATAACGTGTAGCTCAGTTTTTGAGGTTTTCCCTCGCTTCACTCACAAGTAATCTAGTTTCAGCTTCTTACAGCTATCTTAACAATTAAGTTTTAAACTCACCAGCAAAAACATGCCCTTACTGTATGTTAAGACTCATTCATGTTACCACTCAAGCCATTAGGCAGCAGCTTCTAGTCTGCAGGTTGGCCCTGAACCCAGCCTACAGGTCAGATTACAGAAGCTATAGACTACTCATTTATTTTTGTGAAGTTCTGGCTGAGTTCACCAGGTGTCTACTTTTTAGCGTTCATCCATAAGCAGCTGTCACATATCGAAATATGAAACCTATGTACTATTAACCTATCGCTCAGCTTGTCTCCTGAGTTTTGAAAATCACCACATTGAACATGTTGATAAAACATGCTAGAATAAGACCGTATAACTAAAATAACTGATTTGGGTCATTCCAATACTACCAATATTGGGTGGCTTTTTCTTTTTATGTAGGAGCTTATCTATTAATTTAGGTAAGCTCTTTTTTTATTGGTTAAAATATAACATGCAATTATATGAGTGTCAATGTTTTATATGTTGCTATAATGGTTTTTCTTTCTATAAGTTACTTGTTACAAGTATCAAGTTACTTGTAACAAGTAACAAATATCATGTTACTTGTGCCATGTTACAAAACTATTTACGCAATTATTATTGTAATATTGATATAGCAATGTTAATATTGCAATGAATACAAGTTACTTGTTACTTGAAAGGGGTGCAAAGTTGACAAAAACTATTACTATTTCAAATTTTAAGGGTGGCGTAGGTAAAAGTACAACTAACGTATTGTTTGCATATCTGCTTGCTACTAAAAAAAATAAGAAAGTATTACTTATTGATTTTGATCCACAAGCTAATGCTTCTGAAATAATTGCTAAAACATTCCCAGATAACATCATTGAACCTAAACAAAGTTTCTTTACAGGATTAAAGAATACAGATTTAACACAGTCAATCACTCATTTTACAGGTAGTTTAGATATGTTGGTAGGCGATTGGAAACTTGTAGGTTTACCAGATATGCTAGAAGATTTTAAAAAAGAAGAGCGTAAATATTTATTACGAGAATTGCTTAAACCTATTAAAGACAACTATGATTATATTCTGATAGATACACCGCCTACTTTATCTGAGTATACAAATAATGCTATCTTAGCTTCAGATTATGTAATTGCTGTATTGCAAACACAGGAGCAAGCTTATTCAAGTACATTAAAATTCATTTCATATTTACAAGATTTATCTGAGGGTTATAGTTCTGAATTTGATTTATTAGGAGTAATCCAATATTTAGTAAAAGTTAATGGCAAGGTAGATAATGAAATTATTGAAGATGCCCAGAAGACTCTAGGTGTAGCTTTATTCCATTACAATGTTTTTCAACGTGAGAGAGTTAAAAGATTTGGCCGCTCAGGAATTACTGATGAAGATTTATGGGACAAACGTGCTTTATATATGTATGAACAAGTCCTTGATGAAGCAATTTTAAGAATGGAAGGGGAATAAATAAATGGCCGAGAAAAAAAGTTTGCTAGATCAAATAAAAGCTAAAGATTCAATAGGCAAAAGCCCCTTTGCTAAAGATGAAAAAACGAGACCATTAAGGATCAAAGAAAGTAAATATGATTTGATTAACCGTATAGCTTTTGAGCAGCATAAAACAAAAGTAGAAATAATTGATGAAATTCTAGAAGCTGGAATTAAAAAGCTCCACCTGCTAGAAAAATACCCAATAGATTAATCGCTAACAGCCCTCATTTTGGGGGTTGTTTTTTATTCCAAAAACTCGTAACTAGTAATTAGATACTTGTAACAAGTTACTTGTATCTAGTCACTAGTTACATATTAAATAAATAATATTGCGTTTTTTTGCTAGCTTATAGAGCAAACTATTATATTATAAATAAATATAAGTTAAATAAAGAAAGCAATACAGAGGAAAAGATAACGAACAAAATTACACCGAGAAAAAAATATTTGAAAAAGTTTGCCGATGAAATGGAACCTAATAAATAAGACCCGTAAATAATTGCATTAACAACGGGGTAGAGCGAAAAAGCCAAACATAAAATCTAAAAAACAATTTTATTACTAAGAAGCTGTCTAAAATCTCTTAAGTAATAGTGCTAAAAACGCTAAAACGACCATTTGCAGACTGGTGGTTAATTGACGCTCACAATTTTTCCAAAGTCGCCGACAATTCTCTAGCCAACTAAAAGATCGTTCGACTACCCAACGTTGGGGCATGACTTCGAATCGATGCAACTCATTGCGCTTCGCAACCTGCACGGTTGCGTTTAAATTACTGGCTACATCGAGCTGAAAATTAACGCCTGAATAACCACCATCAACTAAGACATTTTGAACCTGGCGTAAATGCATGGCATGTAAAGCGATCATTGCACTGGCCCCGTCTCGATCAGAGACGTTCGCTCGCGTCATGTGAATGGCCTGCGGAAAGCCATTGATATCAACTGCCAGATGGCGCTTAATCCCCGAGATTTTCTTACCAGCGTCGTAACCTTTGTTTTCAGCAGTAGCGGTGTTTTTGACGCTCTGAGCGTCAACGATAATAAAGGAAGTTAAAGCTGAACGT
>NZ_AZEG01000068.1 GCF_001434935.1 Liquorilactobacillus uvarum DSM 19971 | reverse complement strand
AGCTATCTAGTAAGGCATCTTGAACCTCTTTGAGAACATTCGAATCTTTGATTGGTAGAACAATTTGTTGCATAAGAACACTCCTTTTTTACTTTGTGTGACAAATGGCGTACAGTTTTAAAAAAAGGACTGATGATAATGACTAACACAGCAACCAGTTCCAGAATTAACACTAGAATCGACCCAGTAATTAAGAAAAAGGCCCAGGAACAACTGGCTCAACATGGGTTAACTATGTCCGAATTCATGCGGGTAGTTGTGACAACCGTGGCTAACAATGGGAAACCATAATATTATGGTTTCCCAAACAATCAGGTTGCCAGGTCATTAACTGAGGTGGCAGACGACCTTGCAGGGACTACAGAGTTAAAGAGCGCGACCAATAAGCAAGACTTGGAGCAGTTGTTAAATGAGTAAAATAACTCCAACCACTCAGTCTAAACGGTAATATAAAGTTGTGAAGAATCCCAGATGGCAGCCAATTTTTAATCGAAAGGTACCTTTCGATACCGAGGCACGGTCTCCTTGGAATTACATAATTGACTGTTTTTTAACAGATAAGAGCATTCTAGAATATTTCTATGCCACCCACTGAATTTGCCTAAGAAAGTGATACAACAGCTTAAAAAGCGTGTTCCACGACAAGATGTAAAATTTAAAGTTCTGGAATTATATTTCGATGCCATAATGGCGATCATTTGTTGGTGTATGCACAAATACTAGATCAGTTTTATCTAGTAGCGATTGGCACACACAGTGAGGACTATAAAGAATATAAGCATACAAATAACCCCCAACATTTAAATTATAGATGTTGGGGGTTATTTTAATTTGGCAAGCAACCCGCATGCCAGACGGGGGCTGTCGGCCGAATGATTTTGCATCATAAGTATGCCTTCAGCAGGAGCCCTTCAGACCGAGTTTTGCGCAAACAGCGCAAGCTAACTAGCTTGATTATAATCAATGCCATTAAAGATATTATTTACTTTATCAGTATCATTTATATGATTTCGGTATCAAATGGCGTAGAATGATACCGAAAGGAGTGAGATGATCCTGAAAAAATTTGATTATAAAGCTTTAAACAATTTAGACATAACTGCTTCAATGAATGACAAATTAAACCAAATTTATGAATTTAAAGGACGTTTATCGGCTACGCCAATCACCTATAAAGAAGCCTTAGATCACTTGGTTAATGTTGCTAAAGTCCAGAGTACTGATGCTTCTAATCGTATTGAGGGAATTTATACTAGTAACACTCGTTTAAAACAATTGGTTCATCAAAAAACTAGGCCGCGTAATCGCAGTGAGGCAGAAATTGCGGGTTATCGGGACGTATTGGCTTTAATTCATGAACAATATGCATATATTCCGATTAACAGCAGTTCAATTTTAACGCTGCATAAACGTTTGTTTGGTTACACCAACAGCACCTGGGGTGGTCAATTCAAAGATTCTGATAATCAAATCATTACCAAATATGCGGACGGTAGGCAGGAAGTCCGTTTCCAACCACCAGCAGCGTATTTAACTCCGAAATTGGTTCAGGAACTTTGTATCAATTATAATTTAGCAGTCGATCAGCAAACTTTTTCACCACTAATTTTATTGGGCGCCTTTATCTTTGATTTTGTTTCGATTCACCCGTTTCGTGATGGTAACGGCCGTATGTCGAGACTGTTAATGCTGCTAACAATGTACCAAGCACAACTTAACGTTGGAAAGTATATTAGCCTGGAAAACCTAATTGAGAAAACTAAGCAGTCCTATTATGAAGTTCTCAAACAGAGTTCTTTAAATTGGCAAAATAACCAGAACGACTACGCGCCCTTTTTAGATTATTTCTTGGGCGTCATTTTGCAAGCATACCGCAATCTTAATGATCGGCTCAACCTAGTACAAGACAAACCAGTATCTGCGGCGGATTTAATTCTTAAAACATTGACACAAGAATTAAAACCTTTGTCTAGAAGTGAGCTCACGGCCTTGATTCCGCAATACAGTGATATAACAATTAAACGAGCTCTTAGTGAATTGAAGAAAAGTCATCGGGTAAAACTTATTGGCAAGGGAAGATCTTCAAAATATATTTTGAAAAATTAATATGTCTCAGCGCTAATTAGTTCTTTATATTATAAGTGAAGAGAATAATTTCTCTATTCTTAATTATAGAAAGAAGTCTTTTTGTGACTCAGAATGTAGTATCACGATTATTGGTTATAGGAAATGGATTTGATTTGAAATGCGATTTGAAATCTAAGTTTGAAGATTATTATAATAGCAAAGTTGATATGGTTAAAACATTAGGCAAAATGAATGCAGAATTTAATGACCCAAGTACGAATACAGAAATTTTACAAGCTGATGTTTTATATATCGCTGGTTTTTCAAGAAATTTTGGAAACTTGAACGATAACATTAAAATTAATTTTAATGATAATAATATTTCTTTTTGGGATTTTTATTTTTATTTTCACAAAGAAAAACTTAATAACTGGGCAGATGTAGAATACTTTCTAAACAACCTATTAACGATAAACAGTCATAAAACACATCCTGAACTCGATCTTGAAAAATCTTTAGATATGATAGTTAGGTTTAAATATTTAAGACCCAGATTATCTATTGAAAAGTCATTTGTTGAAGAATTTGATGAGTTGAAAGAAAATTTCACAGCAGACCACGAAACATTGGTTTTATTATTTGTTTTGTTAAATAATTTAAAGTATGATATTGAAAAACATTCCGAAAGATATCTTTACGACTTTCTATTTGACGAATTAAATAAATTTGAAAAAAGCTTCAATGATTATTTAATAGCACTACAAGATGAAAAGTATAAAGAAAAGAGTCAACAGTTATTAAAAGAATTATCGCATAATGAATGCTATAATTTGTTGTCCTTTAACTATACAACTCCCTGTACAAACGACTCCTCATGTAATATAACGCAAAATATACATGGAAGACTTGAAGATCATCCAATAATTGGGATTGATTCCAAAAGTATAGGCCCTAATAGTCCAATATTTAGATTTACAAAAACTTACCGCATCATGACTCTAGCAAGTGAAAAACGAGATAAATTATTACCCCAAAATGTTAAAAATATAGTTTTCTATGGTCATTCACTTGCTCCAGCTGATTACTCATATTTTCAATCGATTTTTGATTATTATTCTATTTATGACGAAAGTAAAGAACAAGAAATAAAAAGGGCTCAATTTAATTCTGTTTCTAAACTTATGTCTGAGTATGGAACAACATTTCATAATGAAAAGGGAGAAAATTTGATGCACAAAATGTTGCTTGAGGGTAGACTAATCTTGAAAAATTTAGAATAATAAAAATTATCCAAAATCAATTTGATCCAGCATCGTTTCGGTACTAGCCTGGTCTAAGCCTAAATAAGCTAAAGTCATCGCCTCACTGGAATGATTGAGCAGATTCATGACTAAGCCAATATTATAATTTGATTGCGTGTAGACGCGATAAGCACCGGTTTTGCGCATCGTATGGGTCCCTAGATAATTAATGCCTAATAGATCACCAACTCGTGCCATCACCTTATAAAATTGTTTCTCAGTGATATGACGGTCTGAATGGGCCGTTGAAGGAAATAACCAATCCGAATTGATGTTTTCTTGGACCAGCCAATCATGATATTGCAACAAGTCTTGTTGCACGGGCTTTAAATATAGTGTATTTGCTTTACCGGTCTTTTTATCATGAATAAAGGCCGTGTGTTTAACAGAGCCATCTGGATTATAGACATCGGATTTCTTTAACGTCATCACATCACTCACCCGCAGCAAGGTGGCCTTGCCGACTTGAAAGATAGTGTAGTTACGGCGACCCGCCCGAAAACTATCTAATAAGGTGTCTTGTACCATTTTTAAGACGTTAGAGTCTTTAATTGGCAGTACAATCTGTTGAGACATCATATACCTCCCCGTTAATTAAATTTTGTCTATTGGTAGATTGTAAAATTAATCCGAACGCTGTTCGGACAAAAAAGATCAGCTTCCTTT
>NZ_AZEG01000067.1 GCF_001434935.1 Liquorilactobacillus uvarum DSM 19971 | reverse complement strand
TAGAGCCGATTTTTCCAGACCGGCCTTTGTTATGGAGACTTATGTCACAGCCTCTTTGATCAATTATTTTTATATTAAACTATTAGTACGGTAAGTCAGATTTTTTGACAATAATATCCGTAAAACCATTATCATTAAACAAACTCAGCAGTTGTTCATTCGAAATCACATTTCCTGTTTGAATAATAGCTTCTTTAATCAAGAAGTCACTTACTTCACACTTAACATATGGTATCTTTCCAATATAAGCTTCAGGATGAAGTTTTGTATCTTCTCGTATATTTGTAATGATAAATCTTACTTCTTCCTCTTGACGTAGTAAAGGATTCTTGAAAGTTAAAGCAAACAAAGTAATTGCAGGAAGACACGCCAAGATAATTTCACTCATGTCATACTGATCCCTCGCCAAATTACGTTGAGCAAAAAGCCATTCTTTCACAACAGGTTTCAAGTATTCCAATTGTATTGTTTTATCATAAATGACTTTTAGAGGGAAAACAAAAGCATCTCCTTTCGTTAATTTATTGGGGTCTGTTTTTCCATGGGAAAAGTGTGTTGCTAGAGCTACTTGGACATCGGATAATTTAAAGCCAAGTGCTACGCCATCTTTATTACCACTGTAATTTCCAAATAATGTTTGTGAATTCTTATTCTTTGTAAAAGACCAGATATACGTATCACCAAATGGCCCATTTTCAAATGTTTCAATAAATAGCTTTTTTTCATCACTAGTTGCATCCAAGGTATCTAGTATAGCCACACTTAAATCGACAGTATATTGAAACTCTTTTGGATCATTCATAAAGTCTTTCTGCTTAATCATCCATTCTTTTGAGTGCACAATCTTTGTTAAGCTGCCCACTGTCGTATAATGATATAAATTTTCATTTAGGCTAGTATCACAAGATAATTTAGGAATAATTAGTTTAGGTCTCGAATGTTTAAAAAAATTAGAATCTTCATTAAAATAATTATCCAACGCTTCTTTCCCAGTTGGTGGTAAAGAACGAATCATCTCCAATGTTTCTTCTGGAATACTTGTATCTTCTAGTACATCAATTAATCGCATTGTTATACCTCTGTTCATTATTCAAATTTAAGACTCATAAGTAACTGATCGTAAAATCGTAATATCTGATTCTTTAACACCATCTCTGAATGACGGACTAAGAAATATATAATTTGTGGCATCGGGATTCACCGCGCTTGTAATTTTAATAACTTGAATACTGCGGTTATCCAACAAACATTGTGCAATGAAAGTTGGGATTAAGTATTCAATGGGTTGTTGTGTATTTCCCTTTGATACACTTTGTAAACAAAAACTAGCTAATGGATTATTAATTTTTGTTAAATCCAACACACCTAATTTGGTGTCGGGTTGGAACCTTAATACATCAAAAGTTTCTCCTTGTTGTAATCTTAATTCCTGTGCTAAAGAATCTAAACTATCTGAAGTATAATATAATCCTTGATTTGCAACATTAAATCTACCACTAGAAGGAATACCCCATGGAGCTTCTCCATCCAAATGTTTTTTTACATAAGGAGCGTCACTAACACCACGAGATCTTCCATGATACAATGGCACGCCTATCTTTTGTTTTTTTACATTTAAGGTAGAGAAAAAATTAAACAACTTTTTTCCTGTTTCTACGGCCAATCCCATCATTGGATGCTCGGCTAAATATGATTGAAAATCCCACAGTTCATTCTCTGTAAGATTCAAAATTGGGTGATTTTTATCATTAATCAGTTCTTCTGTAGCTGCTATTTCAATGTTTTGAGATATTTGGTTGACATTTTCCGATCCATCTTTTTCGTACTTTTCAATCACTGGTTTTATGTTCACATAAAAACTTGGATTATTTAAATAATAGGGCTTAATATACTTAGTGAATGTTTTTATTGTTGCCGCTTTGTGTCGTCCTGAAAGGGTTAAAACAGCCAGTTTTTTAGTAACGTTAGATGTTAAACTTCTATTTACATATGACGAACTCAAAATATGTGTTGTCCGTAAATATGAATCATTAAATTTTCTACTGTTCACTAAAGCAACATGGTTATTTTTTTCTAATGCACCTAAAGTGAAATGCATATCATTATTGATACTTTCTATACCTTGTTCCCTTAGTATATTCATCATTTTTTTGTTATTAGATGTCTGTTTTAGCTTTTCATACCATTTTGTATTAGCTGAAATTTTATTTACACTATTCTGCAGTTTTCTATTGTTTATACGATTTGTTTTTTCAATGGTTTGAAAAATGCTAGAACTATATTCTATAGGAATTAGCGTTCTATTAATTAAAGGAGTAGAATAATATTTCTTTAGACGTTGAGTTGCACTTCTCTCGATTATACTTTTCATTGGTGAAGTCATCCTATTAATCTGATTCACACTTCTGACCAATGTTGCATTGCAAAAAATTGCTTTAGCAGAAGAACATTCTTCGTCTAACATTTTCGCACGTAATACACTGTCTTTTTGAATATCTAAAGCTTTTTTCTCTTCTCTTTCGTTTCCTTTTTTATTCAAAACTTGATCACTTCTCATTCCAATTGCACATTTAAATTAACTTTTCATTATATAGTATATACACTTTTGATTTTATCATATCTTGCAGTAACAAAGCTAATGTCCCCTTAGTTATGCAGATAAAAACACAATACACAAACAAAGCCCGTTCTCTTTTTAGAGAGAATAGACTTTGTTTATTTTATTCTATTAAGTTTAAAGTTTTTCTTTTTTACGAACGTTCAACTTATCATATTATAAAAAACACAATCTACATGTTTGCTATGAATTTGCGACACGTTATACATATTCTATTTTTACTGATTTATTGAATGGTTTACCCAATTCTTCAAGTGTTTTGATGTTGGGACTCATATTTCCGTTTTCAATCCTTACGATTGTGGACTGTGGTTTATCAACAAGTTTCGCAAACTCTCTTTGCGTTAAATTATGCTGATCCCGCAGTTTTCTGACAGCTACAGCAAATTCTAACTGACGACCGACTTTTTCGGAATACTCTCTTAAATCAGGATTGTTTTTAACTGTACTTTCAAGTAACTCATCAATTTTACTCATTTTTGCCCTCCTTATGCTCTTTCAAATATCTATCTCTCATATTCTTAGCATGTTTAACTTCTCTTGGTGGAGTTTTTTGTGTTTTTTTTGTAAATCCATGAGTAATTATATACTTGTTATCCTTTTTATGAAAATATAGACCTCTTTGTATGTTGTTTCCTAATTTGCTCCTAACTTCATAAACATTACTATCAAGTTTTTTTACCCATTCCAAACGTGTTGCTATCTGCAAACCGTTATTTTCAACTGCTTGAATAGTACGTAAAAGCTTAACTTTATCCTTAACAGGTATGGAATTCAAAAATTCTTCAAATTCACTACTACCATCATTTCTTTTTACATAATCAAAGGTTAACTTCTTATCTCTATCTTCCATGCTCATATGATAGCATCAAAGCTATCAAAAGTAAACAAAAATAACACACAAACATTAATTGAGTGTTATTTACCTTTGTACTAGCTACTTCCTCATATTTAGAAAAGGTTTGTTAAAATCCATTGCAACATAGTTAGCCACATTTTCCGCATCTGGGAAAAGAGTTGCTTTATTAATTTCGCAGAAATAATCCAACTCTGAAAGAATATTACGTTTATACTTTTTAGGGATATAAATGTTTCCCAAACCCAAATTTTTAATGTCTCGACTTATTTCAGATATATCTTTGGTTAATCCATTATACGGTTCAAATAAAAAGAAACCACTTTGAGCACGTAATCTTGGATTGTTGAAAATAGGTTCGACAAAGAAAGGATGGATTAAATCTCTAAAGTTTATGATTTCTGCAAAATAGCCAGAGTCTCTTTTTAAATCATGGTAAAGACATCGCACTTCATAACTCTCATTTAATGCATTATAATTATCTTCAATGGCTTGGTATGCATTCTTTTGAGAGTTGGTTAAACTTGGAAAATCTATACGTGCACCTTTGCCAACTTTACTCTCATACCATTTATTATAAAATACATTTTCTCCGTTTTTTTCAATACTATCAATTTCATTGAGAGCGTAAAATATCTTGTGTAAATGCATAAAAGATTTCTGAATTGTATAGAAAT
>NZ_AZEG01000066.1 GCF_001434935.1 Liquorilactobacillus uvarum DSM 19971 | reverse complement strand
ATAACCCCTTACACTCTGTATTATATAGCATCTTCAATTTAATGCAAGCGATTACACCTAAAGATATTAAATCTTTGCGTTTGATGTGCTCTGATTAGCCTTGATCTCGAAAATCACCCTGAGGAATCCAAATTATATTTAAGTTGCCCTTTTTAATTTGATTAAACAGACGGCTTATTGAAAAATGTTTGTATTTCAATTATACTTGAGAAAATTATGGAAATGGGCTTTGCGGAGCATAAATCGCATAGGCCCATTTTTTGTTTTAAATTAAAAAAAAGTTTAAGGAGAATTTTATGACAAAAGGAATTACAAGAAGAACCAATTTATCTATTGCTTCAGTTGGTATCCTAACATTCGTTGGTATTTTAGTTGAAACTTCTATGAATGTAACGTTTCCTACTTTGATGAAAATCTTTGCTGAGCCTCTAGGCACAGTTCAATGGTTAACGACCGGCTACCTTTTGATGGTAACTCTCGTAATGGGAACGACGGCTTTTTTACTTAAACGATTTAAAAAACGTAATTTATTTTTATTCAGCATAGGTATTTCGACTTTAGGAATCATATGTTGCTTGACAGCTCCAAACTTCTGGGTGTTGATGTTAGGTCGCCTCTTTCAAGCAAGCGGGACAGGTATCAGTACTCCACTGATGTTCTCAATTATCTTTTCAGAAATTCCACGTGAGCATTGGGGAACATATTCTGGAATAGCTGCGATGTTAATTTCTTTAGCCCCTGCTCTAGGTCCGACGTATGGTGGTATCATGAATCATTATTTTTCTTGGAGAACAATTTTCAGTTTTGCATTGTTGCTGGTACTAGCGTCTCTACTGATCGGTATATTAAGCATTAGGGATAATGAAAAACAACAGCATAATAAATTTGACACCTGGGGTTTTTTGACCTTGTCTTTCTTTTTGATACTGCTTGAATTTGGGATTCAACAACTCAGTAAAAATTATTTATATGCAATAACACTGCTATTTCTTGGCATTATCTCACTTGTACTCTTTATTAGGCATGAAAAAAACAGCACAAATTCACAGCAGCTCATCAATCCGCTTGTTTTTAAAAACAAATATCTGATGTTCCGTTTATTTAACTACTTTGTACTTCAATTAATTAATATTTCGATGTCTTTTATTATTCCAGTTTTTTCTGAAAACATTTTACAAGCTAATTCTTTGATTGCCGGTTTAGTTCTTCTTCCCGGCTCTCTGCTAGGGTCACTGACAGCTCCTTTTGCAGGCAGATGGTATGATCAGGTGGGCGCTAAAAAACCGCTGCTCACAAGTAACTGTTTAATAATTGCTGGGATGCTGCTCTTCACATTATTCATCAATGATTTAACTATTTGGCTGATTGGCCTGTTCTTCATAGTTACACGTTTGGGATTCAACGCAGGATTTGGAAACACAATGTCTGATGCCAGCAAAGCTGTTCCTCTGACACAAAAAGCCGATCAGAATTCCTTGTTTAGTATGAGTCAGCAGTATGCCGGTTCAATTGGAACTGCCATTATGGCTGCTATCATCAGTTTTCAGGGAAATGGTATCAATAATACAAAAAATAGTATTCTGTCAGGTACTCATTTAGGCTTTGGATTATTATTGATCTTTGGAATTGCTGCACTTATTTGTACACTAACTTTAAGTGAAAAAGATCAACAAAATAAATTCAACAAGTAAGCCCTGCTGCTAATTGCTGCTGTATAAATTTATAGATTTAGAAAGACAGAGACTGATGCCTAAAAAACAACTCTTGGTCTGTAACAGAGCAACCATAGCTTTCTTCAGCTCGAACTGTATTTTTTGATAGTTATGGTTAATAATTTCCTGCCACTTAACGATTCTACAAGTTGCATTTTTAGTGAGTAGAATGCTTGACGCATTTATTTTAAAGTTGGTATACTTTGGGGACAGTTTAGGGTTTTAGAGGGGGAAGCGCTATGATTTTCGGACACATTCTTTTTGGAACAATTGCAGTCATTGGTGTCTTATTACTCGAAGTAGGATTTTATCGAGATTTTGCACATCTTAATTTAACCCAAAAGTTAGGAATTTTTTTAACTGTTTTTGGGCTTTTCGCGACAACTTCTTTGGGCATCTTCTTGTCTGGCAACTATCTCGCAGGTGTAATCGTCAGCGTCATTGGAATTCTTTTATTAGGCATCTTGGTACGTCCAGTATTTAGTACAGATAAATCAAAATAGCCGCTGACACAATAAAAAGCTCTCTGCTGAGGGCTTTTTTATTGTTTTTAAAAATATTTCATTATTTATTTTTTTACGTTCAAATTTCTGCCTTGATCAAAAAGCTGCTCTGAGTCAATCGCATTCATAATATTTTTTAAGCGTTCTCTTGTTTCAGGTTTAGGCCAAACTTTGCTGTTTTCCTTTTCACTCAGATCACTAGAATAAGCTCCATAAACTCCAAGACCATCCTGATCAGCAAGAGTAAATATTTTTTGCGCTTGCCGTGCATGATTTTTATCAGCCCACATAGCAACAAAACCTGTTGCTTCTCTGAAGTCCCATGGTGTTGCTTCAGATTTTATTTCGTTAAGTTTTCCACCAATGGCTCGAAGTTCAATCCCCATCACAAAACTATTTTTCAGTATTGTTTCTATTTGGTCTATTATTGCAGCATTAAAGTTTTTTACCAATGTATTTTTAACGTATACTGGCTGCTGACCACGATGCGGCTCGTGAGGAGCTTTAACCAAGTCAGCATACTCCATCGTTTGCTGCTCCTGATTCTGTGTTCTCCCCAACTTTAAAGATTTTTCAAAAATATCTTTTGACTGTTCATTTGGGGAACCTGCCCAGATGTTGGTAGCTTCAAAAATATAATCTCCATTTTCATTTAATGTGACCATAAGCATACTGCTTAACCGTCTTGAAGAGCTATTTGCCCATTTCTGCCATTTCAAAATAAAAGTTTCTAATTTTTTTGACAGATATTTGACATTTTGAACCACAACAGGCGAAACAAAATTTTTATCCTGCGTTACTAACCGGTCTGCTTTGAATAAGAACTCTGTCACGATTCCTACTTGAGAACTGCCACCTCGGATAGCCCAAAATAAATCTGGTTCATGCTTTTCATCAATCCAGTGGCATTTACCATCAGAAGTAACCAAACTTGCTCCAATAATGTGATCAATCGTGAGACCCGAGTTCCTAACTAGAAGTCCTATTCCACCTGAGGTTGCTAAACCGCCTACTCCGGTATCGCCAAAATCACCGCTTGAAATAACCAGCTGATATGGATTCAAGATCTTGGCAACATCACCCCACAAAGCTCCAGCCTGAATTCTAACGAGCCCCGATTTTTCATCGACTATTGTGACCTCGTTCATTTGAGAAATATCTAAAATGATGCCTCCATCGTTAACAGAAGACATCGTCATACCATGTCCACCACTACGAACAGAAAAAGGAACCTTGCTGCCGGTCTTCTTCCTTACAGCGGTAATATATTTGATAGTTTCTGACACTTGTGAATTTGTCACCGCCATGATTACTAACCTAGGATTACCAACACGGAAATAGTTAGAACGCATAGCATCAAATCTAGCATCTGTTGGAGTAATTGAAATATTGCTTAACTCTTCAGGTAACTGCGGCCAATTGGAGCCTTTTATTTTTTTATTCACTTAAAAACCCCCTAGTTTGCATTCACTGCACTATTGTTTTGCATACTAAACTAAATTATCTTCATTCGATTCCTATCACTAATTTTATATGTTTCATATCTTTTTTATATCCCTTTGAGACATTATGACTCCATTCGGACATTTTTTTGTAAAAAATATCTGACATGAGTCGATAAAAAGAAAACTTTTTGACTTATGAAATCAAATAAATAAACTAGGACAAAATTCAACTTTTGACCTAGCCTTTTAAAAAATGCATTTACGCTACAACAAGCATGACACTGTATTGTACAAACAGATAAGATTTTATTTTTTAATTTAAAATACAAAAAAACAGTCCAGCAAGATAAAGTTTAAGCTCTTTACACTTTACTTTTTCTCTTTCGATCTAACTAACTTCATTTTTAACAATCTTAAATCTCTTCAAAATCATCATCAACTTCATTAATTATCTCGCTGGACTGCTGATAAATAAGGGATAGTCAAACTCTAACCTCTTT
>NZ_AZEG01000065.1 GCF_001434935.1 Liquorilactobacillus uvarum DSM 19971 | reverse complement strand
GACAGAATTAGAACGAGTGTTTAGAAAAAGATGTGCCATTTATTGACATAGGAGCAGATACTTATAGTGGTAAAGCAAAAAACAAAGACGGCAAAGTACTACCTTATAAAAATTTATTTAAAGTAACAATAGATAATGACTGGAATTATTCCTTAGTTGACCATCATAAAAAGATAGAAAAAAACAGAAAGAATAAATTGATTAAAGTAAAAAAAACAGCACATATAGAGAAACCTTAGTGTTACACATTAATAACAAACTAACAGAAGCACGTGAGAGAGTTTTAAAGCACTATGAAGATACATATAGCTGGATTGACAATCATACAAAGCAAAGATAAAAGCTACTAAAGTTATTCTTAAACCACATACGCGTAATAGAAAGAAAAGAATTACAGCATTAAAGCCAATAGTACAATACACATTTAGAAACGTTGCAACGCTATTATTTAGTAAAAATTGCAAAACAAAATACAGATGAAGTGTATCCTAATCGCCATTTTGACGGGAAACAGCGAATCAGAGCGTTCCGATTGAAAAGGAGCGTTGCGATTCATAGGTAGTGAGAACTTAACAAAACTTAACATTCTTTTCAATGTGATGCTCGTAAATGCTAGTATATTTCTGCTAAGCAATAGCTATGGTTTGAGTATATAATAATGGTAATAAACGTTGGTGTGTAGGGAAACAAGTGCATTCAGTGTATAAAAGTATGAGTGCACACAAAAAGAGACAGGTGCACACCTTTTTGCACACAAAAATGAGAGGAGGTGGATGACCATGGTCAATGATCCAAAAGAAAAAATCAACGATATTATACAGTACGTTGAGACCATGAGATCACCTTTTCTCATGAGGATAGAGGAAATTCAAGAATGTTGCGAGTACTATATAGAACACAAGGAGCTTACTGACAAAAATGTGTTCTTTCTGCTGAGATATTTAGGACACAGGAACAAGACGAAGGCTTACCAGGACACGTATTTTTGTTCTAAACGTGTGGCTAACGTAAATGCCTTCCGTCTATTTAAAAAGCCGCAGATGCAAGAATTAAGGAATTGCTTGGAGCAATCAATGTAGCTAAAGCTAAGTGAGGGAATGAAGAAGAGATGGTTGACAAAACTAAAAAGTAAAAGTACCATAAGTTGGTATACTTTATAGTAATTTATTTTAGAGTATAAGGAGGTGTCATATGTCAACTGTCGATTTAATGTTGCTAGGTGCATTGATTGAAAAACCAATGAGTGCTTATGAAATGAAAAAAAATATGGAAGCCCGCAATATAAATTCATGGGTAAAAATCAGCTCTCCTTCAGTTTATAAAAATCTTGTTGCAATGAATGGGAAGGGATACCTAGATGATGAAGTAGTAAAAGAAGGTGAAAGACCTGCAAAAAAGATTTATTCCATAAATGAAAAAGGGCGCAATTATTTTTTCAGTATGATGGAAAAATACTCTAAGCAACCAGACAAGATTTATATTGATTTTGTCGCATTTGTTGCAAATCTCTATAATGTAGATCCAGAAAAAGGATTGGAGATGATGAAGAACCTTAGAACCAATCTTTCAAAAGAGAGGGAATACATCAAAAGCAACATTGAAGCTAAAAAAGAATTTGTACCTTTTTATGCAATTTCTATATTGGAATTATATGATAAGATGTATGCAATGTTTTCTGAATGGACTGAAGAAATTACGCATGATTATGTTCAAAAAAATAATCATTGATATTTAGCACATAAAAAATATGTTCTGATCAGAACATATTTTTTTATACTCACTTAGTATAAAGTATACTAATATGTTATATACCATAAACTGGGAGGGAAATTTCGTGAAAACAAAAAATTTAAGCAAAATCAAAACTACGTTAATTCTTTTTGGATTGATGGCAAGTCTTTTACTTTCAGCTTTGGATTCAACAATTGTTGGCACGGCAATGAAAAAAATAACAAATGATCTGCAAGGCATAGAATATTACGCTTGGCCATTTACTATCTACATGCTTTGTTCAACGGTTGTAACACCCATTTCGGGTGGACTTGCTGATATTTTTGGACGGAAACCAATATTTATAGTTGGTATTTTAACGTTTTTAAGTGGTTCAACATTTTGTGGAATGTCCCAGAGTATGATTCAACTTATTGTTTTCCGGGGCATACAAGGTATCGGTGGAGGAATCATAGTTACAAGTGTTTTTACGGTTGTTGCAGATTTATTTCCGCCCGCTAAAAGAGGAAAATACATGGGAATGGTTACATCTATATATGGACTATCAAGTATAATTGGGCCTCTTCTAGGCGGACTAATTATTGATAATCTTAGCTGGCGTTGGATTTTTTACATTAATATACCAGTTGGAATTTTTGCTGTTTTAATTATAGCTTTTATAATGCCAAATTTTAAAGCAGAAGGAAGAACAAGAACAGTTGATTATGCTGGCACTTTTTCAATGACATTTGCCTTAGTGCCTATGTTGCTCGCTTTTAGCTGGGGAGGTAATGACTACGCGTGGGTGTCTGTGCAGATTATCGGAATGTTTATTTTTTCCTTTATTATGCTGGGAATTTTCATCTACTGTGAGTCAAAAGCGCAAAATCCAATTATACCCTTATCTTTTTTTCAAGATAGAAGTATCAGTATTACACTGATTGTTGCATTTCTCACAAATGGGATCATGTTTGCAGCAATTATGTATATTCCATATTTTGCACAGGGAATTATCGGAACGTCGGCAATAATCTCAGGATCAATAACAATGCCTATGATGCTTGGACTTTTACTTGCAAGTGCAGTGACAGGGATATTAATATCGAAAACAGGAAATAGTAAAATTCTTGTTTTCGTTGCTTTTACCTTAATGGCTGTTGGAACAGGGTTGCTTTCAACGATGAGTGCTGATACATCATATTTCAAAATGGTTTTTTATATGATTATCTTAGGATTTGGTATCGGAATAAACATGCCTATTGCAAATACAAATATTCAAAATGCTGTACCTCAAAGACAAATTGGAACTGCCACATCTACAGTTCAATTTTTCCGCAATATTGGTGGTACAATTGGTTCGGCAATCTATGGGACAATTATGACAGTAACAATGAATATTGGTTTTTCAAAGCTAGATTTAAGTAATATTCCTGACAATGTTCAAGAACAGCTTAAAAAGCCTCAAATAATTACAAATTCCGAAACTGTTAAAAAAATAGTTCAACATATTCCAGCACAATACTCGAATTCTCTTACCACAGCACTTGAGGGGGCAAAAGGAGTACTTTCAAATTCAATACATGAAATTTTTTTATTCTGTATGTTTGTGGCTATTGTTGGTTTTATACTTACAATTATTTTTAAAAACGCTCCATTATGCACACAAAAAAGTATTAAAAATAAGAATAAAATTATTTGAATTATCTATTATTGTTTTTTTAAAAGGTGTTTTATGCTCCAAATAAATGAATTAATACTTATTTAAATTGGGCTAGTCGCAAAATATGTTGGATGATTCAGACAACAGATATTGGTAGCGATTCAGTTGACCTGTATGTAGAATAAGTGGAGGGTCAGATGGATTAAAAGATATCAATAAAAAATGACTGAATCTAATACTAAATATGTTAAAAAAGCATTAAGTTCGTAAAAGTCATGATGAAGAAAAAATGTATTTTTAAAATTATTGAGACAGATCTGTTATTTGCGGAAGACAGCTTATTCATGACTTCAGTATTTTATAGGCTATATTGTAACATGGGATAATGATAAAAAATCGTTCATGAAGCGCTGGAAAAAATTCAAAAAAGTAAGCGATAAGGCTGTTGATAGTAGTAAGGTATTCACAAAGAAGTTAGAATTACAAAAAAATTCGATCAGCAATAATCAAATGGTCTTTTTTACACTAAAAAACTGCTACTCGATAGAGTAACAGCCAGTTGCTGCCAGAAGATTTTGAACGTTGTTAGTGTTTTGTTAGTGTTCAAGAAATATTCACAAGGTAAAAGATTGATATAACAGCTATTTAGTGGCTGCTTGTGATTGAAACTGTGAGTCCAAGATGCCCAATTAACGCTCGTAAACGCTGGTAAATCTTCGTAAATCGTTGATTTATCAGCGCTTTTTATTTTATAGTTTTGTGTCAGTTAGTATATTTTTTGTATTTATGTTGCATAACTTAAGTATACAAGTGAGGTAACAAAGTGCTCCTATGTCAATAAATGGCACATCTTTTTCTAAACACTCGTTCTAATTCT
>NZ_AZEG01000064.1 GCF_001434935.1 Liquorilactobacillus uvarum DSM 19971 | reverse complement strand
TTCATAGCTTAAACTCGCTTTTTACATAGAAGTATATCAAAAATCATAGATCTTGGACAGCTTCTAAGGTTCATCATAGAAAAGAAGAATTACACCAGCCTCAAACAAGAAATCAATGATGTTTTGGTCGCTGCTAGTTTGGATTCCTTGGACCTGATAATATACCTACGGTGTCTTTTTAGCTCGGTTATGTATCCAGCATGATTTATAGCTGGAGAAAACGATCCAGATATTTAAAATAGATAAAGAAAATTCAGAAATCACTTTTAAAGTTGGCGGTGTCTGTGTTTCGAATAAGTAACTAAATGTGACAACTTATCGTTACTTGAATATTTTTGATTAGTTTGCTAGCATATAAGAAGTATTATTAAAACATGAATAAATAAATCAGTTGACGTAAGCTCAAGGTGTTCTCTTTCAGGGGTGTGTAAGAGGTATCTGGGTTTACGTTTTTTGTATGAGGAGGTTTTTGTTTGGAATTTTTAGGTACCTTGGTGATCATCTTGATTACAACTAGTCTATTTGGCCATCTAGCCTCTAGGGTTGGTATCCCAGCAGTGATCGGTCAATTATTTGTTGGAATTATTCTTGGCCCTGCGTTGTTGAATTGGGTTCACGCCAATGATTTCATCCATATTTTTTCAGAGATTGGGGTTATCATCTTAATGTTTATCGCCGGACTTGAGAGTGATCTTACATTGCTTAAAAAATATTTGCGTCCTAGCATAATTGTCGCGTTGTTAGGAGTTTTGATTCCGATGGTACTGATCTATCCAGTTGGTATTGTTTTTGGCTTGACACAATTTGAAAGCTTGTTTTTGAGCGTTATTTTTGCCGCAACGTCGGTTTCAATTTCAGTTGCTGTCATGAAAGAACTAAATTTACTTGATAGTAAGAGCGGTTCAACAGTCCTCGGTGCCGCGGTGGTTGACGATGTGCTAGCTGTCGTTTTACTTAGCATTATGGTCAGTTTAATAGGTACAAAGGCTGGTACGGATACCCAGATACCGCTAGCTCTGACTTTTTTAGAGCAGCTAATTTACTTTGCCGCAATTTATTTCGTGATGCGTTTTATCGCCCCTCTCCTCGCTAAACTAGGCACCAAATTATTGAATCCAGTGGGACCTACTATAATGGCGATGATTTTGTGTTTTGGTATGGCATATATTGCAGATCTGATTGGACTGAGTGCAGTGATTGGGGCCTTTTTTGCAGGAATTGCGATTGCACAAACTCATGTAGCTCATGAAGTTGATCAAAGTATCGAACCAATCGGTTATGCGATTTTCATTCCTGTATTCTTCGTTTCAATTGGTTTAAATATGTCACTAGCTGGCATAGAACACGATTTGTTATTAATTATCGTATTGACGATTGTGGCAACACTGACAAAACTATTAGGAGCGGGAAGTGGGGCTAAATGGGCCGGATTCAGTTCGAATGAAGCTTACCTCGTTGGTGCGGGGATGGTCTCGCGTGGGGAAATGGCCTTGATTATCGCTCAAATAGGCTACCAATCCAAACTAATCAGTGATGATTACTATTCGGCAATTATCACTGCCATTATCCTAACAACGTTATTAGCACCATTACTACTCAAACATGCGGCTCGTCATATAAACTACTAAAACATCTTCATCTTAGCGGTATGACACCCCTTCTCTGTGAAAAATAACTACTAGATTTCATCGAGATATTGCCTAGTTTAATTAAGCACTAAATTATATAATATTGGTTATAATGGAGGATTAGTTATTTGATACAGCTTGTAAAAGAAAAATTTGACGTTACTCGTTTGCGATTTGTTTTACTCGGCCTGCTTGTGGGTTTAATGAGTGGCACCGTTGTTAGCTTATTTCGCTATTGTATTGAGATAGGGCTGCACTATAGTCGATTGGTATATAGATACTTACGAATCGCGCCATTTGTTTGGTGGGAATGGGCATTGTTGATTGGCATCAACCTTGGTTTAGCTTTAATTGTGGCTCGACTTCTCAAGAGAGAACCTTATATCTCTGGTTCCGGAATTCCGCAAGTTGAAGGTCAATTGGCTGGCGAATTGGAAATGCACTGGTGGTCAATTCTTTGGCGAAAATTTATCGGTGGTATTCTGGCATTGGGACCTGGATTATTTCTCGGACGAGAAGGACCGTCGATTCAATTAGGTGCGTCAGTTGGTCAAGGTTTCGCTGCTGGGTTTAAGTTATCAGGAACTGATCGCCGACTGCTAATTGCATCAGGCGCCGCTGCTGGATTAGCAGCGGCGTTTAATGCTCCCATTGCTGGAACTCTATTTGTCTTAGAAGAGATTTACCATAATTTTTCACCGCTGGTTTGGTTAACAGCATTAGCCGGAGCAATTGGTTCAAATTTTATCTCGCTGAATGTTTTCGGACTTGTTCCCGTGTTACATTTAAATTATTCACGTAGTTTACCAGTATCAAATTATTGGCACTTAATTTTACTCGGCATTGTTTTGGGATTGTTTGGTTACTTATATCAACGGGTCTTGTTAGTTATGCCTCGGTGGTATCATCAACTGACACATTTGCCACGCCCAATACAAGGTATCGTACCATTTCTGCTGGTAATCTTAGTTGGTTACTTTTCGCCAAATTTACTCGGTGGTGGTAATGGATTAATTGTTGGATTTGGCCAGTATGTTCCACCTTTGTTTGTACTAATTGCAATTTTTATTATACGATTCGTCTTTTCAATGATTTCATATGGTTCCGGATTACCTGGCGGTATTTTTTTGCCGATTCTTTCTTTAGGTGCTGTGATTGGTGCGGTTTATGGCGTCTTAATGAATCAATTAGGATTATTATCGCATGTCTATATCATGAACCTAATCATTTTTTCCATGGCCGGTTACTTTGCTGGAATTGGAAAAGCTCCCTTCACAGCTATCTTGCTGGTAACAGAAATGGTTGGCAATTTAACACATTTAATGCCATTAGCAGTCATATCGTTAACTGCTTACCTTGTTGTTGATTTATTAGGCGGTGCACCAATCTATGAAGCATTGCTTAAGCAGATGACAATGCCTAAAACTGTTCAGCAACTTCATCGACCTGATCATTTGGAAATACCGGTTTTCTTTGGCAGTCCCTTAAACGGCAAAATGGTCCGAGACATGCCATGGCCTAAAGAAGCACTGCTCATTGGAATCCGGCGTGGTGAACAAGAAGTGATTCCACATGGTGACACCTTGATTCATGAAGGTGATACGTTAGTACTGTTAACTGATACAACCCAACGAACCCGAGTTAAACAACGGATTGATGCATTATTAGCAACTTTAGAAAAAAAACACCGAGACTAAGTTAATAGGCAAATTGGTCTATCATAATAATAAATATTAGATTAAGTGGGTCCGTTGCCAGACATAAACATATTGGGAAACTATATACAAATACGGCGAAGTACGAAAAACGCTGAAAAAGAAAAAGGAAGTCCCACGTGAACAGGACTTCCCGTGTAGAGCCGTTAAAGACGGTGGCAGATATTAAAACAACACTAGTTCGCCCCATAACCGGTCAAAGTTATGTGGGGCGGCTTTTTCATTTGTGGTGTTTGTCGATATAGCTGAGTAGCGCGATTAAAAACGTGCCAAACAGCAACATCAACGAGAGTGTCTGAAAGACGCTCATTGACTGTGAAGCCTTCCTGAAGATTATTCCATGTTCCCATGAGCCTCACCTCGCAAGGGAAAAGACAATCATTGCCATTAAAGCTTCTTGCTTAATCTATTATACAGGGAAATGGGGATAGAATAGTGTCTATGCATAATCAGCTTTCTTTAATCTTCGAGCCATAAATAGCCAAGCTATTAACGAAAACAACAGGACTATAAATACCGTGATGTAACTCGTGTTTCCGTGATAAGTTAAAGATTCGATCCAAAAAAAATTAAGACAACTAGGATATTCACGAGAAACCTTGTTTCCAGATGAAAAAACATTTGATGGTAAATACAGGGAAACGATAAATTCAATTAATAATTCGCACTAAGCTTAAAGGCCACTAGGGTATACCCTATTGGTCTTTTTTGCTTCTGTGCTATACTAGGAATTACAAATGTTCATTAGAACTGTCCAAAAGGAAGCGCTAAAAATGGCTAAAATCGGGTATGCCCGGGTAAGTTCCAGAGAGCAACATTTAGATCGACAGTTAGCGGCTTTAAAGGGCGTTGATAAATTATTTACGGATAAATTAAGTGGGGCTAACACTAATCGGCCAGAACTGCAAAAAATGTTGGCCTATATTCGTGAGGGTGATATTGTAGGGTCTAGAATTTTTGGTGTTGGAAAGTATTTCCATTCCAAAAGTACTAGGCCCTTT
>NZ_AZEG01000063.1 GCF_001434935.1 Liquorilactobacillus uvarum DSM 19971 | reverse complement strand
AAAATCATTACTTTCTCTGGTGAAGCTCTTTCACTTAGGGACTTATGGCACAGCCCCCACAGTGGAGGCCGCTGGTAACTATTTTTGTATGAATAGTCATAATATTATAGTTAATAAGCTTAGTTTGGTTGGTAATTATGGCTTTGACGGGGCTAAAAATGTTGAGATCCATGATTCAACTTTGATTACCAAGGATGCTTTCTGGAATTGTGAGAATGTCACGATTTATGATTCAAAAATTGTGGGAGAATATTTTGGCTGGAATTCTTCAAACATTAAACTAGTTAATTGCACAATTGAAAGTGATCAAGGATTCTGTTATATGGATAACATTACGCTTGAAAATTGTGTATTAGTAAATACTGATCTAGCGTTTGAATACTGCACGAATATCAATGCCGAAGTAAATTCAACGATTGAAAGTGTGAAGAATCCAATCAGTGGACACATTCATGCTAACCATATTCAGAAGGTCATTGCTGATGATGCTGATATTATTACCACGAATATTAAAATTAGTGATGGTCAGGAATAGCCGCTTTTACCGATTAAGTAGTTAACAGTGTGGGAAGCCAAGAAAAATATTTTTGTCGGCGTACTTAAAAGGACAGCAGGGGGAAACCTGCTGTCCTTTTAAATATGCAATATTAAACTTTCAAATTTTAGATATTCATATGAAAATATGGTGGCAAATAGTTTCTTAGCTTTTTAAGTACACTTTGAAATTTTTGTCAGATAGAGTAGTGCTAATAATTCGTTCTCAAAATTAATTAAGATGGATTCTGCAGCTTATAATCTTTTCAATGGATTAATTCCCTGAGATTTTAACTCATTATAAATTGCAAGCATATACCAAGTATCACAAATAAATATGAGACCAACAATAACTATCATAAATCCAGTTGGGTCAGTTAATATCGCAAGGAGCCCAACGGTTAAGGGAGTCCCAATCCATTTTGTGAATGCGATGATAAAGGATTGACCAGCTATTGAGGTACCTTCATTTTTTCTTTGATAAAATTGAACCAAGAATAAAATACTCATCACCATATTTTGAATCAGTGCAATAACTTTTCCAACATTAAAGGTATCATGATCAACCTGGGGCAATTCAATGAAGTAGCTTGGACCGATTATCATTATGCCGAATGAAAATAGTATTCCCAGTAAAAACATCATATAAAATGTTGTTTTGGTAGATTGCAAGAAATAACTTGAACGAATTTAATGACGTAAATTAAGCAAGAAGATCTCGATTGGTGTATGCCAATTAAGACATTTAAGTGGCCGTGAATTCAGATACCAGTTGATTTGAACCAGTTGGTAATCACTTAGTTCTTCAATGGCTTGTCCCTTGGGAATAAACCGTCGCAAAACTCGGTTACGGTTCTCATTACTACCGCGTTCATGTGGTGAATAAGCATGGGCAAAATAAACCTGAGTACCTGTTAGCTGTTCAATTGTCTGGTAGTTAGCGAACTCTTTACCATGATCCACAGTAAGCGTCTTGAGCTTGTCTTGAAGTTGACTAGCTAGTTCAAGTACGGCTTGAGTCATGAACTGACCGTCGCGACCATGGAGCCGTTTAACAATTGTCAGGCGACTTTTACGCTCCACAAAAGTAGCCACAGCTTGACCTTTACGTTTACCAGAAAGTACGGTATCAGCTTCAAAGTGGACGAATTCCTGGCGAGTTTCGACTTTATGAGGACGCTTCTCAATTGAGCGGCCGTGACTGAACGTACCACGCTTTTCTTTAGCACGATGACGACGAATTCCATGATCAGGCAAATCGGGTAGCTGTACATCAAGCCATCCTTGATCAATCCAGTTATAGACCGTCTTGTAGGCAATCCCCACCACATGGGCAACTTGTTCAGGGGACCACTTCTGGACTTGAATCTTTTCTTCAATCAAGTGTTTAAGGTTTTTAGTAAGCGAAGACTTTCGCCCCCGTTGACTAACCTTTCGTTCAAAGTCAGTTTGCGCTAGCCCAGCCTGGTACTCACTATTTAGCCGGTGAAGTTCGTTAAAGATGGTGGTCTTACTAAAGCCAAAGTAGTTAGCGATGTATCGCAAGGAACGTCCTTCATTATGAAGCGTTTCAATGACAACACGGTTCTGGAATGATAAAATAGTGGTGCTCATCAAGGTCCTTCTTTCTAATGGATTGTGTGGTAACACCATTAAAGACCTTGATGGGTTTTTCTGTCCACTTAAATGTTCAATTTAAATTTTACAATCTGCCAAATTGAAAAAAGTTCGTGATCTTAATAATTATGGAGAAACTCATATGCAAGGTCTTAGTATTGCTAACTTAGAAGCACTAGGATCTGAGGGTTCTTTAAAATTAGACAATATGAATATTGACACTACAAATATTGAAATGCGTGATGGTGACGATATTAGTTTGGAAAACACTAATTTGTTAAGCGGGTTAGTGACCGTAGAAGATTCAGATTTAAGTGTGCGCAACGGAGCATTGTGTAATGTTGAGATCCAGCAAGACAATGGTGACATTAGGATGCATAACGTTGCTTTGGATAGCGGTAAAGTGGATGTTTCTGACGGAGATGTTAACATTGCCGAAAGTACAGTAACCAATGGTTATTCACTGACTACTTCCGATGGAGATAATCTTTTGACTAACGTTAAAGCTGGTGGTTTTGATGTTACAAGTTCTGATGGTGACAATCATGTATTTGGTAAAACTAATGAAGGCAGCCGGATCCATAGTGGTACAGCGCAGAATGTAGTAGTAGTCAAAAATTCGGGTGGAGACAACACAGTCCGTTAAGCAGAGTTTGTTAAAGAAAGGAAGCAGTGCTTATGAAAATTCAAGTAACCGCTGATTTACTTGACGGTCTGGTCTTAGCCTTGTTGAATCGAGAAGATTATTACGGTTATGCATTAACGCAAGAAATGCAGAAGGCAATTTCAATTTCCGAATCGACAATGTACCCCGTACTTCGTCGTTTGAAAAAAGAGGGGTATTTAACGACCTATGACCAGCCGTTTCAGGGTAGAAATCGTAGGTATTATCAAATCACAAGTGATGGTGAACAGCATTTGGAACAGGTTTATAAAATGTGGACGGATTATAAAGAAAGTTTAGATCAGGTTTTTATTCCAGACAAAGAACACGATTTAACTCATAAAAATGACATAGAAGCTTAAAATGATAAAATTTGATAGTGCGTGACTAAAAAAGGAGTTTTTTAAATGACTAAAAAGAAATTAACAAAATCGTCTGACAAAATAGTGAGTGGTGTTTTTGGCGGTATTGCTGAATATTTTGGTTGGGATAAGGCAATTGTGCGGATCATCGGTGCATTTTTGATCATATTTCCTGGTAATATTATCGGTGGGGCTATCTTATATGCAGTGACTGCGCTTGTTATGACTGATCCCACTCAAGGTGATCATTCCGATGATGGAGATTCAGTGATCAAGGGCGAATTTAGAGAAAAATAAAATTTGGTAATTCAGTAAAAAGCTTTCTCGTGCTAAGGGAAGGCTTTTTTATTGGCAGAATGTGCCGCTTTTTTAAGATAAATGAGCATACTCAATTTGCTGAGGGTAATTTGTTGTCAACTAGCTATTTCTTAATTATAGTTAAGGTAGAAACAGACTTTATCAAAAAGGAGTGGGAAAGTTGAAAAAGTTAGTACGGTATGTGTGTGCAGTAGTTGCCATGTTATTCTTGGTGGCAGGCTGTTCTAGTAATTCTACTCAAAAAGAAGGGTCATCTACGCACAGTCATTCTTCTGAGAAAACAGAAATGCACGAGCATACAGGTTCGAAAAAAGTGCATGGTTTAAAGAAAGCTGAGCAACCAAAATATAAGGCCGGTACTAAAGTTAAGTTAACGGCAGATCATATGAAAGGTATGAAAGATGCCAATGCAACGATCGTAAATGCTTATGACTCGAAGTTATACGCAGTAGATTACAAATCAACTTCCGATAAAAAAATGGTCAAAGATCATAAATGGGTCACTATTAATGAAATCGAGGGTAATCGAAAAGAATACAAAAAAGGTGATAAGGTAACATTAAAAGCTGATCATATGGCGGGGATGAAAAATAGCTCTGCTACGATAGTTGAGATCCAAAAGGGACCAGCTTACATGGTAAATTATCAGCCTACAAATGGTGGCAAGCAAGTTACCAACCATAAATGGGTCGCTGAAGATGAAATTGAAAAACGTTAATATAAATCTGTAATAAAAGCTGATTTAAAAACTTTTAGTGATCAGCGTTGAAATAGGGATCAAAGCAAAACTTTTGTTTTGGTCCTTTTTTGCGCGACGAATTGTCAAATCGGCTCTGGTGCAAAGTTTGCCTGGCAACTTCATTCTAGTATACTGAGTGACAAGAAACGAGGGATTGTGCGCATGAATTACTTTAAAGGACGCCACTTTCAACAGGATATCATTATAGTAGCCGTTGGCTACTATTTTAGGTTCAGTCTCAGCTACCGTGATATCGTTGAATTGCTACGTGATCGCGGGGTTAGTGTGCATCACACCACGGTCATGCGTTGGGTTCATCATTATGGTCGCATCTTTAAGGCTTTATAGCGCCAACATCAAACCTCCCATACCAAAAGTTGGAGGATAGACGAGACTTACATTAA
>NZ_AZEG01000062.1 GCF_001434935.1 Liquorilactobacillus uvarum DSM 19971 | reverse complement strand
TAATATTGTTGCTTGATATAAGCCGACTTCTTTTCATACTGACTAGTAATTTTAAAAACCTCGACCGTCTGTTCTGATACCCGACGAATTAAAACTGATCGAGACTTGCCACCGTTAGTTTCTACAAAACAAACGTATAGGCTGACTAAGTCATTAGTCCTCATCTGGATCATTGAGCCAATCAGCGACCTCTTTAGCGTCTTTGAACTCGGTGACTGGTGTCCCTTGGGTCGCCTTTAAAAAGCGTAAATTAGCTCTTTCTTCTTCGCTTAAAGACGCATTAAAAGGTAAAGCACCATTTAATTCTTCCATATGTTTTTCCATCCTTATTTTTTGATGATCATATTAATAGCTTGCTCCACTTTCTGTGATTGTTTACCTGAATCTAATTCCGGATTATCTAAACACGACTTCAAATTTTCAGCAACAATTATTCCCATAATCCGGTCAACACTCGATCTAATAGCACTTAATTGGGTGATTACATCAATACATTCTTTTTCTTCTTCAATCATTTTCTGAATCCCACGCATTTGACCTTCTGCGCGCTTTAAACGATTCAGAATACTTTTATCACAAGTCCCCATAGGTTAATTCTCCTTTCCACGCTGACATCCCCCCCATTACATTGACTACTTTATATCCTTCACTACTTAAAAAATCACAGGCCATTGCTGAACGTCCGCCAGATTGACATATAACATAGTATTTTTCATCTTTATTTAACTGATCGATATGTTGTTCTAATCCGCTTAAAGGAAGTGCTTTAGCGGATGGAATATGCCCTCTTTCAAACTCATCGGCTTCTCTAACATCAACAATTGTCAATGATTCTGTTTTGGACTTTTGATAAAATTCATCTACACCAATTGAACTAAACATAGTCTACATCCTCCAATCTCACTGCTTTATATAAAGAAAATGCACCATCTAAGTTTTCTACTTTAAATCCAGCTTGTTTTAAAATTCTCTCGCCGACATAACTTCTCAAACCACTATGACAACTTATGATATATTCCTTTGTTGGATCTAATTCAGAAACACGGCATCGTAAATCATTTAACGGAATATTAATTGCTTCTTTAAAACGCCCATTGGCTAATTCGCTTTCTCCTCGAACATCCAATAAGATCTTTCCTTTAGCGAGTTCGTCTGTCAATTCATGCCATTGGATCGTGTTACTTAATCCTTCAATCTGATTTAAAGCGACATACCCAATCATATTGACCGGATCTTTTGCAGCTCCAAATGGTGGTGCATAAGAAAATTCTAATTCAGGTAAATCAAAAACAGTAAGCCCGCCTTTAATCGCTGTAGCTAGAATATCGATACGCTTATCAACCCCTTTTTCACCAATTCCTTGAGCGCCATAAATTTCACCCGTTTTGGGATTATACATTAATTTTAAAACTATTTCTGTCGCTCCAGGATAGTAACCTGCATGATCTTTTCCAGAGATATGAACAACTGCCACATCAAGTCCAGCCAGTCTAGCAACACGTTCACTTAACCCTGTGGAAGCAGCACTCAAACCAAATACACGAACAATTGCCGTACCAATACTTCCTTTATTTTTGCGATTCAATCCAGCAATAACATCTGCTACCTGTCTGCCTTGTCGGTTAGCTGGAGAAGCCAAAGAAATAAGGGCATCTTCACCAGTGATTTGTTGCTTGACTAAAATCGCGTCTCCTACTGCATAAATATCTGAAAGATTCGTTTGATAATTATTATCAACCAAAATTCCTCCACGTAATCCTAATTTGATTCCTGCATCTTTTGCTAAAGTATTTTCAGGTTGAACTCCTACTGACAAAATAGTTAAATCTGATTGCAACTCAGTTCCATCTTCTAAAATAACTAATTTTCCTTGATTTCTAAATTCTGCAGCCGATTGAGAAGTAATCACTTCTACTCCTTTGCTAACTAATTCATTTTTAACAAAAGCAGCCATTTCTTCATCTAACGGAGGCAAAACATGAGGGGCTTTTTCAATAAGAGCTACTTCCAAGCCACGTTTTTTTAAATTTTCTGCCATTTCTAACCCAATGAATCCAGCACCGACCACAATTGCTTTTTTAGGATTTTCCTGATCTATGTTAGTCATGATTTTATCCAAATCTGGTACATTTCTTAAACTGTAAACATTCGTTGCTTCGGCTAATCCAATAATCGGTGGAATAAATGGTTTGGCTCCTGGGGATAGAATCAACTTATCATAAGATTCTGTCGTTATTTGACCACTGTGTTTAATTGTGACCGTTTTATCCACGGGATTGATTGCTATCACTTCATGATGTGGTCTCACATCTAAATTAAAACGTGCACGTAAAGCCTCTGGTGTTTGAACTAATAAACTTTCTCTCGCTTCAATTTCTCCAGATACATAGTAGGGTAATCCACAATTGGCAAATGAAACAAATGGCCCCTTTTCTAAAACAACAATTTCAGCATCTTCCATTAATCGACGTAATCTAGTCGCAGCTGACATTCCTCCAGCGACTCCACCTACGATAATAATTTTTGTCATAATTATTTTCCTCCTCTTATTTGACCGGCCCATTGGCTCATGCCACCACGAATATTTACTACGCTATAGCCTTTTTTTTGTAATATTTTTGCGGCTTTTTTACTGCGCATCCCAGATTGACAAATCACATAAACTTCCTCAGTCAAACTTCCTTTATAGCCATCGACCTTATTTAGCGGAACGTTTTTAGCTTTCGATATATGCCCTGACCGGTACTCATTTGGTGTGCGTACATCAAGTAAATGAATTGTGCCTTTCATTTTTTCTTGCAACTCAGTTACTGAAATGCTTGCTACTGTATTAAAAAATTTAAACATACTATTTCCCCCTTATTAAAACATCTCAATATACCCCTTAAGGTATACTAAACTACGAGTCCAATTAAATGTCAACTTAAATGTCAACAGGATTTATTTTCTAATAAATAAACGCAGTGTTTTCACAGCAAAACTTGACTTACATACCATACCCATAAAGGGTATATTTTTCTTTGTATATAAAGATAAACTATACGTATCAATATTCGTTTAATCTGTCTTACTCTCTTTATTTTCTATGGGGTAAATTTGCTTCTGATTTTTTAAGCCAACCATCAAAATCTTTTTTAGTACCCTCATAAACATCATATGCGCTTGGATATTTTTTTTGAAATTCACTCTTAAAATCTTCGAACGAATAATCATCTGGCAATGAATTTCTAACCTTTTCAAGTTTTTTATTAATCCCCTTAACCAGATTTCCCTTCTTTCCTTTACCTAAATAAATAGGATTTCCATGACTGGTTACGCCTAATGCTTGAGCAGCACGAAACGCCGTTTCTTTCACTTTAAACACTGGGTCATTTATAGCAAGTCTAGCAAGTATATCTTTAGACTGCTTGCAATCATATTCTTTTAAAACATTTACAGCAGACAAACGTTCACGCCAACTATTTTTATTATTTGCTTTCTTTTTCAACTCTTCAATGTTTCTTGGTGTTTCTTTTATCATAAATATCACTCCTACTTTAATGTCCAAGCAACTACATAGCTATTGCTTTTTAATCAAACAAATTTCAATCATTCTAAAGCAAAAAATACACACTGGTTACAAGAAATATTTCTTCCTATACAAGTTTTCTGTATAATAGACCAAGCAAGAAGTTTTAAGGGCGGTGGCTGTCTTTTCCCTTGCGAGGTGAGGCCCATGGGAACATGGAATAATCTTCAGAAAGGTTTCACAGTCAATGAGCGTCTTCCAGACACTCTCGTTGATGTTGCTGTTTGCAATGTTTATTTTGGCGTTGCTAACATACATCGACAAAAGGAACAAATAAAAAAGCCGCCCTGCGTAACTTTGGCCAGTTACAGGGTAGCTTAATGCTGTCTTATTAACTTCGCCACCGTCTTTGAAGCGGCTTGCATGGGAAGTCCTGTTCTAGCGGGGCTTCCCTTTTTCTGTCTACATTATAGCATGACTATAATGGACTTTCGACTATTTTTAATCAACTTTCTGCCAGTTTTTAGGGAACACACGTTTGCTTTATATGCTACAATACAGGTAAAAGCTAACGGAAGTGATCTAAATGTTTTTTGATGATGAACCGCATGGCGTGTTCTTCTTAATCGATAACAAGTCCTTTTATGCTAGTTGCGAAGCCGTTGCCCGGGGCCTTAATCCCTTAAAAGTCCCGTTAGTGGTCCTTAGCGAAGCTGAAAATACTAATGGCGGGCTCATTTTAGCCACGTCACCCGAAGCTAAGCACTTATTTCATCTTAAAGCCAACGTCTCCCGTAAACGTGACTTACCCAATGACACCAGGTTGTGGGTCGTGCCACCGCGCATGAACCTTTATATTCAACGTAATTTGCAGATCAATCAGATCTTTCATCAATTTACCACTGAACAAGAGGTTTGGCCGTATTCGATTGATGAAAGCATTCTTGATATGACCTATACTTGGCGGCTTTTTGGCAATTCCGTTCGCGAAGTGGCGCGCTTGATACAAAAGACAGTTCGGCAAAAGCTAGGCTTGTATACCACCGTGGGAATTGGTGACAATCCGGTGCAAGCTAAATTAGCCTTAGACCTTTATGCTAAACATAATCATGAATTGATCGGTGAAATCCATTACGAAACTGTGCCGGATAAA
>NZ_AZEG01000061.1:4053-4665 GCF_001434935.1 Liquorilactobacillus uvarum DSM 19971 | reverse complement strand
AAAACGCCTTATGAAATATTCTTTAATGTAGTGTTGCACTTAATTTGACAATTCAAGTATTTAAAACATAACAATCTTAGTTAGGTGCAAACATAAATTGAATTAAAAATACAGTCAATTCAACAACAGCAGAAATTGATTTTATGGTTATCAGCAGACCGAGTGAAACGAGGTCAATGCGCACTTACACATAGAATTTATTCTATGTTGTGCTAGACCCATTAAAAACCTGTATCAGAAGTCGCCGTTGGCGACAACAAAATCAAACTAATTTACCCAAAATCAATTTGGTTCAACATGTTTTCTGTACTTGCTTGATCCAAGCCTAAATAAGCTAAAGTCATTGATTCACTTGAGTGATTTAGTAAGTGCATGACTAGGCCAATATTGTAATTTGATTGCGTGTAAACACGATAAGCCCCAGTTTTGCGCATCGTATGAGTACCTAGATAATTAATTCCTAATAGATCGCCAACCTTACTCATAATTTTGTAGAACTGTTTTTCAGTAATATGGCGTTCTGGGTGTTGAATGGACGGAAAGAGCCATTCAGATTCTAGTTTATGATCAAGCAGCCATTGACGGTACAATAAGAGCTCTGTTTGAACAGGT
>NZ_AZEG01000061.1:0-3919 GCF_001434935.1 Liquorilactobacillus uvarum DSM 19971 | reverse complement strand
ATCTTGAACCTCTTTAAGAACGTTTGAATCTTTGATGGGTAAGACAACTTGTTGCATAAGCTGTTAGTTCCTTTACTTTAAAATTAATTTAGTTGCAGAAAACCTAAAAATCGAATATTATAATGTAGTACGATGGTAAACTTAAAGGAGGCGGATTAGAATGAGTAATACTATTATTAAAAACAAGACAATTTCAACTCGTGTAACACCTGACATTAGTGAACGGGCTAAAGCTAATCTAGCAAAACAAGGGCTAACCGTTTCTGAGTATATACGCTTATCGTTAGTTAAAGCGGCCAATAATGAAGTTCGATTAGTCAGCTTTTTAGATTCTCCGGAAGCCTTAGCCGCTAAAAAAGAAGCAGAAACAGGGCAGGTCAAAAACATTGGTTCATTGACTGACTTTGAAGATTGGATCGATAAGTTAGATGCAAATTAAACAGACCAAATCTTTTGAACGTGAATTAAAAAAACTAGTCAAAAAACATTTCCCAATAACTGTCTTGAAGCCTTGTTTAGAAGCAATTGTTGAACAAGATGTACTTGTTTTGAAACAGATTAAAGATCATGCATTAAAAGGAAATTGGCGTGGCTATCGTGAATTTCACCCTGCCAGATATGGAAACTATGGTAAAAATTATGACAACTGGATTGTTATTTATCAGCTAGATCATGATGAATTGATTTTGTTATTGGTTGCAACTGGCTCCCATGAAATCTTGAATCAATAGCTATAGTTTAGGGGCACTTATAAAAAAATAAATTAAAATAGCCCCCAATATCTACATTATAGATATTGGGGGCTATTTTAACAATGTTTTTGAGGGGCTATTGTGATAGTTATAGCCCCTATGTCAATTAAAAATAGCAGTTTATGTATTAATTTATTTAGTTAAGACAAGAATATTAATCAATCTTAAAGTCTTACAGAGATTTATTGCGAAATAAGATCTATAATTCAAATAACTATTAAAAGACAGGGGTTAGTATTATGAATTTATTGCGGATGAAGCTAAAAAACTTTCGTGGATATAAAAAGGCAGACATTAGATTTGATGACCAAATGACAACGATTATAGGAAAAAATGATATAGGTAAATCAACTATAGTTGATGCACTGGAAATTTTTTTTTAATAATTCGACAGTCAAATTAGATACGGATGATGCTTACATAAATGGAGATCCTAAAGATGTTGAAATAACATGTGAATTTTCTAATATTCCTAAAAAAATCATAATAGATGAGTCTCAAACAACAAATTTACGTGATGAATATTTAGTAACCGAAAATGGAAACTTAGCAATAAAAAAACTTTATGATCTATCAGGGAAAAATCCTAAAACAAAGGTTTATGCGCTAGCAAATTACCCTGACAATCCCGAATTAAAGGATATTCTTTATGCGACACGTCAAAAATTAAAAACAACAGTTAAAAAACTAGATCCGTTATATCAAGAAGGAGTTAATTTTAATATCAATGCTTCACTAAGGGCAGCCATTCGAAAATCATGCAACATAACTACATATTCCACGAAAGAAATAGACCTTGCGAAAGTCGAAGGCAAGTTGTTGTTACCTAAATTAGAAAAATATTTACCTGTTTTTGCACTCTTTCAATCTGATAGGCCCTCTACTGATTCTGATTCAGAAGTTCAAGATCCCATGCATGCAGCAACTAAAGAATCTTTGGCTAATGGCAAATAATTCACGTAGTGGATTATTGCCGATCTAGGCTAATGCTTAAAAGCTGGGCGCCTTATGTCACATTCTCCTAACTTTTAATACCATTCAGGCTTATCACCATCGGTGTTTGGTTTATTTAAACCAACCGAATGCCGAATTTCTTGACTAGGATCTTGCACTAATTTAGTGACAAACGCCGCGACACTTTTACGAGCAACTTCAGTGCCTTTAAACGGCTCGCCTTTCTGGGTTGTCTCGTAATCGATCTCGTCTTTATTGGACAACCATGCCGGGCGCACAATCGTGTAATCAAGGTCGGAGGCTTCGATCACTTTAGCTGCCGCACTATAAGTCTGCAAATAGCCGCCATCTAACATCTGATGATTCCATTTGCCAAATTCACCGGGAACTTCATCATAAATACCCAATGTAGAGATCCAGATCAGTCGCTTAACGCCAGTCTGTTGCATCGCCGCCACAACTTTAGTCGCCTGCTCTTCAATATTAGCACCAGCTAAATTAGCATAGACAATATCTTGTCCGTGCATCGCCGCCACTAATTGTTCCGGCTTCGTCGTGTCACCATCGATCACCTTTTCGCGATTGCCAGCAACATTGCCGAGCCGTTCAGGACGCCGTAAATACAGTGTTAATTGCGCATCCGTTTCTGCTAAAAGCCGTTGTTCCGCTAAACGAGCGATTTTACCAGCGGCCCCAAGAATCAATACATTACTCATGATATCCTTCTTTCCATTCGTTTGCTCAAACTACATTTTAACTGTAATACTAATAATTACATTTCGCAACTGAAGCGAATGAAAAGTTTTATTTACGTTTAAATCGTTGCCAGCCCAACTGCAGTTTACTACGTAAATGTTGTACCGCTAAATACTGTTGCCGTGTGCGTTCCAACCGTTTATAGCGCTGCCGATTCTTTTTATAGAATTCCTGATGAAAGTTTTCCGCTGGCCAAAATTTTTGCGCCGGCTCAATCGCCGTCACGATCGGCTTTTTATATTTGCCTGACGCCGCTAGCGCTTGCTTCGAGGCCATGGCAATTGCTTGCTGCTGTTGATCACGCACGAAAATCACCGGCCGATAATGACTGCCGCGATCATTCATTTGTCCCTGATCATCAGTGGGGTCGATCAGCTGCCAAAATAAATTGACTAGATCGGCGTACTTTACAATGCGCTGATCAAAAATAATTTCCACCGCCTCAACATGGCCGGTATATTGACCAATCACCTGATCGTAGCTGGGATTTTCGGTGTGACCGCCAGTATAGCCCGAAATCACCGCGATGATCCCTGGTCGCGCATCAAACGGCTCAACCATACACCAAAAACAACCACCGGCGAAAATTGCCCGCGCTTCATACGGCTGGTCGGCCGCATAGTGGCGGGAAAGATCAAATTTGGCGGCCAATTCAGGCTCACCGGTAATTTTGTGATAAAAATCAGTCATGTCGGGGGTCAGATTATTGCGCAGCGCCAAAGGTCGTAAGCTAGCTTCCAATCGTGCCAACTCCGTATTAAAAGTAGCACCTGCAGCAACGGCTTTTTTCAGCTTAACTAGTTGCGCTCGCTCCCAGTCACGAGTTGCTGGGTTGAGGATCAAATTGTAAATGTCATTAAGTTGTGCTTCCTGCACCGGTGTCATGACGCCACTACCTTGTCCGCAGATTTACCTGTATTATCGGTGATGTTGCGCGGAAATGCACTAAATTTGATTGTAAAAAATAGCGCCATCAATTAGGCGCTATTTTACAAACATTGATTTAAGACTCTTCTAAAACTTTAGTGCTAACGCTAGGTAACATCTCATCGGTTCTAAACTCATTGATTTAACACTCTTCTAAAACCGTCGTGGTGCCTGAAACCACATAAATCAGGGTTCTAAACTCATTGATTTAACACTCTTCTAAAACCGGTACCACGAATAATCGGTTCATGGTTGGGGTTCTAAACTCATTGATTTAACACTCTTCTAAAACTGCTCTACCACTCATGCCATAGTCCTTAGCGGTTCTAAACTCATTGATTTAACACTCTTCTAAAACGCTGTTGGCCAACGTAGATCAGATTATAATGGTTCTAAACTCATTGATTTAACACTCTTCTAAAACAAGCCCTAAATAATACGTTTTGTCTCTCCGGGTTCTAAACTCATTGATTTAACCTGAATTATTCACCATAAGTTCTCCAAGTACAGTGTCACCCCGTTATCATGGG
>NZ_AZEG01000060.1 GCF_001434935.1 Liquorilactobacillus uvarum DSM 19971 | reverse complement strand
AAAGGGCCTAGTACTTTTGGAATGGAAATACTTTCCAACACCAAAAATTCTAGACCCGATTTTAATAGCGAAAGAGAGAAATAAAATGTCTTTAAATTTTATAGAGCGTATCAATACTAGTAAAGAGCTTCGTCAAAATCTAAAATTAAGTCATTTGACTATTGAACATGTAGCCATTGACTTAAATACTTCTGTACAAAAAATCAATCAAATATTAGAACTAGATCACGTCTCACCTGAAGATCCTTGGATTTTGAAAGAATATTTATCGAATAAGCTACAAAGCCAAGGAATAATTGGCTATCCCTATTCAAAACTAGTTGGTGACTTTCGTGATTATTGGTTTTTGGATACAAAAAAAATAGCCAACCAGCAACTATCAAAATAATTACAGACAAAAATGATCTTATACTCAAAAAATTGTCCATTTTTTAAGTATAAGATCATCTTTTTTCGTTGTATTTTATGTGGTTAATCTCACACCAGCTTGCCCCAGAGGATAGCGTTCTGCATGACATGCTCTCACTGAAGGTGATCATACAATGATAAATTGCCATATCACGGCGTGACCCATTGGTGCAATGTATCATGTACCAAAACAAAAAACCACTAGGGTATACTGAAGTGCCATAAAAAAGTTAGGCATTTAGATAAGACCTTGAGTATTTTTGTTTTAATTTGTTATAAATGATTTATTAAATTTGATCAAACAAATCATTTAATGCCTCCGTCATTGTTGGATGCGTGTATATTTGATCGCGCAAAGTCTCAGCTGAAAGATGATTTTGCATCGCTAGACTAATGATATTAATCGTCTCAAATGATTCCTCAGCATAAATAGTTGTACCCAAAATTTGATGTGTCTGTGGATCTATTAATGCTTTATAGTTACCTCTTGGATTACCAATTACTTGTGTCTTAGGAACAATAGCTGCTGGCATCTTCAGTACTTTATAATCAATGCCTGCCTCATTCAGCTGTGCCTCTGTTTTTCCGACACTACTAATAGCCGGATTTAGAAAAATAGTATTCGCAAATACTGGTCGATTTAAACGACTTCGTGTCTTATCGCCATATAGATGATTAGCCATAATACGCCAATCATCTAACGAAATATACGTGAATTGTGGCCCGCCGGTAACATCACCTAAAGCATAGACATCTTTAGCATCTGTTTCTAGTATATCATTGACTAAAATTTCACCGTGACTACCTGTTTTAATACTAGTTCTTTCTAGGTGCAAATCGGTCACATTAGCTTTACGTCCCGTAGCAACTAATAACCCATCGGCCTGTATATTTTTAATCCCTTTTGGTGTGCTTATAGTTAATGTAACACCATTTAGTGTATCATTTACACCAGTTAAGTTGCTTTCTAACAAAAAGGATACACCATCCTCCTCTAAATCATTTTTAGCTTGTTCGGCAATTTCAGGCTCAAAGTGTCCTAAAATCTTAGATGATTTATCAATGATGGTCACATGGCTACCAAATTGTGCATACATTGATGCAAATTCCAAGCCAATCGGTCCACTACCAAGAATAACTAATTCCTTTAATTGTTTATCTTTTACAAGTAAGTCTGTGGACGAATAAACATGTTTACTAGCAAGCAATCCATCAATATTAGGCCAAATTGTTGTTGCTCCTGTATTAATAAAAATACGATCTGCAATTAAAGTTTCCTGCCCTGAGTTATCGGATACTCGTACCGTATGGTCATCCAAAAATTCAGCAGTAGCTGTTAAAACAGTGGCTTCTTGTAAATCAGCCACCTTATGGTAATTTTTATTACGCAGCATTGCTGTTAGGGCATTTTTCTTTTTTAAAGCGACTTCATATTCTATACCCCGGTGGGCATTAATAATCATGTTTTTAGTCGGTAAACAAGCAACATTGATACAAGTTCCGCCATACATGTTGGGATCTTTTTCAATAATTAATACTTCTTCACCGTGCTTTGCAAGTGTTCCTGCAAGTGTTTTACCCGCTTTTCCAAATCCAATAATAATATTACTAAAATGTTTCATTATTCACCTTGCTATTCAATAATTTAATTATGTGATCGAATCACAAATCAGGATCTAAAATAATTAAGTAATTAAAATTATTTAGAAATAATTTTTGAATCTAATTCCCAATTTGGATGTTATTTTTTGTACAAGATTATTGCAACAATATTCTGATATTTTCATACTCTGATCCCCCTCAATCAATTATATATAATTCAATTCTTTTAACGCAAATTTATTGTCCATTAGTTTTTATAACATCATTTAAATGACCTTGTAACAAGCATAATCTTTATTCATGATAAAAAAGGCAAGCCAACACGTTTTACTTAAACCAATCAAGAAAAGTGGTGGCGTTTTGGTAAATAGTTACAACAAAAAAAAGAAAAGAATAATAGTTAAATGGCGGAATATAAATTTTAACAAGCTGTAATTGACAAGCTAAAGAGTGAAGAATGGGACTATCTCATAGATTATTCGGGCGTAACGGTTGATCGGTTATATGATCACTGGCGAGATATTCTGAATACAAAAAAACAGCCAAATTTTTTATAATTTAGCTGCTTACGTCTTAGTTAAGATTATCGTAATATTTAAGTATTACTTGCAGATTAATTAAAATTACTCTGCCTTTTTATAGTCCGCCGGTTCTGTCCTACCCTTAACTTCTTTCTGAGGGCATACCAAACATTAACTGAAGTCCAAGCAGCCATTGGTTGGTATATCAATTTTTATAATCGAAATCGTATCTCAAATGTTGCCTAAGTAACTGAATAAAAATAGTCCAATTTATTGACTTCTGAGCATCTATAACTGGCTTTTTGTCAGCAATCTTCTTGTCTACGAAACCGACGATACCGCACATATTAATTCTCCTTAAATTTCAAAACTTACGAATCTGGTTGCTGCACCATATCCAAATATTTGGAGCAACATTTTGTCGGGATTGATATTAATGAAATATCCAGCTAATTCGGAAATCTCATTATATCGGCGATCCCATTTTTTATTATAATCAGTCGTTAGGCCATGTTTTTTACCCATTAAGGCCGAACAATTTAATATTATATGATTAATTCCATTAACTTTGTAGTACTTTTCATAATGCATGTGTCCACAAATATAATTCGATATGGTCGAAATACCGGTATCAGTAAAGTTATAGCGAACATTAACTCCAAAATCACCGGATAATTCATTTTTAAGTTGTCCAGAATCCTTATTATTAAAGCTAGTAAAAATCTTCTGAACTAAGTCACCGTTGAAGTTCAAAGCTGAACGACCACTTTGACTGATCAAATTAGCATGACCAAAAACTACGACATGCTTATCAATTGTCTTTTCTAAAATAGATATTAAATCTTCGATCTGTTGCTCGCGGATACCACGGACTTTTTTGAAGTCGTACTTCTTGGTCCCGCCATTTAGGATATAGGGAATATCGCTCGTATTCAAGAAAATTACTCGAATATCCCCTTTATCGATCCAAGCAACTTTGGAACCAAGACTCAAGCGTTTGATCTCAGGTTGTTCGAAATCATGTTTCGTTACCAAATTATAGTAGTCGTCACGTCTAAATGAGGCTGAAGTAATAAATTTGTGTTCATCATACTTATCATTTTCATCGTGATTACCTTCCAGCACATAAAAAGGACGCTGGCTATTTTGGTAATTTTCCATCGTGAATTGTAACAATCCTCGACTGATCTCTGGCTTATCACTACCGTCGATCAAATCGCCTAAATGAATATTGTAATCCACTGGCAATGAATCGCAAGCCTTATTGGCTTCAATAATATGCCTTACACCGTTGAGACCATAGTACGATGAACTGGCAACAGCTTTTTCATGAGTGTCCGTTAAAACCGATAAAGTCAAGCAATTTTGGCTAACGTTAGGTTCAACGTTCTTTCTGAAAACTTGCTCGATATATTCTGTAAAAAACGGTCTCGGCTTTAATTTTCTCAAAAAGTTATCAGTTTGAACAGAGATAAATTCAGATGGTCTCGGTCTAAAAAATTTTTTAGTAAGAAATTTGATTTTCACGATTTTTATTCTCCTAATTGACTAAATCTTATCATGTTTTAGACTCATAATTATTGGATCAACAGTGATTTGAGATTCCTGATCAGTCTTCACCTTTTATTGGCCAATAATTATTTTTATCTGTAACAATTTCTGGTCTTATATCAAAAGATCTCCCATTTTTTTGAGTATAACGGCAGTTTGCAGCACAACAACATTAGGTCATATTTTTTTAAGGAGATAACATTTTGATAAAAATAATCAACAATAATAGTCCACAGTACAATGCTCTTATACTAAAAAAATGGACTATTTTTATTCAGTCCGTAAAATGAAAGTATAGGAGTATTTTTATGTCAATTCGTTATTCACAAGATTTTAAAGATTCACTGGTTAAACTTCACCAAGAAGGACGTTAACTTAAATCATTGGCAGAGGTATTTGGGCCTTCAAAAGATTCTATTGCTCTTTGGGTCAAGCAATTAGAAAAGCGTCTCGCTATTGTTGGAGGAAGAAAACAAAATTTTATCACGCATAGCCTGACAGGCATTGAGCGGCCATCTTACTAGCCAAAAAATAGTCCGTAATGTGGGATTGCCGCTTGTTAACCAATTTTTAGCACAAGGCTACGCGCTTGTGCGTATTTTAAGTGCACTTAAA
>NZ_AZEG01000006.1 GCF_001434935.1 Liquorilactobacillus uvarum DSM 19971 | reverse complement strand
GGAGACCCTACACATTTGATTCGTCGAAACTTTGTTCAGTTTTCAAAGATCTACTTTAGGTTGCTCAACGCAACTACTAAATTATATCATGTTCACGATTGCTTGTCAAGGAATTTTTTTCTTTGTTTCAATATTCCTAAACGAGACAACTTTATTAGTATACCCAATCATCTGATTAATGTCAAGAATTTTTTTTGCTTAATTTCACAAATCAAACTTAGACAAACATGACAACAAAAACTACTATACACGCATCTATAGTCTACGTCAACAGTTTTTTTCAGTCAGTGTAACTTTCTAAAATATCAAGTCCTTTGTTATTTTCTTCTGAGTGATTTTATTTTATGAACATGAATAGAGCTCAAACCTTTAGGTCACTTAAAATACTTTTGAAGCAATTCAAATCACTTACTTAGCTCAACGATTGAAAAAGTTTAGTAGCAAAAAGATGATGCCGTTGGTTTAGCACCACCGACACCATCAAACCTATCATCTATTCTCTTAAGGAAGAACAACTCTAAAAAGCTTTTACACTATTTTAATGATGTTAGACGTTGATTTTCCCTGTCAACTTCTTCTTTGCTACACCATAAAGCCATTTTAAATTACGCCTAAAAACCTGAAAAAAGGTCAGTGAACGTACAATATGGTCTGGTTCCACATACACACGAACAGCACGTAAAACTTTTTTAGGATTTCTAGATGAAAACTTGTACATTCCATTATGTTTCGTTTGAATAGCATATCGTGGAATCCACTTGCCCTTGAACATGACAGAAGCAATAACTAAATCCACTTCTTCCCATGGTATCTGAATAAATTTATTTATATCACGGTCATTATAAAATTCAAATCCTTTGTCACCTACCATTATTTTCCCATAATCACCCAAACCCAAGTATGACGTAGCTTCAATTGCTAGATCAATTTTGGAATTAATTGATTCAACCATACCATCACCTCCTACGATTTAACCCTTTACAGATGTTTTGACAAAAACAAAAAGTAGCTTAAAGAAGTCCGACTACATGACCTACGACCCCAACGACAAAGATTCCAATGATAATAACAATTGGAGAAACTTTCTTTTTAAGGAGCCACATACAAAGGAAAGTCAAAAGTAGTGGAACTAATCCTGGTATCAAAGAATCAAGATTATCTTGTAAAGTCGTAACTTTCACCTTTGTCAGTGAAAGACCACTAGCCTGTTGCTGTAAAGCCGATTGAATCCCCCTTGCACCCTTGGGAAGTTTATTCCAATCGATATACGCTCCAGCTTGCTGTGTGATTTTTGAAACAACTGGCGTAAATTTAATTGTTACCCAACGTTCAATCAAAGCAGCAATTACAAACATTCCCATCATTGATGCAACCCTAGTAACACTTTGTAATAAACCACCAGATAAATCCTCTGTAATCTTGCTTCCAGCACGATAGCCGAACTCTTGTGTATACCACATAAAGCCCCAACGAATGATATTCCAAATAACAAAGAATAGAATAGGTCCCAAGATATTGCCACTAAGTGCAAGTGATGCTCCTAAAGCCCCTACGATAGGGCGAACAGTATACCAGAAAACAGGATCACCAACACCGGCAAGAGGCCCCATCATTCCGACCTTAACCCCTTGAATTGCAACATCGTCAACAGGTGCTCCGTTAGCTCTCTCTTCTTCCAGTGCCAAAGTAACACCAATAACTGGTGAAGCTACATACGGATGAGTATTGAAAAATTCCAAATGCCTTTGATATGCAGCAATGCGATCTTCTTTCTTCTTATATAACTTGTTAATGGCTGGAATCATCGAATAACACCAACCACCATTTTGCATACGTTCATAGTTCCATGAGCCCTGAATAAAAGTTGAACGCCATGCAACACGTAATCGATCACTTTTTGTTAAACTGACTTTCTTTTCTTGCATCTCGCTTACCCCCTTCGAATTTAATAGTCATCCAAGATGTCGCCCAGTGGATCACCAGTGTTGCTGTTACCACCATTGCCACTATTACCTGAACCACCCTTATCAAGTTGGAGATACATCAAAGCAAGAGATAAGCCTATAGCACCAATAGCAATCAGCGTTAAGTCAGAAATTGCAGCTACAACGAAACCAATTGCGAAGAAAGGCCATACTTCACGCGATGCCATCATATTGATAACCATTGCATAACCAACGGCAACGACCATTCCACCACCGATTGTCATACCTTCGTTCAACCAGCTTGGCATTGCACTAAGCATATCACGTACACTTGAAGCTGGGATAATCAGTAAAAGAGCAGCAGGAATTGCAATCCGCAGCCCCTGCAAGCAAATACATACAATCTGCCAAAAATCGATCATTCGCGAATTTCCTTGAGCAGCAGCAGCATCCATAAAATGAACAATAGCAACAGTAATCGTACGTACAATCATCGTTAAGAATAATCCCGCAACCGCCAATGGGATTGCAAAAGCAATAGCTGACCCTAAACCATGAGTTCCTTGACCACCTTGAATCAAAATAATTGCCGACGCAGTAGCAGCTAAAGCAATATCAGGAGCAACAGCAGCCCCAATATTCGCCCATCCTAAAGCGATCATTTGTAATGAACCGCCTAACATAATGCCAAGAGTTAAGTGACCAGTTACTAAACCTATCAGTGTACAAGATACTAAAGGTTGATGAAATTGAAATTCATCCAAAATACCTTCCATCCCTGCAAAAAAAGCAACGATCACAACTAAAATCATTGATATAGCAGACATTTGATAATCCTCCTTTTTTTAACTTTTATTGCTTGTTTTCCGCAAGTCCTTGACGAGCTTTTTTAATAATTTGTTCCATATTTGCTTTGGAATCATCTGGAACTTTGCGGACATCAAATTTAACGCCTAGTTTTTTTAGTTCATCAAATGCTTCAACATCTTTACCATCTAAAGACAGAACTTTGCTGACTGCAACTTTGCCAATAGAATGTGCCATTGAACCTATATTAAGTTCTTTTATACCGACACCAGCCCTAACAACTGTAAGAGCATCTTCAGGATTTTCAAAAAGAATTAGAGCCTTAGTATTCCCAAAACGAGGATCCTTTGCTACCTCAATCATTTTTTGAACCGGAATCACATTGGCATGTACTCCAGGAGGTGCAGCCTCTACAATCATACTTTTGCGCAGTTTGTCTTTAGCAACCTTATCTGAAACAACAATAATACGATTAGGATTCGTTGATCTTGTCCATGCTGTTGCAACTTGACCATGTAGAAGACGCGAATCTATACGTACCAAAACATACTTAATCTTGCCGTCCCCAACCACTGTGCCAGGTGGTAACGAACCTTTAGGCTGATTGTCTTTTGGCGCAGTCGCCGCTTTCTTTTGAGGTTGAAGCCCCTCAGGTTTAACTTTCACACCATCTTTAGCGGTTTCAATAATATGGGCAGCAATATCATGTGCCGATTCCATCGACAAGCGAGATGCATATGCCTCAATTACCATGGGTAAGTTCATACCGGCAACAATTGCCCATTTATCCTTATGTGTTTCTAAAAGCGCATTAGCTTGGTTGAAAGGAGTTCCTCCCCACAAATCGATAAGAAACAGAATCTCATCTTTATTTTCAAAAGAAGCGATTGCTTTTTCCATTTTAGCTCTTATGTCATCCGGACCTTCGTTCGGCATTAAGGTGACAGCTTTAACATTGTCTTGTTCGCCAAAAATCATTGAGGCCGATTGAAAAATGCCTTCAGCGAAGCCACCATGGCTTGCTAGGATAATACCTACCATTGTTTAATACCTCCTATTGTAAGATTTTTTTATCTTAGTCAACGATGACTAAGACATCCGGTCTACCATTGTTTTCACAAAACAACACAGACTCCAGATTATTTTATTTCGTTAAGACATTTCTCACCACCTTTCAGTGAACTACTTGAAGATGTCCAAATCAATTAAAACCGCTAATCTAAATTCAAAAGTCTTTCACTAATCCCTTATCTAAAAGCGATTTCCAAAGATTTTTTGAGCTGTCGTTGGCAACTTTGCGAACATCAAGTCGAATACCGCGCGCGTGAAGCCATTTGAGAGCCTTTACATCTTCAGGACCGACAGCAATCGTATCAGTGACCATGACTCTCGAACTGTCAAAACTGATTGCACCGATATTAATTGAAGTAATTTTGATACCACCTTCAACGAGGCGCTTAGCGTCAACTGGATCTTCAACTAGGATCATTGGTTTAATTGAAATAAAACGTAAATCATTATAAATACGAATCATTTTTTCAACCGTAATGACATTTGCCTTAATCCCTGGGGGAGCAGCCTGCATAATCAAAGTTTTACGCATTACGTCTTGCGCAACTCGATCAGAAACAACTAGAATCCGATTAACACTAATCGCCTTTGCCCAATTCGTAGCAACTTGTCCATGCAATAAACGGCTATCGATCCGCAATAAACGAACATCCATCACTATAGCAACTCACCGTCATTTCTAGCACAACTTAAAATACTGATACATAAAAAACAACTACACTTAGTCATAAGCAATTCACGTGCCAACTTTGTGTATCAGCGCAAAACGTTATTTTAATAGGTTTAGTGCGTGTGAAAAATAAAAGTAATACACTTTTACTAGTGTATTACTTTTTTAGTGTATTAGATTTTTCCTTTTCTGTATTAAGCAACGCAACAATGTAGTAAGACTCATCATCTGAAAGCTTAATATTTATTGTCTCATACAACATTTCATTGGCCTGTTTGATAATAGGATACATTTTATCAGATTGCGCTTCAGACAATTTTTGCTCGTCAACACTCATTTCCGACCGTGTCAGATAGCGCTCAACCGCACCTGCTAAATGCATGATAAGACTTATTCTGAAAGAATTCGACATCTCAAAATGCCCATGCTGTTGAACAAAGTCGGAATAATCCCAAAGTATCTTAGTAATTTTTACAGGATTGATAAAAGTAAAATACTGGCTTAAATATTTTTGAGCCGTTTCTTCAGTCAGTAATTCCGAATTTTCCAGCGAGTCTACGCTGTGTATATCGCGTTTATTTACCTGTTCTATCAGACCTACAAAGCTTTCCCCTCCACCTTGTAACAGATTTTCCAGTGAAATAAAAGGCACTGCAATTTTGGGCTTAACAACTCCCGTTGCCGCAACAATCTGATACTTTTGCTGAACCTCTGCGATTTGTTTTTTCATCCTTACAACAGAAATTGTAATAACAGTTATATCATCAATTAAATTATCAATCAAAATTTTATCCAGCAATTCCTTGATTTTCTTAGCCGTGCCTTCACCTGTTGAACAGATTGCAATTATTGCCTTGTTTTTTTGATCTGGAAGGTTTGGTGAATAATTATTTTCCCCCTGCACTTTTCCAATTGTACGTGAATATCCGGCAAATTCACGCAGTTCTCGATAAACAATGTCAAGACTGCTGTCGATTAAAGCCGTTTTGCGCGCTGCCTCCAAAACCATCGCTGTTGTTACCATATCAATTGTTTTAACATGAATATCGGTTTTTTCACTCAATTTACTACTGAAAGTACTTAGTGAACCCATATCCACTAGCAATAAAACTCCATTTCCTCGATCAATGTTTTTGACTTGAGCGGCAATTCCATCCAAAGCAATCTTGGGGCTCATTTCAAGTGGCATATCATACGCAACAATATTATCCACAGACAACAATTGCGAAACAACTTGAGCCATCGAAGATGCAGTACTGTTTCCATGAGCTGCAACTACAATTCCTACTTTCCCTGTTTTAGGTTCTGAACGCAAAGATACTAGCAAAATTGCCATGTAATACACTTCAGATTGCGGTATCGGAAAGCGATAATGTTCTTCGATCAAATCTTTAATCTTTCCAGCTATCCTTAATTCATCCGGATAATCGTGCACCATTGATATCAAATCTGCTGACATATTCCGCAATGCTTTACCAGATTGAACTCGCTTGATAAACGAACTGATGTGCAGACTCATCGCATAAATAAAACTATCTCTCAGTGGATAGCTCTCTTTTTCCTGCAGGAGTCGCTGAATTTTTTTAGTTAGATCAATAATTTCTTGATCAACTATTTCGTTCAGACTGTTAACGGTTTTGTCCAGTTTGCCCTGACGATAAAACGATTTAAGATGTAAATTAATATCTGTCATTATGAAGTTATTGATTGACGCTTGGTTTAACCCCTCATCTTTTAATAATGCCGCCTTGTCTCCAATAATTTCATACAAGTTATAGGGGAGCTCATAACTGTCTATCTCTGGCATTCCCCGATTAAAATCTGGTTTAATAATCATCACCGGCTCTAATAAGCGTGTTAACTTTCCTAATTCGTGCCTATTATTTGCCAAGTGAGACAAACCATCTTTAATGTTTGGTGGCAACTGACTAAATTTCAAACTAATTTCTTTCTTATTCTGCATACTGTTTAAAAATCCCTGTGCACAAACTAATTGCACATTAGACTTTAATTGACCTACATTCCCGTACGTCACACTGCCCAAAAGGGCTTGAACTACATCTTCACTTAAACGAATGTTTTTATGGATACGATTAGCCTCAAGTGTGAGCAGGCGTTGTAACAACTGTAGTTTTTCACGCGGACTTCTTTGATCAAACGTAGGCAGTTGGATCGTGACTGGAATTCTCCGTACAAAGGTCTGCAGCAGAGAACTCTCCGGATCTTCTGTTGTTGCACAAATCAGCCTTACATCTGCATGATGCATCTTAGCTGTCTCACCCAAGCGGCTGTAAGTCCCATGATCCATAAAATAAAAGATCATTTCTTGTCCTTCAGGTGGCAGCCGATGAACTTCATCTAAAAACAGCATTCCGCCATCAGCTTCTTGAATAAGTCCATCCTTGTCCACATCTGCACCTGTAAAAGCACCTTTAACATATCCAAATAAATGCGACATTAGCAACTGTGGATTGTGTGCATAGTCCGCACAATTAAACGTTGTAAAACCCTTTTTTGCAATGATTTCTTTTCCCAAAGCAAATTGATACATATTGTTGGCAAAATACGTTTTCCCTGATCCAGTCGGACCAATAATCAAGGTATTCAAGCCATGCGGCGGATAAAGCAATGCTGCTTTCGCTTGTTCGGTCTGGTTTTTTAAGCTATCATGTGCCCCAATCATATTTGTAAACACATCGGCTGTTTCAGCTATTTCAGAATTTAAAGCATCATTCTCCACTTCACTTGTAATCACTGTGCTGCCAGCAAAACCAACAGTTGGTTTTTGTTCAAAAGGTTCGTCCGCCTGACCTCCATTTAACTTTAAAATAAAATAGCGGACTGGTCGACCGTTCATTTTTTTTACTCTACCTTCTCTGACAAGCTGGTTAAGTTCCTTACTGACATTAGGACGTAGAATTCCCAATATTTCAGCAATTTCCTTAGTTGTTGCACTTTGTGACTCGCTCGTCGTATACTTCTCCAAATATTTCAAGATTTTTTCACGCCTTGTCACACGCGTCACTCCCCCGTTCAGCCTTGTGTATCATCAGTGTATCATTTTTAGACTAAGTAAGCGAATTCAAAGGTATTTAAAAAATTTCAGCGCTGAATATTAAAAAAAAAATATTCTAATAAATAGCGATCTTTATTCCAGCGACTTCGCAAGCGGTTACGTATAGCTTAAAGTCCTTAAAGTTAAACGTAATCGGCTATTTATTATTATTTTTAAGCTTTTTTTTAAAAAATTATTTTTTTTAATTAAATTTTCCTTGTCTTCTCAGAAAATGCGTGCTATATTTCTATTGTTATTAGCGATTAACTTTTAACTTTTTATTTTTTAATTAAAAAAGGAGATGCTTCTTATGGATATAAAAAAACTACTAGTCCTTTCAGGGATTGCTTTAAGTACAGCACTTATTTTAAATATTGAAAGTGCACAGGCTGACAATGCCAGCACTGACGCTTCTGGTCCAGACAGCCAAGCTGCGTTTCAAGTGTCTGCCGGTGATGGTGATTCTTCTAATCCAACTGGGCTCAAGTTTGTCAGTGCACCCACGTTTACATTCGCAGCTGCGAATGTAAAAGATATTGCTACCAAAGACACAAAACTTGCTTTAAAAGACGCTGAAAATCCGTTGCAAATTGAAGACTATCGTGGCAGCAACGCAGCTACAGGTTGGGCAATCAATGCTCAATTGTCCCAATTCAAAAATGAACATGATTCTAGCTTAGATGGGACCATCACATTTTGTGCCGATAAAGACGGGAATACCACTACAGCTGATGATATCAACGCTTCAATTGGAACTGCTTCTCAACAAGTCTGGCAATCAAACAGTAATGCCCAGGGGACCAGCACAGCAACTGCTACTACTAACAACAAGACTCAACTTTCTATTCCTCAATCTACTAAAGTCAGTGCCGGCCAATACGTTGCCACTATAAATTGGACTCTAAGTAATACAGCATCCAACTAAGCGATCGGTTTAACTTGACATCAAAAACCTAGATACAACATGGAGAGAATAAATTTTGAATTCAGGGAAAAATTTTTTTATTATAGCGTTATCTTTAGCAACATGTCTGCTTTCGTTTGTATGTTTGAAGATACCTGTAGTTCATGCTGAAGGTGCAGGCTTTACAGTTGCTGCGGTTACACCAGTTAATCAATTCGACAAACATGCTTCCTATTTTGACTTAAAGGTCGTACCGGGGCAAAAACAAAATATCAATGTACAAATTCAGAATCTGACTAACACACCCAAAAAAATTATAGCCTATCCTAACACGGCTTATACCAGTAATGCTGGTGTCGAAGCATACGATAAAAATAAATTAAAACATCTCAGCCGTGCGCCCTTTCTCTTGTCAGAAATATTAGGTCGCCCTCAGAGGATCATTTTGGCACCACGCGAAACCAAAACACTGACATTTACGATTCAAATGCCACAACAAAAGTTTCGGGGCATTCTTGAAGGTGCATTGTATTTTCTAGACAGTCAAACTTCATCTGCGCAACAAACCAACCAGAAAGGTATGACCATCAAAAATCGCTATGCTTTAGCCTTAGGAATTGTATTGCGTGAGGATACACACACTTCAGTAGCACCAAAAATGAAAATGAATAAAATTTCGACTGGCATCCAAGACACAGCTAACTTCAGTGCTGCTACGCGGGTCAATCTTGAAAACACACGCCCCGTGATGATCAAAAAACTGAAATTGGTAGGTGAAATATCAAAAGAAGCTGGCAGTAAGGTACTTTATCGTTCAACACAAAAAAATCTTGGGATGGCGCCGAATTCGAACTTCGATTATTCTATCGATTGGCATAATGACACCATGACAGCTGGAAAATATCATATGCATCTTGTTGCGACTTCTGGCAAGTATAAATGGGTTTTCGACCGCGACTTCAATATCACTCGTTCTGCGGCAGCGAAGGTCAACAAAAAAGCTAATATCGAGCGTAACTGGACATGGTTGTGGATCTTATTGGGTGGACTTCTTGTACTTTTGGTCTTCATACTTGCATTTTTCATTGGCCGTCACTCAGCAAATAAAAAAACAACCCAGGATTCACGTTCTGAAAAAGATAAAGAAGACTAGATACTTTAAAAGACTCTACATCATTTTGAGATGAATTTCTCTGTCATCTGCTCTGACCTTATCTCGCCACAGTTTCGCCAACAGTCATGCTGCAATTACAATTTTTGAGGTGAAAAAAATGCTCGCTTGCAATTTGCACAAAAGTAAAATAAAATACCTGATTTTATTCCTGTGCGCTTTTCTTTTCGCAAGCAGTAGTTTTTTTCGTGAACACGCCACTGCCTCTTCAGCTTACCCAACTGTAACCCCAGCCGGTGATCTTGATAATGGCAAAACCGGTTTCACTACTCAACCGTATACCATTTCTGAAAATGGTCAGACATACTTAAAATTCAATGTTGTCATAAGTTATCAAAACGTTAAATATAACAACGTCATTGATATCACAATCTTTACAGCTTACGATAATTTCCAGACAGCCACATGGGTAACATGTCAAGCCAGCTATACCCACAAGGAAAAAGGAAATTATTCAGAACTGGCCTATACTGTAAACCTTTCAAAATACAAAGACAGCACCTGGCTGATGGGCAGTATGCGTAAAGGGTATTTTGTTGGGGTCAATACTTACAACAATCCTTGGCAGCAGCAGACCAATTACTATTCAAATAAACTTTCTGGGCAGGTTTCTTCTACCCAGATACATATAAGTTCTGCTCCCGACACCATTTTCGCCTCTAGCGAACAATATAATTCCGCTTCTGCTCAAGTTACACCAGCCAACACGACTGATCCTGTCCAATGGTCTGCTTACTCAAAAAGCCTTACTAGTCTTAATGCATCTTTTCTAAACAATGGTAAAACGAATGTTGATTCAACTGGCAAAGCTGTAACAAAATTTAGTGTTCCAGTTCAAAGCCTCTTTACAAAGGTCAATACCGATACTAAAAACTATGGTTTCCCCTTTGTGCTAAATGTTCAAGCTGGTAAAAATACAGATACTAAAAACTTATATTTAGGTGGTTTAAGAGCCATCGAATGTTCTGAAAGTGATAGTCGCGCAAATGGCTTGGTCAAAAATAACACATGGCAGAATGTTATTGATCAGACTGCACTGTCACAATTATTTAAAGGACTAGATAAGTCTAAACGTTATTGGTATAAATGGTTTTACTGGCCAGAAAATGCGGTCAGTCCTGTGTATCTCGGAAACGTTTCTGGTGTAACAAATGCGGGGGGTTTGCTGCAAAATTATCTTGATCCGACCAAGCTTAACGTCAAAAATGCCAGCGGAAATGACTTTATCACCCAGGCAGTCCAGGCAACAAAAGACAATAAACCTTTATCAATCCAACTTGTCATTTATTCAAACAACTGTCAAAACTGGCAGCCGTTAAGTATTGCCGCAGTTTCTAATAGAGCACAGGTTAAAATCTCCCCAGCTCCACAGATGCCTGAATTGACTAGTGTCCCGGAAGGTTTTGACTTTGGCACTATTCCAGTTAGTGTTGTTGTTAACGGTGACTCAACAAAAAAATATACAGCTCAAGGCACAGTTGCCATCAAAAATGCCAACCATACATGGAATCTTACAGCTAGTCAATCCCAACCCTTTTCCGATGCTGACGATAATCATTTAAACGCAAATTTACTATTAAACGACGTCCGGCTTGGGAGCAGTCCACAGACTATTTATTCAGGAAATTCTGCTACTCCAGCCGCTTTTAACGATTCAGTTCAAGGCAGCCTACAATTTCCAAACGATGCGCAAAACAAAATTGTAAATGTTAACAGAAGCTACAGCACAACAATTTCATGGAATTTGACAGTTGCCGACCCTGCAATTTCCAGTGCACATTAGTCAATAGTATTTTTGTAATGTAAACCAAAAAAACAGGAGGGATTTTATGAAAAAAAGTGGCACAGTCATACTAACTGGGCTGATTTTACTTTTTTCCCTCTTTGTTAACGTGGAAACTGGACAAGCTGATGAGGTTTCCGATATAAAATCACAAGCTGGGTTTAGCGTCTATCCAGGAAATACAGTTAGTACAGATAACACACAACACGGAAAACAAACAAATCAGGGCCTAGAAGATCCGCACATGCAGCAAAAAAAAATTTCCATCCCAAATAATGGCTCATTAAAATTAGATTCAGTTCCCGTTTTGGATTTTGGCAAAATAAATCTTAATACCATTTACAATGGTGCAAAAATTCGCTTGTATAATGGCAACCCCAGCAAAATCAATGCTCTAACTGTTGCAGATTACCGCGGATACAGTAAAAAGCAACGCGGTTGGAGTGTAAGTGCTCGTATCACTCCCCTTGTAAATGGTCTTTTTTCCATTACCCCCACTGTTACATTAGATTTACAGACGGATAATGCATATTCTAAAGGAGCTGGTTCAGTAACTTTAACAACTAAAACAGCTACTCCCGTTTTAACATCGCTAAAAATACCCACCAATGGTGTTAAAGCTGCAACAATTTTAACAAGGGGTTCTTCTACCTTGAACTTTAATAGTTTAAGTCATGAACAAAGAGATAATTTTCAGACTGGAAAATACCACGGCCATATCATTTGGACACTAAATAACACTGCCAGCAATGATTGAAGCACAATCTTCCTCTTTTTCGACAACAGAAAGTAGTTTAATAAAATGATTTTAAATTTCAAACTATCAAAAGCACAAATATTTTCTATGTTACTAACTCTCTTTTGGATTTTTACAACAAGTACGACTTGGGTCAAAGCTGACACCGCTAGTAATACTGATGCTCAATTCTCCATTACACCGCATTTCACCAGTGGTCAAACTGATACTCAGTTAGGTTATTATCATATGCGAGTAAAAAAAGGCAAAATATATCATCTCCGTGTCCGTATCTTCAATAATAATAAGACCCAGAATGTTCATTTCCAGGTGCAACTATGCAATGCTTCTAATACTGCTCAGGGCCAAATTACTTATGCCGCGTCACAAAAGGCAAAAACTGTTCCGCATAATTACAAATCCCTGACTTCTTTAAGTATCACAGAGCTTAAAAAAAAGGTTTTGATTCCAGCTCACTCATATAAAGATGTGCTTTTCAAATTTAAAGTTCCTGCTAGGGGATTTAAGGGAACAATTGTCGGCGGAATCTACGTTACTCGACAAAATGTTCAAGCAAAAAATAATCGAACAGAAACTTCCAACGGAATTACCAACACATTTTCAATGACATTGCCCATTTTTATCTCGCAGAATTTTATGCAAAAAAATTCTCCTGTGTTGTTGTTAAAAAAAACAGACATTTTTTCGTCTGCCAGTCATGTTTATTTAACCACCACAATTCTAAATAACTCACCAGTCATTTTTGGAAAAATTCGCTTAAACATAAAATTATCTGTTCATAAAAAGACTATCTATAAAAAAGCCTTGAAAAATATTCAAATGGCACCTTATTCAGAGCTTCCACTGATTCTGAGATTAACTGCTCAAATCAAACCACACAAAAAATATTTATTAATTATTGAAGTACATTCAGGAACCTTTACCAAAAAAATAGTAAAAAAGATTACGTCTCCTTAATCAATTCGCAGCTGTATTCACAAGTGTCCATGTCACTGTCCCATGATAATCTTCAACAGGGAGCTGATTTTGATTGACATCTAGTCGGCTGTTGACTAATTTCGTTGTTTCTTTACCGACTGTTGCTGATCCACTCATAATGTTGATCGGTTCACTTGAAAATGACAGTTTCTGTCGTTTCTTTTGCTCCGAACCAGTATCATAAATCTCACTTTCGCCATGAATTGCACCAGCAGAATTCAACGATAGTTGCGCGTAAACCCTCCACGCTGTAGTCCCATGCCCACGGTAGTCTTCAACCTCCAATTTATTCTTAGAATTATACGTTACTTTAATGGTGTTCGAGTGCGTATTAGCACTCAATATTTTTTGGGGGCCTTTCCCATTCACAGAATTCAAACTAAGCACGGGGGTAGATGTCAGTGCCAATCCCCCTGGCATGACATTGAAAGAAATCGTAGAGGTCGCATCATCAGCATTAACTATATCCACAAATGCAATCATTATTAATATCGAAGCAACAACTAGTTTAACTACATATCTTTTTCGCATATTATTTCCTCCACCCATTTTAAACGCTTCAGAGTTACGAACGAAATAGGATCATTGTTGTGCCGCTTAACTTTTTAATGCGTTTCACCGATCTGCTTATAAGAGAACATTAAAGATAGATTTACAAAGATACTTTCTTTAATACATAAATCGGATAAAAAAACTAAAAATTAACACCTTTCGATCACCTTATCTTAAATTTTAAATCAAAGGATATGTTCCATAATGTCTTGCTTAATTGTAAAAAAAAGCCTGTGAAACAGCAGTCTTTCAAGCTGTCCACAGGTGGATTTTTTTCTATTCAACATTTTCTGGTAATTTTTAGGCAAAAAATAGCGCCTGCTTTCCATCGCAGACGCTTCACCGTATAATAGAAACTTAAGTATATCATTAGCTTTCATCAACTGTCAATATCTTTAGGTATATACATTTCATTTTTAATACGCATATCAATTCATTTTAGTTGCAATTTGACCAATTCTGATTATTATAATAATTGAAAAGAAAAAAGAAAGGATGTCTTTGATTATGGCAAATGAATTAACAAATCGTTTCAACAACTGGATGAAGCAAGATGATTTCTTCGGAAATTTAGGTCGTTCGTTCTTTGATTTTGACAATTCGGTTAATCGTGCCTTAAAGACGGACGTTAAGGAAAACGATAAAGTTTATGCGGTTCAAATTGATGTTCCAGGAATCGATAAGAAAGATATTACGATTGACTATCGTGACGGTGTTTTGTCAGTCAGCGCTAAACGTGATTCTTTCAGTGACAAAAGTGATGATGAAGGCAACGTAATTGCGAGTGAACGAAGCTACGGTCGGTTTGCCCGTCAATACAGTTTACCAAATGTTGATGAAAGTGGAATCAAAGCTAAATGTGATAACGGTGTTCTGAAACTTACTTTGCCAAAACTCGCAGAAGAAAAAGTAAACGGCAAACACATTGAAATTGAGTAATGTCTTGAATTTAAGTTCTCTTTTCTTTCTTCAACGAATGAAAAACGCCAATCGTGTTTAAGGATGCTTGATTAAAATGAAAATACCCCCAATGTTAAAGCAAAAAGACTTTAACTCTAGGGGTATTTTTATTGCTTAAAAATTTAAAACAATCATCTTGCAACCCCACAAAACATTCGGGAGAGGTTCCATTAAAAATATTGAGCCTTCTGCCACCTTCTTGCGTATTTATACATAATCAGCTATACATTACTCACATTTAAAACCTAACAATTTTTTGTACAGTTTCTCTAGTTTATACAGTTCTATCAATAGTTTGCAGCAAGCTGTACAATGCTCCATACAAATTAGCAACGCTCTTGAATCTTGCCTGTTTAATTTCCCGATTAGCTAATGTCTCATTAACAAGGGGGAACTCTGTTAGTATCCTGTCATATTCTTGATTGATCGTTTCTATTAAAAGTTATTGGCTACTTATCCCGCCTCCAATAACATACGTTGAAACATCAACTACACTCTGAATATTCAGAATCAAAAAAACAACGCGATGACAATAATCTCTAAAAATGGATACTGCAGATTCTCTGTACTTTTTTATTTGTTCAAAAACAGCAACCGTAATTTGTTTTTTCCATTAACTATAGCTAACGTTAAAATTCGTCTTATACTAAAATTTAATTGTTTAAATGTGATAATCAATGTGATATTATTCTTATATACCAACAATAGTTGTGCACAATATTTAAATTGTTCGTATAATATCAAAAGTGGAGGAATTGGTGTTGAAAACAAATCGCTATGTTGTTGCATTTGCAGGTGTCATGTTTCATTTAATGATTGGTTCCGTTTATGCTTGGAGTGTTTTTACTAATCCAATCGCAAAACAAAATGGTTGGGCAGAATCCTCAGTCGCTCTTGCATTTAGTATCGCTATTTTCTTCTTAGGAATGTCAGCTGCCTTTATGGGCAAAGTCGTTGAAAAAATAGGCCCTAGATTAACGGGAACTATTGCTAGCTTCCTTTACGGAACTGGAACCATTATGACTGGTTGGGCTATCCATCAAAATTCAATTTGGCTATTATATCTCTCATATGGTGTCATAGGCGGTTTAGGACTGGGTGCAGGATATGTTACCCCTGTATCAACAATTATTAAATGGTTTCCAGACAAACGCGGTTTAGCAACGGGGTTAGCTATTATGGGATTTGGTTTTGCAGCAATGCTGACTGGCCCTGTTGCTCAACAGCTAATGGCTAGTGTTGGTCTTGAGCAAACATTCTACCTCTTAGGAACATTTTATTTTGTTATTATGCTGCTTGCTGCACAGTTTATTGTTCGTCCAAATCTGACACTATCAAGCAGTACTGAAAATAGCATTCCTCAAAAAACAGGAACACGTCTAACCAGAGGACCGGAGCTAACAGCTAACCAAGCCCTCAAAACTAAATCCTTCATTTTTCTGTGGATAATGTTCTTTATCAATATTACATGCGGGATTGGGCTTGTCTCAGCTGCATCCCCCATGGCTCAGAGCATGACCGGCATGTCTGTCCAAACAGCCGCAATTATGGTTGGAATCATAGGCCTTTTCAATGGCTTTGGACGTTTGATATGGGCAACTCTGTCTGATTATATCGGGCGCCCCGCTACTTTCAGCGCCATTTTTATTCTCGATATTGTAATGCTTTCAGCCATGCTCATCTTCAAATTACCGCTCCTATTTGTCATTGCATTATGCTTGTTGATGTCTTGTTATGGAGCAGGCTTTTCTGTCATCCCAGCTTACTTAGGCGATGTCTTTGGTACTAAAGAATTAGGAGCTGTTCATGGATATGTATTGACGGCATGGGCCGCTGCTGGAGTTGTTGGGCCATTACTATTATCATTAACACATCAACTGTTCCACAACTATACTTTGACATTAGCTGCCTTTATTTTGATTGATCTATTGGCACTGCTAATCTCATTCTGGATACAACGAGATTTCATTAAAGCCAGCAAATTGATAAAAAGTAAATCATAAAAAACTACTTTAAAGCACATTAAATTATTAAAAACTAAGACAAAATTGCATAAAAAAGAATCTAAAACAGCATGCGCAGCTTTATCTCGTTCATGCTGTTTTTTCGTATCATTGTTTCCTTTACAAACAAAAAAATTGAGAATAGAATTAAGGATATTTTACCTTTCAATGATTAGTCATAGAATCAATTAACTCATTGGATAACAAAAAGGAGTTTTTAGTTATGCTACCACTTATTCTGGGTGTCAGTGTCGGAATCATACTTCCTATGCAAACTGCTGTGAATTCTCGTTTACGTACGGTTGTTAATTCAGCCTTTATTTCATCAATGATATCATTCACAATTGGTACACTTTTCTTAGTTATTAGCACATTTGCTACCACTGGTTCTTTGTTTGTTTCTAAAACCCTGCTTGTAAACCAGCCTTGGTGGATCTGGATTGGCGGATTTCTAGGTGTTATATACCTCACTGGAAATATTATTTTGTTTCCACATTTGGGGAGCGTACAGACTGTTATTATGCCTGTTTTAGGTCAAATAATCATGAGTATGTTAATTGATAATTATGGTTGGTTTTTTTCACCTGCAAGTCCATTAACTGTAATTCGAATTTGTGGTGCTTTGCTCGTTTTTGCTGGTGTTTTTTCTGCTGTTGCATTACCAGGTTTGCTGCAAACATCAAAATTAAAAAGTGTTTCTGCTAAAGCACAACCCACAACCAGTAGCTGGTTATGGCGCATTGTCGGTGTTTTAACAGGAGCATTAAGCGCTGTTCAAACCGCAATAAACGGTCACCTTAGTGTTGTTGTTCATTCGGCTGTCAAGGCTGCCTTGATTTCATTTTTAGTTGGAACAGTCGCCTTATGGTTGATTGTCTTGCTAAAAGAAAGAAAAGTATTGTTCAATAACTTCCATATAAAAGCTACTGTCTGGTGGAACTGGATCGGTGGAATTATGGGGGCACTTTTTGTCTGTACCAATGCCTACCTCGTTCCAATTATAGGTACAGGCATGGTTGTTGTTATTTTGTTAATTGGAACTATTATTGGCAGCCTCCTAGTCGACCAGTTCGGTCTATTTGCCTCACAAAAAAATCCAGTTAACTTGCTACAACTCCTTGGAGTATTTATCATGGTAATAGGAGTTGGCATGATAAAACTTCTCTGATAGTAAATGCTTTATCTTTTACCTCACCATCTTCTCAAAGAAAGGATGATTTATGTGAAAATTGGTTTTATCGGAACAGGCGTTATGGGAGCTGCTATCATCAAAAACCTTATGGCCGCTGGGCATACGTTAACTGTTTTTAACCGAACTAAAAGCAAAACGGATAAACTCGTCGCTGCTGGTGCAACATGGGCACCAAGTCCGCGTGAAGTTGCTGCCCAAAGCGATGTCGTTTTCACAATGGTTGGATTCCCGCAGGATGTAGAACAAGTTTATTTTGAAAAAGATGGAATTTTTGCTGGACTTAACAAGAACGCAACAGCAATTGACATGACCACAAGCCGTCCAAGTTTGGCAGCTAAACTTGCTGCTTATGGAAATAACCATAGCTTCAATATCCTTGATGCACCTGTTTCAGGAGGAGATATCGGCGCCAAGAACGCAACTCTAACAATTATGGTCGGCGGTGACGAAAAAACCTACCACACCATGCTGCCTTTATTTAAGGAAATTGGTAAAACCTCAAATTATTTTGGCCCTGCAGGCTCAGGTCAGCATGCTAAAATGGCAAATCAAATCATGATTGCAGGTACAATGACAGGTCTGACTGAAATGCTCCTTTATACACGTCAAGCAGGTCTCGATGAGCAAAAAGTCCTTAAGACGTTGTCAAGCGGTGGTGCAGATAATTGGAGCATGGATAACTATGTACCTCGTATTTTAAAGGACGATTACACTCCAGGTTTTTTTGCACGTCATTTCTTAAAAGATTTACGTATTGCACTCGAAGAAGCAGATAAAATGGGATTAGATCTAAGAGCTACCAACGAAGCCAAACGTCTCTATGAAATTATGGTGGACGTTAAGGGTTTAGGTAATCAGGGAACCCAAGGCTTAATCAATATTTACTGATCATTTAATTGGTTATTGTTAAATATTCCACCATACAGCTTCAGTTGAAGGCAGCTATGATTAATTCGAATTTAGACAAAGAATTTTGATTTATGGAATATGTTCATACGGAATCAATAAAGGGGTTGACTCAAAAATTCACTTTTGAGTCAACCCCTTTATAATTTGTTATTTCATATAACCCATTCTAAGCTTTAATGGTATAAGTCAAAACGTCCTTTAGCCAACATTTCTTTAATACCACCAGTTTCAAGTAATGACTTATCCATAATCATTTTTTTGACGAATGAGGCAGGATATCCCTTGACAGCCGATTTACCAACTAATCCAAAAGCATGTGTATTACCCATTGAAGCCACTGAACCTAATGATTTAAAAGTAAATGGTGTTGTTGCAGAACCCTTAAGCTGTGCAAGAATATTCCGAGCAGCATGTTCACCCATGCTAAGCGCAATTTGTGCCGTCGTTGGGTAAGGCCGATTATTCTCAGTGTTCATAACTGCTGAAACATCTCCAATGATATAAACATTGTCGAAATCTGGGTCCGTTAAATCAGCCGAAACCATCACGCGCCCACGTCGCTGTGAAAATCCGGAAGCTTCCATAACCTGACTACCACTAACACCCGTCGTCCAAATAATTGTCTTAGCGGACAATTCCTTAGTCTCTCCAGTCTCTTTGTTATCTTGGTAAACAACCGTATTCGGCTTAATTTCCTTAATTGGTTTACCAGTCAAGAACTTAATACCCCAGTTCTTAAGAGCAGAGATTCCGTAATTTGCCAGTTTTTCATCAAACATCGGCAATAAACGTGTTACTGCTTCGACACAATAGAATTCGAGCTTTTCAGGTTCAACACCCGCTATTGCAGCAAATTTTTTACGATTATCCTCCAGTGCACCCAACAATTCGATTCCAGTAAAGCCTGCGCCGCAGACCACAATCCTCAAGTTATCTTGGCTTTTGGTCTTAGCATAATTCTTCATTTGTTCAATTATGTGTCGATTGACATTTTCTGCTGAAGCGACATCAACCATTTCTAAAGCATTCTCGGCAACTCCTGCAATACCAAAAGATTCAGATCTGAAACCTAACGATACTATTAAGTAATCATATGCTAAATTTTTTCCATTATTTAGTTGAACCCTTTGTTTCTTGCGATCAATCAACTTTACTTCAGCTTTTTCGAAGGTGGTTGAAGGTTTGATAACATCTGCTATAGGAAACGTTATTTTTTCCCTCGACTGTGTACCAGCTGCAACTTCATGTAAGTCAGTTGCCTCATAATGATAATCATTTCGATCCACCAATGTGACATGGAAATCACCTTTATCTGCTTGCAAACGGCGTAAAGCCTTCAAACCCGCATACCCCGCACCTAAAATAACAATTTCTTTCATTACCAATACATCTCCTTAAATATTTAAATAAATGGTATATAAATCATAAATGATAATGTCTGACTCATTGCACCCACCGCTAATATTCGAATGGCACAGATAAATGTTTTACTTTTGTCCTGTTTTTTCAAAAAAATATTTGTCTGTTTAATGATCAGAGGAAGTGTGAACAATGATAGTAAAACCGTCCAAGGTGCAATTTTAAGACCAACGGAAGCTGGAATTGCAAGAATGGCTATCACATTCATTATGCCAAATAGTTGTAATGAACGCTTTTTTCCAAGATAATGGACGAGCGTATAACGCTTATTTTTCTCATCTTCGCCAAGATCGCAAATGTTGTTTGCCAACATTAAATTTGAAATCCATAACGTGTTAGGTAAAGAAATAAGCAAAATTTTCGCCAAAGTTCCCACATCCCAGTCGAAAAGCTGATATGTATTAATGTAAACACATATCAACGTTATCATAAATCCCATAGTTGGCCCAGAAAAAAGCTCACCTAGTGGTAAACTAGAAAGTGGGCGTGGCCCTGATGAGTAGAAAATTCCTACCAAGTAACATAGACCTCCCATGATAAGCAACGGCCATCCGACAATATATGCCAATCCGATACCGATTGCCGCAGATACAATGATCATCGTTACCATTAAAATAAGAATTAATCTAAGTGATAGATGTTCCCGCCCTATAATGTTCGTCTTTTTCTTATAATCATGTGTTTCTGTGGCATGCTGGTAATCATTATAGTTATCCAAAATATCAACAGACATGTTGAAAATAAACATTGCCACAAAAAACAGTAGTAAAAGTCCTAGATGAACTGAACGATAATTGAACCAGCTAAAACAAGCTCCAAGTAGAAAAGGAAAGATACTTGCCGTTTTTGCTTTAATTTCAACCAGTTCTAAAAATACTGGAATCGTCAATCTCTACGCCTCCCGTTTTTTTGTTTTTATGCATAAACTAGAAAATATAGTTTAATATGGTGTAAAATATATTGTGTCTATTAGGAATTGGAAAGGAATTCAATATGCTAGATCTCTGGAATCACTACCCAATAATTGCACGTAAACTTGAAACTGTAAATTCGTTAATAAATCAACGACTTGCTACTCAAAATAATTCTGTTCAGGACCTACTTGCCGCTTGTGCACAAGAACAGGGGAAGTTGTTACGTCCCGGGCTGTTTTTGCTATTTTCACAATTGGGGGACCGGCAACAACAAGATGAACAGCAGTTATTTAAAATAGCTGCTTCCCTTGAGTTGTTGCATCGCGCTTCACTGATTCATGATGATATTATTGATGATTCTCCCCTTCGGCACGGAACAATAACTATTCAGGCAAAATACGGAAAAGATGTTGCTGTCTATGCTGGTGACTTATTATTTACAGTCTTCTTTCAAATATTGATTGAAACAATGAATGGTACTCCTTATATGGAATACAATGCAGCTTCAATGAAAAACCTGCTTTTAGGTGAGCTAAGTCAGATGCATGCGCGTTTTGATAAAGCCCAGACAATTGGCGAATACTTAGAAAACATCAAAGGCAAAACAGCCGCTTTATTTAAACTCGCATGTACCGAAGGAGCACACTTCGGGCATGCCGATAAGAATACAGTCGCACTCGCTGCCAGAATAGGCGAAAACATCGGGATTTCTTTCCAAATATTCGATGATATCCTAGATTATGACTCAACCGCTAAAATTTTAAAAAAACCAGTACTTGAAGACATTGGACAAGGCGTTTATACTTCACCGCTGCTCTTTGCAGTTGCTGAACACCCTGAAAAATTCACACCTTATCTCGACAAAAAACAAAACATCACTCCGCAAGAGATAAAAAAAGTCGCAAAACTAGTTCGGAATTACGGTGGACTGGCTCAGGCAAAACAATTGGCTCGCACTTATACTGAAAAAGCACTATCAGATATTGATCAGCTTCCTCACAGCGAGACGACCAGCAAAATTCGTAAAATTGCGCTGGTCTTGCTCAAACGCAATTTTTAATTAAAATAATACATATCTGATACTGTTAAAATCTTGGTCAAGGGGCTAGATCAAAAGTTAAATTTTGATCCAGTCCTTTTATTGATTCCGTATAATCACGTTCCATAAGTCAAAATTCTCCGTCTAACTTCAAATTACCCATAGCCACTCGTAATTCGTAGTAATGCTCCATTCTAACGACTATTGAAACACCCTCCTAAATTTAGTTTGTATTCTTCTTTAAAAACCTTGATCTATTGCAAGCAACTTACGATAATGCCTATTATCTCGCGCTAATTTTTGGGGGGAGCCACTCATTTCCAAATGACCATCCTCAAGAAAAATAACTTGATCCATTAACGATAAGCCTTGTAAATGATGTGTTATCCAAATCAAGGTTTTGCCTTGTAACTCTTTGATAAATGTTTCAATAACTTCCTGTTCAGTCACTGGATCTAAACTCACTGTCGGCTCATCTAAAATAATGATCGGCACGTCTTTCAGGAGAATGCGTGCAAGTGCTAAACGGTGCCGCTCCCCGCCCGAAAAGCGTAACCCAGCTTCATCGACGAGGGTATCAAGTTTGTCTGGTAGCTCTACAACCAGTTTTTTCAAACCCACTCGCTCTAGAACATCCCACAACTCCTGCTCGGATGCTCCTTCATTCCCAATACTAAGATTATTTCGAATGGATGTATTGAATAGGTATGGTGCTTGATGAATCACACCAATATAGTTACTTATCTTATCTCCAAACTTGTATGTTTCTTCCTGATTCAAAACCACTTTACCCTCAGTTGGAGTCAAATCACCACGTATCAAATTAGCTAGCGTGCTTTTACCAGAACCACTTTTACCTAAAATTGCAATTTTTTCACCATCAACTATTTTCAAATCAAGATTATTAATAAGCAACTTAGCGTTATCTGGATACTTAAATTTTAAACTTTTGATTTTCACTGTGTATGGAGCCACTATTTTTTTTTCGTTTCTCTCTAAATTAAGTGTCCTTTTGGTCTGTTCATCTTGAAGACGATTAAGCCGTATAAGAGAGTCTTGATAAATGTTCGTTTCCTGAGCAGCATCCGATAAGGGTGCGAATGCATCGATTAAGGGAAACACTGCGAGTACAAATGCCGCTATCCAGTTAGCTGATCCGCCATGATTTCCTGGAAAATACTGACTTGTCCAAATCAAAAGCACAATTGCAATTATGCAAAAAACGAGTTGCGCTAAAAAATTGCGCTTATGATTGAAATTTCTAATTGCTTTTGTAATCTTTTGAAATTTTTGTTCAAGCCTAATATGCTTTTCAGCGTATTCCAAACTACGTTGACTGAAGATCCAATCAGAAATCCCCAATACATTGTCAGTCAATTCTGTATATAACTGATTACGCATCTGTTTTTGCTGTTCCTGTCTTGCTCCGTTGACTATGGTAGACCAAATTGGCAGCAAAATAACCAAAATCGCAAATAACAGTAACATCACTAATGCAAACCACAATGAGAAATAGCCCAAACAGATAACAATAAAAATATACAGTAACCACGCGATTACAGTTGGAAAAACAGTTCTTAGATATAAATTCTGAATATGGTTAATATCTTCAGAAAGCAGTCCCAGAATGTTGCCTGTCTGATAATCTTTTTTGAAAAAAATTGCATCTTTTTCTAGAACTTGATACAGTTTCAATCTCAACTCAGAAGTTAATTTAAGTACCCAATTATGACTCGTCAAGCGTTCTAAATATTTAAAAACTGGCCTCCCAATTCCAAAAGCACGGGTCAAAACAATTGGCACATAAACTAATAATATATTTTCTGGCAGCGAGGCTGAACGGCTTATTAGATACCCAGAATTAAACATCAACGCCCCTGCGCAAAAAAAAGTAATAAAGCCCAGTACAAGAGCCCAACACAAAGATTTTCGGTACTTGCCTAAAAAAGGTTTTACCCAGCTATCATTCCTGAATATCTTAAATATTTTCATCTCAAAGTCTCCCTACTGAACTACTCAAACGTATAAAAGAACCATTGTGCTGTTTCAAATCTTTGAGTGTCCCCTGTTCAGCTATCCTGCCATGTTCCATTACAACGATCTGATCCATTTCCTGCATCCAATGTAATCGATGCGTTGCAAAAAAGACCAGATGGTCCTCCATTAAAGGAAGCATTCTTTCTTTTAGTTCAACTTCGGTCTCAATATCCAAATGCGCTGTTGGTTCATCAAAAAGAAGTATTTTGCGCTTTTTATCAAGAAATGCCCTTGCTAAAGCGATTCGCTGTGCTTGTCCACCACTCAAAGAACGTGATCCTTCACCAATAACCGTATCTATTCCCTGAGTTAATTCACTAACTAATTGTTCAAGACCTACTACTCTGATCGCTTCATGTACCTGCTCAGTTGTTGCATCGGGCTGGTAAAAAGTAATATTATCACGCAAAGTTGCCCTAAAAATATACGGATTTTGTGGAATATAAATTATCTGTTTCTGCCAGTCATGTTGCGAAAAAGAAGAAATCTCTATTCCGTTTACACTTATTTGACCTGCTTGAGGTTTCAAAAAACCACTCAAAAGATTAATCAACGTTGATTTACCGGCACCGCTTAGTCCAATGATTCCAATTTTTTGGTAACCTTTCACCTTCAATGAAACCTCCGAAAGTGTTGGTTCATTCTTATATCCGAAATCCAAAGCATTAATTTTCAAGTAACTCTCCGAGCTCCAAGTCGGTAGATCCTGCTGTTCTACCTTTTCTTCCTCGATAGCCAAAATTTTACTGATTGCGCCCATTGAATTTTTACCATTAAGCGTTGCGTGATAATCGCTTGAAAAATCACGAATTGGTAAAAAATACTCTGGGCTCAAAATCAAAATCGCCAAAGCAGGATAAAGTAAGATATGTCCGTCAATCAGTCTCAATCCCAGCATAACAGCTACAACTGCAATCGATAAAGTCGTAAAGAAATCCAAAGCAAAGGTCGATAAAATCGCTATTTTCAAGGTATTGAGTGTTGCTTTACGAAAACGTTCGCTAGTTTTGAAGATACTTTTACCATATTGCTTGCTTAATCCAAAGAATTTCAAAGTATCAATTCCTCTCAAAGAATCAACAAAATGATTAGAGAGAATTTGATAAGTTTTGTATTGCCGGTCAGCTTTTGACTGTGCTGCGTAACCCAAAACGACCATAAATATAATAATAACCGGAAAAATAATCAATAAAAAGGCAGCTGATTTCCAATCAAAAAATAAGATACTCAGCAAAACAATCCATGGAACAATCATAAGACTGATAACTTTAGACAAAGTAAGATGAAGGTAATTTTCAACTTGATCAATTCCCTCAAGCACCATCGTAGTTATATTACCTGTTCCATTTTGCTGAATAACTTGCGGCCCTACGCAAAAAATTTTTATCAATAATTGCTTGCGTAATGAACTAGCTTGCTCAGCTGCATAATTATCAAGTATTCGCTCTCTTAAAAAAATCGCGCTGTGTCGAGCACAAAAGCATATTGCAAAAAGTAATATGTTGACGAACTGACTATCTATATGCAATCCATTCCAGAGTCCAACAATTGCTGCTGCTAAAAAGCAAGCTTGCCCAACAATTGCAAAGGCCTGCAAAAAGGTTATTCCAGTCAGCAAAAATAATATTTTTTTGATATGTGGAAATCTTAAAATGCTTTTATCAATCATTCTTAATACTCCGTATAACGGTCATGGCTGATACGTTTTCTGAAAATATAATATGTCCACGCAATATATGCCAGAACAAATGGCAAAAACGACAATGCAATATAACTCATTATCCTCAGCGTATAAGGACTAGAGGAAGCATTAGTGATCAGTAAATCATATTTTTGCGTGATCGAACTGATCATTAATCGCGGAAATAGCCCCGTAAACAACAAGGCTACTAAAGAAATGAGTGTCAACCCACTAGCTAAAAAAGCCAAGAGTTCCATATTCCTCATTACACCAACATTCGCAATTACTGTCAAAACAACCATTAGTACTAACAGCATTAGCGTTGACACCAAATGGACATTGAAGAAATCCGTTCTTAAATATAATAAGAAGGCAAAGGCCACTAACCCGATATACAAAACACCATATAAAAACTTAGCATAATTTTTTGCACGGTCGCGAATTGGGCCGATTGTTTTTAGTGCAATGTAGTTTAATCCATGCAAGTAGCTTAGTAAGGTCAATGCAATCCCGCCAACAACTGAAAATAGATTAATGTAATCTGTAAAACCGGCAGCCATATTCCCTTTGGCATCAATCGGCATTCCTTGAATCATACTGATGAACAAGATCCCGAAAAAGAAAGGTACGATAAAACTGCCACTTGCGAGCGACCAATTCCAAAGATTTTTTTGTCTAGCTGCCACTTTTTGTCTAAATTCAAAGGAAACCCCACGAATAATCAGACCTACAAGAATAATAAACAAAATTAAGTAATATCCGCTGAATAAAGCCGAATACCAGAATGGATAAGAAGCAAACATCGCTCCACCAGCAGTTATCAGCCACACCTCATTTCCATCCCAAACAGGACCGATTGTCGCCACTAATTGATTTTTTTCTTTTTCATCGTGTGCCAACGTCTGAATCGACATCCCTACTCCAAAATCAAATCCTTCCAAAAAGAAGAATCCTGCAAACAATATCCCAATCAGAACAAACCAGAGAAATTGTAATGAACTCATTATTCAAATGCCTCCTTATCAAACGGATCTGCCGATTTCCTTTGATCTTGATGCAGCAGTTTTTCCTCATAATCCGGTCCCTTTTTCAATTCGCGAATTATCAAAGCTACCATCGTTGCTGCTAGACCAGTAAATAATAAGAAATAAACAATGTTTGAAATTAAAAGTGAGGCAACAGAAACGTTAGGTGAAACACTTTGCTTTATCGTAAACAATCCGTAAACAGTCCATGGATATCTTCCAAGCTCTGTTACCAGCCAGCCAGCAGTATTGGCTAAAAATGGTGCAAATGTACATAATCCTAATATCCACAACATCCATTTCTGACGATATAGTAATTGGCTCTTCTTACGTGCGAGAAATAAACCTAACATTGCAACCAGTAACATCAACATTCCAAAACCAGCCATTATTCTAAAACTCCAAAACAGAGTGTTTACTGGTGGATAATAATTCCGCTGACCGTATTTCTTAACTAGTTGCTTATTAATATGATTCATTCCTTGAATCGAACCAGAAAGCTTATCATAAGCTAGAATACTCAATACATATGGCATTTCAACACCGAAAACACGTTTATGCTGATTTTCATTTGCCCATGCAACCAGTGTCAACGCTGCTGGATCAGTAGTGTCATCATACTCTCCTTCAGCAGCAGCAAATTTCATAGGTTGTTCTTTGACCAACGCCTTCATCTGCAAATCCCCGGCCATTAAAACTGCCAGCGAACCAATCAAAGTTATCCAAAGACCAATCTTTATTGATTTTTTGTAAAAATCAGGTTCATTAATTCTTCGCTTCAGCAACTGAAAAGCTGACAAACCAGCAAGGATCATTCCACCCATTGTAATCGCTCCAGCAATAACGTGTGAAAATTCATACCATAGCTGTGCATTAGTCAATAATGCACTAAAACTTGTCATTACCGCGTGTCCATTCTTAATAGTGTATCCTGTTGGATGCTGCATAAAGCTATTCGCTGCTAGTATCCAAAATGCCGAAATTGATGAAGCGAATGTTACCAACCAGATGAACACCACGTGCAGCTTAGGACTAACCATTTTCCATGTGAAGATCCACAAGCCCAAAAAAGTCGATTCCATAAAAAAAGCCAGCAACGCTTCAACTGCCAGCGGTGCCCCGAAAATGTCGCCAACAAAACGAGAATAATCAGACCAATTCATTCCAAATTGGAATTCCTGAATGATTCCGGTCACAACTCCTACCGCAAAACTCAACAAGAAAATGTTTCCCCAGAATTTTGTCATTCTGAGATATTGTTTCTTTTTAGTAACAACGTACATCGTTTCCATAATTGCGACAACTAAAGCCATTCCGATTGAAAATGGGACAAAAAAGAAATGAAAGATAGTCGTCATTGCAAACTGAAAACGAGCTAATGTAACGATGCTCATTTTTAACTCCCCCTCAACTCTTTATTATGCTGCAAATAAATTATTAATATGTTTTTTGCAGTTTAAAAGTAACCCTTATCAACCTAAATATACTACTCCAACAGTCAAAAACCAATCTTGCAACCTAATAAATATTGTAAAAAACCTATTTTTTTATTCTTTTTTAATTAACGTAACTTTTACCTCGAATAAAAAAATTTTTTTCAAGATAGAGAGTGTAATTTTCGAGTATTAAATACGGGCTAAATAGATCAAAAAGCACCCTCCAAACTAGGTGGCTTTTACACCTGGTTTTGCATTGTATTTAAAATTAAATTAAAAAAACCAATCCGAAAGCGGATTGATTTCCCTTAAATTTCCATTATTCAACAGTTACACTTTTAGCAAGGTTACGCGGCTTATCAACATCATACCCTCTTTGCAAGCTCGTATAATAAGCTAACAATTGACACGGAATAATAGCTAACAATGGCGTCAGCAAAGGATGTACTTCTGGAAGGATAATTTGATCCCCAGCAACTGCCAATTGGCGACTCGCAATATAGATTACACGTGCTCCACGTGCAAGAACTTCTTGTGTATTGCTGCGTGTGTGTTTAGCAGTCTTTTCATCAGTAATGATTGCAATAACAGGAGTATCCTTCTCGATTAATGCAATCGTTCCATGTTTTAATTCGCCGGAAGCAAAACCTTCTGTTTGTACATAAGATACTTCCTTGAGTTTAAGAGCAGCCTCTTGGGCAATATCATAATCGATTGAGCGCCCAATATAAAATGCATTGCGTGTCGTTGCCAGAACATCTTCAGCAATTTCTTTAATTTCGGACTTTCCATCAACCAAAGCTTGCATTCCATTAGCAACAAATGTTAATTCTTTTGCAACATTAAAGTTTTCAGCCTTATCAATATTCTTTAATTCCCCCATTGCCTTAGCTAAGATAGCTTCTAGAGCAATTTGACCCGTGTATGCTTTTGTTGAAGCAACAGCTATTTCAGGTCCTGCATATAACAACAGAGTATATGTAGCTTCGCGCGATAACGTTGAATTAGCAACATTTGTTATTGTTAAGCTTGGATAACCCCATTCATTAACTTGCGAAAGCACCTGTCGACTATCGGCTGTTTCGCCACTTTGAGTCAGGAAAATAAAGAAAGGATGTTCTGCTAACAATGGTGGATTATAAGCAAATTCAGATGCAACATGAACTTCCGTTGGAATATTAGTAAGTCTTTCAAATAATTCTTTCCCAACTAAACCTGCATGGTAACTCGTACCAGCTGCAACGATATACAACCTTTGTGCTTGATTAAGCCGTTTGAGTAATTCTTCATCAATCTTGATCGAACCATCTTCAGCAATATAATGCTCTATTAAGTTGCGCATTACGCCTGGTTGTTCATCAATTTCTTTTAGCATGTAATAAGGATATGCACCCTTTTCTGCCTCAGATGCATCAGTGTCTACATGGAAAGGCTTACGACTAATTTGATTGCCCTCCATATTTTCAATTGTGACACTTTCTGGCTTAACAACTACTATCTCTCCATCCACAAGCTCGACAAAATCATGCGTTTGATCAAGCATTGCAATGGCATCACTGCAGACCACATTGAATCCATCCCCTACCCCAATAAGCAAGGGACTTTTATTTTTGGCGACGTATAATGTGTCAGGCTCCTCATGATCAACTAATAAGAATGAGTAGGATGAACTGTCATCAATTAATGTTAATGTCTTTTTAAAAGCCTCTTTTGTAGAAAGACCCTTTTGTGCAAACTTAGCGATCAACTGAACGATGACTTCAGTATCTGTGTCACTAATAAAGGTGACGTCCTCTAAATATTCTTTCTTTAACTGCGCAAAGTTTCCAATAACTCCATTGTGAACAAGATAGTAGCGTCCATCAGCAGAAACATGTGGATGTGCATTTTCTTTGCTAGGAACGCCATGGGTTGCCCAGCGTGTATGACCGATCCCTGTTGTCCCATGAACGTCAGGCGTTATCTCTTTTTTCAGATCAGCAATACGACCTTTTTCCTTGACCAGATATTCCTTGCCATTTTGATCATTAACATAAATACCAGCAGAATCGTATCCACGATATTCAAGTCTCCCCAGACCATTCAGCAAAATATCAACCGCATTTTCTTTTCCTGTAACTCCAACTATACCGCACATAAGAAGAACCGACCTTTCACATTTATTATCATTTATTTTTAAATTTAATCAGAATTGGTATAGATGTCTAAAACGTATCATCCAATTCAATAACCACCAATAAATATAACCTAGTCATAGTTATGTGTCAAGAGAAAATAAAAATGGTATAGATAAGTTTCAGGAAATATGCTTTTGGTTTTCTCTAGCCACAACCTTGCCCGCCACTTAATAGGAAAATATGTTTATTCCCCAATCTCATTTTTTAAAACTAACAAAAAAGCTCTATAAAATCCCCATGGATTCTACAAAGCCTTTTTCAAATTGAATAATGTCATGCTGAACAGTAGCACCACTTAAACTTTTTAAAAAATATTTCTAAATTTGATATTCCTTAGCAGCTTTTTTATAAGATTCTATTACTTCTTGAATCAATTTTTCATCATTCAAGCCAGTTGTTTCCTTCACTACATCTTCTATTGGCTGCTCTTTTAACATCTTTTGTAATTTTTGACTTTCATCGTCTTTGGACTCATTAAAAGTATAAATCATTCCTACAGTTTCAAGAAGTGCTGCATATGAAAGGCCACGTTCCTTAGATTCTCTAATTGGACGAATGAAACGTTCGTCAAAACCTAGTTTTCTAATTGGTGTCCGACCTACACGTGCAATGTCATCAGAAAGATAAGGATTCTGGAAACGTCCGATAATTTTTTTCTGGTATGCTTCATGCTCAGAACGATCAAAGTTCCATTTATTGATTAAAAGATCACCAGTCTCTTTCAAGACCTTCTTCAATTGCGTCAGCACAGCAGTATCTTTGATTGCCGAACCAATATCTTCGTATCCGCGATATTTTCCTGTATAAGCAACTGTTGCGTGACCTGTATTTACAGAAAAGAGTTTACGTTCAATGTATGGCTCCAAGTCAGGTGCGTATTCAACACTTTTCAACTTGAGAGCTGCATTAGCCATCTGATGTTCGTCAACAACCCACTCCTTAAAAGGTTCAACAGAAACAAAAAGCGGGTCTTCGTGTTTTTGAAGTGGAACAATTCGATCCACAGCAGCATTAGGGAAGCCAATATTCTCATCAGCAAATTTCTTGCTTTCAGCATCTAAATGACTGTAGACATTTTTTTTCAAAGATTGACTGCCTCCAATCATATTTTCGCAAGCAATGACATCTAATTTATCTGTTATTCCCGCTTCTTTACGTGCCTTGATACCATCTGCAATCAACGGTGCAATGAATTTTAAAATCTTCGGACCAATCGCTGTAGTAACTAAGTTTGTTTCCTTAATTGCTGTAACAACAGACTCAGGGTTTTTACCATTATTTATACCGCGAACATTGCTTACTTGAATCTTCTTATGCGATTCATCTGCAAGTTCAATCGTATAAGTTTTTTTCTCGTTCAACGCATCAATGATCTGTTCATTGACATCCACAAAAGTAATTTCAAACCCATTTGCTGCCAAAGTTTCACCAATAAAACCACGTCCAATGTTACCTGCTCCGAAATGTACATCTTTCATTATTTGTCAACTTCTTTCAATAATTTGATTATTTCTCCTGCTGATTGTGCGTCAGCAAGTTTAACAACATTGTTTACATCACTACAGAACAACGCTATCTGCGACAATAATTCTAAGTGTTCACCATTCAAGCCTGCGATCCCGAAAACAATCGTTACAACATTTTCATCCCCATTACTGGAAAAATCAACTCCCATTGGTACCTGAACAACAGAGATACCTGTTTTTTTAATATATTTCTTGCCGCTATCGGTTCCATGTGGAATTGCAATAAAATTTCCCATATAAGTTGAAACATCCGCATTGCGCGCTAGCATTGAATCGATATACTCCGGCTCTGTATATCCATTATCCACCAATAATTTACCAGCTAAACGAATTGCTTCCTCTTTTGTAGCTACGTGCTGATCCAGTAATATCATGTTCTCTTGCAAATCCATAATTCATCATCTCTTTCTCTTAAAGTCAAGCTGCTCCATAAACTGCGCTGCTACCAAATTTTTTATCTTATCTAGATTGCCATTTTCAAAAATCTCTGTGTATCGGTTGTTCATAACGATTGCACTGCTGATGGTACCCATTAAACTGTTTTGAAAATCTGACATTGGAGCCGGCCCTATCATTAACAAAATACGTTTGACATAGATAGCATTTTGGTCCATTGCCCTCATTACAATTGGTGTTTCAAGTTCATAAACTGAGAAAAACGGACTTAAAACGCTTTTATCTGTGGCATGTACAAGTGAGATACTCGCATTAGGAATCCCTACAGGTGCAGCCTCCACCCGTTTAAGCATTTCATGCACGATCTTCTTTCGATCCTCTACAACTGCGGCTGGGACTCTGTCTAAGATCTGAACTAGCAGCTCTTCTAATTTTTCATTTTTATTGTCTAATTGCTCTAAACAAATGTGATCGACCAACTTTTTACTTTCACTTACCATATCAAACAAAGATGTCAATCTTTTTTGCCCTTCTTCGAGTCTGACCGCTTTACCTTCTATCACAGTTTTACGCCTATACTCTAGATCAAACTTGTTGATAAAACTTTTTATTCTCGCTATTTCATCACCTACCAGCAACGGACTGACAATATGATAGTTCCAATCAAAGCCAGGTAGATTCAAAGTTGAAAGAATGACGTCATAATGATTAGGGTGAATCTCATTCAATTGTGATACCTTGGCAATCTTTATCTCGGCAAGTTCTGGGAGCTCTCTTCGCAACCTGCTTTTCAAAATACTTGCTGTGCCAATTCCATTAGGGCAAATAACTAGTGCTGATAAATAATTACTTTTTGTGCTGGCGTAGCTATTTGCAAAATATAATAGAATCAGTTGCTCTTCCGTCTCAGTAAAACCGTAATTGCCAAATATTTTTGGCAACGCGCCTTGCAATATGTGATAAAGATCCGCATATTGAACACTGACATTATTTAACACTTTAATGCGCGTATTAGGCAGTTTGACGCCTTCATTATGCAACAAGAAGGTCATATGCTTGACTAGACGCGAAAACAATTCTGTATCACGGCTGAAATTCCAATGAAAAGTTTCTGACACATCCTGTATCAATTGCTTCACATTAAAAGATATTTGGAAATCATAATTATCAGCCCAATCTCCCTTTACTAGTTTATAATCCAATCCCTTTATCTGAATCGCAATAAAATCAATTTCACTAGTTGTTATCTTTTCTTTTATCTTACCGTCAAAATTTCCTAAGATTTCCAAAGCACGTTGACGATATTTAAAAAGATCACCCACATCAACAACTTTATATTTTCTGATTGTATTGTTCGTCATTCTCATCACAGAAATCGCAATTATTAAAATCAGTTGAACCTCTTGCACATCAGAATTGTGAGCCAGCTTAGCACCCGTTGCCTGTTTCAAAGCCTTGGCACAATCTAACAGAATATCCTTTGGAAAAAGCTTTAGGAAGAAATTGTGCGGTCGATAATCATCTTTCGAATTCAAGTATTCAAAAAATTCATATTCGTTGATTTCACTTGTCAGAATGCCGCAGAGAATTAATCTGATCTGAATTTCTTGTCCCACGGTTTCGATCCCAACTGCTTTTTTTGACACAATCTTAACCTGATATTCTTTTAAAGCAGCTGTCACAACTTTTAAATCTCGTTGAATTGTTCCTTCACTGACGTCCAGGGAAACCGCTAACGAGAAAATTTTCAATGGTTCATCGCTCAACAGCAGCAAACACGCAAGTGCGTCTTGCCGCTGTTTTGCTGTCAAACCCATTTTCTCATTTTGTCCTTGCAACTCAGTTTGCAGACCTTTCAAAGCAGTTGCCGAACCATCTAAACGATAAAGGCCATTTGCATTTCGAACACTCACCTCATGCTGCTGTAGATACAATTTTAGTTCCGAAAATTCTCGATAAACTGTCCGACGGCTAATATGCAGCGAATTTTCAATAGCGGACATAGTTATTCCATTATCAGATTCACAGAGTCTCAACAAAATTTTTTTTTGGCGATCTGATAATAAAATCAACTAAATCATTCCTTTTGTTTTCAAGCTAGATGTTCAACAATATAATCGTAGTCTTTAGAATTCAACAAATCTTCGACACTTACTATCTGAACCTCAGTATAGCGCAGTTTCAGATTTTTTTCTGCTTCTGGTGTCACAATAACTAAATGAAGTTTACTGTCTTCTAATTCGTCAATCCCCAGATTCTTAACCGGTGTCTTTTTCCCTTCTTTCTTCAAACGATCCTTGAACAATGAAGTTGCCATCGTAGAAGATCCAACTTTTTGATCATGATGAATGAAATCAACTTCCTTAACAGCTGCATAATCGATCGTATCGATTTTACCATCTGCTTCTTTACTACTCTCAGCATGTGTCTCAGCTTGACTTTCAGCAGGAGCAATTTGTTTCACAGTCTTCAAATTGATAACAACTTCATCATATTTTGGACTGCTTAAGAAATTACCAACAGAGATATGCATTGCATTCGGCGTCTTTTGTGAAGCCCGATCAGCTAATTCATCCTGTGTGATGACTAACAATCCCTGTTCATCTTTTAATCTGCTGATCGCTGTATTTGTTACGGGAATATCTTTGATCCCAGCCTTTTTGACTTTATCACGTAACAACGAAGCCCCCATCGCGGAAGAACCCATCCCAGCATCACAGGCAAAAATAACTTTCTTAATATCTGCATAATCTTGGACTGAGCGTTCTGCATCTTCCGCTGATGGCATACCACCCTTTGATTCAGATTTCATTTGATCCATCTGTGCCTGTTTCTCTGCCAAATCTGTCTCGCCGTCTGATTTATCCGCTTTTAAAATAATAGCGGCAACGATAAATGAGACAATCGCGGCAACTGCAACACCTGTTAGAATACGTAAGTAATTGCCTTTCGGGGTCATTAGTAAGATAGCAATAATTGAACCTGGTGAGGCCGCAGCTTTAATACCTGTGTTCAAAAGTGAGAATGTAAATGTTCCACTTACACCACCAGCAATAGCAGCCAAAATCAATGCAGGTTTCATTAAAACATATGGGAAGTAAATTTCGTGAATACCACCAAAGAATTGAATGATTGCAGCTCCAGGAGCTGATGCTTTAGCAGTTCCTTTGCCAAAGATCATGAATGCTAAAAGAATTCCAATCCCTGGTCCTGGGTTCGACTCAAGTAAGAACAAAACTGACTTGCCTGAAGTTGATGCCTGCTGAATTCCTAAAGGAACCAAGATTCCATTTCCAATAGCATTATTTAAAAACAAAATTTTTGCGGGTTCGATAAAGATATTAGCCAACGGCAGCATATGAATTGAAATGATCCAATCAACTCCGCGACTCATAAAGTTACTTCCAGCTGTTACAAGCGGGTTTACAACAAAAACCCCAAAAATAGCTAAAACCATTCCGAGAATACCGCTCGAAAAATTGTTGTATATCATTTCAAAACCAGACTTAATTTTTTCTTGGAAAAGCTGATCAAATTTTTTGATACACCAGCCGCCCAAGGGTCCCATAATCATTGCACCGATAAACATTGGTACGCTTGACCCAACAATTACACCCATTGCTGCTACCGCACCAACAACCGCACCACGTTCTTCATAAACCATTCGTCCACCAACATATGCAATCAGTAATGGAATCAGGTAATTGAGCATCGGGCTTATCATCTTAGCGATTTGTGCATTTGGGAACCATCCTTGTGCCATAAAAATAGCTGTGACTAAGCCCCAAGCAATAACTGCTGCAATGTTAGGCATAATCATTCCACTAAGACTGGTCCCGAGTTTCTGTATTTTAGTCTTTAGTGAAGACTTCTTAGGAACTGTTTTTGTAGCTTCCATGTGAGTAACCTCCCTTTATTTCACTTTTAATTATAGGAATTAATGTAAGTGTTTACAATACTTACTAAACAACATTTAGGCACGGTTGTCAGTGCCACAATTAATGAAAGAAATCACAAGCTAAGCAGATACTGCTTTTTTGTCTATAATTGCAAGTTAATAAGCTATTTAGCTAAAAATAATGAATATAAATATCAATATTTTTTGAAGTGATTCAGCGCCATACAAAAAAATTTATTTCTAAATTGTATTTTAACCTAGTAACCAACTTAAGTGATGACTCATAAAAGTTTCATTCTATCAATGGCAAGTTACAGATTTAAAAAGCGTATGTGATTTCATTTCGTGCACATTAAAAATCCAGTCTACGGACTGAAACTGATCAGTACCCCAGACTGGATTTTATAGAATTTTTATAGTCAACATCTTATTGACCCAATTCAACACGTTCCTACACCAATATAATGTATCTTAAAAAATCATTTTTCTCTGTTTAAACGTGCTACGTGCACAATACAAATTAAACTATACTCAGGCAGGAGTTCATCTTCAAAAATCCTTGAGTTCTAACATATCTTTAAATTTTTTATCGACTGTGTACAAGGTTCTTTCTTGCATCGACCAAATGAACTTCATTAAGAATACGCCGTGCTTCTTGTGTTCCTTCGTAAATCCTACGTGCGCGTTTTGAGTCTCCAATGTTGACTACACTGACACCATATTTGTCAGCATACTCATTTAAAGCATGGTTCATCAAAGGTGCATAGCCCCTCATTCCCAAGCACACAAATGCTTTGTCAAATTTTATTTTTAATTTTTTACCGTCTCGAGATACCTCAGCAGCTTCATTGGATATGGATTCGAGTTTAGTTCCCACATATTGCTTAACATTATATTTTTTTAATAATTCTTTCATTCCTAGTTTAGTTATCAGATCCAGATCTTTACCTATTTCGGGCATCATTTCAACCATCGTAACTCGGCTTTGCCGGTGTTCAGTAAAATATTCCATGACATCTAAGCCAACTGCTCCGCCGCCAATAACTAAAATGTCTTCGTTATTTTTTTCAAATGCATCCATATTTTCTAAAAGATCGAAAATATTAAAAACATGCCGTTCTTTTTTGCTCTGTGTTTCTTTTAATCCACTAATAGGCGGCAAGAAGGGATGGGCCCCAGATGCATTGATAATCATATCTGGTTTTTGGTTTTCGATCTTATCCAATGTCGCTTCCTCGTTCAAGTGGATTTCAAGATTCTCTAATTCTTTTGCCCGATGAACCAAATACACAACATAGTCATCAATTCTTTTTTTATCTGGGAGACGGGCTATTTCATGTGCCAGTCCACCTAAAAAATCTTTCTTTTCGTATAGAACGACTTCGGCCCCAATTTCTGCAGCCGAACAAGCGGCCTCAAGCGCTGTAGTACCACCGCCAATAACCACAATTTTTATTGGATTCCTAAGCTTATCTTTTTTATATTCATCCTCATTAATTACATCTGGATTGACTGTACAGCGAATTGGAAGTCCCTTAGCAATCCGATGATCAGCGCATCCGATATTACATGAAATACATTTGCGGAGCAATTCTTCTTGCCCAAACTGAACTTTATTGACCCAATTTGGCTCAGCAATCAGACCTCGTCCCATTGCAATCAAGTCTGCATCGCCATTCTCCAAAACCTGTTCTGCAATTTTGGGTGAACGAAAATTGCCGGAGGTAACTGTTACTTTATGGAATTTTTCTTTAACGGCTTTTGCCATAAACGAACGCCACCCATCAGGCAGGCTCATCTTATCGATCTGATATTGTAAATTGTCATTGACAGCAGCAGACACGTTTAAAATATCGGCTTCTTGATTGAAATATTCCAACAATTTTAATGTATCTTTTAATGAGTTGCCATCATTGATAAATTCTTCAGCACTAAAGCGCACTGAGATCGGGAAACGTGGCCCGACTGCTTTTCTGACAGCAGTTAAAACTTCTCTTGCAAAACGTGCACGATTTTCTGGTGATCCGCCGTACTCATCTTTTCGATGATTGTAATGCGGAGATAAGAACTGATCTAACAGATAGCTATGCCCAGCGTGTACTTCAACACAATCAAATCCAGCCCGTTTAGCACGCGCGGCAGCTTCCTCGTACTTGTTCACAATCTGCTCGATCTCTTCAACCTTCAAGGGTCGCGGACAAGTCATGCCTTTTTTAGAGGCAACATCTGAAGCCGAAACGGGTTGCAGCCCGCCTAAACGCAAACCAGTAGCAGATGCTCCAGCATGATTTATTTGAACAGAAGTGCACGCACCAAAAGAATGCATTTTTTCATTGAATTTCCACAAGCCTGGCAAATATTGATCATTATCCATTCGCAGCTGCGTAGTTCCGTTAGTACCCATTGGATAATCAAAACAAACATTCTCCAAAGTAATCAATGCGGTCCCACCCTTGGCACGCTGTTCATAATACTTGATATGATTATCTGTAATAGTCCCGTCATAATTAGCGAAATTGGTACCCATAGGGGGCATAATAATCCTATTTCGCAGTGTCATACCATTGATAGTAATTGGTTCAAAAAGGTGTGAATACTTTAGCATATTTCTCCTCTCGCTTTCTTTTAGCTCAATTTTAAATCTTCAAGTTCTTGTCTTAGATGTGCCAGCTCAATCTGACCTGGTGCTGACGCCTGTGTAACTGAAGCAAAAGTTAATGCTGAACCGAAGACCTCGCCGGAAATCCGTGAAACTTTGCCCAGATTTCCCATTGACATTGTGATCAGCGGCTTAGATAATTTCTCAGCAGCTTCTTTTGTTGCTTGAAGCAGAGTCAATACGTCACCATTTGAATTAGGCATAACTGCTATTTTAGCAATATCCGCACCTAGAGCTACCATACTGCTTAAACGCTCTATGATTTCTTGCTTGCTAGGAGTTTTCTCAAAATCATGATTACTCATTATTATTATTATTTCATTTTCATGAGCCGCACCCACAAGCTCCTTGATTTTGCCCTCATCATGGTATCTTTCAAGATCAACTGCATCACCTATTTTTTCTTGAATCACTTCATGGATAAGTTTGAAGTAGCCATCATCGTCCAACGCTAGTTCACCGCCTTCAGCCTGCGTTCTAAAAGTAACCAGCAGTGCTGTCTCACCCAGAATTTTACGCAGTTTTTGTGCTCCGGCTTGAAGTATCAACTTATCCATAACGTCCTTAAAAAAATCAATCCGCCATTCGACCATATCTGGTTTCTGCTGAGCAATGGTCTGAGCTTGTTCTGCAATTTCTTCTAATGATTTTCCTGTGATCGGGACTGCAACTTTAGGCCTGCCGCTTCCTAAAACAAGGTTTTTAATTTGAACTGTCTTCATTTTTGGCACCCCTTAATCTATTTTTTCTGAAGAGCCTACGATATCGTAACGTTATCAGCGTAGTGATTATAAATCCGGCTAAAGCGATAAAAACATCAAATAAAATAATATTCCCCATATTTGAAGCCATCATACTCGTGAATAGTGGGATAGTAAAAGATGCGATCGAACCTGCTGTATAAAAAGCCCCTGTAATTGTTCCCTTGCCGCTGGGAAAGAAATCCGCCATAACAGTCAGTCCCAATTGCATTACTCCACCAGCTGCAGAGAATCCAACGACAAATGACATAACCGAACAAATGACCGGATTGGGGAAAATGTACATCGCTAGCAGTGATACAAACGAAATCAATGTGTAAACACTCAAAAAACTGATTTCTTTAACTGTACGACGAGCAAGTGCCGCTGTTACAAACACACATACCAGTGAACCAACACTATAGTAACTGATAAGTGCATGCGCACCTGTTGCGCTCATCCCTGCAGCTTTTTCACCATACTCGCTGAGCCACTGACTAACTAAATAAAAAGTAGCTTGTGAAATATATCCGTACAAAATAAATAACGTTCCATCAAACCAAAAGTTTGCTCTGGTGTCGGAGACTTTCTTTTTTGTCTCGTTTTTTTCCTCTTTTTTAATTTCAGATACTTGTGGAAACTTGCCAGCCATGAGCATAAAAATACCATTTAAACCTAGAATTATGATACATAGGATAAAGGTCCAACCAAACCAAAGCCCATTGGAAATCAAAAAGCTAATCAGCAAAGGTAAAATGAATTGCCCACCTGAAATGAAAGCTTTGATAATGACATTAGCAGTTCCTTTAGAATCAGGAAACATTTCCATCAATGCTGGATAGGTCCCAGAATCAAGAAATGAATTGGCAATCCCAGCCAAAACACCAAAAACATATGCTATAGCCACACTCTTACTTAGTATAATTCCAGCAAAAAAAAGCAAATATGTTGCAGTGCCCAGCAGAACAAAAGGTTTGCGTCCAAATCGATCAGACAGGGCTCCTGAGACAAAGAGAACTATCAACCGGCCAATTCCCAGTGAGGAAATAACTACCGCGACCCCAGCTGTATTAGTGCCCCACTGTTTAGCTAGGAAGTTCATATTCTGTGCTAGTATAATAACTCCGAAGCCATGCACAAAATAATTTAAATACAAACTGAATGCAGTAGGCATATATTTATTTTTCATCTCTGTAACCCCACTTATTTATCTTCTTTAAAGAGTAATTCTCGAATGTATTCAACAGGCATACTTTTGCCAGTCCAAAGTTTGAAAGCTTCTGCACCTTGTTCAAGCATCATTCCCAGACCGTTAAACACGTGTGCAACACCCGCTTTTTGTGCAACTTCCATCAATTTAGTAGTCCTTGGAGCATATACTGTATCATAGACAATAATGTCTTTTCGGAACCAACTTGGATCAGTTACAAGCGTTTCATCTTCCAAAGGTTTCATCCCTACACCAGTTGAATCACAGTAAATCGCACTATCGGCAATTTCTGACTTAAAGTCTTCTTGGTCTTCTAAAGTATGCAGTGTGGCCTTGCAACTTGTTTTTTCATTTATGATATCAACATTTCGTTTAGCATTATCCCAGACTTTATCTTTTGCGTTGAAAATAGATATTTCAGCAACACCGTCCAACGCTGCTTGAATTGCAATTGCGGTCCCAGCACCACCGGCACCGCTCAAAGTCATTTTTTTACCCCGAATATCAAGACCTTCATCTTCAAGTGACTTCATAAACCCTGTTCCATCCGTTGTATAACCTGTTAAAATCCCATCATCATTAACCACAGTATTAACTGCACCACATAATTTTGCAGCAGGATCAAGTTTATCTAAATAAGGAATTATTTTCTGTTTATTTGGCATAGAAACATTTGAGCCTCGCATATCAAGGGTTCGAATTGCTTTGACAGCATCGCTCAACTTGTCATTTGTGATGTCAAATGCAAGATATGCATAGTTTAAACCTAATTTTGCAAAAGCATTGTTATGCATTGTAGGTGACATTGAATGCCTAATAGGATAAGCCATTAGCCCAATCAAAATTGTGTGTCCATCAATACGTTCTGTCATTTAAAATCCGCTCCTTTAAAAATATCTGTTTTTTTGTTACTCAATTCACATATAATGATAACCGCTTACTTAGATAGAATAAATAAAAATTATTTGATTGATTGATAGAATTATTCTATGATTGCTTTGGAGGTGTTGTAATTGAATTTACGTCACTTAGAATTTTTTAGAGATTTAGCTCACACACAGCACATGTCAAAAACTGCCGAAAAGCTGGGCATATCTCAGCCTTCTCTTAGTTATGCAATTGACAGTTTGGAAAAGGAACTTGGGTTCCCTTTATTCAAAAAAAATGGGCGCAACATTAAATTGACACATCTTGGAAAAGTTTATCTTCAATTCGTTCAAAAGGGGTTAGACGAAATTGAGCGCGGAAATGCTCTTCTTCAACGTCTTTTAAATGTTAACGAAGGTACGGTTAATCTTGGCTTTACATATACTCCTGGACAAAGCTTAGTTCCAGAAATCATTAAATCATTTCAAAAGGAAAAAACAAATTGCAAAATCTCTTTTAATTTTATCCAAGGAAACACACAGCAGCTTTTAACTGCTTTGTTAGAAGAAAAATGTGATTTTGTTTTTTCTTCTTTTAGCAACCATGTTGGAAACCTGAATACAACTGATATCCTTGATTTCCGCCCCCTCGTTCAGCAGGAAATCGTTCTCGCTGTTCCTGCTGATCATCCATTGGCCCGCTGCCAGAATATTAATATTGAAGATCTTGCGCAGTATCCCCTAATATATTTTTCAAAACAAAGTGGACTAAGGCCCCTAATTGATTCTCTATTTAAAAAAAATGGTTTAAAGCCCAAAATACTATTTGAAATTGAAGAGGATCACACAATCATTGGATTTGTCAGACAAGGATTGGGTATTGCTCTGATACCTCGCTTGCCGCTTTCGAACTGCGATTCAGTCAAAATGCTTCATATCAATGAGTCCGCCGCCAAGCATCAATTATATCTAGTATTAAAAAATAATTATTTTTTAACTCCTTCTGCGTCAAAAATGCAAAACTTTATTACTGAGTACTGTTTCAAAAATTTTACGTCACAAAATAAAATGATTTAACAATATCGCCTTTTTTAATTCAAAGTTTCTGAATTTGGACCATTAAAAAATCAAGTTTTTACATCTAAACGGTGAAAAGAGAAGTGTGAAACTCGTTGGTAAAGTTAGACAAAAAATTTTGACTTACATAGTAAATTTATACAAAATTGATAAAAGAACCAGGTCAAAGTTTAGCTTTTGATCTGGTCCATTTTCTTTAACTTTCTATTGTAAAAGTTAACGTATTTCAATAGTCAATCCCACAGTTAGCTAGGAATTGCTCGTAGCTAGGACCGATTTATTTTCATAACCTGCTGATATTCATTGATTATAAATATTTTCTCATCGCAACTATTATTAGACTGCAAATTACACCTGCAGCAGCAATACAGACGTCAAACCACATAATATTATGAACACTTGTTTGAGAAATAATTCCCGTGATCAAAGGGATCGTAAAAGAAGCAATGCTCCCGGCAGTGTAATAGATCCCAGTAACAACTCCCTTATGTGACGGAAACAATGAACTCATAACTGTTAATCCAATCTGCATAACTCCGCCAGCTGCCGTAAAACCAATTACAAATGAACCCCAAGTCATAATTTGAGCATTTGGCACAGCAGCCATCAGGAACAAAACAGCGAAAGAAGCAGTTGTATATCCACATATCAACCACGTTTGTTTTGCCATCCGATTTACCAGCATTGCATTCGCGATCACTCCAATAATGGACCCAACACTATAAATACTGACAAGCATTCGTGCGTGTATCAAATCCAGATGCACGATATCTTCACCATACTTAGTCATCCATTGGCTGACTAAATAAAAGGTCGACATGGAAATATAACCGTAAATCGTTAAAACTGTCCCTAGAAATATTCGCTGCGATTTTTTTACCTTCGTTTCTATTCTAGAAACTGCAATGATCGAAGATGCTTTGCTAGAGGTTCCTGCAGGAAACTTTCGCTTCAATAAGAAAATAAAGTTCCACGTCAAGATCAATATACACACAACAAACGACCATCCATACCATAAAGATCTTTTTTCCAGCAGCCCAACAAAAATGGGCAATAATAGTTCTCCCATCGATGCAAAAGCTTTAATTATAATATTAGCGGTTGACTGAGCCTTTGGATACAATTCCATTAGAGCGGGATATGTTCCTGAATCTAGAAAGGAATTAGCCATTCCAGCTAATATGCCAAAGAAATAGGCCTGCGTTATATTACCACTACATATAATACCGATAAAAAAAGGAATATATGTCAAAATGCCTAATTCAACAAAAATTTTGCGTCCAAAACGATCCGATAAAAACCCCGAAATAGACAAAACCAATAAACGTCCTATTCCGAGAGATGAAATAACATATGCCACACCTGCAGCATTTACGCCCCATTGCTTTTCTAACGCCAACATATTCTGCGCTAAAATGACAATTGCCATCCCATGAACGAGATAATTCAAATATAAACAAAGGGCTGTTTTTAGCCTTTCCCTCTTAACCATAGTATTCACCCAGACCTTGATAAATTTGAATTGAGTAACAAAGTTTGAATGTTCAATGGTTCACGTTAATATTAAATTAATAGTCTTTAATAATCAATGGGATAAATAGATTCTTCACAAAAAAAGTCGTATTTTACTTAACTAATTTTCTTTTGGACATATTGGTGTTAAACAAGCAGATGGTTTGTAATTGTTGCATAGAAAAGTCATTATGATATTAGAGTATAGAAAGGAGAACGAAATATATGTCCTATAAAGCAGTAAATCCTTTTAATGGAAAAACAATTCGTGAATTTCCAGACGCAACCGATGCCGAAGTTGATCAAGCTTTGAAAAAGGCCAATCATTTTTATCATGCAGCTAAAAATCAACCAATATCTGAAAGAGCGGCACAACTTGAAAAACTCGCAAATGAATTTTCTGAGCACAATGAAAAATATGCACGTTTTCTAACAACCAATATGGGCAAGTTAATTTCACAAGCACGTTCTGAAGTGAAGAAAAACGTTGAATTTGCAATGTATTATGTCAAAAACGGGGCACAAGCCTTGCAACCTGTCCCATACAACAATATCCCTGGCAAAGAGGCTCACGTTGAATTCAGTTCAATCGGGACAATCATGTCTGTTGAACCATGGAATTTTCCTTACACTCAGATTATGCGTGTTTTCGCACCTAACTTCATTATTGGAAATCCAGTTATTCTAAAACATGCAAGTATCGTTCCTGAATGTGCACAAGCATTTGAGGATGCTTGCAAAACCGCGGGAATTCCCGAAGGTGCCTTTAAAAACCTCTTCATTAACTACGATCAAGTCAATCATATAATTGCAGATACGCGGGTACAAGGAGTCGCCTTGACTGGTTCCGAGAATGCTGGACGTAAAATTGCTGCTGAGGCTGGCAAAAATCTCAAAAAATCAACAATGGAACTTGGCGGGACTGATGTCAGTATTATCTTGAATGATGCTGATCTTAAAACCGCTGTTGAAGGTACCGTTGCAGCACGCTTGAACAATTCAGGACAAGTATGTACCGCTGCTAAGCGTTATATTGTTCAAAGCGGTATCTATGCTGATTTTCTTGCGGGCATTATCGATGAATTTTCCAAGCGCAGGTTAGGTGACCCGCTTGATGAGCGCACAACACTTGGACCTTTGTCCTCTAGAAGTGCACAACAAAATCTCCACCAACAAGTAAAAAAGATCCTTGCGGGAGGTGCAAAAATTCTCTGGGGTGATCCAGAATTGCCACAAGGTCCAGGAGCCCTGTTTAATCCGCTTATTATTTCAGGAATGACCCTTGATAATCCGATGTACGACACTGAATTATTTGGCCCTGTCGCGCAGGTTTATAAAGCTGATACAGAAGAAGACATTTTGAAGATTGCTAACCATTCCAACTATGGTTTGGGAGGAGCTGTTTATTCAAAAGATGCTGAGCATGCCAAACATATTGCCTCTCAGGTTGAGACAGGTCAAGTTGCAATTAATCAGCCTTTGTCTTCCTACCCTGAACTGCCTTTTGGTGGTGTTAAAAATTCTGGCTATGGTCGTGAGTTGAGCGATATGGGGATTCGGGAATTTGTAAATGCAAAAACCATTTTGAACTAATCAAAAAAATAGTACAAATTTGGAAATTTTTAGGCGTTAATAGAAAATTAGTAGCGAATGTTACTCTGCCTATATGGAATTTTCGATCAAGTAAAAATGAATGGTAGTCAGAACATAATCGCGAAGATCAAAAACTAACTGTGAGAACTGTGGCAAAGAAGTTATGCCACAGTTCTCCTTTTATTTAGTCACATTATCTCCGTCTAAATGAAACAATAAATTGAAAGTTAAGTTAATCCTTCTTATTGACTGTTGCCTTGAATAAAAGTCAAGCTTAATGAAACTTTTTCTTCATATAAACCGCCTTCAAATAATGTTAAAGTATTCACATAGAACAAGGAAAGGTGGATTATAATGAATAAATTGCTTGATAAGGTTACATTTAAGCATGGTGCAGTACTGAACAACAGAATTGTCATGGCACCCATGGTAACATGGGCAGGAACTGATGATGGTGATGTTAGCCAAGAACAACTTGACTATTACAAAGCACGCGCTGAAGTAGGTGGTATGATCATCACTGAAGCAACCTATGTCGATGAAGCCGGTATTGCTTTCAAAGGAGAAATTGGTGTTTCAAATGATAAATACCTCAGTGGCTTAGCCAAGCTTGCCAACACCATAAAAAGTCACGGTGCTAAAGCTATTCTTCAGTTACATCACGGTGGACGCCAAGCTGCTATCTACTATGATCGTGGTGGTATTCCAGTCGTTCCCTCTAAAAAAGACTATCCTTTTATTGATTATCCAGTTCGTGAAATTACACAAGAAGAAATTTTACGTGTAATCAAAGAGTTCGGTGATGCTACTATTAGAGCAATCAAAGCAGGATTTGATGGTGTTGAAATCCATGGAGCAAATCACTACCTATTACAGCAATTTTTCTCTGCATATTCTAACGAACGGACAGATTGGTATGGTGGATCTCTTGTTAATCGAATGAATTTTATGCTTGATATCATTAACGAAGTTTCCAAAGTAACCAAGGAATTTGGTAAAAAAGGATTCATCATTGGACTTCGCATAAGTCAACAGGAAATTCATGGTACTAATTTTGGCTTTGGCTGGAAAGAAAACTCTGAACTAATTAAGCGTCTTAATAAAACAGATTTAGATTATGTTCACATTTCCGCAATGGGTAATGCTGTTGATGGTTGGAAAGCAAAGCCAAGCGATAGGGAAGAAAACTTTACAGAATTATACGCAAAAGTGATTGATCCAAGCATAAAACTAATTGCCTGTGGTAATATTCTTACCGTAAAAGATGCTGATGAAGCAATCCAAGTTGCAGATTTGGCAGCGCTTGCTCGTGAAGCATTAATGGAACCTGAATTTGCAAAAAAACTGCTTGAAAACAAGAACGATAAGATCGTCTCTGAAATCTCGCCTGAACGTCTGAAAAATCTTAAATGGCCTTCTGGGTTATTCGACGTGATTATTAAAGGAGAGGGCTGGCAAGGAGACATTCCAAAACATGGATATGTTACCGATGTTCCAATGCCTGGTGATGAATCAGTTATCCAATATCAACGAAACTAATTACTAATCTAAAATTCAAATTTCTTACTATAAGAAATCTTTGAAGAAAAGTGTGACATAAGTCGGTAAAATTTAAGTAATGACATGAAATTACGGATAGAATTTTGACTTATGAAACACGTTCATACGGAATCAATAAAGGGGCCTACAGCAAAACTAATCTTTTGCTGTAGGTCCTCTTCTTTAAAACCTTGTATTATATTAATTAAAGTGTTTCAAAACCTATGTTTTTTTTAATCTGTCAGTTACTCTTCGCATCAGTTCTTTAAGCACCGATGGTAACATTACCTCATCATCGTATACCCACCCAAGTTCGAATTGATCGTTAACAAGATGTCCTATACTAAGCTGCGGAAGCTCTACCAAAGGCGAATAAACCGAAAAAAGTGCTTGCCAGTCGCGGGCTAAGGTAACCGCATTAAGTCTTTTAATCGATGAAACAATCGTCCAAGGATCAGAAGTTCTTAAAATAACGTCTAAGGGTCCGCATAAAAATTGTAAGTGTCGAAAGACTGCATCGTTATATGGATCATCAAACAGTACAAAACGTTGCTTTCTAATTTGCGCAGTATCAATGTAATCAGCATTTAATATTTTATTCTGCTTGGATGTAAACAACCGTAGATGTCCTTCATGAACTGGTTTAAATTCAAGTTTTTTGATGTATTGATGATTATAATCATTAATTGCCGCAAAACCGAGGTCAATCTCATGATGAGCAACACGTTCAACGACCTTTGCGGATGATGCTTGACTCAAATCCATTCTGAAGTCTATTCCACTCGCCTGCATTTTTAAATACTCTTGCAGAAATGGCCTTAAAATTGTGTTTGCAAACGCCACACGGAATACTTCCTTTTTTGACTTTGTGCCTAAATTAGTTGCATAATCCTTGAATTTCAACGTATTATCTATGACTTCTTGGATAAAAGGGATCAATTCCTTCCCTTCTGGGGTCAATTCGGTTCCGTAACGATTGCGTTCAAAAATTTTTACTCCTAGCTCATCTTCCAATTGAGACACTGCTTTGCTTAACCCAGATTGGCTGATATGCAATACATTTGCAGTATCTGCTAGTGTACGCTGCTGCGACAATTCGATAACATAAAAAAGTTGATCCAGCGTCATTAATCTCATCTCCGCATAATAATAAATATCCGCATAAAAACTAACATAACACGCTTAAAAAGTATAAAGCTTCCACGATTTGGACCACCACTACAATAAAATTAAGCTTTAACTACTTATGAAGCTCATTAAAAGCCAGTGCGAAGTTACCCAAAGTAGCGGATCCATTGTTTTTAACTCTTGGCATACGAATATAATTTTCCAAGTCATCAATATCGATATAGCCATTGTTCAATTTTTCAAAATCACGTCTTACTTTCTTAAGCAATCTTTCACTTATGACTCCACCACCGAAAATAATATTGTCAGGACGCAAAATCAATGTCTGCTGGATAGCTGCCTGAGCGATATAATATGACAGTATATCCCAAACCTTATCATCTTGAGCAACTTTTTCACCAGCAATTCCGGTTCTGGCTTTGATGGAGGGTCCTGCGGCCAATCCCTCTAAGCAATCTTTATGGAACGGACAGATTCCTTCAAAACCTGAATCAGCAGGATGTCTTTTTAAATAAACATGCCCCATCTCAGGATGTCCCTTAGTTCCAAGAATTTCTCCATCAATAATTGCACCGCCGCCAACGCCAGTTCCAATTGTCAAATAAACCAGTGATTTGATCTTTTCATTAAAAAGCTGCGCAACCGTATACTCACCAAACGCTGAACCGTTAACATCTGTTGTAAAAAAGATAGGCACATCTAACTCTTTTTTGAGCAGACCTACGAAATCAACATTTTTCCAACCAGGTTTCGGTGTATTGGTAATAAAGCCATACGTTTTACTTGTATACTGCACATCAATCGGCCCAAAAGATGCGATAGATAAAGCCTCGATTTTAAACTTCTTAAAGTATTCAATTGCTTTGCCCAAAGTTTCTTCTGGGGTCGTAGTTGGGAATTTAACACTGTTCTTAACCCGATAATCTTCGTTGCCCACTGCACAGACAAATTTGGTACCACCTGCTTCGATACTGCCTAATAGCATTTATAAGCACCTCTTTCAAATTATAAAAAATTAGTTTCTACTAACTCAAATCACGAATAAATATATCATAACAATTTTATGTGTTCAATTTCAAATTTTAATCGGCTTTACAACAGTTTCTCTTCGCTTTTTTATGCCGTCTATCGCATGCTCGAACCAGTAAGTACATGACCGTATAATTCACTCTTTCACTACTTATGTCCATTCTCATTAAACAAAAACTCAGCTACATCGCGGTCAACTTCTCCATTCTCATGCAACATGCTATGATATGCCATTAGTGGGCTCCCATCAATCACCTTGACTTGATAACTTTTAACATAAGGTTTAACAATCATTCCTAAAGACAGATCCTTGTTCAACGGAATACCACCATCCGTTTTCCAATTCCAAATATTACCTGCAATATTCAGAATACTCAATTCCGAATCTAATTTTTTACCCTTTTTTCTAAGCCCGGGGAAAGTAGTTGCGATGTTTACGAATTTGCTCACTTGCGGTGTTCGCGAATCTTTAGCATCTTTGCTAATTAGATAGTTAAAAACAATGTTTCCACCACTCGAATGTCCAACTAAATTGACTTTCGAGATATTGTACTTTTGCTTTAGCTTAGTTAATACCTTGCTTAACTGTACAGCTTCAAGCTTCTCATTTCGATTATTTTCAAACAAGACTTGAATCAAAGGATTTCTAGACTTTAAAGATGCTTTTTGAGCAAAAGTGATTCTGCCCTTTGCACTTACATGAACAACCATCGCCTTAGTTCCTAGTCCATAATGATCCAATCTAAAAATCATTCCGCCAAAAGAAAATCGGTTACCCATATACCCCGGTATAAAAAGGGTCGGAATCTCATTTTTTTGCACCTTAACTTTTCGAAGAAAATTTGCTTGCCGATACCACCATGCTCCTCCCAAAAGTAAAATTATTGCGGAAACTGCAGTACTCAGTTTTATTAATTTTTTAACTTTTGCCATTTTTCAAAACCACTTCTCTGCCTGTGAATACCTTCATCATACACTCACAAAAGACATAAACAAACAAGGACCTGCGGACAAAATACATCTTTGCCGCGCAGGTCCTTCTTAATATTTATTTATCTGCTTTCACATGTTTAACCTAAATGCTTCTCCAAAACTAACTATTATTAGATTGCAGCTACTTTTTCACAGGCAGCTACTAACTGTTCCAAAGTCTGGCTTCCAAAAATCACGTCACCATCATTAATAATAGTAGCTGGAACACTCATAATATGTTTTTCGGTTCTTAGCTCTGGAAACATTTGCAGATCTATCATTTCAGCAGAAACGTTAGAATTAAGAACTGCCATATGTTGACAAGCTGACACAACATCTGGGCAAAAATGGCAAGTTAATGCAATTCCAATCTCAATTTTTGTTTTTGGTAATTTTTTGATACGTTCTTCTAGTGCCGAATCAATTGCTTGTCCTGGCCCCGCGACATTGTAGAGCGCCAATACAAGTGAATTTAATTCGTGTCCTGTAGGGATTCCGCTAAAACTGATTCCCAAAGAATTCTGCTCAGCATCCAAAATACTCAGCGCTGGCAAGCGCTGACCTTTTGACGCCGCTACGTGTTTGAGCTCATAATGGATATGTGTATCAAGCTCAGCAAATTCCTTTGCAAATCCACCCAATTCCTGACTTTTAGAACTTCCGTCATCCAAATGCAACAAAACAACGTCCGATTTCAATTTGCTAAAAACACTCTGCAGCTGTTTTTGCAAATCTGAATTGAACCATTCCCCTTGATGCTGTACAGACTTTTCTTCTGCTTTTGTATCTAGGTCAGTCGCCTGGCCCAAAACTTTCCTCGGTTGCTTTTGTTTATCCACGGCGGGATGAACAGGAATATTAAGCCGCTGTTTCTGTTCGGTAACATAATGCTCTGCCGCTGTAGCTGCACTAGCTCCATCAGCAGCCGCAGTAACGATTTGGCGAAGCGGTTTAGCCACAACATCACCAGCTGCAAAAACACCGTCTGTACTTGTTTTTTGGCAAGCGTCAACTTTAACATACCCATGCTCATCACAATCAATATATTCAGTAAACCCCTTAGTAGCAGGCTGTGTCCCTACATAGATGAAAACACCGAATGTTTGTTCATTTACAGGCACGTGGTATACAGTCTCTTTACCAGTTTTATTATCGACAAAATGCGCACTTGTCAGATAATTATCCCCGCTTACAGCAGCTAGTTCTGTATTAAATTTAACATCGACCTTAGGATTATTTAGAGCACGAGCTGCTGTTAGAGGCGCGCATGTAAATTCTGCCTCACGTACAATTACAGTCACATGACGTGCATAACGAGTGAGATAATCGGCTTCCTCTGCTGCTGCATACCCGCCTCCAACGACGAACACCTGCATCCCGCTAAACAATTCTCCATCACATGTTGAACAATATGCAACTCCGCGTCCTTTAAATTCGTCCTCACCTTGAAATCCTAATTTTCTCGGCTTTGCTCCTGTCGCTAAAATAACACTACGACAATAGTAATCTTTTTTACTTCCGTGCACGACTTTAACATCTCCGTCAAAATCGTATGCTTCTACATTGTCACGCGTTATTTCAGCGCCAAAGTACACTGCTTGCTCCTGCATTTTATTCATTAATGCCGTACCATCAATTTTTTCAACAGCAGGATAGTTCCATACAACAGAAGTCGTTGTAACTTGGCCCCCAACTTGATCATTCTCGATAATCAATGTGTCCAAAGTTGCTCTTCCAGCATAAATTCCTGCGGATAAACCTGCTGGACCAGCCCCTATAATGACTGTGTCATAAATGTGTTTTTCTGCCATCCTCATCGTCTCATTTCACTATATTTTTCCAACTAAATCAAGACTTGGTGTAATAGTATCTTCACCTGGATGCCAGTTGGCTGGGCAAACCTTATCACCATGCTCCGCAACAAACTGTGCTGCTTCAAGTGTTCTCAATATTTCACCTGCATTGCGACCGATACCCATGTCATTGATCGTATAAGATTTAATTTTACCTTCAGGATCAACAATGAATACTCCACGAAATGCTTGACCGGCTTCTTCATCCAAAACTCCAAAAAAACGTGCTAATTTTCCAGCAGGATCAGCCAGCATTGGGTATTGAACTTTGCCTATTGTATCGGTTGCTTCAGCCCATGCTTTATGTACAAACTCACTATCTTCTGAGACAGAGAAAATTTCTGCATTGGCCTTTTTGAATTCCTCATAATGATCTTGCAAATCACCTAATTCTGTCGGACAAACGAATGAGAAATCAGCTGGATAGAAGAAAAAAACTGACCATTTTCCTATTACATCTGCTGTTGTTATCTCTTTTGTTTCCCCTTGCTGGTACGCATTGACCTTGAAATCTGCTAACTTTTGATTGATGAAATTCATAAAAACAGCCTCCTTTTAAATTGTTTAGAATATTTCTAAACCCATAGTCAGTATAAACCAATTAAGCCTAAAAGAAAATACATTTTGCAAAATATTTTTAAAAATTACAGCTTTTGGTTCTTAGATATAAAATACTTTGCAAACTGACCTCTTATTCACATACTTTTAATAGGGACTTTACTTCTTAATCGAGATATTGAAAAGTTGTTGTTAACTATTTAACACTTGCAACCATCTTAATTGCCGTTTCGAAATCATACGCACTCAACTTAAAAACAGTTTTTTCATCCTGCCATATTATAGTCTGATTATGCTGACCACTCTGCTTGTCAGCCTCAAAAGAGACTTGTCCGTATAATCGCGGCACAGGCAATACATGTCTCTCTAATAATCCAACTGTTTTTCTCGCCATCTGCTCCGCTTTTTTCTCTTGAGCAGCGGTTGAATAAATAGTAAGTGACCAGTTTCCTTCATTCCAGCTTAGATAGCGTTGCCCTGCTCTCGCATCCAGATAGCCTTGAATATTATGGTCCAAATCGATGGTCGACAACCCCTTAAAATCAGCTGATGTTTTATGTTCTATCTGCTGAGCTGCCTCTTCAGTCGTATTATATGTCCTCTTTGTAAACTCGGCATACGGCGTCTCCTGCGCTACATCGTCAGCATTAAAACTCTTAGCTTTTTCCCCGACACTATAAAAAATCGCGTAATTAGCAGTATCGCCATCATAACGGACATTCATTGTGCGACTGCCGCTGGTCAAACCATCAGCGGTCGGCAACAAAACATTTCCTAATGCAGTTCGCAATTTACGATTAAGCATGGTTATTCTTGCTGTCTGTTTTGGTGAATCCTTTGTACCACTAGCAGCAGATGTCCTTTTTTGCGCGCTTTTCTTCTTGGCAGAACCATTTTTTGTTGTATTTTTTATCCCTATTTTTGTGCTGCCCTTAGTCTTTGCTTCATTTGACTGTGAGGTACAGCCAGTCAGCAGCAGACTGCTCACGGCAAGTATGACTATTGCACACTTTTTCATAAATAGGCCCCTCTCAAAATCTTTTTTCATCGTAAGCGTACTACATTTCAACTATAGTTAACAAATAATAACAAGCATGATTTTCAGTTTTTCTAGTACCCTTTCCTTTGTGCTAACTCTAAACAACAAAATTTGTAAAAAGTCTTGACAAGATTAAATTTAAAGTTTAAGATACAGTCAATAATTAAATTCGAGTGAGAGAAAACGTCGATTAGGAAAGTAGTTTATGTGAATCAGCTTAGAGAGCCATCGTTTGGTGCAAGATGGACTGAAGAGGATAGGCGAAAATCACCTAGGAGTTGTGCATCGAAATTTTTAAATAGTAACTTGCACTGGCTGCCGCCATTATCAGGCCAGCAAATTGATTGTTTGATAGTTTGCTTGAGGTATTTTCAGTAATGAAAATATAAACTGAGGTGGTAGCGCGTTTTTAACGTCCTCTGATTTAAAAAGTGATGTGTTCTTTTTAAATCAGAGGACGTTTTTTATTCGAATTTAAACTAATCTAAAGTGAGGTGAGGACCTATGAAAGGTGAAAGTGGTATTAAAAATTCTGATGAAAGCGATATTCAGATTAATAAACTAACAAGTTGTTTCCAAGATTTACCAGATAGTCCTCACGCTCGTGGGCATAAGTAAAAGGCAGTGAAGGCTATCTCAGTTGTTATTAATAATATAAATATACTAAACGGAGGTAGATTCATTATGACACAACAAACTACTACATTATCAAAAACAGAAGAAAAATTTGCGCAGGAACTTTTTAACGCTTACTCATCAAAGAAACCTCTCAAAGAAACTGATTGGAAAGACCTAGTGACAGATACTGACACGGCATATAAGGTTCAGGAACGTCTAACTGAACTAAAGAATGAGGAAGTCGGTGGTTATAAAGTCTCTTTAACAAGTGCTGAGACTCAAAAGATGTTTGCTTCGGACTCCCCTCTTTATGGAGCCCAAGTAACCAGTCATTTTCTAAAAGCACCTGTTACTGTAAGCTTGCAGGACTTAATGGAACCTCTAGTTGAAGTCGAACTTGAATTTCGTGCAAAAGAGGATCTTTCAGCATCTGATTCGCTTGAAGATTTGATGAATAAAACAACAGTCGCGGGTGGACTTGAAGTTCCCGATTCGCGTTTTGAAGACTGGTTTCCAACGCTTTCTAAATACATGGTCATGTCGGATGCTGCTGTTGGAGGTCTTGTTGTGTATGGTCAGGAATACAATACAAACGAGGTGTTTTCCTCAGTTGCTGAACTTGCAGATGTAAAATGCGAATTACATCATGACGGTAAAAAAGTTAAAAATGGTGTTTCATCGGAAGTATTAGGCAACCCACTCAAGTCTCTTCACTGGCTTGTTGAAAAACTTGAGTCGCAAAACAAAAAATTTGCAGCAGGACAAATGGTTTCATCTGGAACGTTCGTCCTACCACCAAAACTGACCGCTGGGAAATGGGACGTATCTTTCAGCCGTGGTTTAGGTACTGTAGAACTAAAGGTTACAAAATAGGTAGTTATAGTTTTAAATTAGTAGGACCTGCAGAACAGTTAAGAAACTATTTTGCAGGTTCTGTTTTGTATGCGGACAGATAAAAGATTGTTCTGAAAAAACAATGAGGTAATTAATTTTTTTTTAAGCGAACATAAAACAACTAACTAAAATTGTTTATCCGTGTTAAATGAAGTATGATGATACAGTGAAATTAATTTTTTATGTATGAAGGAGATTTTTTATGTTTGATATTATCAAAGCTATAATATTAGGAATAGTTGAAGGTGTCACTGAGTTCTTGCCTATTAGTTCAACTGGGCATCTTGTATTGGTCGATCAATTCATCAAGTTGGAACAATCATCTCAATTCATTGACATGTTTAACGTTGTCATACAGCTCGGAGCAATCATGGCAGTTGTCGTTATCTACTTCCACAAATTGAATCCATGGTCACCTCGAAAAAATGCGCTTGAAAAGAAAAGTACTTGGACATTGTGGAAAAAAGTTATCGTTGCAGTCATCCCGTCTGCAGTTATCGGCTTACCGCTAAATGACTGGATGGATGAGCATCTGATGAACTGGTTTGTTGTTTCTATGGCTCTCATTGTATATGGTATATTATTTATTCTTATTGAGAATCGCAATCGAGACATCGAGCCAAAGTATGCTGACTTAAATACTTTATCCTATAGAACAGCAATTGCAATCGGACTCTTTCAGATTCTTTCACTTGTCCCTGGTACATCACGTTCCGGTTCAACTATCTTAGGTGGAATTACCATTGGAGCTTCTCGCTATGTAGCAACTGAGTTCTCATTCTTTCTCGCAATTCCGACTATGTTCGGTGCTTCTCTTCTAAAGCTCTACAAATTTTTTAAACATGGTGGGTCTTTAGTCGGTTTACCAGGGGTCGTTCTTGCAGTTGGCGTTGTCGTTTCTTTTATCGTTGCATACATATCTATTCGCTTCTTGCTGAATTACGTTAAGAAAAATGACTTCAAAGCCTTCGGATGGTATCGTATTGTTTTAGGTATCATTGTAATTGGCTATTTTGCTTTAATTCACTAAAAATTTTGTATCTTAATTCAAACTACTTTAAATTAATGAACAAAATAAGCTTAGTTCTAGAGACTCTTCAAGTTGAATCTCTGGAGCTAAGCTTTTTTGTCATTTTATTTACCCACTTGTTCTCAAACTATTTTTACTACTAACAGCTTCCTCAGTTTCAATAACGACCCCAGCATGACTTGAAATCCTTGGGGTTAAATCCCCTTCAAAATAAATGCGACTGGAAACGATCGGCTGTGTAGGATAGGCTAAAATATAGTCAACACGTTTACCAATTTGATTATCTTGCCAACCCTTAACCGCCCCACGGACAGTTAGACCGTCTCCACGCGAAAGAGCATCTGCATAGGTATCTTGAAAATGTTCACAAATTTTGGTATACCCTAATATATTACTTTCTGCATCAATGTTAAAATCACCCATTAAGAATAGATTATTGTCTTTTTTTAGCGACTTTGTCCATGCAACTACTTCATTCCATTCAACAAGAAATTGTTTATATTGCTTGCTGAAGTGAACATTGATAAGCGTTCGTCCATCTTTTAAAATGGCAGCCACAGCTTTTTTTCTACGCTGATCTTTGTAATCAAAATTTTTTGTTAATATTTTAGTGTTCACATTCTTAAATGGAATCTTTGAAAAAATAGCTAAACCCTCATCAAAACTGTTATCTATTTCATGCGAAGCTGCCCAAGTCCACGAAAAATTATTTTTTAATCTCTGTAGTTTTTTTTGAAGCAGAAAAGCAAAATTCCCTGATCTGACAGGAATTTCATCCATCTCATTCTCTATAAAACATATTCGTTTTAGTCCAACATGATCAATAATTCTTCCCACCCGCGCTTGTTTAACTTCCTGCAAACAGAATGACGTGATTTTCTCACTAATAATCAAATCAACAATAGCATCAAGCTGCTTTTTTATATCACATTCAGTTGAAGTATGACAATTCAATGTTAATATTTTCATACTTTGATCGCCCTCCCTAACAAAAAATCTTACTACATAAATAAACCGCTTTCAAGAAAAACAAATATTCCTCTTCTTTCAAAATACGTGTTTAACCTAACTTTACTTTTCAAGTTAATTGCTTTATTTTTTTCATACTTAACTATGCAGAAACATAGAATAACAGATCCAGTAGCTAAACAAATACTAGCATGTTTTTATTGAACTGCCAGAATAAAATCAATTTCTTCTATTGAGTACAGATGCTCCATACCGCTATTTTGAATGCTGTGAACACTGAGCTACTGCAAGCAATTAAACTATTTCTCCCTTATCAAAACGTTCTCCGATTTCATCCAAAAGCGTTTCAGTTTCCTCAACAATTGAGTTTGCTTGGTTTGCGCAGAACAACAAAATTATTATTTTACATAATTTATCCAATTCAAACCTGAAACCGACAAATGTCGCATTCTATCCCAGATTGTTATCAAATCTCGAAATTAATGGTCGCTAACAAAAAAACTGCAGCAAGCAAATGAAGTATGTGGATTAACCACATAATCATTTGCTTGCTGCAATTCTTCTTTATTTTTTATCTGGACGAGCCATCAAGACATCACAGGCAGCATTACGTGTGATGTAAGAAGCTACAGACCCAACGACCAAACGCTCGATAAAGTTTTTTCCTGTCGAACCGACAACAATCAAATCATTCTGATATTCAGGCTGAAAATCATCAACAACCACAACTTTAGGATTTCCAAAACGCAAATGGACCTTGACTTGTTCCTCTCCTAGCCCATTTTCAATCAAAGAATGTTTTAATTTTTGCATATATTCTTCGTTTGCCTGTTCAATTTTGTAAATGCGCTCACCATCTAATGCAATTCCTGCTCCGCCATATTCGAGTGAATTCAAATCAAGAACTCGTAATACATCTAATTTCGTATGGTTACGTTTGACTATTTCTACAGCCCTTTTCAAGGCTGTTTCAGCACCCTTTGAGCCATCAACTGCTGCAAGAACACGTTCATACTTTTGAGCCATTCTAATCACCCCATCTTTTACAAATACAGACTTCCGCGTTTCTTATTACTGCAAATAACTAACCCAAGCCGCAAGAATTTTGCATAGCGCTTCCGTTTATCTTTATTATAGCATTGGGACACTGGCTGCTTCAAAGTTTTTCCAGTCCCATACAAGCTAAAATAAAGACCACCACAGTTATTATAACGTTATACCTGCCAAAAAAAGTTTCTTTTAAGTATGCCTGAGCTTCTTGCTGTTTTTTTAACCAAGTTTTGATTTCATTTCTCCTATTCCACAACACCCACATGCCTAGCAAACCACCAAAGAGGAGAACCATGCCGCTGATACTTTCAGCTTGATGTGTAGGTACATCTCGTAATATGAAAATTAAAAAATCTCCCAAAATAAAATTATTAAAAACATGAAGTGCAAAAGCCCATTTCAAACCATAGGTCAGGGCTGTATACCCGAGCACAAGCCCCAGCAAAAAAGCAAAGGGGCTCTGAACAAGATTGGCATGATATAAGCCAAACATATATGCTGACATAATAATTGCAAATTTTTTTCCATATGCTTCAAAACTTCGCAGCAAGAAGCCTCTAAAAACGATTTCTTCACTTAAAGGGCCTATAAGACTCGCATATACCAACATCGAAAAAGTCTGGCTATGCGCAGTCGCTGCTTGCATCTGTGCAGTTGCACTATATCCAAATAAATTAACAAAAGCTTCAAGAGCAGACCCATACAAACTCGAAATTATCTGGCCGCTCATCATAACTGCTACTAGACACAAAAAGATAACCGGTGTCATGCGAACATTTGTTTCTGTAAACATCCTTCTTCTCAATCTAGGTGAAGTAACAGCAATTATGACCAGCATACCGCATGCGATCGCGACAAAATATGGAATACCGCTTTTTTCCAACGCTGCCACTGAATGAATATTGCTGCTTTTGCGCGCCATCATCAATACCCCAGCCACTGTTGCTGCAATTTGAAACACAACAAAATATATCGCTGTTACCATCAATATTTTGCCGATTTTTTTGTTAACCGTTCTTCTCTCATTTGTTTTCTTCTTGTCCCTGTTGAATAAATTCACACATTTCACCTCGAAGTTGTTTTCTCAAGTATACTTTGTTTGAAACAGCCTTGTAAACAAGCCCTCACTTCGATCATCCTATCAGGTACGATTTTTAAAAAGAGTGTGTATGTTTTTTTTCTATCTGAGCAACTTCAGTTGGAGTTAATTTGTTTAGTTCCAGCAATCGTTTTTCAATTGTTTTTAAAACCGTACCCCGATCGTTTGAATTACCAACAAAATCATACTTATCGCCATCGATAACCAGCAGTGGTGAAACATTATACTGGGCCATCCATTCCTCGTAGTAACCCAATAACTTCCTGTAATAGTCCGCTAATGATGGGTCATTTTGAACTAATTCGTATTCACGGCCACGTTTAGTAATTCGCTTAATCATTGTTTCATATGAAACCTTGATGGTAATCATTAAATCTGGTGACTTTTTCTTAGCAGCATATGGCAGCTCTTCCATCATGTTTTTCAATAAACTTTTATATATCTGGTACTCAACTTGCGTTGCATTTCCCATGTCAGTATTCATTTTCATGAACAACTCATCTTCATAGATCGATCGATCCAGAATATTGTTATCATCCTTCATTGCTTCTTTTATCATTTTAAAGCGGCGATTCAAGAAAAATGTTTGCAGCAAATATGCATAGGGATTAGTTGCTTCTTTATCTCCTGCTGCCCTTTTGCTTGCAGCAATTTCATTTCCCTTATAAAAAAGCGGCAACACAGGATTATCTTCAACTGGTTCAAAAAAGGCTTTAGTTCCTAGTTCATTTGCTAAAATTGCAGTTAAGCTCGATTTTCCAGAGCCGATAATACCTGATAATGTAATCAAAATAATCAATACACCCTTTCTCTTCTAATCAATATATTAGCCAGACCAAATTAGTGAACAACAATCATCATACTCGGTCTCACTCTAAAAATAAAGCATTGCTTTTACACAATATAGTGTATATCATATACGTAGCTACTGTATATTGTATACTATAAAAAGCGAGGTTAAACCATTGAATAAAGTCTATCTTGCAGCACCTTTTTTTAGCGATTATCAAAAAGAACGGATTCAAAAGGTTAAGGATGCTCTGCTTTCCAATAATACAATCGATTCACATAATATTTTTTTGCCTCAGGAACATCAATTTGAAGAAGAAAAATTCGGCAGTCGTGCTTGGCAGCAGTATGTCTTTGCCTCAGACATACGTCAGGTAAATCGAGCTGACATTTTAGTTGCTATCTTGGACTATCAAGCCGAAGAAAGCAACAATGAACCTGATTCTGGAACGATGTTTGAAATTGGTGCGGCCTTTCAATCAAACACACCTATTGCGGTCGTTCAATTTGATCCCAAGAAAGAACTAAATCTGATGATTGCTCAAAGTTTGACTGCTTATTTTGATGCAAGTCGTAGCGGTTTAGCTGAACTGTCTAAATATGATTTTGATGAATTGAAATCTAAACCATCGAAACGAAATGTTTTTTGATTTTCAACTATAAAATTAGTGCACTATAAGGGGAACTAGGTCAGAAACCAAATTTTGATCTAGTTCCCTTGTTGCTTCCATATAAATGCATTCCATAAGTCAAAGTTCTCCGACTGACTTCAAATTACTCATAGCAAAAAACATGTTGTATTCGTAATCCACTGTTAATGCTCAGCTAAAACTTCACCGAAAACAGAAAGCTTGTGTGCAGCATTCCATTGATAATAAACACCTTGAATTTCGGGAACAAAACCCGCAAAACGCTCACTCGCTCCAAGTAGTATTTTAAAGTAGTCTCGTTCATGTTCACTCCACCGCTCACCAGGAGCGACAATAAAGATTCCAGGCGGATACGGCAGAGCACCCTCTAAAGCAATTTTCCCAACGATTTCATTCAGATCGCAAAGTTCACCCTGATTGCGTTTGAAAGCTAGGTCTGCTTCTTGTGGTGTGAATTCGTAAGACTGCAAATTTTTCTTTTCAAATAATGCCTGTTGTAATTTAAAAGTCTGTCGTTCTTTGTAATACAAATGCATTTCCTGACAAAGTTGTTTAATAGTATAACCGTTATAACGTTTTTCGTACTGCTGATACAAACGCGGTAAAACTTTCTTAAGCGGAGCATCCGCATAATAAAATTTTTCAAACTCCAGCAATGCATCCAGTAAAGCCTGCAAATCAGTATCCGTATCTCCAGGAGTTAGCAAAAACAGCAAAGAATTTAAATCTGCTTTTCCACACATAATTCGTTTTTCTGTCAAAAATTCTGCGACAACTTGTCCAGGAATCCCCCTCTGTGTATACTTTCCATTTTTCAGATCAATACCAGGAGTAACGATCGTCAGCTTGAAAGGATCAAGCATGACCTGACCTAATGCAACCTTGTTAAACCCATGCCACATATCCGCAGGAGACAAGTTCCAATATTTAGGATCAGCGGCCAGTTCATTAGTCGATATGTCTTGCCATGGAATCATATCAAAATTTTGCGGAACTAATGGTTTAAAAAGCTTTGAGCTTCGCAAAAGCTTTTTACGCCAATCAATACTGCGTTCAAGCAAGCTCTGCCACCACAGATTTTTTCCTTTGCCAGAAACCAGATAAGCGTTAACTGTCAAAGACGCATATAGTGGGTAGGAATAGCTGGAAGTAACATACTTCAGATATGCATTATTAAAATGCTTATGGTCAATGTAACGTTTCTGTCCTTTTAGATGGCTATCTTTCTTCAATATCTGTGATGTCTGGCCTAAACCTGCCTGTTGCTTATGAATCGATTGCGTCACAAGAATTCCAGGATCATTCTTCCGATAAGTGTATGACAGCGGTGAAAGGTTACGCATCAAGGGAACAAACTGTTCATAACCTCCCCAAGCACAATCAAACAAGATATAATCGCAAAACCCGCCGATTTTATCCAGAATCCACCGTGCATTGTAAAAAACACCGTCATAGGTTTCTAACTGTATAACTGCTAAGCGAAAAGGCCTGTTCACATGCGACTTCTCCGGTGAAACCTTAGCTATCTCATCGCGCAATTTTTTTTCTGTAAAATTTTCAGGATCCATCTCACCTATCAAGCCCAAAGCATTGCGATCTGTAGGAATGTAGACCGGTTTTGCTCCATTTATAGCTAATGCACTGTTATAAAGTGACTTATGATTGTTGCGGTCGAACAAAACAAGATCACCAGGCGTCAATGCTGCACTAGCACAAATTGCATTAGCACTACTTGTTCCATTTGTACAAAAATAAACTTTATCAGCATTATAAACTGAAGCTGCCCGCTTTTCAGCTGACAAAGGTGCCCCTTCATGTGTCATCGTATCCCCTAGTTCAGCAACAGTATCACTCGTATCTGCATACAGCATATTAGCTCCAAAAAAACGATTAAAAACTACACCAGCTGGATGTTTTTCATAATATTGGCCGTTATGATGACCAGGAGTTGTAAAACTTACTGGATGTTCATCAGCAAAAGCAATTAGATCTGTTAAAAAAGATGGAACATTCTTTACCATATAGGCTTGAGCCTTTTTATTGATTTTGTCTTTGGAAATTTCAATCTTATCATCTTTAGCTATCGTGACCACCGGGATGTCTAATCCTGAAATAGCACACAACTGCGCAGCGATTCTCTTTTCTGAACGATTATTTTCTCTGATTACAATTGCTGCCAACTCTGACCCTTGCAAAGAGATATTTAAAGCAGCAGGCATCCATCCGCTTGGAACATAGGTAAACAAAGTTTTAGAGACCGCTATTTTTAATGTTTTCATTTCAATATCCTTACCTTTTTAATTTTTCAAATTAAGTCTGGGCAATACATCGATTTTGAATTACAATTATCTGGTGGATAAGATTTAAAAGTTATTCTTAAATCTTTCATTCGGTTTAAAAGACTGTGACTTCAACCAATCTTTCCACGTATTCTATTATATGCTGAGGTATACGACAAGTGAAACGGTTAAGCCTAGGTTTCATTCATAAGCCGCCTAATTTTTGGTGTTTTCTGTGTCAAAAAAACACCATTTTTAATTAGTGAAGGAGAAAAACATGAATGAATTAGAATCTAAGAAACATTATATGCGCTGGCAGGTTATTGCCCTACTGGACTTCGTTACAATTATCAGTTTTGAAAATATTTTCTATCCTTTCCAAAATCAAGGACTTTCTGTTGTTATTTCTTGGATATTCTTGCTTTTTGCTTATGTCATACCTTATGAATTAATTGTCAGTCAAATGGGACTGACCTTTCAAACTCAGAGCGGCGGTTTGGCATCATGGGTCAGACGCAGCAGTAACGATACGCTTGGTTACTGGACATCTTGGATGTATTGGATTCAAAGCGTGCCCTATATCGTTGATGTTTCCAACTCTGTCATCGTTTCTTTTAGCTGGATGATTCTCGGTGATAATTCTCTAGGTTCCAGAATGTCAACTTTTCAATTTGGATTATTAACCTTCGGCATTATTCTAGCATTCATTCTTTTAGAAAATGTATTCAAAAACTCACTTGAGATTCTTTCTCTCATTGGCGGCGGAGCAATGTTTATCATGTCAGCTCTCTTTATCCTGCTGGCCGGTTATGCCGTAATGCATGGAACACATATGGCAACGCAGCCTTTTAATTTTCACGCTTTCATGCCTAATTTTAGTCTAAAATATTTTTCAACAACCGGTTTATTGATTTTCGCCATGTCTGGAGCTGAATTAGCTGCACCGTATCTTGTCCAGATGCGTGATCCCAAACACGAATTTCCTAAAGCAATGTGGCTGCTAGCTATCATGACAGCTATCTTAACTGTCTTAGGAACTTTATCATTGGCTGTCTTCTTTGATGCTAATAATATCCCCCACGATTTCAAAATGAATGGTCCCTACTATGCATTCCAGATGTTGGGACAGGAAATGGGACTTGGAAAAATTTTGATGTACCTTTTTGCCGTGGTTCAAGCTATTTTCATGATGGCCCAGCTGGCCGTCTTGCTTGATGCCTCAAGTCGTGTTTTTGCGGGAGATGTTGCTGATAGATTTATGCCGCACTGGATGACTAAAAAAAACAAAAATGGGCGTCCCATTCATTCTTATCTGATGACTACTGGATTGAGCTTGTTCTTGCTCTTGTTAACCGGCACATTGCCTAATATCAACACAATTTATAATTGGCTTCTTAATATCAACGGAATCATCTCGCCCTACAAGACCTGCTGGGTTTTCTTCGCCTTTGTTGCTGTTCGCTGGCAGCAAAATAAATTTCAGTCTGATTATATCTTTATTAAGAACCGGATTGGTGCACTGCTTGTAGGAGGATGGTGTTTAGCTTTTACTTTCATCTGTGCAACGCTTGGTTTTATTCCGCAAGAAGCGGACTTTGGCACAAAATCATTCAATCATCAACTGTTGCTTAATATCATTACTGTTTTCGTCTTATTCGGTTTGGGATTCTTTATGCCGATGCTGCGTAAACGTGAGCTACGTAAACAAGAATTGCGCAAATAGTTTCTTGCAGCTTTTGCATACTTTTGAGAATCTTCAATTCTTTCTCTCAATTTGCCTACATTTGCTAAAAATCTCATTATACAAAAAACATCTTCTGAACTTGCATAAAGTTTAGGAGATGTTTTTTTATTCATCCACACAACAACTTTAGATAATAATATCGAGGTCTTTAGTCCAGACTCCTCTCAAAAAATAACCCCCAGTTTCCTTTTGCTCATTTTACTAGATAACTTATATATCAGGGAAAATTCCCAGACTCATGGCGCTTTTCCCAAGAGTGACATCGCACTTCCCCAAAGTCGTTCTAACCATTGTAAACGTTTTATTGCAACCGTATACTTTTGTTATCAACTAACAAGGAGAGATTATTATGAGTTTGGTATTAGCACGTATTGATCAACGTTTGATCCACGGAATCGTCGTCACACAGTGGGCTGGACATACAAAAGCAAAACGCTTAATGGTGGTTGATGATTTTGTCAGTAAAGATGAAAATCAAAAAGCAGCCATGCGTATGAGCAAACCTGCAGGAACGGGAATGTCAATTATCGATACACAAAAAGCCATCACGAATTTCAACAATGGTAAGTACGACAGTCACAATGTTTTTCTAATTGTAAAAGAACCTGAAACAATTTTACGTTTAATTGAAGGAGGCGTAAAAATTCCAAAAGTTAATATCGGTATTATGTTTGATGGTGAAGGAAAGAAAACCGTCAAAAAAATGGTTTCGGTTAATGAAAAAGAAATAGCCGATCTAAAAAAAATCAAGGCTAAAGGTATCCCAGTAACTTTCCATTTCGTTCCAAGTGATCCTGAAGAACCCTTAGAAACTTATATCAAATAGGAGATGAAAACATGGCAATTATTCAAGGTGCATTGGTTATTCTGTTATCATTCTGGATGGTTTTAGATCAGCAAGGTCTCGTTATTACTACTTGGTTCCCTATTATGATCGCACTTTTTCTTGGAATTATCATGGGCGACATGCAGACAGCAATGGTCATAGGTGGTACTTTCCAACTGATGGCTCTTGGTGTGGCAAACATAGGTGGATCTTCAGTTCCTAATTGGGGGCTGGCTGCCTTAGTTGGAATTTATGTTGCAATTAAAACAACACACAATATTGAAGACGCAAAAGCAGTTGCCTTGGCAGTTGGTGTTCCAGTTGGAATGCTGGGTATTCAATTAGATGTCTTGGCTAAATTGCTTAACACCTATGTTACACATGCTGCACAAAAAGCAGCCAATTTAGGCAACTTCAAAAAAATGAATCGAATCTTTTGGTTTGGTCCTCTGATATTTGGGCTTTCAACTGCCCTTCCAACCGCCTTATGCGTTATTTTCGGTGAACAAATCGTTAAAACGATCCTGACCTTTTTACCAAAATGGTTTACTAACGGCTTATCTATTGCCGGAAGTATGCTGCCAGTAGTCGGGATTGCACTTTTATTACAGGTCATGCCTGCCAAGAAGTATCTTTCAATGCTGCTAATCGGTTTTGTCTTATCCGGCTATTTGAAAATTCCAATTTTAGGCATTTCAATTATCGGATTTGCAATTGCCTACTATTTCTTTAACACAAAAATGCATGCACCAACTGCAGCTGCAACAAATGGAAGTGCTGCCGAAGATGAAGGAGATGACTTTGATGAGTAAAATTTTAAATAAAAAAGATATTAACAAAGCTGCTTTTCGTTATATGTTTATGGCATGTAATATCTTTAACTATGAAAACCAGCAAGGCCCCGCTGTAGTATATGGTTTGGAAAAAGCTTTAAGAAAAATCTATCCTAAAGATGAGGACTACAAAGCTTCTTTAAACAATCATTTTAAATATTTCAATACGACCACTTGGATGGCTAATCTGCTGTTAGGTGCCAGTTTAGCAATGGAGGAAAAAGACGGTGTTAACTCGCTTGATACTGTCCAAAACTTTAAAACAGGAATGATGGGACCATTGGCTGGAATTGGCGATACATTGATCTGGGTCTTGTATCCAACAATTATGGGCTCCATTTCTGCTTATATGGGACTACAAGGAAACCCGACCGGCGCAATCATTTGGTTATGCCTCAATATCTTTTTTCTTTTTTTCCGTTTCAAATTGTTTTCAATCGGATACAATTCAGGATTGAAACTGGTAACTGCTTTAGGCGATAAACTCTCTGTCTTTACAGAAGCTGCTTCAATTATGGGCTTAACAGTAGTTGGAGCTTTAATCCCCTCAGTCGTTAAAATGAAAGTCGGTCTTGTTTTCCAAACTGGAAAAGTAAAATTACCAATTCAAAAAGAAATTTTAGATCAGATAATGCCCGCGCTTTTACCTGCACTTTTGACTTTTGTTGTCTATCGTCTGATTGCCTCTAAAAAACTGAGCGTCATTAAAATTATCTTTTTGATCATCATTTTAGCTTTGGTTCTATCATACTTTGGGATCTTAACAGTTTAGTTTAAGGAGAAAAAATATGCGTAAAATAATTTTTGCTACCCACCACCAGATGGCTTCCGGTTTGAAAGACACTTTTGATTATATTGCCCCTCACACAGTTGACGTTATAACGTTAGATGCGTACATGGACAATACACCGATAGACGGACAAGTCAATGATTTTTTTGAAAATATCAGTAAACAAGATGAAGTTATTGTTTTTACAGATTTGCTAGGCGGCTCTGTGAATCAAGCTTTTGCAAAACATCTCGGTCATCCCCATGTCCATCTAATTACAGGAGTAAATTTACCAATTATACTTACGATCTTACTAGCACTTCCTAAAGAAGACTACTTGGCACCTGAGGCTGTGAGAAGTGCCATCGCAGATGCAAAAACACAGTTGATCTATGTTAACGATTATTTAACAGCTCAAGCACAAGATGAGGATGATGAGTAATGAATAAAGATTGGTGGAAGAAAAGTGTTGTCTATCAAATCTACCCCCAAAGTTTTAAAGACAGTAATGGAGACGGAATAGGCGATATAAATGGCATAATTTCCAAGCTACCATACCTAGCTGACCTTGGAATCGACGTAATTTGGTTAAATCCAATCTACTCCTCTCCACTTGTCGATAATGGCTATGATATCTCCGATTATTATCAGATAAATCCTATTTATGGAACACTAGATGAATTTAAAGAACTTTTAGAAAAAGCACACGCACTGGGAATCAAAATAATTATGGATCTTGTCGTTAACCATACAAGTGATCAGCACAGCTGGTTCCAAGACTCGAAACAAAGCCGTTCAGGCAAATATGCTGATTTTTATATCTGGAAAGATCCTAAGCCAAATGGCGATCCACCTAACAACTGGGGTTCGACTTTCGGCGGTTCAGCTTGGGAATATGTACCAAGGAGAAAACAATATTACCTGCATCTCTTCGCAAAACAACAACCTGATTTAAATTGGGAAAACCCCGAAGTCCGCGCTGCAATTTATAAAATGATGCGCTATTGGTTTGAACTGGGGATCGATGGTTTTCGAATGGATGTCATCAGCTTAATAAGCAAAGACCAATGTTATTCTGATGCGCCTGCCAACTTGCCTTACACTAAAAACTATTATGCTGGTGCCTCAAATGGGCCACGTGTGCATGAATTTTTGCATGAAATGAACCAGCAAGTCCTTAGCCAGTACCCAAGTCTGACTGTCGGGGAAACTGCAAACACAAACAGTGACCAGGCCATTCTCTACACCGACCCCCAACGACATGAACTAAACATGGTTTTTCACTTCGATCATATGCATTTGGATTACGGACGTTTCGGAAAGTTCTCTGATGTTAGGTTTAAAATGAGCGATTTACGCAGCGTTCTAAGCGAATGGCAGTTCAAATTAGAAAAAGGATGGAATTCACTATATTGGAGTAACCATGATCAGCCACGAGCCGTTACACGTTTTGGTGATGATCAAACATATCGCATTGAATCTGCTAAAATGCTGGGAACACTACTCCACATGATGAAAGGAACACCTTATATTTTTCAAGGTGAAGAACTAGGAATGCGCAATGCTCCATTTAAATCACTTGCTGAATATCAGGATATTGAGACGATAAATATGATCAAAACATTACGTGCAGCTGGGATGAATAAGGATTATATCAAGCGTGTCATCTTCTTAAAATCACGCGATAACGCCCGAACACCAATGCCTTGGGATGGAACGGACACGGCAGACTTTACGACCGGCAAACCATGGTTGGCCTTTTCTCCAGATAATCCAAAAATTAATGTCGTCCAAGCTCTCGCAGACAAACATTCTGTTTACTATCATTATCAAAAACTGATAGCGATTCGCAAAAAATATCCCGTAGTAATTGATGGTAGTTATACTCTATTTAATTCCGATGATTCGGCCGTGTATAGCTATACACGCACCAACAAATCAGAAAAAATGATCGTTATTTGTTCATTTTCAGAGTCTAACGTTAATTTCAAAGTTCCAGACACTCTACTAGAAAAAAACAGTCAGTTGTTACTAACCAATTATCCTAGTGCGGTCAAAAAATTGACTTCGAAAATGATACTACGCCCTTATGAAGCACTGATTTACCATCAAAACCTGTGAGCTACTTACAGCTTGCTTGTCCATGTTACACTATTGGTAGTTTAGGAGGTATGTTTGATGGATTTTGACCAACGATTACGGTTGCACTATGATTCATTATCGGATAATGAGAAGGAAATGGTTAAGTTTATCCAAAACCATGCTGCTGAAGTCGTTGATTCCTCAATTACTGATTTAGGCGCAAAAATGCTCTCATCCAAAAGCTCTGTCCTTCGTTTATCAAAAAAGCTTGGTTTTCGCGGTTATTCAGAACTCAAATTTATCCTGAAACAAGCTCTTGCGTCTGATAACTTCGAACCTGCAGATTTGGTAGCTGAATTGCAAAATGACATTCAAAGAACATTTCAGTACGTTAGGCAGACCAATTTTCAACTATTATTAGACAAAATGAAAGAAGCAGATACGCTAGTTTTATATGCAACCGGCTTTTCACAAAGCAACGCCACCAAAGAATTTGCCAATGACTTATTCATATCAGGACGAACAAATTTTTTAATCGCGGGAGAGTCCAATTTAAAAATTATTTCAAATAAACTTACTCCGCAAGATCTGGTAATAGTTACCTCGTTGAGCGGAAATACTCCTGGAATACGAGATGCTATAAAAACATTAAAAATTAGCAATGTCCCCTTATGTTCCGTCACTTCATTCGGGACTAACTATTTGACTGAACATGCTGATTATTCTTTGTATTATGAAGCCGGTTTGTTGCCAAATGTTAACGGGCAAGAGCCTATCTATTCCATGACTTGTTTAAATTTGATTTTATCTATTTTAAGCAGAAAATATAAAGAATTCATTTTATTTGATGAATGATTATTATTCTAGCTGTACCACTTAATGAAAGAAGAGCTTACCATCTTTAATGTGGCAAGCTCTTCTTTGTACCATAAAGACTTCTGGTTCTGAATCAATGCACCCTCTAGGGCTTTCTTTATAGGCAAACTACTTTTTAATTGAAACTGACATCACGCGATCATCTCTGGCCTCAGGGTTCCCACGACCATCTGTATTGTTGGTGATAAACCACAATTCATTTTTAGGTGAAATCACAACATCTCGAATACGTCCATATTTGCCTGAGAAATATTCAAGCGATTCTTGCAAAGCAGAAGTCGCAACTGCACGCAAAACTGTCCCTCGTAGGTTTGCAATAAATAACACGCCATTATAAAAAGCCATTCCACTAGGACTCGCTTCTGCGGGGGTCCACTGTTGTACTGGATCAACGAATCCCTGCGTATTGGCTTTTCCTTCATGTGTCGGCCAGCCGTAGTTACGTCCCGGTTTTATTTCATTCAACTCATCCCATTTGTTCTGCCCAAATTCGGTTGCATACATTGTCCCATTTGTAGACCAAGCAATCCCCTGAGGATTGCGGTGACCATAACTGTAAACAAGAGAATTCTGAAAAGGGTTGTCTTTTGGAACATTGCCGTCTGCCGTCATGCGCAAAATTTTACCATTCAATGAATTTCTATCCTGTGCGCTGGAAGGATCGCCCGCATCGCCAGTAGTCGCATATAACATGCCATCAGGTCCAAATGCGATTCGACCGCCATTATGATTAGCAGCTTTGGATATTCCGCTAAGTATCACCTCAGCTTTACCCAATTTAAGTGAACCTTTTTTGCCACTTAAAACATAACGTACAATACGGTTGTCTCCAGATGTTGAATAATAAACATATAAATAGGGATCTTCATTTGAAGTGTTCACTATCATTCCCAATAATCCGTCTTCACTAACATGCTCTATACCGGATATTCTGCCAACAAGCCGTGTTTTTTCGTTGTCTAAAATTTCACGGATCTCTCCTTTATCACGCAGACTAACTAAAACGCTATCATTATAAAAGACAAGCGACCAAGGTGCTTCTAATCCGCTGGCTCTTACACGAGGTGTCCCAACCAATTCAGCTTTCTTATAAGAACCTGAAACACTTGTTGAATCAGACTCCTTTGTGTTACTGGTATTATTTTTATTCGGCAAAATTACAAAAAATGCGATCAAAGCTATGAAGATAATACTTGCCACTGCTCCTAATGCGATATACATTTTCTTCATGTATCGTTCATTCCTTTCTTTCGTTTTCGGAGTTGCAGTTGCTCAACTTGCTTTATCTATCTTTATAATACCTGTTGTTCTTCCAAAAAACATTTTTCATGCTGTCATCACAATCATTTTGTTTTTTGGCTAAACAAAAAGCTGACCATGTCCTTCTTTTTAGCTGTATGATATTTGGTATTAATGGATAGACATATTACCTAGGAGTATAAAAAGTTCAGCTAGAGATTAAGTAAAATCAATCTCTAGCTGAACTTCTGTTTAGATAATAAATTATCAAAAAATATAAAAAAATTTAACAAAAAAAGGAATCTGTTCTTCCACAATCTCAATCAATTCCACTCTCCCCATCACTTGTGGTAACTTTGCCATTCTCAAGACTGACGACAGGGATATTACTAGTAATTTGCCCGGCATCAGGATCAGTCAGATATTTAATACTGCTGCTCATGCCAACGATCGCTGGACCGGCTTTGACTGTAATTGTCGAAGCTGCTTCACCTGGATTTTTCTGATCCAGCTGTTCAAAAATAGTAATATCATCCTTCGGCAAGTCATTTGCTGCCACCAACGTACTCGTTTTCTTATAGGTAGTAGTTTGTCCCTGCCCAATTCGAATCAATTTATTTTCACTAACAAACAGATAAAGATAACCCAGACTATCGCCACTAGCGACAGATTTTTGAGTTAGCTGATAGTCGGCCCTAGCTGCATTAGTTTTTTGCGAAGCATAAGTCGTATTTTGATTTAATGATATTAGTGAATAGGAACTCAAAGCCTGAATTGCGGAACGTTCATAACTATCATAGCGGTGCTGATAGAGATAACCATCTTTGACCATTATTTTTCCGGTATCACTAGCACTAGTCGTAGTTTCAGGTGCAATCCACGTGCCATTTAGTTTGTCCGGTGCAACTTGTCCGGTTGCTTTTTTAGTCCGCGTATCGGTAAATGCTTGACCACGGTCAATAGTAATAGTTTGCTCGGTATCTGTATATTGGGGATTGATTGCGTATAAATGATAACCCTTGGCGACAAATGCCTGAGCCAAAGGCATATTGCTGCTTTTTGTCTCCAAGAAAACTAAGTCTGACAGTTTGTTAATTTTAATATCTGCTCCCATTTTTTTAAGTACGGCATTAATCTGCGAAATCCTCATCCAGTGGACTTTTCTTTGTGCACTTTTAACCATTCTTTTCTGAGTATCATGCTGCCATTTCTCTAATGAAATCTGCTTGTAGTTGATGGGGTATGATACAAACTGGTTTTTCGATGTTGTCCAATTTGAGATATCACCGATTTTTGAAACTACAGAAGTTGATAGGTCATTAGAAACACCAGCATTCGGGGTCTGCTTAGATGTAATCTTCTTGCTGAAAGTCCATGTTTTTGAGTCAGATTTCAAAACATTGTGTGTTGTTTTTTTTATGGTATTGTCTGCTTTTTGCTTCTGAATACCACATCCAGTTAAGATAACTATTACTAAAAGTATGCTGAAAATATTCAACTTGCGCATATAAGGCTGCTCCGTTCTATGTTTGATTCACTTATTATAGCATGTCGGGAAATAAGAGTTCTCAACTTTAAAACTCAACAATTGTTCTAAAAATGGCATTTTTAGATTTTTTGATTCTAAAGGTATTAATATTTTAGCCGTTTTGGTTGCAGCGCAGTACAGTAATCCCTTTTGTTACACACAAAAATGGCATTGACGGAGTTTTATCCATCAACACCAAATATCACAGAACCCTTTTTTGAATACGTTCTACTGTTGAAACCCATACCTGTGAACGCTCTGATCGCGATAAACAAAAATCGCGCCATACAGATCTGAACGTTTTTCTCCCCAATTCAAAGGTAAACTACCAGCAAAAAAAAGACGTGTAGATTCGATTTCACCTACAATTGAATCCTTGGTGAAGACTGTAACACTGACCAGATCAGTTTTTAAAGGGTAGCCTGTTCGTGAATCCAAGATATGATGGTATTTCTTTCCTGTTGTTTCAAAGTAACGTTCGTAAACACCTGAAGTAACTGCAGAACACGGTCCCACTTTCTCCAATACAAGCGGCTTTCCCCTTTTTTGCCATGGATTCTGAACTCCAATTCGCCATTTATGATCTCCATGCAGTGGACAAGCTCCGATCGTTAAAATATTTCCACCCAAATTAATGATTCCTGCTAAAATTCCGCGTGAATCCCATAAGCTGCGAATACGATCAGCAATGTATCCCTTGGCTATTCCGCCCAAATCAAGCTCCATTCCCGATTCAGGCAATAAAACCGACATCTTCATATCATTAAGGATTATTCGATTAGGATCAGTTAAAAACCTTTTATCCTCAATTTGCTGTTCATTTGGAACATTTGCTTCCTTAAATCCGATCCGCCATAGCTTAACTAAGGGCCCGATAGCTACATTAAATCCCTCATGTTTTCGGCTTATTTCTACAGCCTTTTTTACAAGTTGATAGGTTCCTGATGAAACTTGTATCGGTTCTTTTCCTGCTGCATGGTTGATGGCCATAATTTCTGAATTAGTTCTATTAACCGTTAATTTATCTTCATAAGCAGTTATCAGGTGATAGGTATCTTCCAGATCTTCTTCAGAAGCTGTACCAAATGCCGTCAAATTAATAGTCGTGCCAAGCGCAAAAAAACTTTTTTCAACACACTGTTGGGCTATATTTGCTGTCACTTTCATCGATTATAAGATCTCCTTACTTCCTGGAGACGTATCCTTCCCGTTTCCCTCATGCTGTGAAGCCCCTGTTACAACATCAGCATTATTTTTTTCTTTCACTTCGTAATTTTGCGAAGTTTCCACATCTGCTTCTGCTTTACCACCAAATGCTCCCGTTTCCAACAAGTTCTTAAGATGATCCACATTACCGGTGATCTCTAACGTTCCCAAATATTTATTACCAGTATCACGGACAGCTAAGTATTGAGTGTAAATTTGATGTCCTTGCGCTATAAAACAACGTTCAACACGATCATTTACACCAGATCTGAAATCAGAAAGAATCTTTAAAACTGCGGGAACAGCTTTCGGTGGGTGACAATCCTTAACTGGTTCATTCAAATCCGCAATTGAACGCTTGTGTTCGCGCTGCGGTTTATCAGAAAACCACGCAAATTTATCGTCTGCATCAATAAAATCAAGTTCGAACGGCAATGTGCTGAACAATTGCTGAATTTCCAGCAGCTTCAGTTTTCCTGTTGCAAACTGAACCGTTGCATCACTAAAGAACGGATTTATCTCAGAGTTAATTTTTTTATCTTCTCTGGCGTCTGCTTGCAAAACCCTTACGTAACTCAGAAATTCATTAAAACAACTGTCTAGCTGTTTAATTGCCTGCTGATCTCCCAACTGCCTTTCTTTGTCAAAGACCTGAGCTACATTACCCAACAAGAATTCATTTCCCGGCAGCACATTTGCATTAACATCAGGAGATGCTAAAATTTGACGTAAATGTTGTTGTGCTCTTGACGATCCTTGGGGTCCATAGGAAGCACCCACAATTAAAACCGGTTTTTGTTTCAGTGGATCTATTTCATAGGAAAGCCATTCGATCGCACTTTTCAAGGGCGCTGGAATGGAATGATCATATTCAGGGCAAGCAAAAACCACACCATCAGCCTTCACAATTTTATGAGCCAATTCCATAATTTTTGATTCTTCCCTGACAGGCAGATCCTCACAAAATGGCGGTAACTCACTAATCTCGCATACTTCGATTTTTGCTGTTTTTTCAAAATGCTGCTGCATATAATGCAGCAATATCCGATTATAGGAAAAAGCGGCATTTGTTCCAACAATCGCGACTAATTTCATTTTAGTCTGCTCCTTTCTAAAATAACCCTACTGTTTAGTTTTTTGCTTTAATCTGACTCAAGGCATCTTTGACGGCTGCTTTCAAAGCTCTACTTGTTGCGGAAGCACCTGAGACCGCATCCACTTCATAGGTATTGCGCGTCACCATTTCATGTGGAATCCTTTCAAGTGCTTCTGCACTAACATCCCCACTTTCACTTTGTTTCAATATCTCTACGTCTTGCAATTTCTGCTGTTCATCAACAGTTACCTTTACTAAGATCTCGCCGCCAATTCCTGCATTACTGCGGCCTAGATACTGGTTTTTTTCAAGTTTAATCTCGTCATTAGAAGTGGTTTGCAGATCACTAGCTATTGCAAAATCAGCTGTTGCAGTTGGTGCATCATCTTCAAAAGAAGCACTAGATGTGTCTGCCTTTGGAAGAGCTGCATTTTCACCGGCGATCTTTCCAAAGATTAAGCATTCTGCCAAATTTCCACCACCATTATACTGGTTAGCGTTAATTCCACCAAACTCTCCCGCACTATAAAGATGCGGAATTGGAGTGCCAACTGCACTCATAACTTCTGCCTTTTCATTCCGCTGTGCTCCACCTTGCGTGTTTAACATGGCCGTTGCAAGTGGTGTTGCATAAAAAGGACCTGCCCCAAAAGGCTGCATTGAAGCAGTTGAACGTCCGAAAGCCTTATCTGCCCCTGTACGTGCAGATTCACTAAAATCTTTTACTGCCTTTTCTAAAATAAGTGGATCCGCTTTAATTTTGGCGGCCAATTCAGCTAAAGTGTCTGCTTTAATGGCTATATCGAAGAACTTCGGATAAGGCAAAGGTCTTTTTTGTGCATCGATTTTCTTGTACTGTGCCTCGTCAAAAATAAGATGCGGGTGTTCATATACCGTTGGATTATGCCAGCTTCCATGCTCATATACATGTCCGTGCCGCCCTTGTTCATCCTCACGCAAATATCGGCTACCATCATCAGCGGCAACAAAAATGCTGCCGTGTGATAACTCTGCCCATGGATCCAAGATGAATTTTCCACGTTCTTCCTCAGAATTTTCAAAAGTAAAACTAGTGTTAAATCCATAACCTTCATAACTCTTCATATGCCAAAGAGCGGCACCAGCTTCTTGTGCCATCTGAATCCCATCACCTTTGTTATATAGAGTGCCAATGACTTTCAGCTTAGGCACACCGATGAAATTTTGAATATAACGCTGATTGTTCTCAAAACCGCCTGTCGCCAAAATCACTCCATTGCGGGCACGAATATTAACCAGACTTTCACCACGCTGAATTTGAACACCTAAAACAGCTTGCGAAACAGGATCTTGAATCAAATGCTTAGCAGGGGAAGAAAACCAAACATCCACTTGATTGCTGCGATCTGTAACTTGTTTACGCAGATTTTTCCAAAGTGAAGCATCGAAATAACCATCATGAACAGTTGTTAAATCGACTGTCTCAGATCCTTCAAACTCGGGATATTCAGGTGACAATCCGTTAGCAAAGGCTTGGTAATCGGGATCACGATGAGTTTTGTTATAACTCACTGGTTGCTCAATGCCTAAATATTTTTTGAAATATGCAGTCATGTTAACTATTCCATCAACATAGGTGGATAATATTTTCTCGTCAATTTCGATTGGCCCGAATAATTGCTTAAAATATACCATCATCTTATCGTAATCGTAACCGGTTAGAACAACTTGACCAGCATAACGAGTATTACCACCTTCATGTCCTTCCGGTGCAGCATCAACCAAAAGTACTTTTGCCCCTTTATCTGCCGCAAAGCGCGCTGCAGTAGCACCAGCTGCCCCAAAGCCTAAAACAAGTACATCATATGCTTTATCCCAACGAACTCCGCCATCTTCATGTCGTGTTCCCTTCTTAGATGCTAGTGCACTCCGATGTGTCTCTACGAAACTCAGAAACTCATTAAAGCAATCTTCTAGAAATTTGATTGTTTGTTGATCTTTAATGACTCCGTTATCATCAAAAGCTTCTTTGACGTTGCCAAGCAAAAACTCATTTCCTGGCAGCACCTTGGCATTTACCCCTGGTGTATCCAAGATCTGGCGCAAGTGAAGCTGCGCGCGAGAAGACCCCTGGGGATGATATGATGCTCCAACGATCATAACCGGTTTATCATTGAGTGGATGCACTCGGTAAGAGAGCCATTCAATAACACTTTTTAATGGTGAAGGCACTGAGTGGTTGTGCTCCGGGCACCCAATTATTACTCCGTCACTATTCTCGATTTTAGCCGTAATTTCTTGAACAGTCTTTGGATCTGTTTCTGGAATGTTCTCATTAAACATCGGAATATCTTTTATTTCACAAACCTCAACAGTAGCTTTATTCGAAAAATGATCCCTAATGAACCGTAATAAAATACGATTGTACGAAAGTTTAGCGTTCGTACCAACAATCGCGATAAAATGCATAATCATTTCCTCCTCATTGACACCGTTTACCAAATTATATCATTTGATCAGAAAATAACATACTAGAACCAAAAAAACTAATCCTTTTGCATATAGTAAATTTATCCTAAAAGACAGCAATTTATTTGTACAAATAGCTTGGGCAAGCCATTCTGCTTACCCAAGCTATTTTAATACTCCTATTCAGTTGCTTAATTGAATATAGCTTTTTTTAAATACCAAAGATACGTGTATATTCTAGTGATCTGTAACTTCAACATCGATAAAAGTACCTTGATCAAAATCGTATAAGCCTTGATCTGTCAACTTCAAAGAAGGTATGACTGGTAAAGTTAGGAATGACAATGTAATGAAAGGATTAAAACTGACAGTTTGCGGATAGCTGATTTTTTTATAAGCATCCATGATATCTTGGAGATCTTTTGCAGCTTGATCATATGGTTTTTTGGACATTAAACCCGCAAGTGCTAAGGGCATACATGCAATAATTTGTCCTTCAGAAGCAACTGCGATTCCCCCACCGCAAGAAGTGATCTTTTGAATTGCCGAATAGATCGACCCATCATCACTGCCAACAGCAACGATATTGTGAGAATCATGTGCTACTGTAGTGGCAATAGCTCCGTTTTTAAGTGAAAAACCATGAACTAACCCTATTCCAAATGTTCCTAAATTGTGATGCCGTTCAACCACTACCATCTTCGAAATGTCTTGTCGCTCATCATTGATGAAAAAGCCTTCAGTGCAGGCAACTTTGCATTTCAAATGATCAGTTACAATATGATTAGGCTTTATCCCAATGACATTGCAGTAAGAACTTGATAAAGGCAATTTAAGATCTGACAATTTTAAATGCTGCTGAACTGTGTTTTGATTGAATGGCAAAACTGTGCTTGTGTTCTCCGTGATCCACTGCCCATTTTTCATCGTTTTTTCAACTGTCGCATTCTGAAGATCTGCTAAAATGAGAAGGTCTGCTTTATAGCCTGTGTTCAAAACTCCTGATGTACTCAACTTATGCGCACAAGCTGCATTGTAACTCGCCATTGTATAAGCAGTTTCAGGCCTTATCCCCTTTTTGATGGCTAGACGAACACAACGATCGATTGACCCTTCAGTTATAATATCGTCTATTAGTTTATCATCCGTACAAAAAGCAAAGCGCTGTGCATTTCCTTCATTTACAACATCGATCGTATGTTGGAGATCTCGTTCAACAGAACCTTCTCTCAGAAAGACCCAAAATCCAGCTGAAAGTCGTTCTTGTGCCTCTTCGGAACTTGTACATTCATGATCTGTGTCAATGCCGACTTGACGATAAACATCCAGTTGTGAATAATTCAACCCCGATCCGTGTCCATCAACATGATGCCCAAGGCTTTGTGCATCACGAATTTTTTGCATTATTCCAGAATCTCTTCTGGCCACTGCGGGATAATCCATTACTTCAGCTAGCCCATTAACTTCCTTATATTGATAAAGTGGGTATAAGTCTTTCGCATTCAAGGTTGCTCCATTATGCTCAAATGGTGTGCATGGAACTGAGGATGGGAGCATAAAAAAGATATCTAATGGAGTCTGGGATGCATCCTCTATCATATATTTTATTCCATCAATACCGCAAACATTGGCAATTTCATGCGGATCAGTTACTATTGCGGTGACTCCTTTTTTCAGGAGCACCTTACCCAACTCGCTTGGAGCAACCATCGAGCTTTCAATATGTACATGTGCATCAATCATGCCTGGTACAATATAAGCATTGTGTGCATCAATATATTCATCTGCCTGCAGATCATCAGCAGTGCCTGAAGCAACTATCATACCGTGATCGATCCACAATGATTTGTTTTCAAATTGACGACTGAAGACATTTAGTACTCGCCCATTTTTTATGCATTTTTCTACTTTCTTCATATTGGACAAGATCCTCCCTAACTTATTAAATAATTATATTATAAAGATAAAATATGCGATAAACAAAACCATCAAAGCATACATCATAGGATGGACTTCTTTAGCGCGCCTTTTTAGTAGCATCGTAAGTGGATAAAGTATAAACCCAAAAGCCAAACCTTCAGAAATACTGAAAGTCAAAACCATCATAATGATCGTAAAGAAAGCTGGAACAGCTAGTTCCATTTTATTCCAATCGATATACTGAACGTTTTTCATCATTAAAATGCCTACAATAATAAGTGCCGGAACAGTAACTGCGGAAGTAACAACCGCTAGCAGCGGTGCAAATATCGAAGATAATGCGAAAAGAAACGCCGTCACGATTGCGGTCAACCCTGTTCGTCCCCCAGCTGCAACGCCTGAAGTTGACTCAGCGTATGCTGTAGTTGTGGATGTTCCCAAAACAGCGCCGATCGTTGTCGCCACAGCCCCAGTAACAAGTGCCCTGCCACCGCCTAAAACATGCTGCTTCTCATCAATCAGCCCTCCTTGAGTAACAACCCCCATAACTGTCCCAGCAGTATCAAAAATACCTACTAAAAAAAACGTTAAAATTACTACAACCATTTGCAACGAAAAAACATTTGATAAGCTAAAAAGGCTTTGGGCAAAAAGCGGATGTAAACTAGGAAGCCCTCCAATAATACTACGAGGTACAGCTATCACTCCAAAAAGAATTCCAATGATAGTTGTTATTACCGTTCCAATGAAGATTCCTCCCAAAACGCCACGTATAACTAGAACCAATGTGATCAAGATTCCAATAACTGCTAATAATACGACTGGATCATGCAGATTTCCAAGTGCCACACCACTAGTTTTATCTGGAACAATAATTTTGGCATTTATCAACCCAGAAAAAGAAATAAAAAGCCCGATCCCAGCCGAAACAGCATATTTCAGAGTACTAGGTATAATATCTATCAATTGTTCGCGCATTTTTGTGAAGCTCAGCAGCATAAACAACAAACCTGCAACGAAAACACCAGACAAAGCTGTTTGCCATGGGATATGCCATGCTAAAACAACGGTGTACGTAAAAAAAGCATTTAATCCCATACCAGGTGCAAGAGCAATTGGAAGGTTAGCAAAAAGCCCCATAACTAATGTTCCCACTATTGAAGCCAAAACAGTTGCTGTGAAAACAGCTGTTTTGTCCATTCCTGCACTTCCTAAGATCTCAGGATTAACAGCCAATATATAGGCCATCGAGAGAAATGTGGTCACCCCAGCCAGAACCTCCTGCTTTATATCAGTCTTTCTAGCAGTTAAATGAAAAAAATTATCGAGTCGACTATTTTTTTGTAACACAAAAGCATCCCCCTTAAAATACGAACGTTCGTCTTATTTGCAACTTGTGTAACATTTTATTACACAAGCGAGTTTTAATCAATATCTTTTTATAAATAAATGTTTTAAAAGAAATTATAGGGGCACTTACATGTTATAAAATTGAACATACAGTATATTATTTTATTTAAATTCAACATTTAAGTATTTGGCAAGAATTTCGTCTTTGTTGTGTGTTGTACACTTATATAATTTGATATTTGAAAAAATTAAGGATACCCCCACAGCAAATTTGTACAAATAAAAAGACCTTATTCCTTTTAAGAATAAGATCTTATTATTTTTTTCTTTCATTAATTCAAATTGACATAATTAAAAGCAAATAGTTTAAACGCCCTCTAATTATTTGGTTGTTTGTCCCTGCATAAACGAAACAGGCAGCACTAAGGGCTGACAAAGCTTCTTTTGCGAATTATTGTTCAGTTGTTTTTCTAGCCCCAGCACTGCCTGCTTGGCAATTTCAGTGATTGGTTGTCTAATCGACGAAAGTGCGATTTTTTGTCTGGGATAAATTTTAGCAGCATCAAATCCGATAATTTGAACTTCTTCAGGCACTGCAATTTTTTGCTTCAGCAACAAATACCAGAAATCGCTAGCGTATTCATCGGAATCGGAGAAAACTCCATCGTATTTAAATTTTTTGTTTACCAGATTTTTTTTTATAAAATCTTGAAAATCATCTGTAAAGTTGCCTTTGTCTTTTGCAACAAATCGTGTATATTCAACACCATTTCTATTACAATAGTCCTTAAATCCCTTTTCCCTATCCAGAGAAACATTTTTTACAGGTGCTTTAGAAATAAAAAGTAATCTTCCCGCTCCCAGAACATGTAGTTTCGCAGCTGCCAACTCGCCTCCCTGATAGTTGTCCGAAACAATTAATGGGAAAAAATCTGCAACTTTATTTTCGAGCGCCACTAATGGTATATCTGGAGGAACTATTTCCCTAATATCTGCATATGACATTGTAATAATTCCTGCCACTTTTTGTTTTTTTGCCATTTGGATATACTCAATTTCCTCTTGCGGACAATTATTAGAATTGCAGAGGATCATTTTATACCCACTTTTTTTTAAGATCAATTGCATACAATAACTCAGTTCAGAGAAAAAAGGTGTGTTGACCATTGGTATAATAAGCACAACATAATTTGACCGATTTGTTTTTAACGTACGCGCAGCAGCGTTTGGAACATAGTTCAATTCTTTAATAGCTTTTTCGATTTGCTTTTGGGCTGCAGGCCGTACCCTAAGACCGTTTATATAATTTGACACTGTGCCTCGTGAAACGCCAGCCAAGTGCGAAACATCATTCATATTTGACATTTGTCAACCTCTATCAGGAAAGATAACAGCACCAGTATTCTAGCGGCTAAGAGAAAAACAGACATTAAAATATTTTTTTAAAGAGAGTCATCCTAATTAGGATAGAAAGCTTGGTTTCTTAAAAACGCCTGCTGTCACTGCAATTTCTACTAATGCTATAATTCCTTGTATATTAAGGATTGAATCTCCTTACCAACATTTTATCAAATAATTCAGAAATTTGCTGATGTTTCATCGTCTCAAATTGGCTAGTTTCTAATTTGTTAAAATCCTTAATTAAATAATATGACTCTAAATACAACGTTAGCTGTTCCTTTATAAAACGTTGATTTGTATCTCCAGGCTCTTTAACAGTACTTTTAATAAGATTCATTGCAAATTCATTTGGATCAATCTCTAGCTTGTTTTTTAGCATTTTGACCACACACCTTTCTCCTAGTAACTGCTATTCTTCATTTCTTTCACGAAAATGTTTTTTCGTCAAATATGCGGACATCTCTCTTTCTTTATCTGGGGTCAGCTTGTAGAACAGAATCAAGACAAACGAAATAATCAATGCAAGCATTGGGACCCATATATAATTTGCTTCAATTGCAAAAAGTGCAGAAGCAGATTGAGCTTTGTTGGGAACATAGTGCCCCCAAGACAGTAGTAGACCACTGATGGCACCTCCGATTCCCATTCCAAACTTAGCGGTGAAACTTGATGCTGATGTCACTATCCCTTCAGCACGTACACCATTTTTCCATTCACCATAGTCAACTGCATCGGCTAAAAGAACTGCAATTAATGCGCCCACAAACCCATTTCCAAAATTACCTACAATTGTTCCGATAATTATAATTGGAACATTCAACCAACTTGCTCCTAATCCCATAAACAGTTGACCAATAACACTTATTGTAAGCCCTGCCAAAAGTGTGTTCTTTTTACCAACTTTTACAACAACACGAGGTGTTAAAAAGACTGAAATCAATCCAATTGCATTAAATAATAATGCAAAGGAAACTAGGCCGGGACGTCCAAGATTATACTTGAAAAAGTAAATTGTAACTTGTCCTTTAGCCTGCATCCCCAGCCAATAAACAAAGTTTAAAACGATAACAATCACCCAAGGCCAATTACTTTTTAATGCCTTCAATGATTCCTTAATTGGCAAAGCTTTCTGTGACTGTTTAGTCTGCACTCTTTCTTTTAAATTCGCGAAAACCACTAGATAAATGACAAAAAAAACTGTGGCAGCCATCACTGCTAGCAAGAAAAAACCACGTTTATTATTACCACTACCAAAAAGTGCAACCAATGGCAAAGCAATCACTGATATCAGCGTCCCACCCAAATTTGAGAATAAGGATCTAATCGTTGATAACAGTACTCGTTCATCTGAGTTTTCAGTCATACTAGGCAAAATTGACGTTAGTGGAATATTAACAGCCGAATATAAGACATCAATTCCAATATATGTTACGTAAGCCCATACAATTTTCCAGAACATTGGTAAATTGGGTGTTGTAAAACAAAGTACCGTAAAAATTGCAAACGGGGCGTTGAACCACAATAAGAATGGGCGGCTTTTGCCCCATTTTGTATGCGCATGATCAATCATTATTCCCCAAAACGGCCCATCAAAAGCATCAATGACTCGTGCAACCAACATTAAGGTCCCAACTGCAGCAGCGGTAATTCCAAACACATCCGTATAAAAATACATTAAATAAGTTCCAATCAAACTAAAGGTAAAACTACACGCAAAGTCGCTTGCCCCATAACTAAGACGCTCATTCCAAGGTAAAATTCCTTCATTTTTTCCCTGCTCAACCTTTGCATTTCTTGCCATTTTTAACCCTCCTCAAAAAACATTTTTCACAAAATTTTATTATCATATACCGCTACTAGTACACATACACTTTCACTTCGTAAGGTCGCAGTTTTTCCCCGCAATCATCATCGTAATTCTTTATCAGTACCTTACCCGAATATGGTATATCGTAATTACGTTCAACTTTATTTGCCGTGAAATTGGCTATAACTAATATTGTCTGTTTTTCCAATTTACGTGTGTAGGAAAAGACAGATTTATCTTTTTCATTTCCTGAAACAAGTTCAAATTCGCCTTGAGTGATAATTGGTAATTTATGACGTAACTCTATCAAGTGCTGATAAAAATAAAATACTGAACTTGGATCATCTAGAGCAGCTTCAACATTGATCTCTTTATAATTTGAATTAACCCTTATCCAAGGTGTATGTTCACTGAAACCCGCATTCAAACTAGCATTCCATTGCATTGGTGTGCGTGCATTGTCCCGTGAACGAGCACGAAGATATCTGAGCATCGTCTTGTCATCTAATATTTTCATTCTATTTACTAGTTCATGATAAGCATTAAGTGATTCAACATCACGATAGTCTTTTAAGTTTTCGAAACCAGCATTGGTCATACCTAACTCTTCACCTTGATAAATATAAGGCGTCCCTTGCATAAAATGTAGAACAGCGGCTAACATTTTAGCCGAAAGCACGCGATATTTAGGATCATCGTTGCCAAACCGAGAAACAACGCGTGGCTGATCATGATTATTCCAGTACAAACTATTCCATGCCTTCTTATTCAAAGCCCTCTGCCACTTTACTAAACTTTCACGCAATTTAGGCAGTGAAACATGGCGATCATCCCATTTGCCAAGTGCAGAATCTCGATTTCCATCAAGCCCCATATGTTCAAACTGAAATACCATGTTTAGTTCGGACCCATCCAAATTTGCATATTTCAATGCCTCTTCGACTGTTACGCCCGCTGTTTCACCAACAGTAATCCAATCGTACTTACTTAGAACTTGCTGACTCATTTCATGCAGATACTCATGGACATGTGGCCCGTTAGCAACAAGATCTCCGGCGTTTCCATAAAGAGCTGTTTTGCCTTTAGGCGCATCTGGCAAACCATCTGGTTTAGATATTAGTGAGATAACATCCATTCTAAATCCATCAATTCCTTTACTTGCCCACCAATTCATCATCTCAAAAATTGAATGGCGCAAATCAGGATTGTCCCAGTTTAAATCAGGTTGTTCCTTAGCGAACAAGTGTAAATAATATTGGTTAGATTCTTTATCATATGTCCAAGCCGGACCTGAAAAAAACGAACCCCAGTTGTTTGGTTCATGGTCATCGACTGGATCACGCCAAATATAATAATCACGATACGGATTGTTTTTTCCTTTCACTAAGCTTTTTTTAAACCATTCATGTTCAAACGAACTGTGATTAACTACCAGATCCATCATAACTTTTAATCCGAATTTATGCGCCTTGGTTAAAAGTTCTTCAAAATCTGCCATTTTCCCAAATGTTGGATTAATTGCCTTGTAATCTGATATGTCATAACCACCATCAACATTTGAAGTCTTGTAAATTGGATTAAGCCATATAACATCGACACCTAATTTTTTGATATAGCCTAGTCTACGTGTTATTCCCCTTAAATCACCAATACCATCATTGTCGCTGTCTTGGAAGCTTTTTGGATAAACTTGATAAACAACTGCCCTCTGCCACCATTTACTCTCTGCCATTAAAATCCCTCCACTTACAAATAGTTGGAACGTTCCAAGTTTTCAACAAAGCGAGTATAAATCTTTTCCAAATAAAATGCAAGCGTTTTCTTTTTTAACTAAAAGGTTCCTATACGTAATAACTTAACGTATACGATAAATGCAAAAAAGCTTTTTAGCTTAGGAACAAGCGCTGTAATTAATTGTCCTTTCTATGAGTTATGGTTGTGGATCTTCAATTTTCGAGAAAAAATAACTGCCTAAAAACTAAACAGGTGTGCCTTATGATTTAACTAATGTTTTATCATAAGGCACACCTTAAATTTAATTTTTAATTTTTAATCTCATAATATATATACAAAAGTAATTTGCTAGCCCGGTTCTGAGTTACTATTGGTCAAAAAATTTACGTTTAAAAACGTTATCCATCCCTTGCTTTTATTCTACTCTACTTTTGAGACAATATTTAAAGTAACACACTTGGCATATCGCTCGCTCTCTACACTTTAAAATTCTCATTTAATATTTTCCGTAATACCATCTTTAACGTCCACAAAATAACTATCATCCAAATTATATTTGGTTAAAATCTTTTTAAGTGTCCCATCCTTCTTCATAGCATTTAATTGTTTATTAACTTCCTTCAAAAGACTCTTATCACTAGATCTGACTGCAGCCCCAATTTTTCCAGTTTCTTCAGCTTTATATGGCGTTAAAATTTTCAAATCAAGTGAAGGATCTTTGGACAGGGTATAGTTTGCAACAATACCGTCGGTTACACAGGCTGCTACTTTTCCTGTATTAACAGCCAGCATTAAATCTGTCTGTTTTCCAAAAATCTGAACATCCTTAACTTTACCTTCTTTTTTCCATTTTTCAGCAATGTCCAGAAAAGCTGTTCCTTTTTGTGCCCCAATCACTTTGTTCGAAAGATCAGCCACTGATTTGACTGAACTGCTCTTAGGAATAACAACGGCTTCCCCTTCTTTATACCAAACATCAGTAAAAGCAGCTTTTTGCAAACGATCTTTACGAATATACATTGCATCGGTAACCATATCGATCGAACCTTTGTTCAGTTCAACAATCAGATTTTCAAACGGTACTTGCTTCATCTCAACTTTCTTGACGCCCATGCGTTTAGCAATCTCTTTAATTATATCCGCGTCAACCCCGGAAAATTTCTTTGTTTTGTTGTCAATATATGCGAATGGAGCATCATTGGATGAACCAACAGTCAGAACACCCGACTTCTTAATTTTCTGCAAAGTTGTTTCGTTTGAACTACTGCTTCCAGTACTGGAACTCTTACCCGATTGACAGGCAGTTAAGAAAAAAATTGTAATAAAAGCAAGCAGACCAACTTTAAAGATTAATTTTGCTTTTTTCATAATAAGCTTCCTCCTCAGGATATAACTTTACAAACCGAAATCAGTTTTCTACATGGAATTTTTTCTCAATCATTTTCATAACATGTGCCAATGGGAGACTCAAAACAAGGTATACAACAGCCAAAATAGTATACGACTCTATCGTTTGAAATGTCTGTGATGCGTATGTTTGCGTTCTAAGAAGCAATTCGCTTACTGAAATAACAGCAAGCAATGATGTATCTTTAATCATCATTACCAAATAGTTTCCTAAAACCGGAATACTATTGCGCAACGCTTGCGGAATAACAATCTTTCGTAAAACCTGCAGTTGTGTAAAACCAAGTGCCAGTCCAGATTCCTTTTGACCCGTGTCAATCGCCAAAATTGCGGAACGAAAAACTTCAGAAATGTATGCTCCATAATTGATCGTCATCCCTGCAATTCCCGCTGACAAAGCTGTAAATTGAATGTTAGGCTGTGTTCCTCCAGAGGACAAAAGATGATTTAAAAGAAGCGGGACAACATAATAAATGTAAAATAACTGAACCAGCAGTGGTGTACCACGAACAATCTCGACAAAAACAACAAAAATTCCACGAATAACTTTCCATTTGCTAAGCCTGCACATTGCAATCAGCAATCCCAAAATGGTAGCCAATATAAAACTAATAATTGTAGCCTGTAAAACAACAACGACCCCTTGTAATAGTGAGGGCCCTAACCCTTCGATAGCTTCTGACCATTTTAAATCCATCTAAAAACTCCTTTCTTTAAAGAACGCGTGCAAGAAACTCACGGGTTCTTTCATTCTTGGGATTTCCGAAAATCTCTTCAGGAGTTCCTTCTTCAACAATGTAGCCGCCCTCCATAAAAATAACTCGATTAGCAACTTCTCGGGCAAAACCCATTTCATGGGTCACTACGACCATGGTCATTCCTTCTTCGGCAAGCTCTTTCATAACTCTTAAAACTTCTCCAACAAGTTCTGGATCAAGTGCCGATGTTGGTTCATCAAACAGTAACAATTCAGGATTCATCGCTAATGCCCGTGCAATTGCCACTCTCTGCTTTTGCCCTCCTGAAAGAGATGCAGGGTACACATTATCTTTGTCAGCTAACCCAACCTTTTCCAGAAGTTCAAACGCCTCCTTTTCTGCTTCAGCCTTATCTTTATTTTTCAAAGTTCGCGGCGCCATCGTAATATTGTCAAGAACTTTTTTAAAGGGAAATAGATAATATCCTTGGAAAACCATTCCCACATGCTGCCGATACTCATTAGTTTTCCATTTTCCATCTAACACATCATTTCCCTGGTAGAAAATGCTCCCTGAGGATGGTCTTTCCAATAAGTTGATACATCTTAAAAAAGTGCTTTTGCCTGAGCCTGATGGACCAATAATACAGACAACTTCTCCCTTTTTTACATTTAAATTCACTTTTTTCAAGACATGATTTTCACCGTAATATTTGGAAAGTTCAGTAATCTTTAACATACTCTGATCAGTTTCTGACATTCATTTCCCTCCTCTTTGCAAAGTAACCACGAATGTATATCTTAATGAGAACTTTCATTGCTTTTACTCATTCTTCATTTGAGACCTTTATCTAAAAATGCTTACGGTCACTTGTCACTTTGCTTTCGCTAACCTTATGCTGAACAAGTTTAACTTAATTCTTGAATTGCCTCTTCTAAAATAGACAAACCGACAGTTAATTGCTCATCAGTTATCACAAGCGGTGCTAAGAAACGAATTACGTTACCATAGACTCCTGCACTCTCAATAATCAAGCCTTTTTTTACACAGGTCTGAATAAGATCCTTCACAAAAATAGTTGCTGGTTTCTTGGTCTCACGATCCTCAACAAATTCAATTCCGATCATTGACCCTAACCCGCGAACATCGCCGATAACTTTATACTTTTTCTGCCAGGATTTGAATTCTTTCATACAACGCTCACCTATCTCTTGTGAACGCTCAACCAGTTTTTCGTCTTTGATAATCTTCAAGACCTCTAATCCAGCCGCACATGCAACTGCATTTCCACCAAATGTACCGCCGATGACCCCGGCCGCAGCACTATCCATTATTTTTTGATCAGCCACCACAGCACCTAAAGGCAGCCCATCCGCAATAGATTTAGCCATGGTAATGATGTCAGGAGCAGCATCAACTTCCTTCCAATATTCAGTAGCAAACATTTTTCCAGTTCGCCCAAAACCAGTTTGCACCTCGTCTGCGATGAGCAAGATTCCTTTTTCATCACAAATTTTTCGAACTGCTTGGACCCAAGATAAGGGAGCCGGTATGAAGCCTCCTTCACCTTGAAGGGGCTCAACAACTAGAGCTGCAACATCTTCTGCAGGGGCACATTCTTCAAAAACTTTTGTGATTCTTTCAAGATAATAACTTAACTCATCCTCTTTATTAATCCCCTTAGGTGTTCGATAACTATATGGAAAATCTGCTCTAAAAATACCATTTGCCAACGGTCCTGTACCTTTTGTATAAGCTTTTTTTGAAGTCATTGACATTGTTAGTAATGTTCTGCCATGAAATGCTCCAGAAAAGACGATAATGTTCGAACGTCCTGTGTAGGTTTTCGCAATTTTAACGGCATTTTCATTAACTTCTGCTCCACTATTAGCAAAAAAGACTTTCGCTTTTTCTGCTTTTTTTACTGGTGCAATAGCACTCAATTTTTCAGCTAATTCAACATACCCCTTGTGCGTGACAATGTTAAACATTCCATGCAAATATTTTTCGCTTTGTTTTTTTATCGCTTCAACGACACGCGGATGTGCGTGTCCAACGTTTAAAACTCCCACACCTCCGACCCAATCCAAAAATAAATTGCCATCGGGATCTTGAATCATCGCTCCCTTCGCATTCTCAATCACAACTGGATAAGCAGAAGTAACTCCAGCTGGTACGTAATCCTTCCTTTTCTGCAAAATTACTTTTGCTTTTGTCCCAGGCAGTGCTGGTGTAATAATTTTCGGCAATTCTTTACTTAACATCTGAATTCCTTCTTTCATTGACTATACAAAAATATAATTTATAATGATTAATAATTAAAAGTTAAGCTTTTCAAGGGGTGAAATGATGGCCATCAAATTACGCACAGTTTATTATGCAACCAAGGAAAAATATCACATGAATCTATTAGCTGGAAGTGAAGGCCTTGATCAATTATTCAGCTGGATCCATATTTTAGAAAACATCGATACGATGGAATATCTCCATGGAAATGAAGTAGTCATCACAACAGGTATCGGTATGGACTCTCCTTCTTGGTTTTCCGAATATGTCGATAAGGTTACTCATTCAGGAGCCACCGCCTTAATAGTAAATACCGGTAAATTCATCACTGAAATTCCGCAAGATATCATTGATAAATGCAGCAAACTGAATTTTCCGTTGATCAGCGTTCCTTGGAAAGTTCACTTGATTGATATTATCCGTGATTATTGCAACCGCATTTTTTTAACTGAGCAATTATCCTACAGCTTGATGGGTAGTATTAAAAATGCTATCTTTCGGCCAAATAATCCTGAACTTTATGAAATTCAGCTTGAAAGAAATAATTTCAGCTTAGATGCAACATATGCTATTGTTGCAATTAACGGTAAAAACTTTAATATTCAAAAAATGGATACTAAGTTTTATGGTCAATTACACTTGAACATTCAAATTATTCTCAATAACTACGGACTGGATAACTGCATTTTTGATTATGATGAGGCTCTTTTTATCGTAATCAATCGTGCCTATGCTGCCCAACTCGACAAATTTGCTCATACAATTGACACTATGTTGAAAAAACGTTTTGGTAAATTTGATTTTGAAACAAGTGTCAGTGAAACAGTAAATTCTGTTAAGGATCTCCATAAAGCCTACAAACAAGTCAAATACATCATGGACCATATTCAGAAAAAAAATTCTTCCTCAATTTGTTTTTTCAAAAGAAATGGAATTAATGAGTTAGTCCTTTCCGTCAATAATCTCGAAATACTGAAGGAAAACTCTCAGCAAACATTAGAACCCCTACTTCAATATGATGAAGAACATGAAACAGACTACGTTGCGTTACTTAAGCTTTATCTACAGCAAAACTGCAGTATCAAAGCTGTTTCCGAATTAACTTATACTCATAGAAATACAATTAACTACCGCATTAGAAAAATCAAGGAGATCCTCAAATCTAAACTTGATTCAAACGAAGAACGATTCCGTCTCATGCTTGCTTTTTACATTCGTGATGCTTTATAATTCCAATCGCCCTCTTTTTAATCATTATTTAATTCTGTTGAAATAAAAATATCATACTTTTTTAATCATTAATATGGTTTAAAGCCTAAACCTCAATCCAATGTTTAGTGCTGCAGCACTAAACTCTATGACATATAATTGCTATAAAACTAATAAATAAGTTGTTTTAGTGCTGTAAATCAGCTGAAATACATTTTGGCAACAGCGTCCAAACCGTTCTTTTAGAATTATTATTACAATCGTGATTTAATAAATACCACTACATTAAAAAAAGATTAAATAAAAATTGTTTAACTCCTTAGCGGCCATTTAATCAGTGCTTGCTCCAGAGACAGTAAAAACACCCCAAAACTAATGTTTTAGCGTGTTTTTACTGTCTCTTTATTTATTTGCTTAAAAGCAAGATTACCCTTGATTCCAAAGAAAGTCTCCAACTATTTTGTTTACCTGATTATTTTCATGCAACTTGCTATGTTGCGCATGAGGTCCTCTGATTTCAATCTCCTGATAACTTCTATACCTATCGTGTAACAAATATTTAAGTGATCGCGCAGATACTCGCGTAACCTTCCCATCAGAATTGCTTCCATCCTCTAAATTTCCGAAGATATTCAGAATATCAACTTGACCTTTAGGAAAGTTTTGCCGATGGGCTAGTTGATAACGATAATATTTATCTAAAAATTCCGGTTTCCCGTTTTTCAGAAGTTTATTTTGGTTAATTTTATCATCAATTCCGACAATTCCATTGAAATGTCCTGCAATATTTACTTCTTTTCTAAGCTGAGGTAAATTTTTATTTCTTCCGTAATCTAACTCATAGTACATAAGTGTCAGGTTCCCCATTGAATGGGCTACAGCATTAAAACTTCTTATGCGATAACGCTCTTTTAAAAGGTATACCACGTTTTTAAACCACTTACTTGTTGTCAGATAGTTATTTTCTTTATTATCCTTGAAAATAACTTGAACTATCGGATGTTTGTCTTTTTTAGCCCACCTTCCAATAAACCTTACACTGCCTTTCTTTGAAACAATCGCCTTCAAAACCTTCTTGGCACGATCATGCTTTTCAGCGTATGCAATCATGTTATTAGTAGAATTTCCAGATGCTCCCCAGCCATGTAAATAAAGTGTCGGGACAACTTTTGATCTATTATTGTTTTTAACATTCAAGTATCTAAAACCTATGTAACCCCCAATACATACAACAAACAAAATTATCGCAATGCTCAAAATCATTTTTTTTGTCATTCTAATTTTCAAAGTGCCACCCCATTTTCTCTTATTCTTATGCTTGCACTTCGATTAATTCATCTCTCAAGCCAGTCACTGAAATAATGAAACATTACTAATTTTTTCTATTAGTTTAAGTCGCAAGTATCTTAATAAAGTATAACTCTGTCTATATTTTTAGAAAAGCCACTCTAATTTTAATATAAAAAAAGTACAAGAAGCAACACCTACCGGAGATCAAATTCCGAAAAACAGTTTAGAAAGTTGAAGTTGAATTTAAAAAGTTAGCTTAATAACCAAAAATTCTAGGCGTTATATCTCCATTACGATTAGTTTCATGTGAAACTTTTTGTTTCGCTGTCTCAAAACATTCCATGAACACTTTAAACTTTGCCTTCTTTAAAACTTTAACCATAGAAACAGCCCCAAAATTAAAGTCTTTTCACTTTAACTTTGGGGCTGTTTCTTACCTTGTATTATATGAATTAACATACTTCAATAGTCACGTTCTGCCGCTTAACCACAGACATTGATCCATGTTCCACAATCCACAGTTGATGTTCAAAACCTGACATCTGTTGTTACAGCTTCTTTATGCAGATATCCCATAAAATCCGAGATTAATATCCGAAAACATAAAATTCTGAAACTCAGAAATGACAATCGGGACATACGACCCGTCCTTTGCCGCTTCTTTTAGCTATATAAAGTGCTGCGTCAGCATTTCTAATCATCAACAGAACGTCCTGCTCACTATCCTTGGTAGAAGCCAATCCAGCAGAAAATGAAAGGCTTAATTTGTGCCCATCTTGAGTAAAAAACGGCTTCTCATGCAGTAATTCCTGAAATTTATCCATCTTTTCAAAACATCTCTCAGCAGGATAATCCTTAATAAGCAAACAAAACTCTTCTCCACCAAAACGGAACAATCGGCTTTCAGCTATGATATTCTGCCTTATAAAGTCACTCAAACTACGCGAAAAAAATTTTAAAGCCTCATTACCATCAAGGTGACCATATGTGTCATTAACCTGCTTGAAATGATCCAGATCGATCATTACCGTCAGCCAGTCACCTTGCGGTTCAAATTTTATTTTTTCAATAAATCTGCTGTAAGCATTGTAATTGTACAAATCCGTCAACTTATCGTGTGATTCTCTTCTTTCAATCTGCGCAATTTTCCTACTCTCTGCTTCAACACTATACGTATATAAACCTATCAAAATATTAATCAACAAGCTTCCCACTGCCACTAAAAACATAGAACCAATTGAGTAAGATCTTTCTGGATACAATGTTGCAAAAAGCCAAGGAACAGAAGTATTAATCAAAATATTAGCAACAGCATAACCAATCAGTATATGTTTTCTTGATACCTTTTCAATACAACTGACAACCATCAGTACACCCAAAAAAATAACTGCTGCCAGCAGAAGACGAAAAAAATTAGTACTGTTATTAATCGCTAGATAAACATTAACTGTAAAAGCAGAAAGAAACAGCAGCACTATCCCGTATTTTTTATTGATAAAATATGATGCCATGGCTAGAACGTACTGGTAGCAAACAAAACCAACATTATTCATCGCAAACGAAACAATAAAGTACTGATGTGTAATAAACAACAAAACGACCATCAAGAAAAAAACAGGTCGTTTAAGTTTTTGAAAGATTTTAGCATAAAAAACATATTTGGCGAATAAGAGGCTAACTATCATTATCGGCATTAATAAAACTAAAAATATAAACTTATCCACTACACCCACAACTTCTTCTAATTCAGACTATCTACTCCCTTGGGAAATTGCCAGTAGAATCCCTGTTGCAGACAATAACAATTATCTTCGACAAGTTTAGCTGACATTTCTTTAGTTTCGATACCTTCAACGACAATTTCCAGTTGATATTCCTCAGATAGCTTGATCCAAGATTTCAAAAAATTAAGCTCGATCTGATCTTTAATGTTCCTAAAGCAAACCATCGAGAATTTAAGACGATCTATATTAGGGTAATTTTTGACAACCTCACCTAGGCTATTTTGTCCGTTCCCTACATCATCAAGTGCGACTTCGTAACCCAAACTCTTTATTTTGCTCAAAGAACCCTCCAAAATTATAGCATTTTTAGAAGAGTATTCAAAATACAAAGGTGCTCTCTCTGTAATTTCAATTATAAGTTGATCGCTGTATGAACTCATTCTTGAAAGAAAGTCCCATGTACTTTGGTATTGTAGTTGTTGTGGCTCGATATTTATATCGAATTTTTTTTGTGGAAAATGAGTTATTAACTCAACTAATTTTCCGGCAAACCATGACAAAAAGATACCATTCCGATCCTCATCTTCTATTATGTTTTGAAACCTATCCTTGGGGAAGCAATGATCAGCAGCACGCAATAGAATTTCATAATCGACAATTTGGGGGGTTCCTGACGGACATACTTTGAATATTGGCTGAAAAACTAAATAAAATCCTTCGATTAGTTCATGCTTATTTCTGGCGATATCTTCAATCATAATTTTGTCCTCTCCTCATCCCTCAAATTTTTTCTAAGTTAATTCTATTTTTGACAAATTCAAGGTCAAAAAGCTTTTTTCTTCTTGAGTTGTCCTACAAAGAAAAAGTTCGTTCAGCTATCTCTCTTCACCAAATTATCGGATATTCAACTATTCCGTGATACCATCAATAAAAATAAAGCGCTAACTCATTTGAACTCATTATAACTCTACACGAATTCTATGCTAAAAAATAGCCCTTATTAATTTATTTTGTTAATACTACGCATAATAGTTTGTAATCGCATTCAAACACTTAATTGCCTTCATTTTTAGTTCTATTTTTAAACATTTGAAAAGATACTGTCTTAAATATTTTAGTTTTACTACATGCCAAGTAGCTAAGTTATCCTGCCTACATTCTTAATCGGTTTATCGATCAACAAAGTTAACACTAGATGTCAATAATTGGTACACCCAAAAAATCCCGTGAATGAAGAAAATGAACTTCACTCACGGGAAAATATATGTTAAGAACATTACTAAAGTGTTCTTATTCGATCAATTGAATTAAACCTCTGCTTTGATTCCTAGTCAGCTGCCAATGCATCAATTGTATTTAATTTTGCAGCTTTTCTAGATGGTACAAAACTTGCTACTAATGCAATAATCAAGCTGATAATGATCGCAAAAAGGACATTTCCAAACGAGATCTGCACAATATCGTACTTAATCAGTCCATGAAGCGCCATATTCATCAGCAGTTGTCCAATATAAGCGGCTGCTAAGCCGACCAAAGCTGAGATCATTCCAACCATTAAGCTTTCACTTGTAAATAACTTGCGAATATCCTTGGAACGTGCACCCAGTGCCCGTAGTACACCTATTTCCTTAGTCCGTTCTGAAACAGACATGTAAGTTGTCACGATGATCATAATAGCCGATACAATCAATGAAATACCTGCAATTGCCGCCAGTACATATGAAGCTAGACTTGTAATTGTATTGATTGTATCTAACACATCCCCGATTGAAATACCAACAAAGGCACGCTTCCCATCAACTTTTATTGAATTTACTTTCTTGACAGCCGCTTTAACATTTTCTGCTTTGTCAACTGCAATTGAAGCCATATTAGCTTCTGTAATGGCCCCTGCTTTGTTCAGAGCAGCTTTAGCTGTCTGATAGTCAGTACTAAAGATCGCTCCCGCCTGACCACCTTCCGCAATTCCCACTACCTTTAAGGTATCTGTGACCTGAACAGGCATATTATCGCTATCGAATGCCGTATATTTGAGCGTTACCTTTTTGCCAATAACTGATTTCCAATCACTATCAATTTTTTGAGCAAATGTCTTATCAATGACTATTTCATTTTTTCCTGGCTTATGTCCTGCTTTAATTGCTTTTTCAGAAATTGCAGGGGTCCAAGTCTGCAATTGTGAACCCTGAACGCTTGTTTTGCCAGAATTAAATGAAACATTATTGAACTGGTACCCTTTGATAACATCATTTACATGAGCAATCTTATCAATTTTTTCCAAGGACTTGTCAGATATGGTCGTTGACTTATAATCAGTCGTCATCTTCTGCATCGTTTCCTGTAAACGCTCATTATTTGAAGCCTTATTATCGGTCGTTACATTCTTCATTACTGTCGGATATTTTGGATTAGCCAATTGATTGACCTGATCGTTGATATATCCTTTTATCCCATTACCCAAACCCAGGAAAAGAATAACAGAAAAAACACCAATTGCAGAACCTAATGTAATTAGAAAATTACGCAGTTTGTTAAAGCGCACATGATCATAAGCCATCTTCCAAATAGTACGAGCAGCTAACGGTTTCGAAACGACTTCTTCCGTCTGTTTCTCATTTGAAAACTTATCTTTTAATGTCTTCTCCTCGTCGATTTTGCCATCCGACATATGAAGAATACGCGTTCCATAATCGGCTACTTCTTGTGAATGGGTCACAACGATGACGAGTTTTCCATCTTTAGCAATACTTTCTAAAATCTCTAAAACATCTCTAGTATTAACAGCATCAAGTGCCCCAGTGGGTTCATCTGCAATAATAACATCCGGCGATGATGCCAGCGCACGGGCAATTGCAACTCGCTGCTTTTGACCACCAGATAATTGGTTAGGATATTTGTTTATATGTTCCATTAAACCAACTTGATCCAACAATTCAACTGCACGTTTTTTTCGTTCTGCACCTGACAAAGCCGTCATATTCAAGCTCGTCATAACATTTTCTAGGTTAGTTTGATAATTAATCAGATTAAAGCTCTGAAAAATATAACCGATTGTCTTTCGCCGATAAAGGTCAAGTCTTTTTTCTTGTTTATGATCAAGGACCTCACCATTAACTGCAACTGACCCCTCAAAATCGCGATCCAATCCACCAATAATGTTCATTAGTGTTGACTTACCGCCACCTGATTCACCTAAAATAGAGACGAACTCACCTTTGTCAAAGCCAAGATCGATCCCCTTTAAAACTGGAAATTCTTCCTTACCTAGATAATACGACTTGTGAATGTTCTTTAATTCCAAAAATGCCATTATTAACCTTCTCCCCTATTGAGTGTCTTTTAAAAGTAACATACTTCTAATGCTGTTGTCATCCTGCATACCATAGCATTACTAAAAAATACATGCGACTATTATGGTCCACATGTCCAAAAGTTTACTATTTTCTAAAAGACATCACGACGGCCTCAGCAGCCGATCATAAGAAAACCGGTTTGGAAGAACCGATCCTCTGAAGAAAACATGTCGACAACGGTCAGTATATCGAATTATTCTCATCCGCAGGTTTTTTTGCAAAAATTTTATAAAATTTATTATCGAGAATATTTTTTTCTGCGCTGCAACTCTAAAATTAACGTAATTGTTTTCTGAGATTTATCAATTCTAGAATATCATTGGCTACTTCGCTACCCTTATTTCCGGCTTTTCCACCCGCACGCTGCAGAGCCTGTTCAATCGTTTCAGTCGTCAAAACACCAAAAACGAGTGGTGTTTTACCTGTCAATGCCAATGTCCCAATACCCTTTGATACTTCGTTACAGACATAATCATAGTGGCTGGTCTCACCGCGAACAACTGCTCCCAAAGTTACGATTCCTTCATACTTACCAGATTCATCAAGTAACTTAACAATAGCAGGTATTTCAAAAGCTCCTGGAACCCAAACTATATCAATGTCATCCTTAGAAACTCCGTGCCGGATTAAAGCATCTAATGCCCCGCCTAATAATTTATTTGTCACTAATTCATTAAAACGTGCTACGACAATTGCGACCTTTGCCTTCTTAACTGTTAAATTTCCAACATATGTTGTCATAATCTTAACTTCCCTTCTAATTTAAATGCAGTGCATGATGAAACTTGTCTTTCTTGGTTCTCAAATACTTTATATTTTCAGCTTGCGGTTCAGTTTCAAGCGGCACCTGTTCCACAACTTCAATACCATATTCGGTCAACGCCTTAACTTTTGCCGGATTGTTAGTCATCAAGCGGACCTTCTTAATTTTCTGGTCATGAAGAATAGCTGCTGCAATGCCATAATTCCGTTCATCGGGTGCAAATCCCAGCTTGATATTAGCATCGTAGGTATCATATCCTGTTTCTTGCAGTTTATAAGCTCTAAGCTTATTCAAAAGCCCGATACCACGTCCTTCTTGACGTAAATATAAAACAGCTCCTCTACCCTCTTCTTGAATTTTTTGCATCGATTTGTGTAGCTGTTCACCACAGTCACAACGCTTCGAACCCAAAATATCACCTGTAAAGCATTCAGAATGCAACCGTAAAAGCAGCGGCTGTTCAGATGATAATTTGCCTTTACTGAGCAATAACTGTGTTTGATCATCAGTAGTCGAAACGTATCCGGTCAAAGAAAAATCACCTTCTCTCGTTGGCATTTTTACAGGAGCAATTGCAGTAACTGCATTCTGGTTAAGACTGTAGCGGTAAGCAATTATTTCTTGAATAGTGACCAACGTCAAATCCAGTTGTTGCGCCATTTTTTTTAGCTGCGGCAGCCGTGCCATTGTCCCATCAGGATTCAGCGTTTCACAAATGTAGGCAACTGGCTCGCTGCCTGCCATAAACGCCAAATCAACTGCTGCTTCAGTATGGCCTTGGCGTTTCAATACACCGCCTTTTTCGGCAATCAACGGGAAAATATGACCTGGATGCTCAAAATCATCTGGCTTAGACTCAGGATTACATAAAGACGTGATCGTCTTGGCTCTGTCAAATGCCGAGATTCCAGTAGTGGTTGCTCTATGATCTACACTGATAGTAAAAGCTGTTTTAAAACTTTCTGTATTATGTGTAGTCATCAAGTCTAAATTTAAATGTTCCGCCACGCTCTGTGCCATAGGTGCACAAACCAGCCCACGACCATAAGTGACCATCATATTCAATGTTTCACCGGTTGCAAGTTCCGCCAAACCGAGAAAATCTCCCTCCGCTTCTCGATCTTGGTCATCAACTACTAAAATTAGTTTTCCCTTTTTTAAGTCATTAATTGCTTTTTTTACTAGACTATTATTCATAATCAACACCCCGCTTAAAATTTGCTTGTTTGCATTTGCTTTTCAATATACTTTGCCATAACATCAGTCTCAAGATTGACGACATCACCGATCCTTTTACCTGCCAATGTTGCTTCTTGCTGAGAATGGGGGATCAACCCCACTTTAAACTCACGTTTATCTGCATAAATGATCGTTAAACTGATTCCGTCAATTGCAATTGAACCCTTAGTAACTATTTGTTTTTGCAGTCTGGAAGGCATTTTAAATACCATTATTAAAGCCGTTTGATCTTGATATCGCCGTAAAACATTTGTTGTTTGATCCACATGGCCTAATACAAAATGACCATCAAAACGTCCACCTACAGAAACTGCTCTCTCCAAATTCACAGCATCACCAGGCCTCAGCTTAGCCAAGCTGGTGATTCTAAAAGTTTCTGGCATAACATCGGCCGCAAAATTATCTTTCCCTTTAGCAGTAATTGTCAGACAAACACCGTCGACTGAAACACTAGCACCGATCCGGCTATTCTCTAAATCTATTTTCTTCGTGGCAATGTTCAAACAGATTGTTTCTTTTTTTTGCTCGATTTTTTGGACATTACCAACGTCTTCAATGATTCCAGTGAACATTTCTTCACCTCCTGAGCGAAATTTTCAACGCATTTCCGACCTGTTTTCTTGCTATCATCTTTAAATTAATCAGCTTTTGGGCATCGCGTTCAGATTTGAATGCTGCCAAACTATTCCCACCAGCCAATTGATCAGTTTGATACACAACAAATTGCTGGATTAGAGAAGCTTCTAAAAACGCATCTTGAATTTTTGCACCTCCCTCGATCAACAAAGACTGTATGCCGCTTCGCGTTAAATACTGCATAATATCTCTAAGTGTCCATTCAGTTTTGAAAAACACCTTGACTGATCTGTTAGCAAAACGCTCTGCAATTTTTTCATTTTCTGTGAAAATCCAGGTTGGTGCCTCCTCATTTGTAATTTTATACTCGTTCGTAAGTCTTCCACGCCGGTCTAACACAATACGAACCGGAGGATATTTCAACTTCCTTGTTCTAACTGTGAGTAACGGATCATCAGCAAGGACTGTTCCGCTTCCAACTAAGATTGCTTGATAATCAGCTCTCAGTTTTTGAACATCTTCAAAAACTGTATCATCGGTTAGATAAGTCCTTTGAAAAGATGCCAAACTGATGCGTCCATCTAAAGTTTGTGCGCTTTTCAAAGTGACAAAAGGACGACTATTTTTATAGAAAAAATTGTAAAATTCATTCAATTTTCGGGCTGCTGTTTCTGCTACCCCTATATGAACTGCAATACCATGTTTTTTTAAATAATTAATTCCACGTCCTGCAACTAAAGGATTAGGATCTGTCTGGGCAATATAGATTTCTTTCACACCTTTTCGAACGATCTCACGACAGCACGGAGGTGTCTTACCAAAATGAGAACAAGGCTCCAAGGTAACAAACATTGTCGCGCCTCGAACAATCTCTTGTTTAGCCATATTATTAAAGGCATTGATTTCAGCATGCTCGTAACCGAATCCCAGATGATGTCCCAAGCCGATGATTCGATTCTCCTTTACTATGACTGCGCCAACCATCGGATTGGTGTAAGTCAGATAGCGACCTCTTGCAGCTTCTGCTAAAGCTGTTTTCATAAAAAATTCAGGTGATTCGATAACTGTTCACACTCCTTTAGACAACAAAAAAATGCCCCGCAAATGCGGGGCATTAAGAATTATCTATTGTTTAAGATACACTGCTTTCTTGTTATTTTCACAATACAAAGCAGTGTTCATTTAAAGCAACTCAAATAAACTATCATTGCTTTTTCTTCTCCCATCCAGACTCTAACTGTCGGTTCTAGACTTTCACTAGATCCACCGCAAAAAGCGGGTCACGGACTTCAAGCGCTTAGCTTGTTACCGTCGGTCGGGAATTACACCCTGCCCCGAAGAATATATTCAATTTTATACTCGTTATTATGTCTTTTTTTTGATAAATTGTCAATTAAAGTTCCATTGAAGATTCATAAAAATTTTTACCGTATATTTCATAAAAATATGCCTAGAGTCTCTAATTAAAATGACGCCAGTCTTTATCCAGTAAGACACGTGCCACAAAAAGTCCTAAGGGCAAAAAAACAATGATCATAACAGCCTTAGTCAGCCAGAGAGCTCCGACACCAATTGCGTTAGAGCCAATATTGTAAACCGCTCGATATATGTACAGGCCAGGTACCATTATCACAATTGAAGGAACCGTCAACGATATCCGCGGATAACCATTATAGTGATTGATGGCTGAAGCAATCAGTCCAGCAACCAAAGCACCCAAAAAGGCCGCAGCACTCGGTGGTATTGTTGTCAGATCGACAAGTTCCAATCGCAACGTATTAGCTACTGCGCCAATACAGCCAGCAACAGTTGCCATTTTAAGCGAACTATTAAACATGATTGAAAAACCGAAAACTCCGCAAAAACTCGCCGGTATTCTGAGAAGAAAAAGTATCATTGGCGATAAGCCGAGAGTCAAAAAATCGCTCGGTCTGAAATGAACCATCAAAGCTACTAGCCAGCCTATCAATGCAGCCACAAGTGTAATCATAATCGCATATGCCAATCGTTCAAGACCAGACCGCATATCTAATTTTGAAATATCAAGTATGCTGGTAATAAATGGAAAACCAGGAATTACGAATAACATCGCACCAATATACCCAGCCTCATGCTGTATCAATATCTGAAAAAAAACTTTGAAAAATGTAAAAACACATAGATACGCTAAACAGGCAATTGCAACACTCACTGCAATACTGATAAGGGTTGTTACATGTTTGGCATTCATTTTACTGCGAGCCCAATTGCCTATACCAGCGCCTACGAACGAACAAATCATCTCAGGAACGCCGCCGCCTAATAAAAAAATAAAAGAACTGCATGCCAAGGCTGCTGCCATACCGGCAATTATCGGTGAATAATTACCAGTTTTTCTTTGAATATTATCAAGTGCAAGATGTACTTGCTTTACTGTTAACGAAAAAGAGGTAGTTTCAAAATCATTTACAAAATGTTCCATATCATTCAATTTATCAGTATTTACACCCGTATTAGGGAGCGATAATACTTGCGTATAACTTCTCTCATCATCAAAACAAGTAAATTCGAGAGAAATCAGCCCAATGTCTGCAGAACAAGTTAATTTTAATGCCCTTGATACCTTATTCATTGCTTCACGAACCCGCCAAGCGCCTGTTCCGCAAGAAAGCATCAGTGTCCCTACACGACCCACAATTGAAGACCGTTCTTTCAAACTAGCATCTTTGACGAGAACATTGTCGTTAATAATAAAGTCCTTCCAATGAATCGTCATGTGATGCCGCTGTGATATTCTATATTTTTTCACAGTTCCATTCTCATCTATCTTTTTCATAATTCCTCCATCATTGTTTAACTATCCGTAAATTCTCCGCAACATTAAAAATACTGTCTAGTCTGAAATTATTTTCAGCAAAGAAGTAATATTCGCTGATATTTCCTCAAAAAACCGCCTGCATAATTAATTTTACCAGCAAAAAACTGTTGCTGCTCATTAAAAATACATCTGCTCTGTTGGTCTTAGAGGTATCGCCACTAATAAACTTCGAGAAGTTCACAAGACCAACGCAATCCTTCATAATCTCTACAAATTGCAAAGAATCTTTTTAGCCGTTATGATGTGTAAAAAGAAAGGTTGGCAATTCATGAAAAAAATTTTTTTGACATCTTACTTTGCAGGAACCTCTGCAATTTTTCAACAATTTATTAGCACTATTAAAATAGATGATAGAAAGGTTCTTTATATCCCAACTGCAAGCGCAGTAGAAGAATACACCGGCTACATCGATGAAGGCAAAAAAGCTCTAGAAATATTAGGTTTTACCATTGATGAATTTGATATTGCCCAAAATGACGAAAATGAAGCTTTTGCTAAAATAGCATCTGCAAAAATTTTATTTATAGCAGGAGGTAATACTTTTTACCTGCTGCAAGAGCTTAAAAACAAACATCTGCTTCAGCCTATTCGTGAAAGAATTAATAATGGTTTGCCTTACATTGGTGAATCTGCAGGAGCAATTATTTTAGCACCCAGTATTGAATACAATAAAATCATGGACAGTCCCAGTGTTGCTCCCACTCTTACGGACTATACATCTTTAGATGTAGTTGACTTCTACACTTTGCCACATTATATAGAAGCCCCCTTTACAAAAACCGTTCAAGAAACCTTTAAGACTTACAAGAACAAACTAAACCTGGTTCCTATCAACAATAGTGAAGCTATTGTGATAACAGATAAAGGACATAGTATCGTAAGACAGCCATGAAGTTTTTTATTCTTATACCAGAAGCAATTGTAAAAAATGTGGAGCTGAGGTTCACAGCTCCACATTTTTTACAGTTGTTTATTTTTAATTCTTCATATCCTAAGCAAAAAAAAGCTTTATCTTGTCTTCATCGTTGCCATTAACGACAGCATTATCGTTAGGATCATTCGTAAAGTCTATACTAGATGTCCTTACTAAATCGCTAATGTTTGTCTTGCGAATATTAAATCTGATACCCCCTTTGTATTTTTCTGAATTGCTCGTTGTACCTGACAAATAATATTTACCCTTATCGTCCCAAAAAGTTGCGTCAAAAGAAGATACTTTTAGTTTTATTGTATACATAAGCATAATCTCCTTCCTGTTCAAACTGTGTACGTTTTCATTATAACATGAACAATTTACAATCAGATGTATTAGCACTTTACTTTTTATTATCAGCAGCTGCAACAAATCATTACTTTTAGCATAACCTCGTATTATCGTTTATACATTCTTCTGTTATTGCAATGTCCATAGTTTCTTAATTCAAACAAATTTTCATAATCATCTTAAACAGTAATACTTGCACAAAAAAACCAGTAAAGTTGAATATCAACTTATACTGGAAATTTCTGTTTAGAACATTTAAATCAAATTACTCCAAAAATAAAACTTATATCTCATATCTCTAAGAGAAGACATCATTTTGCTTTTTCTACCAGAACAAACTTAGAAATTCCTACAGATAAAGCCACACCTAATCCAAGTGCCAAAAACGAAGAGGAACCTAAGTGACTGATTTCAATAATCATTAGCAGAGCCATCAGCGGTGCTTGCTGTGAAGCTGCAAGGAGACTGCAAGCTCCTAATAAAGCACATTGCCAAATAATAATACCGGGCATAAATGACTGAAACACAAGTCCAAGTACTGTTCCAACTGCTGCGCCGATCGCGATCGATGGTGTTAAAGTACCACCGGCGGCACCGGCTTTGATAGTAAAAACTGTTACTATAGCCTTTAACAATGCTTCAATCAAGAACACCAAAATAAGTTTTTGGTTTAGATTATCAATTGACAATTGTGCTAATGCCCGCCCATTTCCCATAATTTGTGGGAATGGAATTGAAATTATACCAGTAATCAACGCTATTGCTGGCAACTGCCACAAAATATTTTTGTTCTTTGTTTGATGCTTTCCAGCCCATTTAAAGGCTTTACGAAAGATTGAACCGATTATTCCGCATAATGGCGAAACAATCACTACAAAAACCAGAAAATCCAATGGGAATTTTTGCTGTCCAACTAAATAATATGGACCAAAACCCTTAACAAGAGTTCCGATCAGCATTGAAATCGTCGACATAATAAGACTAACAGCAACAGTTTTTTTGGTTATTTTTTTCAATAAGATTTCTACACAAAAGAACATACCTGTTAAAGGGGCACTATAAATTCCTGCAAAACCAGCCCCAGCAGCAGCAGCAATCAATAGTTTTTGATCATCCGCTGACAATTCTAAATGTATTTTTTTCAATAAACCATTCCAACTTTGTGCAAGCATCGCGCCAGCCTCACGTGGTGCAAGTTCTCGGCCGACCGATCCTCCGGTACCTACATAAAAGATCTGCGTCATAACATGGATTGCTGTTTGAACAGGTGGCATTTTGGCACCAGAGAGTGCTTTATTAATCGGAACAGTTGCTTTAAACCTTGTTCGCAACGCCCACCAGATAACCGCTGCAATTATTCCTCCAAGGAAAACTGATAATAAGCGATGAACTGGCATAACTTCCAGCGACGCCGGATTTGCAGCACTTTCTTGGAAGCCGAGAAAGACTCGTTCTACTCCATCCAATAATAAACTCAGAAATAACGAACTGAACCCAGCTATTACACCCAGAATCACAGTTGAAAAAATCAAAATACAATTTTTTTTATTATTTAATTTATTCACACAACACACAACCTAACCAACTTTTGTAAATTTCATCTAAATTAATACCATTAAAACATTTCTAATGGCAAAAGACCTTCCTTAGAATACAGTATTTGCCCATTTTTTTCCATAGCAATTGATTTATTCTGCATCAGCCGAAAACCATTGATCATCCGTACTGAAATAGTAATTTTTTCAGAGATAATTCTTTTTAGAATAACTTTTTTCTAGCTTTTGATACATTTTTGCATATATATCCGGCCGAAAATCAGTTTTGTTTTCAAGCAACGGATTAGGATTATAGATGTAACGGGAAGCTAGTGATAAATCTATAGTCGCTAGATTTACTTTTGTTTCATTTGCCTGTAGATCGGTATATTTGCCCCCGATGTAATAATAAGCTTCTAAAGTATCTTGGCCTGGCCCTACTATACTGCTGCCACCCCAAAAGTCATTATAGAGATCCTTCCCCCCTAAATTTGCAGAAGCCACATAAATGCAGTCGCGAATCACACCAGCTTCAATATTAGTATTAGCTAAGTATTTACCCCTGATTTTCGAAGTAGCTGTAATATTGATATATAAACGGCAACCCTCAGCTGCGTAAAAACGCATCAGTTCAGGAAATGCCCATGTATCATAACAAATTGCACAGCCCACTGGACCCCATTCTGTTTGGATTATATAAGGAGAATCGCCTCGTGCCGCCCAATTAGGCTCCAAACCCGGCAAATGCATTTTTCGATAACTGCCAATTAACCCCTTTGGCCCAAAAATAGCCATTGAATTATAGATCAACCCTGTTTTATCATCTTTTTCTGGCATACCGACAAAAGCATAAACATGATATTTTTTGGTTATTTCACTGATTTTATCTGTTGCTGGGCCAGGGATCGTCTCTGATAACTTAAATTGCATCTTTTCCTCTAACGCTTTATCCGGCTGGTCATCATACCCTGTTAAAGCCATCTCTGGAAGAAGAATAAAATCAGCTCCGCGTCTTGCACTGCTTTCAATCAAGTCAAGAATACGATTTAAATTTTTTTGCTTCTTACCCCAAAAAGCATGAAAAGTAATAACAGCAATATTAGCAATTTCTTTCAAAATAACATCAACCTCTTTCATAAAAAATAATTTGTTTTTTAGCGTTAATGAACAACAGCTTTCCGATTAACATCATTTGTAGCTAAAAATGCCAACCCACCGATCAACAACAATACTGAACCTAGGTAGAAACCAACTGTCATACTGCCAAATTTATCTGATAACCAGCCTGTAAAATAAGGAGCCAACACCGAACCAGACATACCTATGAAATTATAAGCTGATAGAGTAGTTGATAAACGAACTTTGCCAGCTTGTTTAGTCACAAAAGAAATCAAAATTGGATCAATTGCAAGCTTACCCGATAGACCATAAATAATTAATGAAACTATTAACACTATATGTGAATGGGTAAAGCCGATCAGTAACAGCGAAACTACTGCCAAGGGAATTAAGATCCAAATCAAAATTTTTGTATGTTGATATTTGTCATATAACTTAGCAAAAATTAATGCTCCAGGAATGGATGCCCATGGAACCAGTGATGAAATAAATCCAACAGATGTTCCCTTAAATCCACGTTCAACTTCAAGAAATTGCGGTAACCAAGTTAGAACTACAAAATAAGCATATATCGAGCAAAAACATAAGAAAAACGCTAGTATCAAATTTCGATTCAAAAATATATCTCTAATTTGATTTTGAGGTACTTTTTCAGTAACTGAAGCCGTATTTTTAAAGTTTTTATTTGAGCTATTATTTTTTTCTTTTAATGTCATAAAAAGCAGTCCTACAATGATGGTCGGTATTGCAATTATAAAAAATGGCAAACTCCAATGATGATGATGTTGAAGGACCAAATAACTCGAGAGAAGATACCCACCTGAAGAGCCAAAGGCCATGCCACTATTTATAATTGCAGTACCCAAGGTCAGTTTAGAAATTGGAATCACTTCACCAGACAGTGCATACTGAGGCCCATAGTAACTTGCCTCGCCCAAACCAGCGATTGCACGAACAATAAGAAAAATACCAAATGCACTGACAATCCCTGATAAAAATGTCATTACCCCAAATAAAATAAAACCAAAGGTAATCATTATCCTTTTACCGATCTTATCAGCCAAAATTCCAAAGGGCATTTGTAACAATGTATATGCTAGGAAAAAGACACTGCTTATCAAACCTAACTGAGCATTATTAATGTGAAATGTTTTAGCAATTTCCGGCATTACCGGATTCAAGATGGTACGATCAGCATAAATCAAAATCCATCCAGTGAAACAGAGAGCCACCACTTTCCACCAGTAACGTTCTGATACAGCCGAATTATTTACACTGTAATTTTCTGATACCTGATTAGCATTAGGATCTATTACACTTTTCATATAACCAACCTCCTCAATTCAGATCATCTCTACAGCAAACACAACACCATGTTATGTTATATTACATATATTAATCATAATCAAAAAAAAACAAATAACTTAAAAGGATAAATATCCTTTATTTTTTGGCTAAATGTGACAAAACATAACATATAAAACATAAATATCACTAAAACTATATAATCTGCTGTTTTAAGTCGGAAATAATATCTATCGCATTTCAACATAGCGCAAATATTTTTATTCGTTTCCACAAAATCTTTTTCAAAAAAGTAGGACCAAGCTGGAAATTAATATTATTTAAGCAAAGGCATTTCTGTTTTTACACAAAAAGAGTGGGAAAATTTGCTATCACAAATTTTCCCACTCTTAATTCAGGACACATTCCACATTATCTGACAATATCTTAGATTAGCTGTTATGCAATCTGTTTAACAGCTTCTTGCAACACTTCGAAAGCAATATCACAGTCTTTCTCACTCGCAATCAAAGGTGGTACCATTCGTATCACTTTCTTACCAATCGCAGTAACTAGTAAATGATGTTTGACTCCATAATGTTTAATATCATTTGCAATAGGCTTTTCAAATTCTACACCAATCATCAATCCCATTCCGCGAACCTCTTTAACACCTTGCAACCCCGCTAGTTTTTTCATGAAATACTTTCCAACATTTTTAGCATTAGATGATAAATCACGATCGACTATTTCACTAACAGCCGCCAAACTAGCAGCACAGCACAACGGACTGCCACCATATGTTGACCCATGGGACCCCATAGTAAAGGCTTTTGCCACTTTTTCACTCGCACATATTGCACCAATAGGCGTTCCGCCCCCCATAGCTTTAGCCATCGACACAATGTCCGGTTTAATATCGTAATTCATATAAGCCATAATTTCGCCGGTACGTCCCCAACCAGTCTGCACTTCATCTAACATCAATAAAATATGCTTTTCATCGCAAAATTCACGGACACCCCTGAGATAAGCTTGTGTTGCAGGATAAATCCCACCTTCTCCCTGAATCGGTTCCAGCATAATCCCAATAGTATCTTCATTATAAGCATTTATAAGGGCATCTAAATTATTGAAATCCACATATGAAAAACCGGGTACAATGGGACCATAACCAATTTGATTAGCGGTCCCCGGCTGGCCAGTAGCGGAAAGTGAACCGAATGTTCGTCCATGAAAACTCTGTTTCGCGGAAATTATATGGAATTTATTCGGACCAAAATTATCAGTACCATATTTACGCGCAAGCTTAATCATTGCTTCATTCGCTTCTGTTCCAGAGTTTTGATAAAAAATCTTATCCATGCCGATTGTAGTACATATCTTTTGGGCCAAAATTGCTTGTGGAATTGTATATGGGTAATTAAATGTATGCGAAATATCTTTCACTTGATTTTGAACAGCCGCTACAACCTTTTCATTCGAATTCCCAACACTGTTAACAGCCACTCCTCCATAAAAATCCAAGTATTTATCCCCGTTTTCATCATAAAGATACATTCCCTTAGCAGTTTCCGCAACAAAATCAAAACGTTCATAGGTTTCCATCATGTAAGTTGATACAAGTTTTTTAATTTCTGCTGCACTATACCCTGTTTCTGTTAACCTCATTCTCTCAGCTCCTAAACTTACTATATTAAATTGGTGTATCGTAATTACAGCGATTTACAGCGGTGTTAACATGCATTCAGTCTATTTAAAGTTCAAATCCATTTTTTAAGGGGTCTTCTGGATCAATAACAAACCGATTAAACCCTGTAATAAACGAGCTCCCCTTGATTTCTGGAATAACCCCTGCTACACCAGGAGCTATTTCAGCTCGCTGCACAAACTTGCCTTGAAACTTCGTTCCCAAAATACTTTCATTAATCAGTGTCTGTCCCAATTTCAATTTATTTTGTGCTGCTAGAATTGCAATTTTAGCACTAGTGCCTGTACCACAAGGTGAACGATCAATTTGTCCATTCCCAAAAACAACCACATTTTTAACTTTGATTACTTCACCTGATAAATTTTCTTGATAAAATTCTACAAGATCGGCGGTTTTAATATGCTTTAAAACAGGATGTTGAATACTAACACTATTGTTAACTAAATTTCGAATTTTCAATCCCCACTTAATAATCGTTGCTGCTTCTGCTGCCTGTATTTCAAACGGCATCTGTGCTACATCAACCAAAATGAAGAAACTCCCTCCAAACGAAATATCATAGTAAATTTCACCTATTCCAGGTAATATCAGAACTTGATCTCGTTTATATAAAAAAGATATTACATTCTTAAAAGTAACGGATTTTACCCTATTTGAAACAATTTCGGCATCGGCCTTGACTAGACCGGCAGGGGTACTCAAAGTAATCCTCTTCATTTGATAATTTTTTTGGGGTAAGAGATCGACCATTCCCGTCTCAATAATAATCGTCACCGCAGCAATCGTGTTGTGCCCGCACATGTTTAGATAACCTTGACTATCCATGAAGATGATGCCAAAGTCAGCTGCATCTTCTGTTGATTCTAACAAAATGGCCCCAAACATGTTTTTGTGCCCGCGCGGTTCATGCATAATCGCACATCGCAAAGTATCATATTTTTTTTGCATGTACTCTCTTTTTTCAGCAATCGTCGACCCTTTCATGGGTGGCATTCCACTAATAACCAAGCGGGCTGACTCTCCAGCCGTGTGTGAATCAATGGCCGAAATTGTACGTTCAAAGTACAATATATCCCCCTCTTTCCCCAAATTGCATTTTTGAAGTAATAAGCCTATAATCATCCTAAAATTACGGTGGGTGATTTTATATGAAGAAATTTTTCTTCCAAAAAATCGAAACTAATGCAGCTGATTGGGTTAATTTTTCTTACTTTTATGATGAAAACACTATCGAAAAAAAATTGATAGATTTTCAAACTAATTCTTTCTCTTATAATTTTGCTTTTGTAGGTACAAAAATCCCAAAAAAGTTAAGTTATAAAGTACCTTTTTTTAGAATTCTTTATGTTATGAAAGGAGCCATAAAACTTACACTAGATCGCAAGCGCATCCCTTGTAATGAAGGAAGTTTCATCATTGCAAACCCCTATACTTATATTCTTTATCAGGAACAAACCGAAAACACTGAGGTTCTGACCTTATGTTTTAAAAACTCCTTTTTTTCTAAAAACGTTATTGATAGCATGAGAAACTATCCTCTGTTTTATAACTTTTTCCAGGCTGCACTGCATTCTAAATTTGACAAAAGCAATTACTTATTTTTCGAAACACCAATTTGCGAATATCGTTTATTTCTGGTTTTACAAATTTTAATGGCAGTAACGAACGATGACTATAATCAAGCATTATGCGAGTCAAGTTTTATCTTACTGATAGCCCGCCTGCATGGTGTCATTGACGAGTTTTTAAACATCAGAAATACATCGATGGAAAATCACATCTTAGTTGGTGATATCATTCGTTATACTCGTGCTAATTTTCAAAATATATCATTGGAAAAGCTTTCGAAAATTTATTATATTCACCCTAACTATTTATCAGCTTTAATCAGAAAAGAAACTGGAATGACTTTTTCCGAACACATTACCAATATCCGAATGACACGCGCTATTGATTTCCTGTTAAATACTAATCTAAAGATTGAAGATATTAGTCATGAATTAGGTTATTCTGATAAAACTTATTTCTACCGAAGTTTTAAAGAAGTCTATCAAACGTCGCCTTCGAAGTATCGAAAATATGCACATAAATTGGAACACAATTAAACATTGTGACGATATTCATATGGTAATACTTTCAATGAACCAAAAGATTCAGCATCTTCAACAAAATGCAGTGTATCTTTTAAGATCGAGGTTTGCATTTTAATATTATTAGGTTCGCCAGCATTAGATCCGATTGGCACATGCGGAGCAGTAATTCTGGGCGCCCCTTGCTGACGGGCAATCGGTGGTAAAGCTGCAATGATACAAGTGGAAATTCCTTTCGCTTCAATAGCTCGTTCAACAATTGTAGCTGAACGATGACAAGTTCCGCACCCACCAGTAATTATGCAAACGTCGACGTGTTCCTTTTTTAGCAAATCAGCAATTTCTGGCCCAACTTTTTCTTTAAAGTTTTTAACGTTGCCACCACCACCCATAAAACCAAATAATTGCGGAGCAACACTACCTATAAAGCCATCTGCTTCAAGCTCATGCAGGCGGTCAATTGGGAACATAGCATTAACATCTTTATTAATATCTGAGTTATCAAAACCACCATGACTTACCATTAACTCGTCTGATGGAGTATCGGATTCTATGATTCTATATGTGGAGTCTCCGGATAAATTAAAAGGTTTTTGTGTTTTTTTGTGAATTCCGCCAGCAGTTGCAAAGGCAACGCGGCATTCTGCTAAAGGTTTGGTTAAAGGGCTCCATACAGCAGGTGGTGTGTTGGGTACAAAAATTTCTGATTTTAATCCTACAGCTGTTGTTAATTTCATCATAATTCTGCCTCCTATTGAACTTGCATATAGCTAAAATAAAATTTAACTAGTTGGCCAACTTCTAACTTTTTATTAGTGATCACTGAACGCAGCGGAATTGTAATTGAACCCATCCGCCCCTTGATATCAACTTTGACTCCTATTTCTGATACAGCAACTATTTTCCCATTTGTAACTACTGGTTTAATTACTAGCTCTTCTAATTCCATTCAAATCACTCTACACTTTCATTCGTAATGGTTTGATTTGCATTGATAATCGATGCATCCCATTTACGTTCAGGAGCTTCAATTGGGATACCTGCCATTTTTGTTTTCAACATTAAAATTGCCCGATTTGCATCCTCTTCAGCAATCGAACTGTAGGCAGCAATTTCATTTTCAAAACCTTCTGCATCTTTGTTAATTTCAACCATAGCGTCCATATACTGGTTTCCAACTACCAGTTGCCCTTGATAGGCACAAAATGAAACCCCAACCACCGGAACTCCTTGTTTTCCGATCGCTTCAATATTGGCAGCAAAATCAATATGGTTATTCCCAAAACCTTCAGTTGTAACAATTGCACCAGCAACATCCATTGCTCCGATAGTACGACCCAAGCGCCGTGATACATACATTTTTTCATCGTTCACTTGAGGGCTACCGATGAATACAACACCCATTAAATTGAGCTCTTCATCGTCAGCTAGCGCGTGTACAAGTGGTTCCCTGAAATAATGCCGCGTCATCTCCTTGGTAGCTGGTCCAATACAAGTCAGTGCATGAATCCCTCCATCTCGAACTTCATTAGGTGTTAAAACTACCGGGACATTTCCTAGATCAACATTTTTTTGACCTCCTAAGACACCAGCTGGTTCAGTTGGCATTAAAACATTGTCATGCATGGCCCCTTGTCCCATGATTTCTTTGACTAATACCACCTTAGGGCGACCTTTGCGATAAATGTCTTGATAATGATAGGTTGCGTTCGGTGTTTCGCGTACTTTTTTCAAACTATCACGCACATCTTGCATTATTACATCTAAAGCTGAGTGAGCCGCAAATGGTCCGCGGCGCTCCATTCCAGTGTTTTCTTCAATGACAACATGTACCCGAATAATGATATCTTTTTCATCCGCAGCTCCAGGGCGGTCAAAAGCCATTTTTTCATCTAAAAATCCTTCCGAAGAACCGAATTCGTGAATTTGGATCCCTGCTTCATCAATTCCAGTCAGCATAAAAACTGCACCCTTTAAAATATTGGAAGTTCCTTCTCCCAATACACCTTCTACTTTTGTGGCAATTGGTACAACATCCATAATTGTTTCAGTATATACATGGCGTTCCTCAGGTTTAATTACATCAATTGAAACCTTTTTAACTAGAGGAATTTTAAGACTGTCAGCGATTTTATTTTCATTAACTGTTAGAACTCCATTTTCAAAAGAAGATTCATGGCCTATTTTTACCTCGTTTACCTTATATTCAAAATGTGTCAGTTCTCCCTTATCGATATCTTCAATCGTTTCATCGGTTTCATTTGACGAGCCCGAATCTACAATCTGCCCTAATGAAAAACCTGCAGGTAGATCGAGCGAAAGTCCTTTCAACTCATTAATTTCTAAGTGAATATTGTCTTTTATTGTTGAATCTGTAATTGCCGTTTTATTTTTTTGCGTTACCGGCTTAACTGGTTTATTTTCAATTTCAGGTAGCACAGGTTCTACTAACATATCTGCAGTTATACTCTTTAATGCGTCAGCATCATCTGCTAATGTTTTACCAACTACATCTTCAATCAGTAATCCATCTTCTGTCACTTCCATTAAGCCGGATTCTATCATATCAGGAAAAATAGTAGGATCCTCTAATTCTTCAGCCCCTATAACGGTTCCTTTTTGGGTTAAGCAGCATAATATAGCAGGATCTTTCATATGTTTTTTTAATGTTTCTTGCGTGATTGACATATTTAATACACTCCTTGATCTTTTTTTAGTTTTCGAACAACAGGAAAATCAGCACTGCGTAACGCAAAATCTGTGGTGTGATAAACCGGAATTTTTAACTTTGGAGCAATCGTCATAACAGTATTACTACAATCTGAACAATTACCAATTAGCAACGCATCTGCACCTGATTTTTTTAACTTCAAAACTTTTTCAACCTGTCCTGGGCATTCACCCGGATTAACGCATTTATATCGTCCGTTTTCTAGTTTAATTGCATTTTTGCAGTACTCTACACCAGTAAATGTCGTTCCCATCTTTTTAGTTATTTCTTTCATTCGTTCTTCATCAGCACCGCATGCGCAAACCAATAACCCAAGTTTTCGTTTCTCCTGAGGAAAAGGAATGGTTGCCAGAATACCATTGGTCGTTTTTATGATTGGGGCATTTCTTTTTACAGACTTTCCTGTAAACGGCCCCCCTTCAATTAACTCGCCATATGGCAGATAGTCAGGAGCATATGTTTCAAGAATATCTGAAATCACTTCACCTAAAGGAATGTCTAATAATACTTTTACATTATCATTCCTGCTTAAACGTCCAGCTAAGGTAAGATCTTTAGAAATCATGGGCCTGCGTAATTCAATCGCTTCATATATGCGGAAAACAGTTTCAACATTTAAAACCAGGGCATTAATCTTACTAGGTAAATCATGAACATCTAGCAGGACTCCAAGAGAGTCTCGGATAATTGCTCGTTCTTCTCCCATTGGATACAAATCGCGCAATGTCTGAATTCTAATTTTTTTCCCAAGACCAGCTTGTTTAAGAGATTCTATCTCCTCCTTATGTTTAGCCTTAATAGCAATTATCGCGTTCTCGGCTTTTATTATGTCCATCACATGTTCAATACCCTTTATAATTTCTGCCGCGTTGTTTTTAATTCTCTCCATATTATGAAAAAGTATCGGTTCACATTCTGCGGCATTAATCAGTAATGTTCCTTCTGGCTGCAAACCTTTAAGTTTCATGTATGTGGGAAAACCTGCGCCACCTAACCCAACAATTCCAGCTGTTTTAATCATTTGTAAAGGATCATTTTCCGGAATTTTCTGATATTCCTGTTTCTGGGGCCCTTCTGCTCGAATCACGACTTGCTTATCTGTAACTGATGTCACGGTCCCCGCTATACTGCTGTAGATAGAACTACCCAAATGTTCTTTTGGCGTGGCAGCAAGCAATTGCCCCCTTTGGACTTCATCACCGGTCGAAACCTGCGGCAGCGCACTTGTTCCAACATGCTGCTTTAGCGAGAAAACAAATAGTTTACCGCTCATTGACTCATCCCCTTTTGTCTATGTCATATTTTTTAACATGTGGTAATTATAGGGGACCCTTTTATTGAAAACAACTACATCGATGCTGCTATAGTGCTGTTTTTGGTGCTTATTTATTATAATAAGCAACTTTTTTATAAACTGTTATCAGTTAAAAACAACTGTTTTTCACGAGAGAATATCATTCATTTTTCCCTGCATATCAAAGTTTCACACAAGAATTTACTTTTTTTGCTATTGAATTTCATAGTATCTTAATATAATCCACTAAAAAACTATCTATTTATACTAGTCAATTTGCACTTTAAAATTGGTTATTTGCATAAAAAGCTGTTAAACCGGCATTTAAAAGCATAATAGTGCATATATCAAAGTTGTTCATCTTTTTTTAAACCTTAAAATATAAAATTATTCCATTTTATCTCATCTATTTTTAATGTTACAATATGTGACATCGTTAGTCGCACGTCACAAAAGTATAAGGAAAGAACAGGAGATGGAATAATATGCATAAAGGAAAAACTAGTTCGTTTTTAAAGTTCATTTTGATTATTACTCTTATTTCAACAGGGGTTTTTGCATTAGATATTAATAGCAATTCAGCCAAAGCAAGTTCAGCAAAAAAAGAAATTACGACTAAAAATGTGAGAGGCTCGATGAAGGATGTGACTCTGAGGGTTGGAACTTCTGGAGTATTTGCACCATTTTCTTATTATGATGCTAGCGGGAAAAAATTAATCGGTTATGATATTGACTTATTGAACAAACTGCAAAATATTTTAGGCTATAAAATCAAAAACAACATCCAAGTTGAAGATTACGCACCATTAATTACTTCAATTTCTGAAAAAAAGCTTGATGTTGTCGCTGCAGCATTGTGTGCTACTAGTGAACGTAAGAAGGTCATGTCATTCAGTACCACCTATTTTAAATCTGGCTTAATGGTAATGATAAACAAAACCAAGAAAACAGGTATTACTAGCGTCCATACGTTGAAAGGCAAGGTAGTTGCAGTTGAAAAGGGAACTGCCTCACACACATATGCATCTAAACATCTAACTAGTTCAACTATTCAACCATATGACAAAATAAGCGGAGCTCTTGAAGCTCTCAAACAAGGTAAAGTTGATGCCGTTATCCAAGATGGACCCAATTGTTCCTACTATTTCAGAGTCCACAAAAAGAGTAATTTAAAAGCTGTCGGGAAAGAGTTTGATAAGAGCCAATCCCCTTATGCCATAGGGTTGACAAAAAACAGCAAGTATAAAAAGAACTTCAATGCAGCCTTAAAAATTTTGAAAAACAATGGAACTCTTAACAAATTGGATAAGAAATGGACGGAGTAGAACTTATTGACCAGGAGTGAAAATACCAAGTCTTTATATTCTGATACCCAATGAAGGAGCTGTTATTATAATGTTTTCATCTCAAGTCATGCACACACTGGTACCTCTACTTTTTGAGGGCCTAAAAATCACTTTACTCGTAGCAATAACCGGTATTGCTATCGGTTTTATTATTGGATGTTTGTCTGGATTTGCCTTGCAATCAAATAATAAATTTGCCAAAACCATCAGTGGAGTTTACGTTTGGGTCATTCGTGGTACTCCCGTAATCGTACAAGCGTTATACGTTTACTTTGTTCTTCCAAAAATATTCAACTTTGATTTACCCAGTAATATAGCTGGCATCATTGTCATCGCCATTAATTCTGGAGCATTCATTTCAGAAATTGTTCGAGGAGCACTGATGGGAGTTGATCCTGGGCAACGAGAAGCCGGACTTTCTTTAGGAATGTCAAATGTCCATATACTAGTCCATTTAGTAATTCCCCCTGCTTTTCGGAGTGCTCTGCCTGCACTAGGTAATCAATTTATTATGTCTGTCAAAGATACTTCCTTGCTTACTGTAATTGTTGTCAAAGAAATGACTCAGCAAGCTATGAATTATGCTTCAATAAATTTTGACTATGTCAATACTTACAGTGTTCTGGCACTATTCTACTTGGCTTTACTAAGTATTCTGATGCTTTTGCAAAAATACATTGAAAATAAATTTAACTTAAAAAAATAGGGGGAACTCTGCTATGGCTCTACTCGAAATAAAACATTGCGATAAATCCTATGTACCTGAACAGCCTATTTTAAAAAATATTTCCGTTGCAATTGAAGCTGAAACGGTAACTTGCATCCTAGGACCATCTGGTGCGGGAAAAAGTACACTTTTGAGATGTATCAATCAACTAGAGGTGCCATCCAGCGGTGAAATAATCTATAAAGGCGAAAACACACTAGCACCAAACTATAATTTACGTAATTTGCGCGAAGAAATCGGAATGGTTTTTCAATCTTTTAATCTCTTCCCATTAAAAAATGTCTTAAATAACATCGTTTTACCCCTACGTTTAGTTAAAAAGATGTCCTTATCAGAGGCTAGAGAGGTTGCAATGGCTATGCTGGAAAAAGTTGGGTTGAGTGCTAAAGCTAATGCTTACCCAGACAATTTGTCCGGTGGGCAAAAGCAAAGAGTTGCTATAGCCCGTAGTTTGGCCTTGAATCCTAAAATTATGTTATTCGATGAACCAACATCTGCGTTGGATCCCGAATTGGTAGGTGACGTCCTAGAGGTTATGCAGGAACTAGCCGAAGAAGGAAAAACAATGGTTATCGTTACACATGAAATGGGTTTTGCTCGAGAAGTTTCAGATAGAATTTTGTTTATGCTGGATGGCGAAATCATTGAGGATAATGATCCGGAAACTTTTTTCACTAATCCGACAACTCAACGAGCTAAAAACTTTATTAAACGTTCTTTAAAATGATTTTACACAACTAAAAGTCCTAATAAAATATTAATTTATTGATATTTAACCATAGTTAAAATAAAAGAGACTTACAGCACAATTAATTATCTGTGCTGTAAGCCTCTTTTATTTACTAACTTCAATACAACTAAAAAAGCATCGTGAAAAGCTATCTATTCAAATATTTAATAATAACTATCAACTAGAAATGAAGCTCGTGAAAAATAATCAAAATTCTCTATTTATTCCAATAATAAGGCAACAACTCTCCCAACTTCACCACTCTTAAAGGACTCAAACTTACAAGAATTTCTGTTTCTCTGTTTTTCTTCCCTAACTGCATAAGAAACTCTCTACAAACACCGCAAGGCATTAGAATTTCTTTATTTCGTACCGCAACTAGTTTGTTAATAGCAGATTCCCCCGCCGTCAACATGCTTCCAATCGCATTCCGTTCTGCACAATATCCCATAGAACAAGCTGTATCAATAGAAACACCCCCGTAAATATTTCCTTTTTCAGTAAAAATCACCGCAGACACACTTCCAACAAAAATAGAATCTGAAATCTTTCTCTCATTGCAGTTAGCAACTGCTTCGTCATACAAATTCCGCCAAAATTCATTTTCCAATTTTCTTACCTCACATAACTTAATGTTTTCTTGATCTAATCTACTTATCTATTTTGTGCAAACGCACTCCACGAGTCAAAGTTTTCTGCCTACTTTCGAACGACTCACAGCAACGTAGTCACTATGTTCATATTTTGGGATTAGTATTCGAATTTTACCGACTTATACCATATTCCCATCAAGCAGCATCGCCTTTTACAAGTTTTTGTTGTACCTGGTTTTTTCTATGTAGCTCGGCTTTATATTTTAGGCTATCTCCAACTTAATACGCCCTCTCCTAAAAATAATATACATTTCGATGTGTTTTCGAATCAATTGTCAATTACATACAATAAGTCAGACCTTCTTTAAGGCATTGACAAAAAGAAAGAAACATTATCACAGAATATCTTTTTGTGATAAAAGTATTTGAAACTATAAGCAAAAGCTTTGATTAATTCGTCATTTTCGACACTTAAAATTCAGTAAAATAAACTATATTTCAATTATAAAGGAACAAATATCAAATTTAAACATTTAGATTATTACAAACAATTATAGACATACATCCACTTTTTATGTTACATTGCGAACATAGACATGTTAGCAGTCCATATTGAGTGAAGGCTTAATTTGAATGTTAATTATATGATTTTGATTGCGGCTTTATTATTTAGGGGGAAAAGTTTTGTTAATTGCTGATGTTGTTTTTGGAAAAATTGATGACTTATTTACTTTTTTACGTTCTGATAAAAAACAGTGGCCAGCATTTTTTGAACTGGCCATTTTGTTTGCAGTTTCAGGGTTCTTATTAGGTTTAAAAACTAATATGCATGGGCTTCAAATCAACCATTTAATTATGGGAGCACTTGTCTCGGCAGGCACAGTTGTAGGTTTTTTATTTTCGCTGTTAGGTTTTTTTGTCTTGTTTTTCATTCTTAAACTTATTTTTAATTTAGAACTTAGCAAGAGTGAGCTTTACAAAATAGGTTTAATCGGAAATGTTCCTAATGTTTTATCCACTATATTTACAACAATTTGTACACTACTCTTTGGTTTTAATGAAAAAGGCTATACCAGTATTCAAGCTTTCGCGGGAGCAGAATCTAAGCCATTAGCGGCTTTTTTTTATATTCTTGATCCCTTTACTATTTCTGAAGTTTTCTTCATTAGTTATTTGGTAACCCGTTTTACGGCCAAAAAGAAACTTTTTCCAGTATTTATTGTTATCTGGCTATTAATTAAGTATGCTTTTGGATTCATTGGGTAATAAAACTATTTTAACTAGGCTGAAAAAAGGGAGATTGCGATTTCATGAAAAAGAAAAATATACTTATTGGTTCAAGTGTAATTCTTTGTTTGTTAATACTGTTGGGAGCAGTTTACATAGCAAAAAAGCATCAACAGAGCGCCACCAATTCAGAAACACAAAAATATTCAATCTACCGTGTGACAAAGGCATCTGATTTAACATTGAGCGGAAGCGTTCAGGCGCAAAAATCACAGTTGCTAACAAATCCTCAAGGAAAAGTTCAAACTGTTTTCGTCAAAAATGGTGACTCGGTAACAGAGGGACAGCAATTATTGACAACACATGATACCGATGAACAAGAAACGGTGACTTCACTGCAATCACAGGTTGACAAAGCCAAAAGAACAGTTTCGGAAGCACAACAAGAAGTTAATTCCAGTAAAATTCAGTTACAGAAGTTAACTTCTGACGACGAAGGATATTCCGATCTGCAAAAACAGCAAACAGAGGCACAGAACGACTTAACTGATGCACAGGCAGATCAAACAGAGGCACAAAATAAATTGCAACAGGCCAATACTAAAGTTGACAACACTTTAACAGCACCATATTCCGGAATAGTACAATTGGATTACAGTAAAACCGGCGAGGCAGAGATTACTTTAGTCAGCAATGATTTAAATATTAGCGGCGAAGTATCCGAATACGACTATAATAAAATAAAGGTCGGTCAGAGTATCAATGTGACTGCAGCAGCAACCGGTCAAAAAGCCAATGTAACAATCTCATACCTTTCAAAAGTTCCCGCAACTGATAGCAAAGCCAACAATGCTAAATATCAATTCGAAGCATCTTTAGATGCAGATTTTCTGGATGGACAGACAGTCAAAATTGCAGTTCCGACTTCACAGTTGCGTCTTCCTGAAGGAAGTGTCAAGAATGGACAAGTCTATTTAGTGAAGAAAAACCATGTGACTAAACAGAAGGTCAACGGGCATGTACAAAATGGATATTTCTTAGTAGATTCGGGTGTAGAAGCAGGTCAAAAAATTGTCGCTAATCCAAATAGTGCATTGAAACAGGGCGAAAGGATAGATACAGATGATTGATATCAAAAATGTTAATAAATTCTATGGGCAAGGTGACTCTTCTTTTCATGTCCTTCACGATATCAATCTCTCAATTTCAGAGGGAGAATTTGTTTCAATTATGGGGCAGTCCGGTTCTGGAAAATCAACCCTGATCAATATCATCGGCTTTTTAGATGATGAATTTAAAGGCGAATATTTTTACTATAATCACCCTATCCATGAATACACACGTACACAATTTTCCAAATTGCGTAATCAAAATGTTGGTTTTGTTTTTCAAAATTTTAAACTGATCAATACACTCACTGTTGCAGACAATGTCGGATTGCCACTTTTGTATGCTGGCGAAAAGAGAAAAGCCATAAAAGAACAAGTAAAAGATGTCCTTGAAGCTGTTGGATTGCCAGATGCCAGTGAAAAAAAACCAACAAACCTATCCGGCGGCCAGCAACAAAGGGTTTCTATTGCTCGTGCAATTGTCACCAATCCTCAATTTTTAATTGCGGATGAGCCAACCGGCGCACTTGACAGTAAAACATCACGAGAAATAATGACGCTGTTCAAAGAATTGAATCAAAAAAATAAGACTACGATTATTATGGTAACGCATGATGAGAAAGTTGCCCTCCAAAGTGAAAGAATCATTCAGATTTTAGATGGCCGGATTTTATCAGATAAGAAGGTGAATGCTTAATGCTTTTTATCGAACTATTAAAAACTTCGTGGCAATCATTGAGAGTAAACCCTAAGAGAAGTTTTTTAACAATGATTGGGATCGTCATTGGAATTGCAGCAGTAATTACTATTATAGCCTTAGGAAATGGAGTCAAAGCAAAGATTTTAAAAGAACTACAAGCAACTAATACAGGTAAACAAACAACTGAGATTAACTACTACCCTAATGATAGTACAGCAGCAACCCAAGGATTCAGTGAAAATGACCTAGAACAAATCAGGAGCAACTTCAGTGCAACGCTCTCAGCTGTTAAATTCAAACGTGATACTAAAAATATCAGCAACACAGTGACCATGGGAAATGATAACCGTACAGCGACGCTTTCGCTGGTAAAGGGAGCAAATCAACATTATGATATCAGTACGGGTCATAACATAACAAAAAGTGACAATGAAGTTAACAATCAGGTTGCTTTGTTAAATAAAAAACTGGCAATTAAGGAATATGGAACGGAAGAAAATGCACTGGGATCAGCATTATCGGTTGGTGACAACACGTATAAAATTGTGGGCATCTTTACCAAGGCTTCTGACGATTATAATGTAGACTTTTTATTACCGCAAAAAACATACTTATACTCCACAGCCGCGCAAAACGGAAGTACGATTAAATTAACTTTCAACAAAGGGGTTAAAGTATCGAATGCATCTAAGAAAATTGTTTCTTTTCTCAAGAAAAATGGCTCCAGCAGAAAAGCAGGCAGTTATGAATATACCGATATGGGTTCTTTACTTAGCGGTATTTCCAAAGTCATTAGTTCATTGACATATTTCATTAGCGCAATTGCTGGTATTTCTCTTTTCATTGCTGGAATTGGAGTTATGAATATGATGTATATTTCAGTTTCCGAAAGAACACAGGAGATTGGAATTCGCCTAGCAGTTGGTGCCTCTGGACGTTCAATTATGTTGCAGTTTCTACTTGAGGCAATTATGTTAACGGTTTTTGGAGGACTACTTGGCTTTCTAATCGGTTGGGGAACAGCCGCTTTGATCTCACTAGCATTGCCATTTAAAGCAATTGTAACGTTTGGTTCCTTCTTGTTGGCTTTTGGAGTTTCATCGTTAGTAGGTATCGTGTTTGGCTTATTGCCTGCCAAGCAGGCGGCTAATAAGAACTTAATTGATATCCTGCGTTAACAATTAAATAATATAAGGTTAAAAAACCAGCCAGAAGTTTTCTTCATGACTGGTTTTTTCGTTATCTAATTACAAGCTAATTCTCAATAAATATATGGAAAAATAATTTACAAATTGCACGTGCTCAAATACAGAACCATAGTTTTACATAGACTCCGTCCAAATGCCAGCAATGTGCTAAAATCCTCAGGGCACTATTTTGTCTCGTATTTACTAGACTTTTATTTCCTGTGAAGTTTTCCTTATCTTATAAGTAAACACAACAGTTAAAAAAAACAAAAAACTACAACTTTTATACGAATATCACAGTAAAGGTTTGAGATCAATAAAATCCGTTTGCTCAATATCAATTTTCTTTATAATTTTTTGTCCCCAATACAGATACCTATTTTCAATTCCAATCTCGTTTTTATCTGAAAGTGTAATTACATTGTAACTGGATGCATCTCTCACATAATGTTGATGTTTCTCCCGGCAATCAATATGATATGCAGTTGAGTCGGCAACTCCATTTAGTATACCTTCTGTTAAATAGGTCGTGGGAAAATGTATGTGTCCCGAGAAAAAGCCTTTTACATTTCCCTTTTTACAAATTTGCAGTAACTTTGATCCATTTTGTAAAACACTAAAACGCATATGTTTTAGAGATGTACCTGCAATAGGATGATGCATGAAGATTAGCGCTGGCCGTTCAGGTTCTTTCTTCAAATTTTCACTGAGCCAGTCTAACTGCTCTTTGTCGAGGTAACCTTGTTCAATATCTCCAAAGGTAGTGTCTAAAAAATAATTATCTTTTCCATTGATAGAGACCTTGTAATAGTATTTACTTTTAGGCTTCTGTTCCATAAAGCCTTCATAAAAAGCTTTTGTTCTATCGTGATTCCCTAGCAGTACAAAAATTGGTGCGCCTAATTCTTGTTCTTTTTCACGCAGGAATTTCCGCAGGTAAACATAATCATCTGTCTTTCCCTCATGAATCAAGTCGCCTGTTAAAGCAATAAGCTCCGGCTTTTTCTTAAATTTTTTCACATCAGCAAACACAAGATCAAGTTTATCATATGGGTCTAACTGCTGATTAAATGATGGTTTTTTCCCTGCCGGAGTTAAATGTATATCAGAGATCTGAATAATTGTTGTATCTTTCATTTTCATTATGCGATCCTTTCTTTAAGCATCAACATTCTTTTTACTTGCATGGTCAAAAAACAAGGCTCTTTTTTCTGAAAGCAAAACATAAACAAGGTCATCATTTTTAAATTCGTTATTAGTGATAATCGCTTTAATTGTCTGCCTCTTCCCAATGTTCAGCGTCAACTGCTGATAACGCCCATAATCAATTACTTGGTCAACCCTGGCAGGTAATTCCAGCGATATCTCTTGCTTACGTTTGACAATAATATGCTCTGGTCTAATTCCGAGATATAGATTTCCCTCCGATAATTCCATGTTTTTCAAATGTTCTGTATTGAAAAACAACGGTCGTTCATTTAAGGTGAGCATTTCTTTTTGATAATTAACTTCTAAAATATTCATTTGCGGAGTCCCGACAAATTGAGCTACGAAAAGATTAGCTGGATGATTATAGATATTGTCTGGTGTATCAATCATTTGAATCTTTCCTTCATTGATAATTGCAATCCGGTCCCCTAATGCCATTGCTTCTAGTTGATCATGTGTTACATATACGATCGTCTGTTGATTTTTCTCGTGCAGATTTTGTATTTCATCTCGAGCTTTTTCACGCAACTGAACATCAATATTCGAAAGAGGTTCATCCAGCAGAAAAATACTGCTTTTTTTAGCCATTCCTCTTCCCAGAGCCACACGCTGCTTTTGCCCGCCAGACAATTGTCCTGGCAGGCGATCACGATATGCGGCTAAATTAAGTGTCTCAAGAATTTTTTCTAGCCTACGTTTACGCTCTTCCTTCTCTACTTTATGAATTTTCAATGCATATTCTAAATTTTGATAAACAGTCATATTCGGATACAACGCATAATCTTGAAAAACCATCGCAATATTACGTTCTACACTTGATATTTTTTGCGAGTCTTTGCCAGCTATCATTATTTGCCCATCACTAGGTTTCTCTAATCCCGCCATCATGCGCAGAGTAGTCGATTTTCCACAGCCTGAGGGGCCTAACAATACTAGGAACTCTCCGTTTTTGATTTTTAAGTCCATTTCTGAAATAACATTTGTTCCCTTAAATTTTTTTGTTACTTTTTTTAATTCTAACGCGATCTCACTACCCATAATTAACCACCTTATTTTAATCCTGAATTGCTGATGCTATTTAAAATGTATCGTTGAAATATTAAATAAATGAACAATGGCACAATAATCATGATTGTTGACAAAGCCATCGCCAATGGAAAGTTTGTTCCACCCTCACTCGAAATATAATTTTGTAAAGCTAATGGCAAAGTAAAACTGCTTTTATCTTTCAAGATTAATGTTGGCCAAACATACTCATTCCAAGAATTAATAAAGAAAATTGCTCCAATACTGATAATGCTGGGGCGCAAGATCGGTATAATAATATCCTTCAGAATCATGTGTGAAGAAATGCCATCAATTTTCAAAGACTCTATCAGGCTTTTAGGAATCTTGTCCATTGCTTTTAGAAAAAGCATGATTCCTGTAGCATCACACATTTGCGGTAATGCAACTCCAGGTGCTGTATTTAATAGGTTAATCTTAGAGATTACTAAATAATTTGGAATCATAATCACAGTAAATGGCACAAAAATCGTCGAAACAAAAATTAAATATATCCATTTTTTGCCTTTAAATGAAAAGTATTTGAATGCATATGCAGCAAACAGACCAGTAATGAGCTTCCCTAATGTCACGATCGCTGCCATAAAAAATGTATTCCAAATCAAGCGTAACAAATCGATTTGTCTTCCCAACGTTGTGTAATTACTAAATGTTGGATGTAATGGGATTATTTGCAGCATTGAATGATAAGAATCCTGCAATGTCTTAAAAGAATTTGAAATCATAAAAACAACTGGCAGTAACAAAACTAGGCAAATGAGCAGCAACAAAATATGCCATCCACCTTCTCTAAACTTATTCACAGTTGCCCATCCTCCCTTCAACAAATTTCATCTCCAAATAAAGTAATATCAGAAAAACTAGAAAGGTTATCACAGCCAGTGCAGAAGCATTACCTGTCTTGTAAAGTACAAAAGCGTTTAAATACGTATGATAGAAAATATTAGAAGATCCATAATAAGGACCGCCTTGTGTAATAACGCTAATTGGAGTGAAAACATATTGTAAACCTTGAACGATTGTCAGAATAAGCACATAAAAAGCAATACTTTTATTTAATGGAAGCACAATATCTCGGACCATTTTCCATCTTGGAATACTGTCGATCTTTGTCGCATCAATAATATTTTGTGGAATACTGCCTAAACCAGTCAGTAGCAGTACAAAATTATATCCAAAAACCTTCCAATTCGTTATTAAACACAACATTACTATCGCCATGGCGCTGGAATTGGTCCAGTTGGGCAATGCAACTCCAAAATGTCTCATTAGGAACGCAACCGGTCCAGAAATAGGATTCATTATCCACGAAAATAGCATTGCTCCAACGACAAGTGAAAATAAACTGGGAATGAAAAATATTATTTTATATGAATTTTTCATTTTATTGATAAAAAATTTTACTATTAATGAAATGAAATATGGAATTATAAAATTTAAGATCAATAATAGTAATATATATACAATAGTGTTTAGCAATACTTTCCGATTAACTGAGTCCGTGAAAATACTTGTGTAGTTTTCTAACCCAACAAAATTTTTTGTTGGCGAAATCAAATTCCAATCAAAAAAACTTAAATAAAGTGTGTAAAGTATCGGGATCACCATAAAAACCAACAGGATTACCGCTGTTGGCGAAAGATAAGCAATTGTCAAAAACTTGTTTTTACTTCCACTACTATTCATTGATTTTCTCCTGGGCAGACTTCAATGTTTCTTGTACATTGCTACCAGACAAAATTTTGTCACGTGCATCAATCATTGTTTGTTCAGCTTGCAACCCATTTTTAGGAAATGAAGTCCATGGAACAGCCGTCTTAATTTGGCTGGTAGCAGCTTTCAGCATCGGATTTTCATTTAAGTAGGTTTTGAAATCCTGTGATGTGAGTGCACTTTCTGTTGGTGGCAAATAGCCGGTTCCCTTACTCCAAGTCACTAGTGAGCTGTTTTTATACATATATTTTTCAAAGGTCCAAGCTGCTTTTTGCTGTTCACTTTTTTGAGCAGTTATTGCCAACATTGAGCCGCCAACCGGTACAGTCGCTTTATGCCCTTTGAAATGAGGTGAGGTAAGTGCTTCAGCATCAAAATTAGCACTTTTCTTAATGTGTGAAGCTTGAGCCACAGTCGTATATGCAATTGCAACCTTGCCATTCAGAAAATCATCAATTCCTTGAGCCCATGGGGTATGTAATGCTGTTTTTTCTTTAACTACCATGTCTTGATAAAATTGATACGCTTTAGTCCCACTTTCACTTGCAAATGCCGCTTTGCCATCTTTTTTAATTTGTGCGCCATTACTTAATAACACTGCCTGTTGTGCCCATGTGTCACCCGGTTCTTGAATGTAAAGGCCATAATCCCACTGGCTTCTTTAATCTTCTTAGCAGCTGTGCGCACACCTTCCCAAGTAGAAAGATTATCAGCATTTATTCCATACTTATCTAGCATCGTTTTGTTGTAGTATAAGACAGGTGTGCTTAACGAGTACGGGAGGCCTACTAAATTATTCTTACTATCTTTAGCAAATGACAATGTCTGTTTACTAAAGTTTTTATTAATAAATGTTTTACTGTTATCAAATTTGCTTTGTGCATCTGTTGGTGTTAAATATTTAAAATTACTTGCAAAATAATTTGTGTATGCCCATCCCACCTGAACTATATCTGGAACTTTGCCTGATGCTTGTGCAGATTGTAAATTCTGCATCAGTCCTTGATACATATTCGGATTATATTTGGCTGTAACTTTAATATATTTATGTGTTTTATTAAAGTCTTTTACAAGCTTATCAACAGCAGTTCCTCCCTGTGTTTGAGCATTGACATGCCAGTAAGAAATATGAACAACTTTTTTTGATGATGCCTTGGTACTTGAACATCCTGCAAATAGGATTGTCAACATTAACAGTGAAACTATCCCAATTGCTTTTTTAAAATAATTACTTATCTTCAATTAAATCTCCCCCTCGTTGTTTAATAATAACCGTAGATTGTATCTATTCTGTTTCGATATTGTAATCGTTAAGTATAGGTCAGGTAAGCAAGTTGTAAAATATTTTTTTAGATATAGATATATCCATTTGATAATTTATTTTTAAATCACAGCAAACCTGATTGCCTAAACCATTCAGCATCAAATCAACATTGTTGCTGTAAAAAAACAGAAATACAAACCATTTTGCATATAAAAAAAGGCTTTGATCAAAGCCTTTTTACCCAATCTGTATTATGAAAATTAACATATTTCTATATTTAGACTCTGCCGCTTAATAACGAATTGGTCATAAATCATAACCCAGCCTCTCTTCTTAATTCACGGTTAATGCTCTACCTCTGCCTACCTCGTTCTTCAATACCTGCTTCATTATCATAATCTATTCTCTTATTTCTGAAAATTTGATTTGTCCATAAATTCTGTGTTTTTAATGATTTAAAACTCTTTCACATTTGTGACTATGAAATCACTAAAAATAAAGATGCTTAATCTCCCGAACAACTTTATCGGTAGTAATTAAAATATCAAAAAGATTAGCTTTGAGTCCCCCTACAATAGCTTCAACTTTTCGTTCTCCAGTAGCTACTCCCACGACTGTGTCCATATTTCTCAACTGAGCCAAACTTGCACCAACAAGATTGGGGTACTTTTCACGGTACTCTTCTCCATCTAATGAAAAGGATTGTGATAACACATCTCCTACCATAGAATTCTTGTATATCTCCCTTGCTTCCTCTTTTTTATAAAAAGCTCGCCAATTATAATTGTCTACCATTTTTGCACTCCCAATTCCAACAAGCGCAATATTGACTTTATCCCATGATTGAACAGTACTTCTATTAGTTTCCGTTGAAAGAATCTCTCGCATTACCCTCACTGAATTGATAAATACTGGAGAATCAAGGTAGAAAAGCTTGGAACTTGGAATTTTATCGCACATTCGATGAACCAGGTGATTGGCTTGACATGAAATATCAAGTTTTCCCATTGGACTGCCTATCAATGGTAAAATTGAAACATTTTTCACTTTTTTGGACAGGAAAAAATTATCAACTACTTTTTTTATTGTTTCACCCCATGACAAACCTATTACGCAGTCATTTTTCATTAAATCATTAAGTAAGGTGTTCGTATAGACCGAGATACTTTCAAGATCGTCATGGTAATCACTATTAGTTTCTGTAGGGACAACTATTGCTTGTTTCAAATTGAAATTTTGACGCATAAAGTTTTCTAAATTTTCATTTGCACGACTTGTGGGTGGAGAAACATTAATTTTTACAATACCCACTTTCCTCGCCCTTTTCAGTAATCTGCTAATTTCAGTTCTATGGATATGAAGTTTTTCTGAAATTTGTTTCTGAGAGTAGTTTCGTTTGTAGTACAATTCTGACACTTGAATTAATCTCTCTATTTGTTTTGAATTCGAATAAGTCATAAGCACCCCTCTTTCTTAAGTTGATAATATCACAAATGTGAAAAATATGAAAAAGCGTTTACACATTTGGGATGAAAGGTACCCAGAAGTCTCGCGTAATTCTTTCTATAAAAAAGTCTCCAGCTGTATCTAGATATTTTGTAGAATTACCAGCACCCTTAAAAGCGCCATTGTAAAATATAAATTCCAATCAAAGCGGTCAATATCAATCCAATAGCTATGCCTAATATCCCACCTATAATATATTGAAATAGTAGCCTTTGCCTGCTATATTTTGAGAAGTGTGTGGGAATATTGCCAAGATAGTTTAAGATTTGACGTATATTGTACAAATTATATTTTTTGCTGAACTTGATTAAATATAAAATGTTCTCGATACCCAGAACTGTCAGCACAACAATTATTACTAAACTAAAAGTTAATGGAATCCACCTTATACTGGTGAAAGCCAAATACACAAGAATTAAATATATTATAGTGGCAAGATAACGCCACCGAATGTTCTGACGCATTGCTTTATACTTCCGTTCATCAATATCCCCTTAATTAGGTCATCTACAGATTTATGATATATATTCGCTAATATAATCAAGCTTTGAAGATCTGGGTAAGTCTTCGCATTTTCCCAACTAGAAATTGTTTGACGCGAAACATATAATTTTTGGGCTAATTCTGCCTGAGAATAATTCCATTGTTTCCTCAACTCAACAAGTCGTTTACTAAGATCCATTTGATTGCCACCTCCACTACTTTATTAGTAGCACATTTTTAATTTTTAGTCTGTCAAAATTTCTTTACATCATGGTGTAGCAGCTTTTATTAACAATTTTAGTATGTAACAAGAATAACCTTTTTACTTATATTCTGTGTTTCATTCAAAATCTTTTCTTCATATTTTTAAACTGATAAACTATATATATTGTCTGAACATCTTAACTTGCCTGACAATTTTAACCTGTAAAAAGTATTTTGGGGTCACTACTCATAATTTTACAAGCCGCTATTTTATTTCAAACACTTGTAATTGTCAGCGGTGAAGATCTCATTTCAAGAAACATTAATTCATGACACACCAATGAAACCTTTTTTTACTATCACCAAAAAAGCTGCAAACCATTGTCGGTCAGCAGCTAATTCTGTTTGCTTAAAAAACTTTCATTTTTATACTTTCAGCAACATTTCACATGAAATTTTTTATCGTTATTGATAATTACACTGAAATTATGTTCACAAATATATCAAATTATTTGCTTTCGTTAACTAGATTCTGTACAAACTTGATGAGCGGCAAATCCATTCCCTGACTCGCAATAAATGATAATCCAAAACTATATCCATTTTTTTCAACTGGAACTGTAATTTGAGGCAACCCCGATAGACCTGCTATTGTAGTCAGTAATTGTGTATTTTTCCTAACTTCTTCCATTTCTTTGATTCCAATTGTCTTCGCAGGCGCTGCATCTGGTGTTGTTGGTACAAGCAACAGCTGTCCAGGCTTAAGCTCTTTTGCAAGATAGTCTTTCCACTCCTGTTGGTTTACACGTGCTTTTTCCACTACGTTTGTCTCTTTGCTAATCTGCTCAGCAAAATCAAAATGGGCTTTAATGTCCTTCCCAATTTTATCTTTGTTTTTGCTTACCCAATCTCCATAGTTTTGCCATGCCTCGTAACCCTGGATAGCTTTAAACGTATCTAATAGAGACATCAATTCAAATTGCGCCGGTAATTTCTTTATTTTTTTAGATATGGATAGCTCATCAATAAACGGCAGTACTTCTTCCTTATAATCTTCGGATGCAAGATCAAAGGCATCTCTTAACAAAACTAAATCGTCAAACTGTTTTTCCACCGGTGCATAGAGGACATCCCCAAGTTGACTCAGCATTTCGCTTGATCTGGTTAACAAACCTACTGTATCAAAACTGGGGGCTAAAGGTGCAACGCCTTCTAACATATGAATATCATGAGTAGGACGGAAACCGTACAATCCGCAGTAACTTGCAGGAACTCGAACAGAACCTCCCGTATCCGTTCCAAGCGCAAAATCAACATCGTGGGCAGCCACTGCTGAAGCCGAACCGGAACTTGATCCTCCTGTAAAAGCCCATGGATATTTAGGATTAGCAGGAGTGCCATAATGTATATTGACACCCTTGATAGAATACATGAATTCATCTGAAATAGTTACACCTCTCAAAGATGCCCCTTGTTTCAATAGCATGTCAACAACCGTTGCATTCTCTTTTGCAGGCCCATGTATCTTCTTCCAATCAGGATTCCCCAACCCGCTTGTATGTCCTTTCAAGTTAAAAACATCTTTGATTGCAAATGTTTTGTTAGAAAGTTCCCCTTTTTCCAAAGCTGGTTGTTCATATTCTGGATCAATATACGGTGTTGTTTTTGCTTGTTGATTTTTAATCATAGCCCTGCCTGCTTTCCTCTTTTAATTAATAATAGGTTTCTATTCTTTAACATACTTGTTCCGAAAAATTTTGTTTGCAACAAAAGCATTTTTTTAATATCGCTAAATTAAGTCCTACAGTTTTCTAGTAACTGCCTTGCCTTTTGAGGTAAACAAGAAAGCAACGCCTCCAAGGACTAATAATATTGCTGCCAGATAAAAACCAACTGTCATTGTTCCCGTTTTGTCGGCAAGATATCCTGTGACATACGGAGCCAAAACTGAGCCTGACATACCAACAAAATTATACATTGATAATGTAGTCGCTAATTGGCTATTTTTAGCATTTTTGGCTACAAAAGCCACAAGAATCGGATCCAACGCTAATTTTCCAGTCAATCCATACATAACAAGGAAGAACAACAGACCAATCCTACTGTGCGCTACAACAATTCCCAAAACAGAAATAATTGAGAGTATCATCAATCCGCTTACCAATGATTTTGTATAGGTTCCCAGATAATCATTTAATTTTGCAACAATCAATGCTCCCGGAATTGATGCCCAAGGTACTAATGATGAAATAAAACCGACAGAGGATCCTGTAAAACCACGTTCAACTTGCAAATACTGTGGTAACCACGTAATGATGACGAAGAAAGCATAGATAGAACAAAAACATATAAAAAACGACAATAATAAATTTCGATTTGTTAATATCTGTTTAAAATCAATTTTAGACTTTACGACCTGTTGCGAATCAAAATTTGCAGTCTGCTTTTGATGGTGCGGGCTAATTATCTTTTCTTTTAAAATCCATGTAAACAATACCCCCATTAAGATCGTGGGAATTGCAATAATCAAGAAAGGCTGCTGCCATTTACCGCCATTTTGCAAAACCAGAATACTTGATAAAAGATAACCACCTGAAGTTCCGAATGCCATTCCACTATTAATGATTGCTGTACCTAGTGTCAAACGCTTTGGCGGAATTGCTTCTGTCGAAAGAGCATATTGAGGACCATAGTATGCACCTTCACCTAACCCTGCAATGGCCCTAATTATCAAAAATGCTCCAAAGGCTGTTACAATACCTGAAAGAAATGTCATTGCTCCAAATAAGAAAAAGCCAAATGCTATCATATATTTACGACCTACTTTTTCAGCAATAATTCCTAATGGTACCTGAGCTAATGCGTAAGCCATAAAAAATACACTATTAATCAAACCTAAACTTGTATTATTAATATGAAATGCTGAAGCGATATTCGGCATTGTCGGATTCAAAACTGTTCTATCCGCATAAATAAATATCCAACCAAAGAAACTTAGAATAACAACTTTCCACCAATAACGATCGCTAACTTCGACTGGTTTCGCTATTCTTTTTGCAAAACTGCTTTTTGTGGGTACCTCGGCTATTTTCTTTTCCATTTCAGGTCCTCCTATAATTAGTCAATGTTATAACATATGACATTAACTTTATTCTAAACGTATTAAAATAAAATTCATTGACTTAAAAGGCAAATGTTATTGCACTTTTTTCCCAAAAGGGTAAAATCTATGTTATAAAACATAACACAAATTGGAAAGGAGCTGTTTCGAAATGGTCACAGTTCACCAGCTTATCCACACATTACCTGAAAATGAGATTACCTGGCTCAATAAACCCATCCATGATCCATCTATCAAAGAAATCATGATAATAGCAACACCAGATCTTGATAAGTGGGCAGTTGGCGGTGATTTACTTCTAACAAGTTTATTTGGTCTCCAAGAATCACAATCATTATCATCTTTCATACAGCAGCTAGACAAAATAAAGCTGGCTGGCATCGTTCTCAAAAATAATGATTATCTGCAAAAGGTCCACCGTCCCTCGTAAACAAATGCAAAAAGTTGGAATTGCCTCTGATAAACATCAAAAGTGAAATCCAATACCGCGAAATTATGTCTCACTTTTATCAACTCCAAAGCCAAAATACAGACCTAACTGAATCAGGTTTGCTTCAATCACTGCTTGTGCCAACTAGACCGATCGATCAGTCTCAGTTAATCAAGAAACTGTCGCTTGAATCCAATCTTACTTACCGCGTTCTAATTACTGATGACCTTACACCCGCACAAAAAAATAAATTCACTAAAACTGTCCATTTTTTAAACAATCCATCAGCTCCCATTATTTGCGGCCATTGGTCTTCTTTCTACATTCTTTTGGTACCTCTTCATCCACACGCTGAAGAAATAATCCAAAAAGTTAGATCGGAATGTTCGGCACATTTTGCCGATAGCGGACATGTTGCTCCTATCCTAGTATTTGGTACATAAATTTCTGAACAGTTGTGCCATAATTAAT
>NZ_AZEG01000059.1 GCF_001434935.1 Liquorilactobacillus uvarum DSM 19971 | reverse complement strand
AATTATGGCACAACTGTTCAGAAATTTATGTACCAAATACTAGGATAGGAGCAGTTTGACGATTTTTACTTTTGTTGAAAATTAAATTGACATTTTGAACAAAGTCTTTTTGAATAACATCATCGTACATAATACTGCTAAGTTTTATCTATTAATTTTCGGACATTGAACCATCCCGATAAACAGTTACACTTTTCGCAGTACCAGTCATTGAACCATTTGCAATTTGACTTTTAGATATTGCTTTTACAAAAAAGCTAGACGGATTATCGGTTCCGTCTGTTAAATAAGTCCAGGTCCAATCTCCGTTTCCATTTCCATATTTCGCTTCAGCAAGTGCCATAGCTTGTTGAGGAGAGGAAACTTTATCATTTGCATTTGTTGAAGTGGTTGAAGAACTTTGAGTAGCTGCTGTACTAGAAGAATTACTTGAAACAACTGCAGAAGAATTTGAATTTGTAAATGTAGACTCAGTAGTTGAACTTGATGAGTTTTCTGTATCAGTATTGATGCTTGCTGCTGCGGCATAAGCTGATGTATCTGCCAAGCTACTTTCTTTTAAGATTGAAGAAGATTCAGCTTTAGATTGGCTATCTGCTTTAGCCTTACTCTCTGACTTTTGCTTCTTTTCCAATGCAATGCTAGATGCTTTTTTTTCTGAATTTTTCTTTGCAACACTCTCAGATCTTGCTTTGCTTGAAGAATTGCTACTTGTCTTAGCGGATTTATTACTTCCACAAGAAGCTAGAAGTAATGTAGTGGTTGCCAACAAGGTTAACATGGATACTTTTTTCATTTAAAAATCTCCCTTAATAATTTAAAAACAATATGTGTTAATAAAAAATATAAACCATTATGTATATGTGTATGAATTGTGATATATTTAGTTCATATACATGACAAGTCTTAGTTTCCTATTCCCCAGTTGGCGACTAAGACTTTTTCTTTTCCTCTAAATATAACCTTCCCGAAAGATCTTCTGTAAAAGTCAATGGATTTCTTTCTAATTGGAAACACTGAGCAGTGAGCCTTTAGTGCGGTATTAGACACTAAATGGCAGAAATGGGGCTTAAGGACAAATAAGTTTATGAAGCTAAAAGTGTTTCTAGAAATTCAATTGCAGTTCACTGAAATGTTAAATAGAAAAGCGTAAATTTCATATCTTGAATAAGTTGTGTCAGGTGCTTAAGTGCATACAAAATAATTTATTCAAGAAAATACAAAAAATTACGAAAAAAAGAACTCATAGCAATGGACTCACTGAAAAAAACTCAGGTTAATTCTAACACATTAAAAAAATAATTATCAAATATTTAAGAAAGTTAAATTATGTTAGTGAGAAATAAATAAGTTTGAAATTGAAGATATGAGTTGAAAGAATTAGGATGACGTTTTCGCAGATGGTAAGCTCCCAATCAAGTGATGAGATACCATCGGCTGGCAAGAAAGGCATACTGAAGTTATCTAAGGCTCATCGGACACTTGGAATAGAAGCATGGCAGCCATCCTTTAGTGATCATTTTCTGTGTTACGATACTTATTTTTCAAGTAAATAACTACGACAGTACAAAGGAGAAAGTTGAGGCGTATGTATGAGTAATTTACAACCAAATTACTATAAAGATAAGAATGGTACTGGGAATCTTAGTAAGCTACCATGTGTGGAAGTGGCTGATTGAGCTTAAAGAAAGTAAGAGTGGTAAATAATCTAAATAAATTCGGGAAGAAAAAAAGCCGGCGAACCGGTTTTTAACTAATTTAATTCGCATGCTTAAGCGAATTCATAATAAGCGGGAAAAATTTTAATGAGTACAGAGCACAAAGTCCAACTACGATATAAATAATTTTTGAAAGTATGGCTGTTTGACCACCAAAAATTGCGGCAACTAAATCAAAATTGAATAAACCAACAAGTAACCAGTTTAAACCTCCGACAATTAGTAAACCCAGAACAACGCTATCTAGAGTTTTCAAAAAAAGAACTTCCTTTCTTTACAACTAAAGTATAGCAGTCTCTAAGATAGGGGGTTACTAATACGCAAGAAAACATTAATGAGTCGAAGTTTGGGTAAATGAACTAAGAATAAAATTTTGGTATTTGTGGAGATATAAGTGTGATAGAAGAAAAGTTAACTAAGCAGCAGTCTATGGGATGAGAGGTTTATTTACAAACATATGATGGCTATGTAAAACACGTTAACTATATATACATTAGTTACGTCGATTATGCAGGATACCACTATTACATTGCGGCACGTGAAAATAGAGTTGTCTTAGGAACGTTTAGATAATTTCGAACTGTCAATTGAAAGTGGCTAGCATATAAAATAACAACACGTTTAATTGATTCAACATCGAAAAGACTATCTCTTGGTTGAGGTAGGCTTATTTTTTGTCTAAGAGAAAGGCGATCAAATAATAAATTACTAAAATAATTTTCGCACAACATTTAAGAACTATTTTTCGAGAAAACATGTTTGACTTCTCGAAGCCATTTAATTATGGTTGTTTGTAGTAAATAAGGTTTGGGAGGAATTAAAATGACAAAAGTTACGATTTTTGGTAAAGGAAACATGGGGAAAGCTATCGGACAGAACTTTGTGGATGCCCGGAATGAAGTTAATTATATTGGAAGTGATGATACAGTAAAAAACATAGGTGAAATTGTCATATTAGCTGTTCCATATCCAGCTGCGCTTAAAATTGCTGAGAAAAATTCTGAGAAATTAGAGAATAAGATTGTTGTTGATATTACCAATCCTTTAAATTTTGAAACGTGGAACGAATTAGTAGTGCCAGCTAACAGTTCGGCGGCAGCTGAGCTTGCAAGCAAATTACCAAATTCAAAAGTTGTAAAGGCGTTTAATACAACGTTTGCTGCAACTTTAGTGAGCAAACAAGTAGGTGATAAGCAGCAAACAACAGTGATGATGGCTTCTGACGATGAGACTGCAAAAAAATTATTAGCAGATTCTTTAAAAGAAAGTGGATTGGCTGTAGTTGATGCAGGTGCTTTAAAACGAGCACGTGAATTAGAAGCATTTGGCTTTTTACAGATGACACTTGCAGCTAAAGAAAAAATTAGTTGGAACGGTGGATTTGGAATTATTAAATAGAGATTTTGAATTTAAACTCTATTTTCCTCCAATTTATCAAGAACAATATCTAAATGATAGCCTAGCAAAATAAGACTCATACTTAATTCGAGATGAGCTTATTTTTTGTAAAGTGTTACTGTACGATCACTTAGGACTGGGTAAAAGAGGAATAGCTAAGATGAAACTAAAAATAATAACCAAAGATTATAAGCAAAGCTTACTTCTTAAAAATAATGCTTTTGATATTTGGGGAGAACTGATTGTAAAAAGAAATAAAGAAAAATGGAATTATGAAATAAAAAAGTATAGTAAAAAAGAAGTACGGAAGCAAACTTTTCCGGATGAAAATTATAGTCTAAAATCCATAAATGAAAATGGATTTGCCATTGGTGCTTTTGAGGGTGAAAAAACAATTGGTTTGGCAGTTTTCAAAAATCAGTGGAATAAATACTTATATTTAGAGGACTTAAAAGTTAGTGGAGAATATAGACGAAAAGGGGTCGCTAGCTCACTCTTGAAATTTGCAGAAGAAATTGCAAAAGAAAAAAAGTATAAAGGTCTTTGGACAATAGGACAAAACAACAATGCCACAGCGTGTGAGTTCTATTTGAAATACGGGTTTGAAATTGGTGGACTTGATACTGAAGTATATAATCATACCTCCCAAAAGGGAAAACAGAACATTCATTTTTATTACGATTTTCTTTAATACAATTTTGAAAGCTACTAGCATCGATGATATCAAAATACGCATAACTAAAATAACCCTCATTCTCTAAATAGAGTGAGGGTTTATTTTAGTTTACATAACATAAATTATCATCCGATACTTGGACATTTTTGTCTGGTGGCAGTTGATAGAAATTTACCCAAAACATTGTGATGAGAGTGTACAAATGATATGTGTGCTTGTTCAACTCAAACTTTGAATTAAGTCGGTAGTTTCAAAATGCGCGCTAACGGCAGAGCTAAATCCAAAGTTATTTTGAGAGATATCTATAAATAAGTTCAATGTAACGATATCTCATATAAAATAAAAAAATAAAAAGTAAAATTTTAATTTGCGGCATTTAATCATTAGTATATTAATTAATAACGTTGATCATTTCGGTATCAAAACGGCTGTTTTTAACAGATCAAGCGTATTTTTTGCTTAATTTTATTTTTTTAAATATAATATCATTCTAACGCTTAAAAACAGTTTTGCTATAATTTTGTATTATGGTAAAAATATTTGGGAGTGGATAGTATGACGAGAGAATTAGAAGAGTTAGTTATAATAGGGTTAAAACGCAATAAGCGTTTAGGCTTAAAACCAAGTTCACAGACAGAGGTGGCGAGACATTTTGGATTATCTAATCCGTATGTTAACCGTCTAATTACTGGGAAAGCCGCTGATACTAAAAATACCAAAAAACGTATAAACGAAATATGTGGCTATATAGGTGTGACTGAAAAGTGGTATTTGCAACAAAAGGGTGTGGATGCAAGATGGTAAAAATTTAGCATTGCCATGAAATCTCTAATATGGTGTGGTTTAAGTATGAGTAATTCAAAGTTAGACAAAGAATTTTGACATATGGAACATGTTTATACGAAGTAGAAGTAAATAAGGAAGAGGCTGTGACATAAGTCTCCATAATAAAGGCCGGTTTGGAAAAATCTTTGGTTT
>NZ_AZEG01000058.1 GCF_001434935.1 Liquorilactobacillus uvarum DSM 19971 | reverse complement strand
CACGAGGAGATCTCCAAAGGATAGAAACTATCCTTCAACACCATTTGACAAACTTCCAAAAAAGCTAGACAGTGTCCGTAGGGGACATTGCCTAGTTTTTTAGCAGGTAGTACTTGTTACAGCCATTGGAGTATCTCAGCCAAGTTATGGACCTCATGTGTTGGTCGTGCAGTGGTTGTGGGAGTGGCGTGGTCACGGTTTACCCAAATTGACCGCCAGCCAAGCGCATCGGTTGTGACAATGTCGCTACCGTATCCTTGAGCAATGTGCCAATGGTTTGCTGGGGTCAAATCATAGTGTGCTGCCACTGTTTTGAAGAAAACCGGGTCAGGCTTATACGTGTGAACATCCTCAGCAGTCCAAATATCAAGGGGAACTTCTAAAGCCGCAGCGTTGGCGGGAATAATATCCCATGATGAATTGGACATCATGATTAAGTGATAACCGCGTTGTTGCAGCGTCTTTAAGGTGCCAATGACCTCGGGAAAAGGCTTTAAACTACGGTGAGCGATCAGAACATCTACGTAATAGCGTTCGAACTGATGGGTTAGACCAAATTGATAATCGAGATGAATCAAGTTATTACGCGTCAAAATGGCGTAATCGAGATAAGGATGCATGTTATCCCGACTATCTTGATAGGTGATAAAGCGTTGCCGGGCTAGTCGTGGATCGACGCCGATTTTATCAGCAACTGTTTCGATGGCTGCGTAGGTTGCCTCTTCATTGAGTAGTGTACCGTAGCAGTCAAACGTTAAGTATTTTTCCATGATGAGACTCCTCTCTGACTACCTTTAAGTATACGCACAAACACTAAAAAAGCCGTCGAAATTCGGCGGCTTTTCATCATATTACGTTAAATTATTCAGCGTCGTAGGCAGCTTGGAAAATCTTGATGATATCTTCCTTTGTCCCCTTACGAGGGTTAGAGAAAGCATTCCCATCCTTCAAGGCATTTTCAGCCATCAATTCAAAGTCTTCTGGCTTAGCACCAATTTCTTTGATTGAGTGAGGAATACCAACGTCTTCGGATAATTGTTTCATGGCCTTGATGGCTAATTCGGCAGCATCCCGCGTTGATAGGCCTTCAGTGTTTTCACCCATGATTTCAGCCAATTGGGCGAAACGATCTGGGCAAGCAATGATGTTATATTCTTCAACGTAAGGTAGAAGTAAGGCACAGCAAACACCATGAGGTGCGTTGTATTGACCACCGAGTTGGTGAGCCATGGCATGAACGTAACCCAAGTTGGCGTTGTTGAAGGCCATCCCGGCTAACATTTCAGCTTCGACCATCTTAGTCCGAGCGTCCAAGTTGTGGCCGTTAGCAACGGCTTCACGAAGGGAAGTTTCAATCAACTTGATAGCTTCCACACATTGTGAGTCGGTGATAGGGTTGTGGTCAACGGAAACGTAAGGTTCAACGGCTTGAACGAAGGCATCCATCCCAGTAGCTGCGGTTAAGCCCTTAGGCACATCGAGCATCAGAGTTGGGTCGTTGAATGAAACCAACGGAATGTTCCGCCATGAAACAACCACGAACTTCAAGTGGGTTTCTTCATTCGTGATAACCGCGTGACGGGTTAATTCAGAACCAGTACCGGCCGTCGTGTTAACGGCGATTAATGGTGGCAAAGCCTTGTCGAGTGTTTCAATCCCAGCCAACTTGGTAATGTCGTCGCCATTAGTCAAAATAATGCCGGCACCTTTACCAGTATCGTGAGCAGAACCCCCACCAACAGTGATGATGGAGTCCGCACCGGATTCTTCGTAAAGTTTCTTAACTTCTTTGATGTTACGAATCTTAGGGTTGGGTTCAACGTTGTTGTAAACAACGTAGTCCACACCAGCAGCCTTTAAAGAATCCAAAGTCTGTTCCACGGCGCCGTCCTTTAAACCTTCAAGGAACTTATCCGTGACGATAACGGGCTTTTTCATCCCTAACATCTTTGCTCGATCACCAATCTTACTAATGACACCAGGGCCAAAGAAATTGACGCTGGGCATCAGAAAGTCATAACTACGTTCAGCCATTATACAAATGCCTTCTTTCGGAAGTTTTGAAAACAATTAGTACCAATTTCACAAAGCGATTATAACTAATAAGTTTACAGTTTGCAATCGTTTTTGGGTAAAAGTCCCTTAATTGTGCAATAAAGTGCTAATTTGTCGGCGGTTTAAACCGTAATGATTAATTTTACTGTCAGTATTTTTGGGTCTAGAATTTTTGGTGTTGGAAAGTATTTCCATTCCAAAAGTACTAGGCCCTTTTTGATAACAAAAAAAGGCATCTAAGCCTCCCTAGTGCTATGCTTTAAGCGACAAAACTCAACAGTTGTGGCATTTTTCTGACTAAAGTTAACTCTAATTAGAATGAAATACACTAGTTTTTATAATGCTTTCAATTTCGCTCCTATCCTAGTTGCTCTTATTCTAGTATTTGGTACACAAATATTTAGACAGTTGAGCCATAATAAAATAACTAGGATAGGAGCAGTAGCTAAATTACTTAAAGTTGATACAAGGATAGTTAGACAAAAAATAAAACACCAGCTTAATCGCTAGTGTCTTTTTTATTACTTATGATTTTTCAACTTGTAAGAGAGCTTGTCTTTAGCTTCTAGAGCACTCAGATATTCTGTGTAAGCTGTTATTGTGTTACTACTTAATTGCTTAGTGTAATCTTCAATCATAATAGAAAGCATTTCTGAAATAGTTCTTTTTTCTGCTGTAGTTTTAGCAAGTGCCATTAAAGCATTTCTAGAATGATTATCTAGACGTACACTTACATCAAAAGTAGGTATAACATCTTTTTCAATATCAGTAAAACCTACATCTTGTCTTGAGATAGACTTAGTTTTAACGTCTACATTTTTATCTATCTTTTTTTCATTGTCATCATTTTTGTGTTGCAAGAGATTACTCATACTACTTCACTCCTAACCTGTTTACTAACTCTTTTGCTACTGCTGTGTACACACTATGAGTAGCTTTATCCCACACATTTTTGTGGTCCTCAGTGATACCCGTTAAATCAAACCTCTTAACACGTTCCATAGCTGTTATTACATTAGTGAATAAATTGTTTTCACCAAACTCTGAAATTGCGCTTTTTAAGACTGAGTTATCTATTTTAGATTGCCCTTTGGTTAATACTGGTAAAATACCTAGAACATCAACCTTAGAATCAAACATATTAATTAAATTGGTTTGTAAATATTCTAGGAAGCTTTTAGCACCCAATAGTGAACGTTGTTGAGTCTGCAGCATGATTATTAGCCAATCACAAGCCATGAATACATTATCGTTAGTAAGACTCATTGTAGGGCTTACATCAAGGAATATAAAATCATAGTCTTTCTTAATTGACCCTAGTGCTTCCTTTAAATATGTAACCTTTTCCTTTTCTGTTAATTCTTGTTTATCAACCCATCTACTGAATAAATTCATATCAGAAGCAACTGGTAAGAGAGATAAATTATCTTTTATACGTATAATTCCCTCTTTTAAGTCTCTATGATTAATTAGTAAAGCAAATAATGAAGGATCGATAGTTATTTCAGTGTTTTCTTGGCTTTTAGTTTTAATCATAAGATCTGTAAGATTACTTTGAGGATCGCAATCTACCAATAAAGTACTGTGGCCCAAACTAGCTAATTCCCAACCTAGAAGCGCTGTAGTACTTGTTTTACCTGTACCACCTTTTTCATTAGCACAACTAATTATCATATTTTTTCCTCTTTTCATTTTCGTAGACTTCATATTTAATACAATATACATCATACTATATACTGAACACTGTGTAAAGTATACAAAGGAAACTAGTTTTCTTAATACCTTGATAATAAAGGAAAAATTATATTTATAGACTGTATACCACATACATCATGCTATATACCACATACATCATACTATATATTTACTACAGTACACTGTATACGGTATACTTAAACATTTGACGATCTTGCGATTTTGTGTTACAGTTCTTATTGTAAACAAAAAAGAGATTACCCAAAGGTAACCTCTTATATAAAGAAAAAGCCACCAGATATTGGTAGTATCTGAATGACCCGAACAAGTTTTAATTTATGTCATTATTGTAGCATGTTTTATCAACATGTTCAATGTGGTGATTTTCAAAACTCAGGAGACAAGCTGAGAGATAGGTTAGTAGTACATAGGTTTCATATTTCGATATGCGACAGCTGCTTATGGATGAACGCTAAAAAGTAGACATCTGGTGAACTCAGCCAGAACTTCACAAAAATAATTGAGTAGTCTATAGATTCTGTAATCTGATCTGTAGGCTGGGTTCAGAGCCGACCTGCAGACATAGAAGCTGCTGTCTAATGGCTAGAGTGGTAACATGAATGGAGTCTTAACATACAGTAAGGGCATGTTTTTGCTGGTGAGTTTAAAACTTAATTGTTAAGATAGCTGTAAGAAGCTGAAACTAGATTACTTGTGAGTGAAGCGAGGGGAAACCTCAAAAACTGAGCTGCACGTTATTTTTTTGTTTTTCTCTGCAAAATTAAGGGAAAAACTTTGCTCATATCGCTTCAGGCTTCCTAAAAACTAAGCCAGCTAAGAACAGAAGTCAACTAAAAGTATTTATTTCTGTTGAATAAGTTGAAAGATATGTAAGCGAGATTACAAAGAGACTTAGGTAGATTTCACAAGTTAAGAAAGTCGAATCAAAAGGAATCAAGGAATGGAATTAAGGTATACCAATTTTCAAAGTTTAGATTGTGAGATAACCCAAGGCAACTTTGTAGTGTAGTATTAGATAGCAAAGCTTTTGAATGTGTAAACTTGGTTTAATCTGTTTTATGTAAATAAAAAAGTATATACGTAATAAATATTCATTTGTATGAATAAAAAAGTGCTCCTATGTCAATAAATGGCACATCTTTTTCTAAACACTCGTTCTAAT
>NZ_AZEG01000057.1 GCF_001434935.1 Liquorilactobacillus uvarum DSM 19971 | reverse complement strand
TTAATTATGGCACAACTGTTCAGAAATTTATGTACCAAATACTAGGATAGGAGCAAAAAGGGAAGTTGAAAGTGCATTAATGGCAATGAACATTAGAAAATTGGTGGCAAAGGGTACCAATTATAACTGTTTTATAAACAAAAAGAAGAGATTAACGAATGACTTTTTGTCTTTTCGCTAACATCTTCTTAAAAAACATTGTACATATTTATAGTATTGATAAAAGTTCTTGTGATGCTAATTTTTTTGTTGGTGATCCCTCATTACAGGTATCTTTGCAGATTGACTGGTGGTAAGCTGTTTATTCAACTTTTCATATGAACCTAATTTAGGCCCCTTGAATACATGTTTAGCATATAGATTAAAGTAAATAGCCAAAAACAGCAGAACAAAAAATATTATTTTACCAGTTGCATAATGAATCAACAAGTGAGGTGTCAATTGAACATCTGTTGGAGATAAAATCATAATGATAATTAAAATGATAACCCAGAGACATGCAATGAAACTAACCAAATTACTCCATTTTCCAAGGTTCCAAGGACCATCATTTTTTGAAGTCCAGATTCCATGAATTTTAGCTTTAAGTTTTAAGAAGATTGGAATGACATAGGATCCATAGAGGCCAATGACACTCATTGTGCCAATAACTGCATAAACTCCATCTGAGATTCCTGAAAGGAATGCGATTGCAGCCACTAACCAAATTGCGACAGCTGGTGTGTGAAATTTAGGAGAAACTCTTTTAAAAAAGTGTGATAGTGGTAGTCCCCCATCTCGACTAAAAGCATAGACCATTCTTGAGGATGAAGTAATGGACGAACAACCACAGAACCACATAGCAATCGTTACTAACCATAGTATAAAATTACTAAAACGAGAACCGATGGCCTGTCTAATGGCAACGATAAAAGCATTGTTTCCAGCACTTGCAACAGCAGCAGGATCCTTAATTGAAATAGTAACTAAAATTAGGAGCAAGTAACCAAATATTCCTGAAATTGCTACTGACATAAATACACCCCAAGGAGCTCTTACACGAGGATTAAGTGTTTCTTCACTGGTATGTGCAGAAGCGTCATAACCAGTTAGAGTCCATTGTGCCTGCAATAAACCAATCATGAAAGCCCACCAATATGGGGTATTATTACTTGTTTGTGTCGAAAAGGTAGTAAACACATATGAAATCGGATGTGCTGGACCAATCAATGTTAGGATAATAACAATTAGTAAAACTCCTACCAGATGGTAAATGGCGGAGATAGAATTTAGTTTTGATACTAGGTCGATGCCCATATGATTTAAAAAGGCATGACTGGTAAGAATCACAAAATATGTTATTAAAAATTGTGTTTTTGATGGACTTTGGAAAATTAAATTTGATGCAAAAGTTGCACATCCATAATCAATCCCCGCAACAATCGTAACCTGACCAATAATATTTAACCAACCTGTAAACCATCCCCAAGTTGATCCACCTAAAATTGAAGCCCAATGATAGATAGCTCCTGAGGTTGGAATTGAAGAAGTCAATTCTGCCATTGCTGCTGCCACGAACAAAACTAATAAAGTTACCAAAGGCCAGCCAACACCCATCATGGCAGGTCCACCTTGAGAAAAACCATAACCATAATAAGAAACAGCTCCGGTCAAAATAGAAATTATTGAAAAGGAAACTGCAAAATTTGAAAATCCTCCCATATCTCTAATTAATTCTTGCTTATAACCAAAAGATTTAACTGTGGCGTTCTTTTTAATGTCATATTTATTCACATTATAATTAGCATTTTTAATAATGCCAACCATAACCAGAATTGTCAAAATCAAGATGAATAACCCGAAAATTAACATTTAACCAACTCCAATATTTTTAAAGAAAATAATAGCATTATGGGGGTTAAAGTCAAATATCAACATGTTTTTGATTTCATAAAAGTAATCGTTTTCTAGAAAAAAATCTTAGTATTCTTAATTTTTTTGGCTTTTTATTAGCTTGTAAATGTTTATTCCACTGTTTTTATTATAATTTAATTGTTTTATTAAAATATGATTTGAAATATATATTTGTATTTTAATATTCTGTGTTATATTATATGACATATTATAACTTTGCGGAGTTATTAACCAAATTTTATTTTGAATTTGTGAAGCGTATATATTTAAATATTTTTGATAGAGAGGTAATTCTATGACAACTGATTCAACGATTATGGATTCGAATAGCTTCGATATGGCTGATATTGATAAGTTAACACCAGAATTAAAAACGATGGTTAAGCGTCGTAAAATCTTGGGTGGATCGTATAGACTCTTTTATAAAGCGCCCTTAGACTTTGAAGAAGGACATGGCACAAAACTTTACACTCCTGATGGAACTGAATATTTAGATGCGTACAATAACATCCCTTCTTTAGGACATTCGCGAAAAGAAATCCAGGAGGCTGTATCTAATCAATTAGCTAAAATTAACACACACACTCGATATTTAAACCAAAACATTTTGAATTATGCAGAGGATTTACTTGCAACTTTTCCTAAAGAATTAAATCGTATTATGTTTATGTTGTCAGGCTCAGAAGCAAATGATTTGGCTGTCCGTGTCGCTAAAGCTGCAACTGGAGGTGAAGGAATAATTGTTACTGCGGAGGCTTATCATGGGAACACTGATTTAATTACCGGTTTATCACCGGCCATCGGATCAGAGGTGCCTATGGATATCTCCATGAGGATGATACCCACTCCAGATACCTATCGACTGGGCACAGATGATATTGGTGATTGGATGGCAGCACAAGTAAAAAAACAAATCGTGGATATGCATCGACATGGAATTAAATTTGCAGGTATTATGCTAGATTCAATCTTTTCCTCTGATGGGATTTTTCCTGGGAAAAAAGGGTTATTAAAACCGGTCATTGATATGGTACATAAATATGGAGGTGTATATATAGCGGATGAAGTTCAACCAGGGTTTGGCCGTACAGGAGAAACATTCTGGGGATTTCAACGGCATGGAATTGTGCCTGACTTAGTAACTATGGGGAAACCAATGGCTAATGGTATTGCTTGCTCAGCGTTAGTTGCTAAAGCAGACCTACTTGAAGAATTCAGCAAAAATACACCATATTTCAACACATTTGCAGGATCACCAGTAGCAATGGCAGCGGCACAAGCAACACTGGATACCATGAAAAAAGATAATACACAGAAGAACTCGCTAGATCGTGGAAGAGAACTAGTTTCAAAATTAAATAATTTGGTCCAAAAGTATCCTGTTTTAGGAGATATACGTGGAGTTGGGTTGTATGTTGGGATTGATATTGTAAAACCAGGAACAAAAGAAGCAGATTATAATTATGCTGTAAGATTGATTGAAACTATGCGGAAAAATCATGTCTTGTTGTCTCTTTGTGGACCATATGGGAATGTGCTTAAAATAAGGCCGCCGCTGGTTTTCAGCAAAGAAGATGTTATCAGATTTGTTGATATGTTAGAAAAATCATTAGGTGAAATGGAAAAAGAAGGGAAGTAGCAATGGGAGCTTTCGATAATATTCAAATTTTTCATGAAGCAGCGAACGAGACTATCACAAAGTATGATTTTTCTGATACGACGAAAATTAGATTTTTAACACTAAGTGAAAATGCCACATATTTAGTTTATAATAAAAAAACTAATGAAAAAATAGGTTTTCTGCGTGTTGGAAGACCGAATTATCATACACACGAAGAGTATGAGGCCGAAGTTGCTTGGCTTCACGAAATAAATAATTATACACCGTTGCAAGTTGCGAATCCGATTTATGCCAAAGATGGTAGCTATATTCAGGATATTAAAGGCTCTGATGGCAATATATACTATACTTTGATTACGGAAGCTTTGGTAGGTGAACCCTTAGACGAAAAAGACACTAACCATATTGTTGATCAATATGAAATGCTAGGTAAAATTACTGCTTATCTCCATAAACAGACCCAAATGTGGAATAAAACTTCTAAATTAAATAGATGGGCTTGGGACTATGATAATATCATTGGAAAAACTGCAAAATGGGGACACTGGCAAGATTATGAAGGATTTTCAGATAAAGATAAATTAGTCTTAACACGGTGTGATGAAATTATCCAAAAACGTCTTTTGCGTTATGGAAAAAATAAAGAAAACTGGGGTTTGATTCATGCTGATTTACGTCAATCAAATGTTTTGGTGGATAAAGATAAGAAGATCAAAGTCATTGACTTTGACGATGCAGGATTTGGTTGGTATTTGCAGGATTTAGCTGCTTCGATTTCATTTATTGAGCATAAAGATATAGCACCTGATTTAATAAATGGTTGGTTGAGAGGATACAAAAAAGTTATGCCTTTTTCGGATGAAAGTTTTGCAGAAATTGATACATTTATTATGTTACGCCGATTGCAAATGTCTGCATGGTTAGAAACACACTCAGATTCAGATCCTGCAAAAGATTTTAAAATAGGTTGGGTCGAAGGAACAATGATGCTTGCAGAAAGATATCTCAGAATTTTTGGATAAGGGGGTACAATATGAAAGAACTAGAATTCATTATAAATGGTCAAAAACTTGAATTATTGAAGCGAGTATTAAGCAAAAATGGAAAATATGGTGCAACATTCGATTTTGTTATGGGATATGGACATCAGCAAGGTCATGGTCAAATTTATACACGTGATGATAATCAAACAACTAACATATTGCCCAAAGTTAGTATAAAAACTGTTGTACCCGATGAAATTGTTGACGGGCTGATTAATGATGTAACAAATGAACTTTCAGATGGTTCATTTGGAGATGGGAAAATTTTTGTTCGAACTATAGATGATTCAATACAAATTAGAACAAAGGCTCATGGAATTGATGCATTGTAACCTATTCAATTTCATGTCATAAAGAAAGTAATGACTCTATCTACACTCTAGGTATCGTGAATATGATCTTCTATCGAAGATTGTAGAATAGACTTTATTCAAAGAAACTGCGTCATAAGTTCCTAAGTTAAAGAGCTTCACCAGAAAAATTATTATTTTTCTGGTGAAGCTCTTTAAATATAATTAAAAATAAAAAAGAACTGGTTGCAGCCAGCATTTTCAAAAACAATACCTCTATAGAAAGGATAACAAAAATGTGTACTGATTATAACATAAATCAGACCGTACTTAGTATCAAAACTGACTGGGGAACCAAAAGAAAATCATCCTGCACGGATGATTAATCAAATAGTTGAAGACCTTA
>NZ_AZEG01000056.1 GCF_001434935.1 Liquorilactobacillus uvarum DSM 19971 | reverse complement strand
ACAGAATTAGAACGAGTGTTTAGAAAAAGATGTGCCATTTATTGACATAGGAGCAAAACACCCCCAAGTTTCGGGGGTGCCTCAATTCAACTAAATATAATACACTTACCGATTGCGAGAGATTTTAAAAAGATGTGGTTTTTCATAATAGAAACCTTGCCGGAGCGAAAGATCAAGTGCGCTTAAAAGTTCATCGTCAGCAGAATTTTCCACACCTTCAACGACTAATCGCAAACCGAATTTTTTTGCCACTCTGCGCCAAAAAATTAACTTTCCTGGAATCTCAACTGCACGCTTTTCACTACGTAAATTTTGCATTGGAAATTTCACTTCTGAAGCGAAAGGCAAAAGCCACTTGATTTTATCATACGTATTTTCTTTTGTACTAACATCATCAATACTCAATTCGATGCCGTTTTTTAAATAATAATCCAAAAACCGAGTGATTCGTTCTTTTTTTACAATTATATCTTCCCGCTCTTCTGTCAACTCGACAACCAGCGTGATAGGATAAATGTGTTTTTGTGTTTCAACCAGTTCTTTTGCCATAGTCTTACTGACAAACTGGCTTTGCGTAAGATTAAACGATAGTGAGTCGACCTTAAACATCAATTCATTTGCTACTTCTCTCAAGAGACTTATTTGTTCAGAAACCGGAATAGAAGCAAAATTTTGAGGTACCTTCCATTCCTTATCAAATTTGCGAATCAACATCTCGTAGCCCATTAAAGAACCTGTGAACACATTAACCTGCGGTTGAACATAAAATCGATACATTACACAGCTCTCCCCTAAATGAAAATTCTTACGGCTCTTATCATTCTTAATTACTTTTAATTTTTTAATTTGCTTGCTAAGATATAGGCAATGATATCCTTTATTCAATATAATGCAAGGAGGAACCTTCATGAAAGTAATAATCATCGGCTGTACCCATGCTGGTTTAACTGCAGCAAAAGAAATTCTAACTAATCATCCTGAAACGGAACTTACAATTTATGAAAGAAATAATAATTTTTCATTCTCATCTGATGGTATCTTCTTATATTTAAAAAATCAAGTTAAAAATCTCGAAAGTATTTTCACTTCATCACCTTCAAAAATCAGACAAATGGGAGCACTAGTCAGAGATATGCATACTGTTCTGAATGTAGATACTCAAAAAAAACAGATTCGCGCAGTTGACATGCAAAAGGGCATTATTATCACTGACAATTATGATAAATTAATCGTCGCTACTGGTGCTAACCCCCGCTTACCCGCAATTGTTGGCATCGATAATAGTCGTGTTTTATTATGCAAAAGTTTTCTTCAAGCCCAAAAAATTTACACAATGGCTCAATCTAGCCAACGCATCGCAATTATCGGAGCTGGCTATGCCGGTGTAGAGTTTGCGGAAAGCTTTGCTCAAAAAGGGTATCAAGTTGATCTTTTTCAATCAAGTGATCAAGTGTTAAACAACTATTTTGATGTTTCAACCTCAGAATTTGTAGTTAAATTATTACAAAAACATCATGTAAACGTCCATCTGAACACAAATGTGACAGCTTTTACAGAGGTGACTGATTTAATAATTAAACTTTCGACCTCAAGTGGCGATGATTTTTTAGAAGATATGGCTATCGTTTGTACCGGTTTTATACCTAACACAAGACTTTTTGCCAAACAATTAAAAATGGAAAAACACGGTGCGTTACTGCTCAACAACTATCTGCAGACTTCAGATCCCGATGTTTATGCAGCAGGAGACTGTGCTGTTGTTCATTTTAATCCAACAAATAAGTCGATTTACGCTCCGCTTGGAACCAATGCTGTTCGGCAGGGATTTTTAGTCTCCAAAAATATCTATGGCAATTTCTATCCATACATGGGTACACAAACTACTTCAGCGTTAAAACTATTCGGACACAATTTTGCCATGACAGGCCTGACTTTGAAAAATGCTAAGCTGCATGGTTTAAACGCCCATAGTACCGTCTATCAAGGCAACTGGCGTCCAGATTACATGCCTTATTCTGAACCAGCAACTCTCTCTTTAGTTTATAATCGCGATAATCGTAAAATACTTGGTCTACAGCTCCATAGTAAAAAAGATCTTACACAATCAGTTAATACTGTCTCACTCGCGATTCAAAATAGTAATACGATTGATGATCTTTCGATGACAGATATGTTTTTTCAACCAAACTTTGATCAGCCCTTTAATTATTTGAACATTGTGGCACAAACAGCTGTTAAGCATGAGAAAGCTGCCGGCTTTGATAACCCCCGCTTCACAACTTTATATTAAATTCTGTTTTAAACTCTTTGCATTTATTGTTGAACTAATATCCGTGACAATTAGTTACCTTTCAAAAGAAAACAGCTGCATAGTAAACAAATTATGTGCATTTTATTTTTCTTGCATCTCATAAAGCATGTGTCTAGCATAAAGAATCATTTTTTATTAGTGTTAAAAAATGATTTTATTTTACTTTTTAGAACTAATAATAATTTGTGCTTGATATTACACTTTGTCTTAAAAAAATATCAATACAGCAACTACGAGTTATAAAGAACTTTTAGTTTTGTTATAAGTTTAAAAACCTAAAAAATTAATGTTTTGTAAATTTAATATATGTACCACACTATAAATGAAGCACTAAACACATTTCTATTTTTACTATATAGTAATTATTCTAATTAAAAATAATAAATATACATTTCAGTGTTATAATATATATATATTATTGCTTAATAATATTTAAAGTTTTGTAATATCTTAAAAATCAGCCTTTAAAGGGCAGAAAGGAACAAAATTATCAAACGGCAAAAGTTAGGATGGTTCATCGTAGCAGGAATAATGTTAATTGCTGCAATAATGAGTATCGGGGTATGGAGAATGCAAAAATATTCAAGTAGCAATCAAGTTAAAGAGCTTTTTAACCAATGGAGTTCAAAGTATATTTATTCAACTTCCAATGGAAAATACGTAAATGGGAGTCAAAAGGGACAAACACCAACAGCAATTTCCGAAGCCCAAGGATATGGGATGATTTTAACAGTCCAAGCTGCAAAAAAAGGATGGTCTAATCAGAAAACATTCAACCAGCTAGTTACTTATTACCTGAAACATAGGATAAGTAGAGATAATCATCTAATGTCATGGAAACAAATTAAAAAGGGTAATGCTATGTTTACGCTAACTGATGATAAGGTTAATGCCACGGATGGTGATTTAGATATTGCATATTCTTTGTATCAGGCCGATACTCTCTGGGGCAGCGATGGTTCTTTTAATTACAGACAAATTGCTGATCAAATTCTGCATGACCTATTAAAATTTACATACAAAAAAAGTAATAGTTTGCTAGTTATTGGAAACTGGGCTCTGAATTCTAAAAAATACGAAAATTTAGTCCGCACTTCTGATCTAATACCTGCATACTATCGGTATTTCTACAAAAAAACTAAAGATACCGCGTGGTTAACAATTGAGAGAAAATCAGAACTTGTTCTCCGAAAATTAAGTGCACAGAATAAAACAGGATTGTTGCCAGATTTTGCAATTATCGACAAAAAAACCATTTCGCCTGCCCCAGCATACTCCTTAGAAGGCAAAAACGATGGGCATTACGCTTGGAATGCAACTCGTACTCCTTGGCGACTAGCTCTTGGCAATTCAAATACAACACAAAACACAAACAGAAAAATGTTGAATTTTTTTAAAAAGCAAACCCATATTCGTGCAGTTTATACATTATCCGGAAAACCTCTAACTAATTATGGCTCAATGGCTTTTACTGCGCCTATTGCAGTTGCTGCTAATCAACAGTCCAAAGATTTTAATACATTGGCTGTTTCGACGAAAAAAATGGTGTTGTCTACAAAATTAACTGGAAACTATTATGCAGATACTCTGCAAGTCTTGGCTGCTTTTTACATAGTAAGTATGGAGGAATAATGATGGAAAAAATATTTTATTTCGATTTGGTAATCACTGTCGTATTGTTCATTTTTTACTTTTTAGCGAAAAAAAACATTTTTTTTAAAAAAGTACTTATTATTATATATTTTTTGACAATGTTTAGTTACTTAGGTTGGCGTATTTTCTACACACTTCCCCTGAATGGACTCATTAATTCTATTTTTGGAATACTATTATTAATAGCAGAAATAGGTGGTTTTTTGCTATCAATCATTTTTTATATACTGTTTTTTAAGAAAAATAAAAAAGAAAAACCAGTATTAAACAAATTAAGCGGACACTATCCAACTATAGATGTTTATATCGCAACGTATAACGAGGATGAAATGATTTTAAAACGTTCAATCGTAGCAGCTAAAAAATTACGTTATCCAGAAAAAGATAAAGTTAATGTATATGTCCTAGACGATGGAAGTCGTGAAAACGTTAAAATTTTAGCGGCACGTTTGGGGGCTCTTTATATCAAACGAGAAAATCATGAACATGCCAAGGCTGGAAATCTAAATAATGCACTTCAGTATACAGATGGTGAATTGATTGTCACATTAGATGCAGACATGGTTGTTCGCACTGATTTTCTTGAACGTACAATTGGTTATTTTGCAGATTTAAATATTGGTTTTATTCAATCACCACAAACATTCTTTAATAATGATCCTTATCAGTTCAATCTTTTTTCAGGCGATAATATTGGAAACGACCAAGACTTTTTCATGCGTAATATAGAAGAGCAAAAAGACAGATTCAATGCAACAATGTATATTGGCTCCAACGCAGTTTTTCGGCGTAAAGCACTAGAAGACATTGGTGGTTTCTCAACTGGAGTAATTACAGAGGACATGGCCACAGGAATGCTTATCCAATCCAAAGGTTGGCAAACAAGGTATGTGAATGAGAATCTTGCAAGTGGTTTAGCTCCTGAAACCTTTGGTGATCTAATTAAACAGCGTGACAGGTGGGCACGAGGAAATATTCAGGTAGCTCGAAAATGGAATCCTTTAAGAATAAAGGGCCTAAATGCAATTCAAAAAGTCATCTACTTAGATGGTATACATTATTGGATTTCCAGTATTTATAAAATGATCTATTTACTGGCCCCCATTGCTTTTCTATTATTTGGCTTCTACAGTTTAAATGCTTCTTTTCAGGGTATACTTTTTTTCTGGTTTCCCTCTTTTCTATCGTCCCAGTTAGCTTTCAACATTGTAAGTGAGGGAAGATTGACGGTGTTACTCACAAACATTTATGAAACTGCTATGGCTCCTTATATTTCATACGCTGTAATTAGTGAAGGTGTGTTTAAGGCCAAAAATAAATTTGTAGTAACACGAAAGGGTCTTAATTTTAAAAAACCGTATTACAATTTGAAATTGGCTGCTCCAATACTTGTTCTACTAGCTTTATCAGTTATATCCTTAGTAAAAATACTGCTTATTTCAAACTCAGTGTTATCCTTTAACCAACCTATGAATACTATCTATATAAATCTGTTTTGGATCATCTATAATCTCTTTGCATTGATTCTCGCGTCTTTCATTCCCTTTGAACGACCAAGATTTCGAAAAGCAGAACGTTTTGCGACCAATAAAAATATTCAAGTTTTTTCAATTGATGGTCATAGAATTTGTACAGGCCTTATCACTAATTGGAACGAGATTGGTGCAAACATAATCGTTGACAAAGATATTAAAATTGATAAGAATATAGTTCTGGACATAGAAAATCATAAAATATCTGCGCAGATTTCACGTCTTTTTCCATTGAACGAGAAAAAAATAAATCTTGGCCTTGAATTCAAAAATTTATCTAACAAAGAATACGCATATATCATTACTCAAACATACGCACTCGATTCAAACAAACATGTTGATCCCGTCTATGAAAGTAACATTTGGAAGATAATTCCAGCGTTTATTAAGGGTTATAGATAAAAAAGCAGCTTTCTCTTTGTCTTATTCATCAGTATTTTAAAAATAGAAACAAGAGGCTGTGACATAACTAGCCTCTGTATAAGCAAATAGGACGAGAAACCGAATTT
>NZ_AZEG01000055.1 GCF_001434935.1 Liquorilactobacillus uvarum DSM 19971 | reverse complement strand
TTAATTATGGCACAACTGTTCAGAAATTTATGTACCAAATACTAGGATAGGAGCATAGCTGCACTGCTTCTTTTTTAAATTTAATTTTCCCAAGCTCTAAAATTTAAAGCAAGTTCTTAACTTGTCACTAAGGAAGGTTAATAGTATGAACATTTTAATTTGTATAGAAAACTTAAAAATGGATGGGGTTAAAAGAGTTGCCACCGTTGTTGGTAATAGCTTAGCTAAACAACACAATATCTTCTATTATTCATTGTCCTCAACAGGTTCTTTTTTCCATTTAGAAGCTCCTTTGATTAAAGCCAAACATCCAATAAATTCAGGAAAAAGTTTCCGTGAAGATCTCCCACTAAAAAATTCAAGTTACAGATTGCAGATTTAAACACAACCATAAAAAAAGAGAAGATCGATATTGTTCTTCTGAATGCAGGACTCTTTACTAGCTTTAGTCCGTTAATAAAGGAAGCAAATCCTACCACTAAATTAATCGCTTGGATGCACAATAATTATAAGACTTATATGAAAGAATACTATCAGGATATGCGGGTTGAATTTATTGCTGGACTTGAAGCGGTGGATACAGTCGTAACTTTAACAGAAAGCGACCTTTTAAAATTTTCAAAACATAATGTTAATACAATAAAGATCCATAACCCAGTTACGCTGGTGTCTAATCATAAAAGTAACTTGAATAAAAATGTTATTGTAGCTGTTTGCAGAACAGATGTAAAACATAAAGGACTTGACTATTTGTTAGAATTGGCGCAACGCTTGCCCGATAATTGGCAAATAAAGTTGGCTGGTGATGGGCCTGACAAAGAATGGTTAAAAAATGAGGTTCATAGCAAAAAAATAGAGAAACAATTTATTATTTTAGATTCCTTACCCGACGAGGAATTACAAGAACATTATAGAAATGGCTCAATCTTTGTAATAACTTCTAGGTGGGAGGGATTTCCATTAGTTATCGGTGAAGCTATGAACTTTGGGCTGCCAATTGTGAGTATGTGGAATACAGGTTCACAAGAATATTTACAAAGTGGAAAATATGGAATAATAATCGCAGACCATAATACAGAGCATCTCTACAGAAAACTATTACCATTATTGAAAAATATTGACTTGCGACAAAAATTTGGAAACCTTGCAACACAACGGTCACACGACTTCCGACTACCTTATATTAATGAAAAATGGAATTTACTTTTTAGTCAATTAAATGAGCAAAATTAAATTTAAATTTTCCCTATTCATATGGCCAAATATGGATTTGTTTGGGACCAAGTAGGTATAATATGAAGAGTTTTTATTCTTTATGGAGGTGAACATGATTTTAAAAAACTATATTTTTAAAAATAAGAAAATACTTGTGGCACAAGAAAAAGAACGGATCGACTGGGTTAGTTTAATAAAACCAACTGAGGAGGAAATAAAATACATTACGTCAAAATATTTTTTACCTAGAGATATTATTCGCGAAAGTTCTAATTTAAATACAGCCTCTCACATTAATTACATTACTAATCTAAAACAGCAGCAAATTACTGAAATATTATTGTTATGTGCTGGAGAAGGTACATTTGGGAAAAATAATGTTACTACGGGCTATCCATTACTAATACTGCTAGTTGATAGTACCATAATAACCGTTACTGACATTATTTTACCTTTCATAGCCCCCCCAAAAAAATTAGGCGAAGTTAATAATAATAAAGAAGAGTTAGCTATACACCTTATAAGTTCAGTTTACGAAGAATTTAAAAAACAGCTTCTAAAAATAGAAAGTGAAATAATAGAAATAGAAAGAAATATTCATAAGCTCCAAACTAACAGCGCTGGGTTAGACAGGCTTGCTGCTTGTCAAAAAAGCATCGTGTTTTTAGAAAGCGCTTTAGAAAGTAATGAAAAAACCTTCCAATATATTTTAGAACACTGTGAAAAACTCTTTTTAAACAACGCTAAGTATAAGGACAAGCAATACCAACTACGTATCCAAAGATTGCAAACGCTAAAATTAGCAAAAACCCTAACTACCTTAATTTCCCAATTAAGTGACATGTTCAGCAATATCATTTCATATCAGTTAAATATCATTATGAAAATTTTAACAGAACTATCAATTATTATCACTATTCCCACTATCATAGTTGGCCTTTGGGGTGTTAATACTAAGGTTCCCTTCCAATCTTCAATGCCTGGTTTCTTTATTGTATCCATAATTACCGTTATTGCTACCCTAACATGTTACATTGTACTAAAGCATATAAAATACCTTTGAAACCATGAGGTAAATAAAAGAAAATTAATACAAAAAATAGGCCCTCAGAGAGTTAAGTCTGAGAGCCCGTGAGTGACGTGGGTTGATTAAGTCCACTTAAAAGGATAAAACCCCTTGTTTTCCATTTACCTTACCTACGTATTATCATTTCATAGCTATCAAGTCCAGTATGCTATACTGGTAAATGGCTACAACACAAGGCTGATTGCCTTTAATTAAACTGTATGCTACGCTTTGCAAGTAACATTTACTTTATCTGTTTCTCTAGTTATTCAACTATTTATCATATACTTGATATTTAGAAATAACAAGAAGTAGATACAAAAATACTGGGATTTAGTTATCCTGGTGTTTTTATATATTAACATGCATGTTTACTAGTTAAAAAACTTTTTAATTTACATAATTGATATTAAAACAAGTTTACACATTCAAAAGCTTTGCTATCTAATACTACACTACAAAATTACCTTGGGTTATTTCACAATCTAAACTTTAAAATTGGTATACCTTAAATCCATTCCTTGATTCCCTTTAAGTCAACTTTCTTAACTTGTGAAATTTACCTAAGCCTCTTTGGAATCTCGCTTACATATCTTTCAACTTATTCAACAGAAATGAATACTTTTAGTTGACTTCTGTTCTTGCCAGGCTTAGTTTTTAGGAAGTGTTGAGCGAAATGAGCAAAGTTTTTCCCTGTTTTTAAGAGAGAAAAACAACGTATTGTAAGCTGTCTCAGTTTTTGAGGTTTTGTCTCGCTTCTACTCACAAGTAATCTAGTTTCAGTGCTCTCACACTACTACATTGATTAAGATTAATTCTCACGAACAAATGTATGCCCTTATTCTACAATGCAGCTCATATCATACAACCACACAAGCCCTTAGATAGTAGCTTCTATAATACTTTGTCTACAGGTCGGCTCTGAACCCAGCCTACAGATTAGATTACAGAATCCATAGACTACTCAATTATTTTTGTGAAGTTCTGGCTGAGTTCACCAGATGTCTACTTGTTTCAACTTTCATTCATAAGTGGCTGTCACATATCAAAATATGAAACCTATGTACTACTCGTTCTATCTCTCAGCTTGTCTCCTGAGTTTTTGAAATCAGCTACATTTACAACATGGATAAGATGTTGTATAATAAGACCATAAATATAATACTGTTCGGTCATTCAGAGATTGCCGTCTCTAGTGGCTTTTTCTTTATGAAGAGCTTGTCCTTTGGGATAGCTCTTTTTTGTTTTACAAATAGAACTATAGCATAGCCTAAAATTAATGTCAACATAAAACACTGCTATATAGCCTACTGTTCATTGTAAATGATGCTAATGATGTATACACTGATAACACTAATGATGTATATGTTTATATCAAAAGATTCATTTACTAATTAGTAGATATCAAATTATGAAAGTATTGATTTATCAAAGTTGCTTAATGGTAGACATTCATATATACTAGATGGTAGATAAACATATATACCACACATAAGGGGGTTCAAAATTGGGTAAAGTAATTGCACTATCTAGTAATAAAGGTGGAATATTAAAGACTTCACTTGCTGTAAATTTATCAGGTACACTAGCAACACATGGTAAAAAGGTGCTATTAATTGATATGGACAATCAAGGTAATGTAGCCACAACATTTGGTTTAGATCCAGATGATATAGAATTTACTATTTATGATTTACTAGTAAAAAATCCAGAATTAGGCAATCCAGATTTAGCACTTAATAAAGTTTCAGATAAAATAGATATTATTGTTGCTAATGACGACATGGCTTACTTTGAAATTGATGTACTCACAGATACAGAGCACTATCCTAAGTATTTTGAGTTACTAAGAAACGTTGTCGATATTTTTAAGAGTCGCTATGATTACATAATAGTAGATACACCACCTCAAATGGGGTTAATTGCTGCCAATGTATTCTATGCGGTTCAAGATGTTATTATTCCATTTCAACCAGAAGAGTACGCTTTTAGAAGTTTGGTAAAGTCTGTATCTGCTATAGATAAATTTAAAAAAGTAAATGAAGATTTACAAGTTAAAGAGATTGTACCAGTCAAAGTTAAAAGAACTATAATGCATCAAGCGTATCTAGATAGCGCTAGAAGTTATGCTAAAGCTAGAAATTTGAAGTTTAGTAACATAATAATCAAAGATAGTATTAAATACGCTGAGATGGTAGCAAGAATGAATATACCAGTTACTTTATTTGAGGATGTACCTAAAACACTGCTACCTTATAAGAAAGTATATACAGAACTAGCAAAGGAGTTGGGATATATTGGCTAGGTATGGTAAGAAAGATGGCTTTAACGTAGAGAATATTGTTAAGGTCAATGATGCTAAAAAAGTAGATAATGATACCATTAATGATAATGCTAATGTTAAAACTAATGATAATAGTGATGTTATTGAAAAACTAAAAGGTGAAACACATGAGAAAGAACGTCTTTTTGTTTATCTAGACAAAGACATAGCATACAAGGTTAAAAGCTATGGTAAACAGATAGGTAAATGGCGAGGCGGAAATAGTAAGATAGTTTCAGAAGCCTTAAAGCTATATTTCAAAAAGTATAATCTGTAGTATTAGTAAGTCCTTTTAATAGGGCTTATTTTTTTGTCGTTATTCATGTATACGTTTATATCATTGTCGTTATCAGTATATACAACAAAGTATACTTAACTGTTGACATGAATGTATACATTGGTGTACATTAAAACCATGGTAAATAAGGAAGGAGGGAAAATTAATGGAAACAATTAAGTTTACAACTGAGAACAATGAAGATATAGAGATTAGGACAGATGGCAACAAGTTAACCTTTGTTAATCTATTTACTGGTGAAGAGACTTACATAGTAAAAGGTGATAAAACTATGGTGGTATCAGATAATTACTCAGACAATGCGCCTAAGACGTTGTCTATTGATGCAAATATACAAGTTGATAAGAATGAAGAAATGATTTATATAGAAGGTTACTAGGAGGTGATAAATGATGTTATTGAAAGATATGCTAGTCGTTGTTGTAGTCATGATATTAACTATGTTGCCAATATGGTTTAGTTTTCATAATGAAAATAGAGCATACAAAAAAGCCCGCCAGCAGAAAAACACACCCATGTTAAAACGCTGAACAAGCTCATATAAATTATAGCATATTCAATTTAATTAGAAAAAAGTCTTATATTATTAATGAAGACAAAATTGGAAAAGGAAGATTGATATATAATGGGATTATTCAAGAGTCAAGCTGAGAGAGATGCACAAAAACAAGCTAAGATGGAAAAATGGTTAAATGATAGAGGTTTGGAAGGTGTTCAGAAAGATAACTACACGCAAGTTGACAGAATTAGAACATACTTAAATGGTACTGGTCTTTTAGGCTTTATGCCTTCTGCTGTAGATGCTACTAAAAACAGTATGTACTTGCTACAAGCTGTAACAGAACAGAATTGGTTGTTGATCAAGCAACAAGATAGATTAGCACAGCAAAATGATGAAATTATTGAATTATTGAAAGGAAGTAATAAATAATGTGGTTATTGATTATTGTTGGGTTAGGGCTTCTGGTTATACCCTTGATTATTGATGTAATGGCATGGTTGTTTCTACTTGCTGGTATTATTTTAATAGTAAGTTTCTTCTTTCATGCCTTGCTCCTATCCTAGTATTTGGTACATAAATTTCTGAACAGTTGTGCCATAATAAAATGACTAGGATAGGAGTTTTTATATGAAACGATATACTGATG
>NZ_AZEG01000054.1 GCF_001434935.1 Liquorilactobacillus uvarum DSM 19971 | reverse complement strand
GACAGAATTAGAACGAGTGTTTAGAAAAAGATGTGCCATTTATTGACATAGGAGCAAGATCAACTAATATATATATGTTCATGGAAAGCCCCCTTAAAACATAAAATTAAAGTGTCGAACCGAGGCATGCTTTATAATGAATTCCATTACTAAAAATCATATTCATACGTCCAAAAATTGAGGTATATTATTGAAGATCACAAGTCCAAAATCAATTATTTTGTTTTTTAGCTGAGTATAATTTAGGTTTACGCGAATTACTTTTTTTTAGCAACTCCCAATTGCCAGGATTATTTACGTCCAATATAGTAATCCCCAAAATTATATACACACACATAATGAAAAAAGAAGTCAATAAATTGCTAAATGTTAAATGCGTAGCAACAGGCGTTCCAATTCCATTGATTATAGTTGCTAAGTAATCAATGAAAAAGTGCATAGCTATCGGAAATAAAACACTACCTTTTCTAACAAACAGACACCCCAAAAAGAAACCCAAACCGATAACTTGAATCATCTGTAACAAGGTAGACGAAATCCCATCAGACCCAGCATTCCCCAGATAATATAAACTAAATAAAGAGCTGGCTATGGCTATCCTTAACAAAACAGATTTAATATTTTTCACAGGAATAGCAGATACCATAAGTTTTCCTGTAATTATGTTTCTAAATATATATTCTTCTGGAATGCTAGCAATAATTCCAATAACAAAAGCACTTTTTATGTTATTTGTGTGATTGCTTGAAAATACGAATAAAATCACAAACATTATGAAAAAAACAACGTATGAATTTCTTCCCAAATTAATTTTCCATCGTACTTTTTCATGAATCAGAATAATATTTAAAACTACTGCAAACAACATTTCAAATAACTTGAAATATATTTCCAATGTTAGATATGATGTTTTAATATGTAACACTTCCATCACGTAAATAGAAAAATAATTATCAAACACCACTATGCTAATCCAAAATATAATTACCTTTCCTAAATCACTTCTAAAATTATGTGTCATAGTTAGAATCCCTCACTTAAAGACTGGCAACCAGATAATAGCAAAAAGCAAATTCTCAGTTACCAATTTTACTCAAATCAAAAAACATGATGCATCCTATACTTAAATCCATACCTTTTAAATAACTTTATTGCTTCTTAGCCCTGAATGCATATCAAAATTAAATTACGATTAATAGCAATAATAATATTGCAATAACATCTTTATCTATCAAAAACGTATGCATAAAACACACAAAAAGCAAAGGTAAATTAATCTGGCTTTGCTCATAAAAGCTAACCACATAATCCTATGGTTTGACAACACCTCATGAACACTCTCTTAAACACTAGCATCTTCAAAATACTTACAATATTATTCGTAACAAGCATTCCTCCATTGCTATTGTATTTAAAGTCTGTTTATTTTCCTATAAAAACTCCATCAATGAAAACACCGACTCTACACACTACCCTTCCCATCTAAAATCAAATTCACTTGATTTAGCCACCTCTTACACTCTCCCAAAAGTTTTGTCTCAAGATTTATACTAACTCCATACGTTAAAATGGATACAATCAATATCATTAACTTGGGGTAACATTTGTTAAAAAGTATTCTTAAAAATCAGGATTCAATATCCACAATATGCAGTGACAGACGACCAAATATTAAGCAGGTCAAACTAACCAAAAAATTAGAAAACCCTCCAATCAATAAAATCTGATAACTTGGAATATCACCTAATACGTTGATAACTAACAGTCCTATTGGATAAGTTCCTATTGAAAGCGCATTATACAAAGTGAATACTTTTCCTTGATTAGTTGTGGGTACTTTATCCATCAAAACGGCGTACATTGTAGCATTGACGTATGGTACGACAAAACCCGACATCAATAATCCTATGATACCTACAAATAGATTGGTAGATGCTGCTACAATAATACTAATTGCAGCACCGAGATAACCGAAAATTAAATTATTATAGTTTTTTCTAAATCCCCCCCTCCAAGAAAAGGTAATCCCGCCTATTAAGGTACCTATAAAAAGTAGGGCACTCAAGAATCCATAAAGTGTATTACTAGTAAGAGAAAATCCTGAGTTCATAGCTAAACTAGAAATATCACTAATCCAATATTTTGAAGTCATTGGTAGTAAAAGCGTAACGATAAAAGGTGCAAAAAGATTACCTGAGGCGTCAAGAATTGCTAAAATTTTTAGATAGTTATCCGACTTAAGAATGGTAATCCCTGTCATTAAATCTTTTATAATAGATTTCCCTTTATGAGTATCTGTCGGTATTGCAAAGAAAAATAATGGGATTGAAATAATAAGATAGGAAATGGCATCTAAAAAAACAACTAATGAATATCCTTCTATTTTTAACAAAAGTGAACCCAAAATTGGCCCAAAAATTTGTGATACTGCTAGTGTACTCTGCGCCAAACCATTAATTCTTTTAATATTTTCTTTCCTTACCATTGAACTCGTTAAGCTAGTTATTAATGGGGTTTTTAAACTATTAACTAACGATTGTGCAATTCCATATACAATTACCTCACCCATCGTCAACTTGTCAAAATAAAATGCATTTAAAAGCAAGAATGTTGCAATGGCCATAATAGTATTAGAAACAATGAGCAATCGTTTTTTCCCTACTCGATCAATTAGTATTCCAGAGAATGGTGATATAACCACCAACGGTAGCATCAAGGCCATATTTACTGCAACTAAAGTACTCACCGTTCCAAATCTATGCCAAGTCCAAATATTCAAGACATAAGTAGTCATATAACTTCCAATCACAGAGATGCATTCTAAAATTAATATTGTAATAAACTCTTTTTCTTTCTTCATTAACCAATACTCCTATCATTTGATTGGTTTAAAAAAGCTATATCCTTCAATTTGCCAACCACATGATCTAGCGCCGTCAGATACTCTGATACCCCAGCAACTTCTTCAACATCATCATTTATTCCTTCGTTTGTCGTAGTGGAAAGCTGATCAATTTCACTTTCAAGATATGGCAATCCTTGTGCCTGCAATGCTGATGACCTGAACTTAGGTACTAACTTTAAAAACACATCTTTTGAAACTAAAGTTGCAAAAAAGCACTCGAACAGAGCTCTTTTCTAATTACATTTTTGTAAATAATAATTTAATTCAAAAAAATCACTAATAGAATGTAATAATTATTAAGATAAAATTGCGAAAAAAATTATTTATTAAAATCCAACTTAGTGACAAGGTATCTAAGATGCTAAAGCCGTTTTTGGATTTAGATATGTTTAGGAATTTGTCTTTTCCGTCTTAAAATTATTTTTACTTTAACAGAATTTATATTTTGTGGAGAATAAGAAAATATTGCACCTAAAAATCTTAATTATATCAATAATCCATGTCAACTTTTTCCATAATTATATATATCCTTTTAAATAAATAATAACATACGATTTAAAAAAATAAGATGGAATTATAATTCTAAACTGCAAAATAATAAAAGCACAACGCAAAAAACGTTACTACTCAAGTCACTGTCGGTGCTTTGAACGGAATTCATCCACGTCTAGCAGCAAGATTTTAGCCAGCTCAATCCCCTGCCGTTGCCGTTTGCGGATTTTACGTCGTTCTTCTTCAGCCGTATATTTGTAGATCTCCAATACCAAATTGGATAACAAAGCTTCCAAATTTTGGCCCTCAACGCCCGCAAAAATTGGTAAGTCCAAAATATTTAGCACGGCGCCTTTATGCCGGACCTCTTCAATAATCTCCGTCAAAGCTCGCGAACTCCGTCCTAAACGATCCAAACCAAGACAACAATCTCATCTTGATCATGAATATATTCCAGCATAGCTTTTAATTGAGGTCGTTCTGCATTCTTTCCCGAAATTTTTTTGGCAAATACTTTTTGCACCTCAGCTTTTTTGAGTGCGTCTAATTGGCGATCTAAGTTCTGTTCAGTGGTACTCACCCGTGCATAATCCAACTTTCATTTCCTGAGTTCTCCTTGGTACATTCAAAAAAACATTTTGAACATCACACTTAATTATGAGCTGCTAAGGATCAATTTATTGGTTGATAGTAGAACGCTGTTTTCGGATCCACTTGTAAATTATGAACATTTTTCAACACTGTGTTTTTAAAAATCCATACCGAACTTTTATCAGGATGCATATTTTTAGTATATACAAAATAATATTTTCTATTAACACGTCTATAAAATAATCCCTCACGTTGATATAGATTAAAAAAATACGTACGTATGGTAAAACTGTGACTTTGTGTAGTGAGTACATAATTTTTTCCATCTATTTTTACTTTGAAGCATTTCGAGTAAAACATCTGTGTTCCATAGACATTTTTAGTTGACCAGTAATTTTCATGTGTATATGCAACCACTAAGAATAGACTTAACCATGTAAAGATCAGTAAAATTTTTGAAATTGTCTTTCTTTTTCGAAAGTGCTTATCAAAATAAAATACTAACAAGGACAAGACGCCAAACACAATAATAGAAACCAATGCTTTAGGCATTTGCAACATTACTTTATTTGAAAAAAACAAAGTCACAACAAAAGCCAATAGAAAAAGCAAGTATTTACCATAGTCTCTCATAGCTATTCTCCTTAAATGATATTATCGCTAAAAAATAAATTATAGGCATTAAGCCTAAAATTCACTTTTGCACAAATTATATCATCGATCAACCAACTATACATTTGCTTCCAATAATTTACGATAAGCTTCAGCTGTTGAAACGCCGCTATCCATTGTTTCTTGACTGTTTGTAAAATATTTTTCTTCATAACCGCCATCTTCATAAATTGGAAAGATGCTCAGACCAGCTGACGTAATCGCTGTAATTTCATCAGCTGTTAGATTCTTAGGGCACTCATTGCTGCCTGTCCCAACTGTTCCAGTAAGGTAGCGGCCTACAATTTCAAAACCTGCATTTTTAAATTTGGCTATTGCTGCTGACGTTAACTGTGTAGCTGTATCGAAGCCCGTTGAATCACGATCCGTATTTCCATTACTTGTTAATAATCCCTTGATAACAGTTAAGTCGGCTGTTTTAGTATAACTTTTGGAATGCATAACATTAAATGATGCCTCTGCAAAGAAGCTACCTCCTTATACTTACATTTTTTTGCAAGCTGTATAATATTTTAAAATATAACACTCGGATAAATTAACAACCTCAAACATCTTATTTGCCTTTTTTGGAAATGATGCGATAATAAAAGCGCATAACAGCCACCTAATTGACATCTATCTTTAAACGTTGCCACGATTTTCTAGGATAAAGGAGCATAATTATGAAAAAAATGATATTTGTGAATTTACCAGTAATTGACATGTCGCGTTCGATCAAGTTTTATGATGCACTGGGGTTTAAGAAAAATGCGGAGTTTTCTAACAAAAACGGCACTGCAATGATGTGGACCGAAAATATTTGGATAATGTTATTGACTCATAGTTTTTACAGTCAGTTTTTAAAGGGGCAGACAATTGCTGACACACAAAAAAGCAATGGTTCTATAACATCGTTTAATTTGGAAAGTATTACCGCAGTCAAGAAGTTCGCACAAACTGCAAAAATAAATGGCGGTACTTTTTATCATGTAGAATTGGGAATTCCTGAGGACCAGATGTACGAACTAGAAGTTAAAGATCCAGATGGCAATCTTTTATCTGTTTCTTGGATGTCTATGTAAATAGTTAATAAAGCTATTGTACAGGAAAATTTTATTCTATTAGGAACGAGCATAATTAGTAAGAAGATAATAAACCTAAAGGTATCCTTTTCTCTTTCTAAAGTCGTCAAAAACGATACTAAGTTACAGTACAACTAAAGCCTAAAATAAAAGCCGCCTACTAACTCGTGATAGTTGAAAAGATGGTTTTTTTGTGGCTATTTTTGATTGTTGATATAGGTCAACAGAGTCAAAAGTCAGCGAATCTCTAATAGACAAGTTAAAAGCTTCTAGGATTCATATGAAGTCAACATCTCAGCCTTTCAAAGCTATAATATGCAGTTAAAGATTAGACTATTTTACTTAATTTTACAATTTTTAACCAAAATTGGTATGTTTTATTCCTATTTCGCGAGCTTCTTCAATTAAGTATTCTTTACTGGTGAAATTTAACTAACACCCTTTGCTCCTATCCTAGTATTTGGTACATAAATTTCTGAACAGTTGTGCCATAATT
>NZ_AZEG01000053.1 GCF_001434935.1 Liquorilactobacillus uvarum DSM 19971 | reverse complement strand
TTCCCGTGAATCAACATCCGCTTGACTCGCAAGTGAGCGATTGACTCCTCCACTAGGACTTAAACCAATTTGACCCAATTTTTGAATATTATTTTTAATTCGTTTCTTATTGATTTTCAAACTCAACGTTTCACTTTTAACCAAGTTTTCTCACCCTCTTACACAAAGCCTTTATTTTTTATTACATAATTTTTGCGCTCTCTGAACGAATTATTTCACTTGCTATTTTTTTATATCTAAGAAATTCTTCAGTTAATCTCGTCTCAAATGTTCTTTTGCTTCCCAACTTAATTTCAATGACCTCTTTAATTTCCCCTGGATGAGAACTCATAATAACTACTCGATTTGCCAGCAAAATTGCTTCTTCAATATCATGTGTTACCATCATGATCGTCTTAGGCGAATCTTGCCATATATTAAGTAATAATTCCTGCATAACTTCTCGAGTTTGCATATCAAGTGCACCAAAAGGTTCATCTAAAAGTAAAACTTCTGGATTGTTAGCTAATCCCCTTGCTAATGCAACTCTCTGTTTCATGCCTCCAGAAAGATTTTTTGGATATAAATCTTCAAAGCCTTTTAACCCAACCAATCTTACGTATTTTTTTGCAATTTTTTTGCGTGTATCTTTATCAATATTTTTTTGTTTTAATCCAAACTCAATATTTTGACTCACTGTCATCCAAGGAAACAAGCTATACTGTTGAAAGACCATTCCCCGATCAACACCAGGTCCATCTACAATTCGATTATGGCATTCAATTTTTCCACTAGTAGATGTTTCCAATCCTCCAATAATTCTCAATAATGTTGACTTCCCGCAACCCGATGTTCCAAGAATCGAGACAAATTCCTTATCTTGAACTGCTAAATTAATATTTTTCAATGCTTGAACGTCACCGCTTTTAGTGTGAAATTGTTTTGAGACATTAGTTACCACAATGCTTTCAGTCATTTTCAAACCTCCCTAAAAGTTCCATGCAAAAATTTTTTTGTTAAGAAAAGTTAACAAAGTGTCAACAATTAAGCCAATTATTCCTAAAGTAAGAATTCCGACAAATATGCTATCTACCTGAAAGGTTCGTTGTGCCTGTAAAATACTAAAACCAATTCCAGCTGAAGCTCCTACAATTTCAGCAACAATAACGTAAGTCCATGCCCAACCTAAAACTATTCGGATAGTATTCATGATATCAGGCAAACTTTTAGGCAAAATTATTTTCCATAAAACATCAAATGTATTCGTACCAAGTGTGTATGACACTTCAATCAATGATTTTTCAACGTTTCGAATATCGTTCGCAATCATTAAAACCAACTGTGGTAAACTTCCTAAAATAATGATCGCAATTTTTTCCGACTCCCCAATTCCAATCCAAAATATGAATAAGGGAATAAATGCTGAAGCTGGCATATATCTTATAAAAGAGAAAACCGGCTCAAAGATTGCCGCTAAGGGACTGTACGCACCAACCAAAATACCTAGCGGAATTGCTATCACCAGTGCAATTAAAAAGCCTGCCATTACACGATAAACAGTAATTCCAATATCACTCCAGAAACCGTTAGAAAACATTGTTCCCATCGCCTTTAGCGTATCTCCCGGTGTTGGTACAAACATTGAACCTACTATTTTTCCATAAGTAATTGAACACCAAAGTATTATTATCACCACAAACGAAAGGATACTTAAGGTTAAAGACACTTTTTTTGGAATTCTCTTCTGCGGAACTAAAACTTTTTTCCAGAATGAACTTTTTTTCTTCTTATCTTTCTTTTTAAATAATTCTTCAGTTTCATGTTTCTTATCAGTCACACTAGCTTTAGATTGGCTCAAAGTTTTCACCACTTTCTTAAAAACAGATTTATTTTATAGCATTAACAAATGTTGGATTTGTTAATTCATTCACGTTAGCTTTAGCGTTGGAAATTTTAGAAGTATACCATAAGTTTGAAGCAATTTTTGAAATCTTATAGATATTTCCTTTATTCTTAGCTGTCCCAAAATACTTTTTATTTTCCTTTTTGTCATACAGTTTAATCTGTGTTGTCATCTCATTTTTCAATTTTTTAGGCGCAATTCCAGCTTTCTTGCTCATAATTGCGTAGGCAGCTTTAGGGTTTGATTTCATGTATGCCAATGCTTTGTACCACCCCTTTATGATTCCTTTAACTTCCTGAGGATGTTTTTTGATAAAACTTGTACTCAACCCCAATGTATCAACTATTATTCCAGGTGAACTTTTGCTAGACATTACTATGTGCCCATTTTTTGTTGCTCCTGCTTTACTTAACCAAGGCTGCCAAGTCATAGCAGCATCAACTTTTCCTGAGACAAAGGCACTTCCCGCTGCTCCAGAATCCATGGATTCAACTTTCATATCTTTTAACTTCATATTATTTTTTTGTAGCATGTAATTAAACCAAAAATAACTAGCTCCACCAGTTGTATCAAGAGCAACTGTTTTCCCTTTCAAGTTTTTGAATGATTTAATATTATTTTTACCGACTAATCCATCTGCTCCCTTAGAAGTATCCAGTGCTAATACATTTTGGATTTTTAAGCCACTAGCAGCACTCAAAACGTTAGTATCAAGTGACGTGGCGACCCCTTGAATTTTTCCAGCTGCTAAAGCACTCTTGCTATCTGATTTACTTTCAATGTCTTTAATTTGAACATTGACTCCGTAATCTTTAAAAAATCCCTTTTCTTCCGCTAAATCTAATGGATAAAAACCTATCCAGGAAGAATGGGCAATTTTTACAGTTTTGTCACTGCTCGCATTAACCGACATGTTACTGAAAAGAAAAACTCCTAAAAAAGAAAATAGTACAACCAGCAATGTTTTCAAAAACATATTTTTTTCTTCATTTAAATTTATAGTCATATTTATGACATCCCCCTCTTTTTAACCATTTACTACATCATCTGTTAATCTTCCCTCATATAAAGCAATTCCGTTTTCTACCGCCCTTTTTTTCAATTCATTAATTGATTCTATCGACAGGTATGACACATGTGGAGTTACAATTATGTTCTTTGTATTTAAAATTTCATTTTTTTCATTGGTAGGCGGTTCTTCTGTGATTACATCCAGAACAGCTCCAGAAATTTTTTTCTCTTCAACTGCCTCTAATAAATCAGGCTCATTTATAATCCCGCCCCTAGCAGTATTGATTAATACACAATTTTGTTTCATAGAAGCAAATTCTTTTTTTCCAATCAATTTTTCCGTTGCTTTTGATAAATTACAATGAATTGTAATAAAATCAGCATTCTTGAGTCCTTCTGCTAAATCTACAAATTCAACATTGTTGATACCCGCTCCAACTTGTAATTTGGGATCATAGGCATAAACTTTCATTCCTAGACTGAGTGCCTTCTGCGCAACAAATTTTCCGATTCGTCCGAACCCGATTACCAAAAGGGATTGTTCGTTTATTCTATTTTTTAATTTAGGCATTGCTTGCAATCCCCACATTTTTTTGCCTATAACTTTACTAAAAGAATCTATTGGCTTGTTAGAATATAAAATGGCGCTAATTACATATTCAGCTATATCTTCCTTACAATAATTTTTTACGTTCGTCACAGGAATATGTTTTGTTGCTGCCTGTTCAATATCAATGCGATCATAGCCACCACCAAATAATGCTATTCCCCTGCAATTTGTTAATTTCTTGATGATTTCAGCAGGAATTTCCGTGTAAACTTGAGCTAAAATTATATCTGCCTGTTTCCCCCATTTTTCTAAATCCTTTCCATAATCATATCCAGAGATTTTTATCGTTGCTTTGGGATATTGTTTTCTAATCAAATTTTGCTCAGTTTCATAATCTGACCACTCCTCATCTATGATCCAAAAAAAAGGTTCTTGATCTTTAATCATTAATTTAGTCCTCCTTTTCTATAAGCGTTATTACTCCTTCTGTAGCGTTAACTTTTACAGTGTCTTTATTACTGATTTCCTGTTTAAATACACTTTCCACCTTATCTACCAAGGGCATTTCCATAATAATTGAGCTGGCCACAAGTGTTGTATCTGCATTTTCAACAATCATTGCCCTAGGAGCATTGTTGTGCATTTTTAGTTGATACATGCCATCTGCTTGCACAACCGAACTTCCAGTTCCATTAGGGAAAACAAGAATTTTATTAGCTATACTTTTGCCAAACAAACAATGGTTGCGTTGAATTACAACTCCAGTCTCTGGGTCAATTAAGTAAAAACAAATTCCATCTTTTGAAAAAAGTACTTCCCCGCTTGCTTCACCTTCAGAAATTTTATGACATTTAAATGAATTGTTTTTTTGGCTCATCAATAACCTCTCCTTCTAAAGCTGCATAAGCTGCGCTTTCCAAATCTGTAATTACAAACTCCATCTTTCTGCGCCTTGTATAGTAAGCACACTTAGGAGAATCAGTAACACCTTTTTTGCCATATAGAAATTCCCAACAGGGTTGATCCATACAAGTATTAGAAATGATGTCTCCACCAGTTTCTTGGATTGTTCTTAGAATCCCCATCTGTTCACAAAGCCTTCGCGTTGGATCTGAAGACATAATAAAAAGTGGAACAGCTAATTTTTTTCCTCCAATTATGTTAGTAACTCTTTGAATTTGTTCAAAAGTCAAATGAGGACATCCAAACAATGCAAAATCAATTTTCCCCGCAGGTGCTGATATTTTATCGCGAACTGAATCAAGATCCGCTTGTGTTATATCAATCGTTTCCGGGACAGTATCACCTTGAAAAGCATCTTTAAGATTTTTTGCCTCTGGTGTAAAGCCTAAAATATGGTAAATTGCTACATTTCCCGATGTATTCATTTGTGCCCCAAGGTTCATCAGTGATGCATTCGAGAAATTACTTTTAACTGCTTTATTTTTGAAATTGATAACTGGTATTTTAAAACCGATTTTTAAGGGTATAACATATCCCAATAATTGAAAATCAAAATCTGATTTCATTTCTGCGAGGACATTAACTAAAACTTCACCTTTACGATTTTCCTTTTTCAAATAACCATAGTAGGGTACCACACCAGTTATGGCAGCACACAATGCGCTTTGAGCTGATTCTCGATTTGTTTTTGCACCATAAACCGAATTAACAAACGGTGTAGCCGAAGATTCCGAATAAGAAATAATTTCGTCAATTTTAGGTACATTAAGTTGCAAATATGGTGTGCAATCGTATGTCATGATCGCTCCAATTTTTTTATACGCTGCATCTGTTCTCTTTACTATCTCTTCATCTTTTTTTCTCAAAGTAGTAATTTTACTCATTTGTTCCCAGTTAAAACTTGGATTAACAGTCGGTCTGATTCTGCAGTGTGCTCCTTGTTTAACAAGTTTTTCAACAAACCATAAATCTGCTTCTTGGTTACTGAGTGCCACATGTGCTCGAGAGATTGGGACCATGTACGGGGCACCAAATGCCTCCGCTATTGCGACTTGAATCTTCATTGCCGTCTGAGTCCCTTTGCCTAACTTTCCATCCAGCATTCTTTCTTCATCTTTTGAAAGCTTTACCATAAATTGACCTTCCCTCCATTAATAAAGTCATCAATAATTTTGATATATGAATGAGTTCATCATATTAGTGGTAAGCTTAATATAGCAATAACGGCAAGTCAACATTCGTAAGAAGATAGTTGTATAGCTAAGGCGGAAGCCTTTCCAAGTTAATTTAAGCAATTATTTGCTTTTATAATGACATGAATACAAAGAACACTAATTTCATAATAAAAAATCTATTTTGATTAAAGCCGTTTTTTAAAACAATATATTTAGCGTTATATATTTCTATATTATGTTTAAAAATGTTAAACTATCTTTAAAATTAACCCACATCAAATAGTACAATTTCTTTTAAAAAAAGTTGTACTATTCAAAATATAAAAGTACACTTAAGGTGATTATAGTCAAAAAAACATTAAAAATTCTATCATAGAAGCTTAAATTTTTTGGGGGAATAAAATTGCTCAAATGGATGAAATTCATAATTGGATGGACCGTTCCTGTAATTATCGGGTTGCTCATTGCACTCATCATCGGTCAATTTTTTGGACGTCAAGTAATCTTGGGAGCCTCTATGAGCCCAACTTTAAAAGATCATCAAATCGTGTACAGACTAAATAGAGCAAAAATCAGACGCAATGATGTTGTCTCATTTCATGCGCAGGGAATTGATAAAAATCAACCAACAACGGCAAAAACAGTTTATGTCAAGCGTGTTATTGGAATGCCTGGAGATAAAATAAAATATACCAAACGAGGAAATTTATTTGTTAATGGAAAACTTGAACAACAAAGTTATATTACAAATAAACAGCAAAAAAAAGTGCTCCTATGTCAATAAATGGCACATCTTTTTCTAAACACTCGTTCTAAT
>NZ_AZEG01000052.1 GCF_001434935.1 Liquorilactobacillus uvarum DSM 19971 | reverse complement strand
TTTGGCCATGGGCCATTCTTTATTTAATTAGTGTTGCACTTAAAGTGTAAATTCAAGAACTAAAAGATGTTCATGGGCTATTCTAATCAAGTTACCTTTGTAAATTTTATTGCTGCTTACTACATTATGTTGAACTTTTATAATATGATTTTCCAAATCACCAAACCATGTCATATCCTTAATAATCGAGTAATATTTTCCCTTCTTTCGCACGTCTCCAATTAAAATCGCATGTCTACCACCATTTATTAAACTAGCATATATTTTTTTATTAATAAGGTCTAACTTTGCTATAAAATCATCATAAGGCATTTTATTTGATAATTCATCTTCGTTGTACGAACCTCTTTGCTTATTATAATCAATAATGTCAAAATATGGCGGGTGGCTAAAAACGAAATCGCTATATGTGGGTATTTCATCTTTCAAAGCGTCCCAACCATTTATTAAATCTAAATGGATACTGTTGTTATAACCCAATTCCCTGGCAACCTCTTCACCAGTACCCCCTCCACTAAACACCTCAACAAACCTTTTAGGGGAGAAAGTATCTAATAAATCACGAATAACATATCCGCTACAATTACCACGCCATTTATTATTTCCCCATTTGCCTCTGTTTGGATAATTCATTATTGAATCAGGTAATTTCATATTTTCCCCCCCCTTACATTAAATAACTAAGTTCTTGGTTATCATTTTCATTAAGATTATGCCACAATACTTTTTTTGCTCGAATTGCTTTCTGAATTGTAATAATTAAATTAAGTGTTGTCATATCTCCTAGCAAAATATCTTCTCGTGTTATCACTACCATATAAAGAAAATCAAAAAGATTGTAGTTAGAAATCTTGTAAAAGCGTGATTCAAGTTCTTTTAAGAGGTTTCTTCTAGATATTTCTATTAAAAAGTCAACAACACCATAATCAATTTTTTCTTTTGCTAAAACATATCCAAATTGTGTTGAAACATCTTCGAAAAGTCTTTTAAAATCCTCAATTTCGATTTTTCCTTCATCAAGAGGGTTTATTTGCAAAGAAAAACCACTTTCATCTAGATAATTAACCAAGTCAGCCATATTTTGCCAACTGTCTCCAATGTACCGATTTAAACTAATACTTCTTAGATAAGCGTCTGCCTTATCAACCAAATCAACTGTTTCCTTCTCGCTTAACTTTTTTGTCATAATAGACACCTCGCTAGATTTTTTTGCTGCCAGGCGCTCTGCCTGGCGTAGCCAAAAGGCTGTTTTTTTCGCTTTTTGACGCGTAGCTTTCGGCTACTCCAAAGTGAAAGAATGCAAGGGTTTGCTGTAGGCAAATTTTTTGTGATCTTGCCAAAAATTTACCGCCCCTTGCATTCTTTCTACTGTCCCTTAGGTAGATTTAGCGTGGGCGCAGAGCGAGGACCCGCGCTTAAGCTTGCTTAGGGACTGTTTGGAGTGGCGTATCAGAGCGCAAAAAGCAAAAAAATCAATTTCAATCATTCCCTTATGAGTTGGGGTTTGAACTTGGATTCTCCTGGTCGAGAATATGAAAGGAGAACCCTTAAGCGGTGAGCCACGCTGTCGCTTGCGGCTTGTGTGGCTCCCGCGACTATGTTCGGTCAAGGAAAGAAGTTCGTTTATGCAGGTCAGGCCAACTGGTCCTGGCCGGAATGAACTCCTTTCTTCATAAAGCGAGCGGTGGTGGTTGGAGCGAGTGCCTATAATCCTTGATATATCAACGTTTCTAAGATGTTTTTGTAATTTATTTATGATATAATATATATATGGAGAAGTTAAGGCGGTGGCTATTCCTTAATAAGGAGGCGGTGCTTATGGTGTAAAAAGCCAAGCAAAACCTAAACCTAATGAAAGGAGTAGCCTTGTGTCTGTTTCAGACGCAATACAATTAATGTTGGCATTCGGTACTTTTATCGTTGCCTTAATAGCATTAATTGTTGAGCTGATTAAAAATCAGCAAAAAAAATAATCGCCTTAGCTCTGGCAAGCTAGCGATTATTTAATAGTTAGTATATTTAGCCACCGTCTTAAACGGCTCCTTGGAAGTCTTGTGATAGCAGGGCTTCTTTTTTCTATATATATTATAACACGTACTTTTAATATATTTCCACCACTTGGTTTACAGGGCTTGTCGGGGCTTCACTCGCCACCACCCCCCGTTTTTCCCCGACAAGCCCTGTAAACCAAATAGGTACCTTTTAAATTTAATAAGCTTTCTTCAATACAATATAATATATTATGTTGTATTGGTATACGGCAGCAAAATGGCAGCTAACATTGTATTAGCTGCCATTGATCTAGCGATTACGTAAATAGTAACATATTTTACTCATTAAAACTAGGAGCATTTGCTGGAGTGGGAACTTTCATATTAGTATCGACTTTCGAGCGGCCAGTTGTATAATCGAATGAAACGCCCGGTTGAATATTGAAAATGTAAACATTGAAATTTAAACTTCCATCGTCTGATACTGCCTGTAATTGTACACCTCTCGCCATTAATTCATTTCCTCTAAATATCGCGTGAGCTTCAAAAACTACTTTGTGTCCTTCTTTAAGAGCATTTCTAACTTTGCTTTCATATATTGTTTGGATTTTCTGGTTAGAAAATGCAGTTTGTGTAAATAAATTTTTTAAATTATTTTGATCTCCGCTCTGCAAACTTGGAATGTATTGCCCATCAGTTGATATACCTTTGGAAAGTGAATAAGCAATTAAATGACCTCTATTAATAATAGGCTCACCATTGACATATTTTTGGTGCCACCCTGTAGGTTCGACATATTGCCTCTCTCTTAGACTATCATTAGCTAAATTTCTGGGTTCTAAATAGGCTATATTCGCTGTTGAAGTTCTATTAAGACTATCAAGGGCGTTATATGTAAATTGGTTATTCTTCCATGAATTAATGCTTAATGTACTCTTTCCGTTATTAACATTTACAAAAGCATTTTCTCCTGAAATATAATTCAAACTTGATTGTGCTGTATTCTTCGTTTGATTATTTTTTTGAACCAAGTTTTTTGCTGTGCTTGTTACTGAGGTAATCGGGGCATTTAATTGCGTTTTTATTGTGCTTAAATTGCCCTTTGCAAATAAAATAACTAATAAAATTAAAATGCTACCCCACCCATATTTTATTTTTCTTTTTCTTCTCAATTCTCTTACCCCTTTCAATAATGCAATATAATATAATATAATATATTATATTATTCCTCGTCTTTTTCTTTCACGAATCAATGTACTTTTAGAAATTCCCGTTTGCTTTGCAACACTAGTATAAGAACTATTCTTCAATAAATTCATTGCTAAGTCCATCTGATAAACCGTATATTTTCTTGGCCGACCTTCGCGATAATTTGGATTATGCTTCTTAGCATAAGCTTTTCCATCTTGAGTTCGGCTAATAATCATGTCCCGCTCAAATTCTGCAAATGCACTGAATATGTTAAAAATAAGTCTCCCAGTAGGGGAATCCTCAACTACTCCAACATTTAAAATATTAACAGAAACTTGTTTATCAAATAGACTTTTAATAACTTGTTGAGCCTCCAACGCATTCCTAGCAAAACGATCTAACTTTGTAACCATCAATGTATCGCCAGGTTTTAGTTTAAGAAGTAATTTTTTGAAAACCGGGCGGTCTATTTTAGTACCTGTAAATTTTTCTTTATATATTGCCTGTGCACCTTTTGATTTTAGTTCAGCAATCTGTGAATTTAAGTCCTGGCCGATTGTAGAAACTCGTGCGTACCCAATAATCATATTGGCCTCCTATTTATGAACATAACTAATGACACCGTTTACCGCCTTGATTATAGCTACATTAAGTATCGGTGTCAATACTGTTAAGTTATGGAGCGATAGAAAAATACCAAATGAATATATCAGTTATAAAAGACGTCCCCAATCAAGTCAATCTAGGCCTCTTTTGTAATATTTTTTGAAACCATTTCATTTGAAATATGAATATACGCATGTTACCGTTGACTATGTAATCCTTATTTAGAAGAAATTAATGCGACGTATGGCATTATAATACATTAGGAGGACTGTCACATGTACATAAGAAAATCAAAATTGCAATATCATGCAAAGCCTGAGAAGAGTAATCCTATTATCGCACGACGCTTACAGGAGATTTTAGGGGGGCAATGGGGAGAAACTACAGGAATGTTGGCCTATACGCTTCAAGGTTGGAACACTGTTGGCAATGAAAAATATAAAGATTTATTATTAGACACTGGTACGGAAGAAATGGGCCATATGGAAATGTTAGCAACCATGATTAATGACCTATTACGTGACGCTCCTACTGATACGATAGAAGAATTGGCGAGAAATAGTGATCCAGCGACCGCTGCAATACTTGGTGGTATGGACCCTCAACATGCATTCGTCAATGGGCTTGGTGCAGGACTATCGGATTCTAACGGCAATCCTTGGAGCGCAAATTTCATCATTTCAAGCGGGAATTTACTCGCTGATATGCGCTTCAATGTTGTCCGTGAATCACAGGCTCGCCTTCAAGTATCACGAAACTTCCTGCAAACGGAGGATAAAGGTGTTCGCGATATGCTAAGTTACCTCATGGCTCGTGAAACGCAGCACCAGCTTCAATTCTTAAAAGCTTGTGAAGAATTGGAAGAAAAATACGGTCCAGTTGTACCACATGGTACTCAAGACTTACAAAAACAAGGTAAGGAGTTTACACATACACTTTACAACTTCTCAGAAGGAGAAGCCTCTCAAGCACTCGAAGGAGAAACTGCCCGTGATGGAAACAAATTCCACTATAGTAGTGACCCCATTATGGCAGGTGGTGAACCTGATTTAACAGCTGCCCCAGAAATATTAAGAAATACGCCACCTGAAGATCCAAGCACTGCTGTTGAAGAAGGGCGCAGAATGCTTGAAGGTGAACAAAATACAAGTAAATAGTTAAAAAATAAAAATATACTTGGCTTAGACTTATGTGATATGCATAAGTCTTTTTTTGTGTTGTCTTTTCATCGAAAGGAGATATGTCCAAAAGACAGGAAAATACCCTCATTATCTAAGGTAGAATATGTAAGAAGTGTATTTTATGAGATTTCCTTATTTTGATTGACCTATATTAGAAAAGATATGTTTAAAGTTTTGACTTTTGACTTATATAAAACGAGATGATAAGCTGTCTTCAAAGTCTGAAAATATCGCTTTTACAAAAAGGAGGGATTTTATGCGCGCAGTAACATGGCAAGGAAACGAAAAAATGGAAGTCAAAACGGTCCCGGATCCTACGATTGAAGAACCAACCGACATGATTGTTCGCATCACAGCAACAGCTATTTGCGGTTCTGACTTGCATTTATACCATAACGGGAAACCGGTCATGGAAGAAGACTATGTGGTAGGGCATGAGCCTATGGGCATTGTAGAAGAAGTTGGTTCTGCAGTAACGAAAGTGAAAAAAGGCGACCGAGTCGTTATCCCTTTCAACATTGGTTGTGGAGAGTGTCATTTCTGTGCTAATCATATGGAAAGTCAATGTGACAATTCCAACCCTAATCCAATGTTTGATCAAGGCGGGTTGTTCGGTTTTGGTAAAATGGAAGGAAATTATCCTGGAGGTCAAGCTGAATACTTACGTGTCCCATTTGCAGATTTCACTTCTTTTGTTGTTCCTGATAGTGATCTACCAGATGAGAAGGTATTATTCCTATCAGATGTACTGCCAACAGCATATTGGAGTGTAGAACATAGTGGTATGAAACCAGGAGATACAGTAATCGTATTGGGTTCTGGCCCTATCGGATTATTTGTACAAAAATTTGCCAAAATGAAAGGTGCTAAACGTGTAATTGCCGTAGATAACGTCGATTATCGTTTGCAGCATGCGAAAAAGATGAACGGCGTAGAGATCGTGAATTTTTCAGATGTTTCTAAAGTTGGTAGTGAATTATATGAAATGACTAAGGGTGGTGCTGAGGTAGTAATTGATTGTGTAGGAATGGATGGTGTAGCGCCAATCAAAGAAAAAACTAAAGATATTCTTACGCCGCAAAGCGGTTCTTACTCACCAATACAAACAGCAAGTGAAGCTGTGAAGAAATTTGGGACGTTGATGGTAACTGGGGTTTATATGACTCCAGCAACGAATTTCCCGTTTCAAGATTTCTTCACTCGTAATGTGAATATTAAAATGGGACAAGCTCCGGTTATCCACTTGATGCCGAAAATCTATGACATGATTGAAAAAGGGGAGTTCGACCCATCGGATATCATTACACATACAATGCCTTTGGAGCGTGCTGCTGAAGCATACGATATTTTTGACAAAAAAGCAGATAATAGCATTAAAGTGGTATTGAAACCAGGTATGTCTTAAAAGAAATAGTGGGTCTAGCAAATAACTAGCTCTAAATATAAAAAACGCGATGAATAATCATAAATAAAGTGCAACACAAAAGTTAGACAAAATTGAATATTTTTAAACTGCTAAGGCATGTTCCCTGTATTCGCAGGGAGTCATGCCTTTTGTTTTCTGTGATATTCGTCGATTGTTAAACCAATCGACGTAATTCTTTGTGA
>NZ_AZEG01000051.1 GCF_001434935.1 Liquorilactobacillus uvarum DSM 19971 | reverse complement strand
GCAGTATATAGCTAATCAACATAAGACAGTTTACTATAACGCTAACGGTCAAATGCAATATGGGCAACAACACATTAATGGGCACTGGTACTTGTTCGATAATAATACTGGAGCAATGAAGACTGGTCTGCAGTATATAGCTAGCCAACATAAGACAGTTTACTATAATGCCAATGGTCAAATGCAGTATGGAACTCAAAAAATTAATGGTAGAACATACTATTTTAATACGGTCACTGGGGCACAGAAATAAAAAATTAGCGTTACTGTTTTTTGATAGAAAGCTCTTTATTGTATTCAAAAACATAATTTAATCATGTCATAAAAATGAACTCTCAGACAATTTGTGGGAGTTCATTTTTGTGTGGAAAAGGATTCAAACATTAAGCGGCAGAAAAAATATCCAATATCTAAATTTATTGTATCGGTTAAAGTTTACCGTAAAAGAAACAAAATGAGTTACACTTTAGAAAATGGATTGCAAATATTAGGAATGAGTTTTTGCTGTTATTTTAGAATGTTAGGGAAGAACGTCTAGCAAGATAAGGAAGTAATATAAATGACTATAAAAAACATTTTAGATATTGATCAGATAAATGTAGCGAAAACAGTAGAAGAATTAGTTGAAAGCGGCAGAAAAAAATATCAAGAGACACCGAGCGACAAGTTAACGATTTATCATACAGTCAGCAGGGATGCTGTTAAAATCATTAAATCAGTTGAAGTAGGGATGATTTCTGAATTGCTTCCAATGCGCAGGGAGCGAATGCTGAAAAACACGTTTTCATTTTATCGCGGAACCGCTGGTTTGATGGATTTTGATCTAGCTGGACAGATTCATAGCAACATTCCAGTTTTACTTTGTGGAGATGCGCATATTGGAAATTACGGTTTTTATGCATCACCGGAACGTCAGCTATTATTTGACCTCAATGATTTTGATGAAGCTAGAATAGGTAATTGGGAGAGTGACTTGCGACGCTTGCTGGTCAGTATTTATTTGGCTGGAAAGGAAAATGGATTTAAGAATAAAAAATTACGCAAATTAATTCAAAAGGTGGTAGCATCATACCGCTCTGCGATTGCACATGTAGGATCAATGAAAATGATGGAGCGCTTTTACCTTTCACCTAAAGTTCGATTGCTAGCTGAAATAGTTCATGAACAAAATGATGGTGATTTTGAAAAACCGTTGGCAGATATTATTGCAAAGGCAACCAAAAATGATCTAGGTAAGGTGCTCAAGAAATTTACACTGCTCAATTCTAATGGAGAACGAGTTTTTATTGAAGATGCACCGCGTTCTGTGCATGTTTCTAGTAAACAAATTCAAAAATTTATCGTTGCATTTAAAGATTATCGCGCAACAGTTCCTGAAAGAATTAAAGTTTTGCTGATGCAATACAAAATTACAGATGTGATCCGTCATAGTGTTGGGGTCGGAAGTTTTGGAACTCGCTGTTATCTGCTCCTTTTAAAAGCTAATGATGGCAGCCATTTAGTTCTTCAAGTTAAAGAAGCACTGCCCACAAGAGATTCTTTTATTCCTCTGAAACTTGATATTGATCTTCATCGGGAAATCGGCGAAGGAAATCGAATCATTAAGGCGCAGAAAATAATGCAGTCTGCTTCGGATCCATTTTTAGGTAGTATGAATATCAATCAGCGCAGCTATTATGTTCGCCAATTTAGAGATATGAAGGGATCATTTAATCTTGAAAAAATGGACTGGCAAGGGTACAAACTTTATACAGAAGTCTGTGCGCTGCTGCTTGCTTTTAGTCATTTCCATAGTCCAACTGCACCAATGATACAGGGATATCTTGAGGAAGCGGAGAATTTTGATGAGTTAATGGCGGATTGGACATTAAAGTATGCCCAGCAAGTAAAAATTGACTATGAAAAATATAAAGAATATGTGGAGAACTAGCAAACCCGACCTGGCTTTTAGCGAATTTAAAGATAGAGATGCAAGTATGATAAATCTAAAAAGGGCAGTTGCTATATAGAAAATGAGAACATCTAGATAATGGTATTTTTTATGACATTTCTATTTCGTGAAAGTAGCACCTTTTCGTTGAAAGTCGTATAATATCTTTATTCTAACAAAACAAGGGAGAAATTATGGCTGAATTGACACGTTTTTATACAATGTTCCAACCGGCACATTACGATATTTTCTTAGATATTAATCGCGAAGAAAAACAATTTACCGGCAAGACGACAATTACAGGGAATGCTAGAGAACAGTTGATCTCTATTCATCAGAAGAACTTGAAAATCTTGTCTGTTCAAGCAGATGGTCAAAATATACCATTTACGATAGATAATGATGCTGACGCACTTCGAATCAGCTTGGCAAAAGCAGGGGACACCAAGGTAACAATCACTTATAATGCAGATTTGACAGATACAATGATGGGGATTTATCCGTCATACTACACTGTTGATGGTGTCAAAAAGCAAATTATCGGAACACAATTTGAAACCAACTTTGCACGGCAGGCTTTTCCGTGTATCGATGAACCTGAAGCTAAAGCAACATTTGATATAGCGCTTAAGTTTGACGAGCATCCCGGTGAAATTACCTTGAGTAATATGCCTGAGTTGCGAGTTGAAGACGGAGTACATTACTTCGATACAACTGTGCGTATGTCAACTTATTTGGTTGCTTTCGCTTTTGGCGAGCTGCAAGGTAAACAGACAACTACTAAAAGCGGCGTGAAAATCGGAGTTTTTGCGACAAAAGCACATCAAGCCAATGAACTGGATTTTGGACTTGATATTGCCAAACGTTCGATTGAATTTTATGAGGAATTTTATCAAACACCATATCCGCTGCCGCATTCCTGGCAATTGGCCCTGCCTGATTTTTCCGCAGGTGCAATGGAGAATTGGGGATTAGTAACCTACCGCGAGGCATATCTTCTGCTTGATCCTGATAATACGGCACTTGATATGAAACAGCTTGTTGCAACTGTGATTGCACACGAATTAGCTCATCAATGGTTCGGTGATTTAGTCACGATGAAGTGGTGGGATGATTTATGGTTGAATGAAAGCTTTGCTAATATGATGGAATATGTTGCAGTTGATGCACTTGAACCGGATTGGCGTATCTGGGAAACTTTCCAAACATCAGAAGTTCTGGCTGCTCTGCAGCGTGATGCGACTGATGGTGTCCAATCAGTACATGTTAATGTTGAAAACCCAGCAGAAATTGATGCTTTATTTGATGGTGCGATCGTGTATGCAAAAGGTTCACGCCTGCTGGTAATGGTACGTGCCTTAATTGGTGATGATGCTTTGCGGGCCGGTTTGAAAAACTATTTTGCAACACATCAATTTAACAATGCAACAGGTGCTGATTTATGGTCTGCTTTAGGTGATGCATCTGGTATTGATGTAGGTGCTATCATGAATTCATGGCTAGAACAGCCTGGCTATCCAGTCGTAACAGCGAGTGTGAATGATGGACAATTAGTAATAGAACAGCAGCAATTTTTCATTGGCAAAGCACAAGAAGCTGGTCGTCAATGGCAGATTCCATTGAATAGCAACTATGAGACAGCACCAGCAATTTTAACTGCTAAGAAAGTTGCTCTTGGAGACTATGCAGCTTTGCGCCAAAAGAATGGCATGCCGTTTAGGTTGAATGTGGGGAATAATTCACACTTTATTGTTAAGTATGACAAAACTTTGTTAACAGACATTTTGGATAATTCTACTGCATTGGATTCCATTTCAAAATTGCAACTTTTGCAAGATTTACGCTTATTGGCAGAAGGAAATCAAGTCTCTTATGTGACTGTTGCACCATTACTGTTAAGTTTTGCAGATAGTCATTCAGCAGTTGTCAACACAGCACTTTATCAAGTTGCAGGTAACTTAAAGAAATTTGTGACACCCGATTCAGATGAAGAAAAAAACTTAAAAGCATTCTTTAACAAGCTGAGTGCTGCACAAGTTGCGCGTTTGGGGTGGAAAGCAAAAGATGGTGAATCAAATGATGATCAGCTGACCCGTCCTTACGTACTGAGTGCGGCATTATATGCTGAAAATGCTGATGCAATTGCTGCAGCACACGCTTTGTTTACAGCTAACAGCAAGCAGTTGGCTGCTTTACCAGCCGACATTCGAGTATTTGTTTTGCGTAATGAGGTCAAGCATTTTGGTAATGATTCTCTGTTTGACAAGTTATTGGAGGCCTATCGTCACTCCTCAGACGCTAGTTACAAAGCTGATATAAGCTCTGCTTTGGCGAATACAACTGATGCGAATTTGATCGCGCATTTAATTGAAAAATTTGAAGATACTGACACGATCAAGCCGCAGGATCTGCGTGCATGGTTCCGTAGTGTTTTAGCCAACAAAGATGGTCAGCAAGCAGCATGGGACTGGATTCGTGATGACTGGCAATGGTTAGAAAAAACGGTTGGTGGGGATATGGAATTCACAACATATATCACAGTTATCGCTAGCATTTTCAGAACACCAAAACGTTTGGCTGAGTTTAAGACTTTCTTTGAACCTAAGTTAGAGACACCTGGTCTGACACGTGAAATTAAGATGGATACTAAAGTGATCGAGAGCCGTGTTGAGTTGATAGAGCGCGAAAAAGATGCTGTGAATGCTGCTATTGCTTCAATCATTGAATAAAAAAATATTGTAGACGACAATCAAAAAATTTTAATTAGGTAAAAGTACAAAATGTTTTATGTAATTTGAAGTATGAGAACTATAAAAAGGCAGCTCGAAATCCGGGCTGCCTTTTTGCTGTGTGAAAATTAGAAAAACAGTTTAAATTTTTTTAATCTACTTTTTCTAAAGGTAATAGCTGCTGTAATTCTGTTAAATGCGGTTTCTTCTTCAGAATATTGCGATAGTGATCTAAGTTTATCCGTGCATTCCAGAGCAGGACTCCTTGAAGAATATCAGCATCATCGAAATAATAAATGATGCTGCCATCTGAATGCTGAAGCTTTTCTGCGTACATCTTCAATTTAGAACTAACTGTTCCGAGAGCCTCCCAGGAAACATCGAAAACCCAACTGTAGAAATAGGGAGTGTGGTTATAAGAAATTTCTTTCCCAGCCATGTTTTGCCCAGCAATATATCCAGATTTGACTGCATGATTAACATGTCCAGCATTTTGGCGGCCAAGAATGACATCTGGATATGAAATGATATCGCCGGCAGCCCAGATATCGGGAGCTGAGGTTTTTAAATACTTGTCGACAACAACGCCGAGCTTGTCAGTTTTTAGTTGTGTCTTTTCAGCCAAATCGAGTTCAATTTTAGCTCCCAATCCGAGAACTAAACCATCCCCTTTAAGGACTGTGCCATCATTTAAGAAAACCTTGACTTGTGTATCTTCGATTTCGTACTTTTCAGCACGTTTTTTTGAATATATTTTAACGCCTGCATCAAGGTATTTTTGTTGATATTTTTTACTTAAGTAAGTTGGAAATTTTTTGTCATAGAGACGTTCGCCACTGACGATAAGTGAGACCTGAACTTTGTTTTGTATAAGGCCGGCCGCAATTTCATTGCCGATATAACCATTGCCAACAACAATGACATGCTTATGATTATCGCTGAAAGCACGGATTTTGCGGTAGTCAGCTTTGGAACGCAATGCGACAACTAAATCACTTTCGGGGCCAGCAAGAGTTTGAGGCGTACTGCCAGTTGCAAGCAACAGTTTATCATAACTAAATTGCGTATCTTTATTTGTGGTGACCAAATGTTCGGCTGAATCGATACTGATAACCTGTGTTTTTAAAAAAAGAGTAGCATTATTTTTTTCTTTTGTATGAAAGTTTGTATCGTCTTCTGTAAAATCTGGATCGACCCAAAGTTTTTTGCTTAGAGCAGGTCTCGCGTAAGGTTCATCAGAATCGGCAGAGATAATTCCGAGCGAGCCTTTTGAATCTGCAGAACGAATTCCTGCCGCGGCTTGATCCGCTGCCATACCGCCGCCAATAAGGAGATAATTAAAATGTTTTGTTTTTTCGGGCATAGATAGTACCTTCTTTCATGTTTTTAATCACTAGTTAGATTTCTTTTTATAAAAAAGTTCTACCCTTAATTATAAGGTAGCTAGACCAAAAGTTTAAAAAATCTGCTTGGAAACATTATGACAAATGGTTTGTTTTTATAGGCAAGTGAAAAGAATGAAGTAGGTAAGTATTTTAAAATCAATTGCAAGGCATTTAATACTTTTTAATGTAAAACTCTTTAAAAAAAACTATTTTGGACGATAATGAATTAGTAGGTAAGTATTTTTTGAGACGGATGGGGGAAGAAAAAAATAATGTTATCTGGGAAAAAGCACTATAAGATGTATAAGGCAGGAAAGGGCTGGGTTTTTGCTTCGATAATGGCATTTGCGGTTGCTGGGGGCATGTTATTAAATAATACTGACGTTTCCGCAGATAATGTCGCAGCAGAGAACTCAAAATCAATTTTGGTTAGCCAAAACGATGCTCAGAACGTTTCGCAGAAAGCGCCATCAACTGAAGGTACAACAGATATATCTGCAAAAACAAAGGATAGTTCAACTAGCACTTCAGACACAAGTTCAGATGCTGAGACTGCAAAAATGAGCAACAGTTCAAGTGACGCTAACGTGTCATCTTCGGAAAAATCTTCGGATGATAAAACTACTGCTCAAAGCAGCACACTTCAAAAGAACAATCAGACTGCTGCAAGTGAAACAAGCACGTCTCAAAAAGATAACCAGGTTTCTGCAAGTGAAACAAGCACAGCTCAAGAAAGTAGCAGCGATAATTCAATAACCAGAAACCAAAGTTCTTCTGAAAATACTGTCTCCCAACCAGTTTCCGCTGCTAAAACAGTAAAAGCTGCTTCTACGGAACAATCAACAAAGAAGGCTGCATCAAACACGCAGAGCCAAGAAAATTCGACTAAAACCACTAATAGTGATACGGAGAAAAAAGCTGAACAAAATACATATAAACAAGTTTACGTAAATGGTCATTGGTATCTGACTGATACAGCTGCGAACAAGTATTTAACTGGTTTTCAGAAAATTGAAGATCAGAATAAAACAGTCTATTACAGCAATAATGGTCAGATGCAATACGGTCAGCAGTATATTAACAGCTATTGGTATTTGTTTGATGGAAGAACTGGAGCAATGAAGACCGGTTTTCAGCGCATTTTCAACCAAAATAAGACGGTCTATTATAACGGCAGCGGTCAAATGCAATATGGACAGCAGTAT
>NZ_AZEG01000050.1 GCF_001434935.1 Liquorilactobacillus uvarum DSM 19971 | reverse complement strand
GTGCCCCTTGAATAACCAAGACTTTGATTTAGGCACGGTTAAGCATTTTTTTGAACATGATTACCATGACCGGGGCATGATGAAATGGCAGGGGTTCTATTTATCTGATCATACTGCCGCTTTAAACCAACAGAACCAGCAGTTGAATGAAATATACGTTCCAAGACCGCAACAATCCTTAACAGTAATTACCGAGGTATTGGCGGACGCATATCAGCGTCAGCAACCAGTGACCATTCAATTAAAAACGGTTGACCAAAACAACCGCCATTTACCAGATATCACCACCTTGATCCATGGTTACAATGCCAATGATATTGTGGTTGACGCTGATCGGTTTATCCCACTACCAGAAATTCGAAATGTTTCAACATAAAAGGACGGAACGGTTACTTAATAATTAACCTTCCGTTTTTTTGATGCTTGTCTATTTGGCTTTATTTGTATCCTAGCTATACTAATTTATGAAGCCTAAACGCTAATCTGTTCGCGTATAATAAACTAGTGAGTAATTTAAAGGTGGGAGAAGGAATGTTTTTATGTTGGAACTGTCATTTGAAAAAGAAGTTGTTAAAACCTTAACGACTGGAAGCAATCAATGGGTGGAACGCAAAGACCTATATGGTGCGACGCCGGATCAATTATGGGCTAATTTTCGTGATAAATTAAATAACAATAACTATGCTAAATTGCAGGGATACCCCCTAACTGATACCGAATTTAATCAGGTTAAACGGGCGATTGAGGTCCGGACACCTTACGAAGCAGCTAAGTTACTAGCCGCCGAAAATGGCATTGGCAAAGTGGAAGTTGAACGTGATGATGCTAAGCTGGGCACGGTGACGCTCGAGTTGTTTTGGAAAGCGGACGTTGCTGGCGGTAAATCTAGTTATGAAGTGGTACGGCAAGCAGTGCGACCACGGTTAGCTGGTACTCAAGATGTCGATCCTGATCGCCGTTTTGACGTAACCCTATTGATTAATGGGTTACCCTTAATTCAATTGGAACTAAAAAAAGCCACGGTCGAACTTAACCAGGCTTTTAATCAAATTGAAAAATACGCGCAGGAAGGTAAATATACGGGAATTTACTCGCTGTTGCAAATGTTTGTGATTATGACGCCGGAAAGTACGGCGTATTTTGCGAATGCCGAACCGGATCATTTCAATAAAGCCTTTTTGTTCAATTGGCGAACGCGGGATAATCACCCCGTGGAAAACGGCTTAGCGTTTACGCGCCAAGTCCTTAATATTCCCATGGCCCACAAAATGGTCAGTGAATATACGGTCATCGACCAAGAACGTCAAAGCTTAATTCTCTTACGGCCTTACCAGATTTATGCGATTGAAGCCGTGATGCACCGGATTCATGACCATCAAGATGGCTTTGTTTGGCATACCACGGGTTCTGGTAAAACACTCACCTCATATAAAACCGCTAAATTAGCTGCGCAAGATCCCGGTGTCGATAAGGTCATCTTCTTAGTTGACCGGCGGGATTTAGACGAACAGACAACCAGCAACTTTAGTGCCTATGCTGCCAATGACGATATTGCCATTAACGAAGCCCAAAATACCGGTGATTTAATGCGTAAGTTGCAACAAAATGACGGTAAGGTCTTGGTTACCTCGATTCAAAAACTCCATCGGGCGGTCAAAAAAACGCAAGCCCAGTTGGAAACCGGTAAGCAATCCCGCTTTAGCAAGACTTTAAAACAACGGGTAATCTTCTTTGTCGACGAAGCCCACCGGTCGCAATTTGGTAAGATGCAAAAGGAAATTCGGTCAGCGTTTATCAATAGTAACTGGTATGGTTACACCGGCACTCCCATTTTTAATGAAAATAAGAAGCAGCTCAAGGGTGATCTGGCGGTTACCACTGAGGAGCTATTTGGTAAAGTCTGTCACGTCTATAACTTGCGAGACGCTCTAGAGGACCAAGCCGTGTTACCGTTTAACGTGGAACATGTAACGACAATTGGTAAAGACACGTTAATAACCCGGGCCCTCGAGAAAGAAACCCAGCGCGTCAAAGCACGTCGCGATAAGCAAGGCCGCCTGCTGAGTACAGCTGATGAAGCAAAAATTCAAGCCAAGATTCAAGCGATGTCAGTAAAGGACTTGGAAGAAACGTATTTAACTCCGGCTGACTTTGAGACCGATGAACATATTAACCAAGTTGTTCAATATATTTTACAAAAAGGCCCACGTAAAACGAGTTTGGGTCATGGCAACTACAATGCTATTTTGACCACCAGTTCCATTGAAATGGCGCAACGCTATTATCAAGCCTTTAAAGCCGCTAAAAAGACTACTCACAATAAGCTAGATCCTGATTGGCCCCGGATTGCGATTACTTATTCATTAAGTGAAAACGAAGATCAGAGTGCGCACAAACATGACCAAATGGCCACCATTTTAAAAGATTATAATCAGCAGTATCACACTAATTTTGATTTAGCCGATCTGAATCTCTATAACGAAGATGTCGCAAAACGGGCTGCTCGGCGTGAGGCGGTCTTTGCTCATTTGAAACCGGATCAGGAAATTAATTTAGTGATTGTGGTGCGGCGGTTATTAACGGGTTTTGATGCCCCTCGGCTAAACACGCTCTTTGTTGACCGCACCTTAGCTTATCAAGAACTCATTCAAGCCTACTCACGCACCAACCGGCTCCAAAACCGGGAATTAAAACAAGAGGGTCAAATTGTGACCTTTCGGGTGCCGGCAATCATGGAAGCGAATGAACGTGAAGCTTACAAGTTATATAGTGGCGAAGGCTCCTTTAATGTCATCATTCGTCCCACTTATCAGCAGGCCGTCTTAAAATTTCAAAAGGCCGTGGACGATTTAAAAACCATTGCCCCGACGCCGACGGCGGCCGATGACCTGAAAGGAACCACTGCCAAGGTGCAATTTGTGAAAGCATTTCGCCAAGTGAATCAGCAATTGAACTCGCTATCGATGTACAATGATTTTACTTGGGAGAACAGCGAAAAGGCTTTTGGTATCGCTCAGCCCGAAGTAGAATCCTATACGGGTAAATATCTGCGGATTAAAGCGGCGGTCACTAACCAAGAGCCCGAGAAAGTCCCCGAAGAATTAGCTGCTTTAGACTTTTCCTTAGCTGTTGGTTCAGTTGTCTTGGTGGATTATGATTATTTGACGCAATTAATTCAAGACTGGATTGATGAACAGCAACGGTACTCGACACCCGATCAGGCCCAAGCGCATATGACGGATTACCTGCAAAATAGTGCCAAAGTACAGGCTAGTTTGAATAAATTAGCGGAAACGCAACCTCAACAGGCCCAGTTAATTCGCGAAGCCATGCCTTATATTGAGCAACAAATGCAACAGTCTCAGCAACAAATGCAACAGTCTCAGCAACAGAGCACCCCAAATCAAGCGCCAGTAGCGTTGAATGCTCGGAAGTTGGTGGCTGATTACGCCCAGAAACAATTGGTCAAAAAAACGACGACCTTTGCCCATACGTGGGGCTTAGATCAAGCAGCCCTATTACGGGTGGCACGTGAACACACTGTGGGTACTGATGAATGGCATCATGAACAAGAATTAACGCAGTCAGCGAATTTAGTAGCGGCCTTACAAGCTCAAACTGCCACTGGGCCGAAGATTCCAGCTATTTTGCCACTATACCGGATTAAGTCCCAGGCCGCTTGGCGGCAGTTTATTGAACACGATTTAGCAATTTATCTACAAAAATAAGTGAGGTTAAACAATGTCAGAAAAAACAATGCAAGCTAGTCAACTTGAAAGTGCCCTATGGAATGCGGCCGATGTCTTACGCGGGAAAATGGACGCCTCTGAATATAAAAATTATTTATTAGGGTTAATTTTTTATCGGTTCCTATCTGAGAAAACCTTGACGACCTTTAGTGAATGGGCGGGTGAAACCGAAAATGTCACTCAGAAATATGCTCAGTATATGGATCCTCAGTTCGAGTTGGAAGGCGTCTCGGTGCAGCCCAGTTTAGTGGAGTATTTGCAAAACACGCTCGGCTATTTAATTCAACCCCAGGCGTTGTACGCCACCCTGATTGGCAAGATTCAAGCCCATACTTTTGCGTTAGACGATTTATCTCAAGCACTTCATGATCTGGAACAGTCGACACAAAATCTATCTTCAGCGCAAGACTTTTCAGGCTTGTTTGCCGATGTGGATTTAAGTAGTAATAAATTAGGCAGTTCTTTACAACAACGGAACCAAACTATTAGTGATACTATGTTAGCTTTAAATGCGATTGATCTTATCCATCATCAAGGCGACGTCCTAGGTGACGCCTATGAATACTTAATCGCGCAATTTGCCAGTGATTCCGGTAAAAAAGCGGGTGAATTTTATACCCCGCGGCAGGTGTCCGACATTATTGCCCAGATTGTGACCTATCAGCGCAATGAAGGTGATAACCAAGTGCGGACTATCTATGATCCAGCAGTTGGTTCTGGTTCGCTGCTGTTAAATGTCGGACAGCACGTGCAAGAGCCCAGTTTAGTGAGTTATCACGGCCAAGAACTGAACACCACGACCTTTAACCTGGCCCGAATGAATTTAATGTTACATGGGGTCTCGTATGACGATATGCATTTACGCAATGGCGACACGTTAAGTAAAGATTGGCCGGTTGACGAACCTTACTTATTTGATGCGGTCGTTATGAACCCGCCCTACTCGGCGCACTGGGATAACAGTGACAAACGCTTATCCGATCCCCGCTTCCGTGATTATGGTGTCTTACCGCCTAAATCAAAAGCCGACTTTGCCTTTCTGCTACACGGCTTTTATCATTTACAAGAGCACGGAACTATGGGCATTGTCCTACCCCATGGCGTATTGTTTCGGGGGGCTAAGGAAGGCAAAATTCGCCAAAAGCTTCTGTTAGATAACCGGATTGATGCCATTATTGGGCTACCCGCTAATATTTTTCATTCCACCAGTATTCCAACGTTGATCATGATTTTAAAGAAACATAAAACCACTGATGACGTCTTATTTATTGATGCGTCTCGGGAATTTGAAAAGGACAAGAATCAAAATAAGCTAACGGCAGCGAATATTCAAAAAATTGTGACCACTTATCAAAACCGGCAGGATGTCGATAAATATGCCCATGTGGCCTCACCGGCAGAAATCAAAGCGAATGATTATAATTTAAATATTCCGCGCTACGTTGATACGTTTGAGCCGGAACCCGAGATTGATCTGAACCAAGTCAAAGCTGATCTAAAGCAACTGGACGAGGAAATCAGTCAGAATGAACAAATCTTTAATGAATTAGCTAGCCAGTTAGTGACCACCCAGGTTAATGACCAGTCAAAACCGGAGGCCCACAAATGAAAGATCAACAAGCTAGTTACCCGCAGTTAAGATTTAAAGGGTTTACTGATCCTTGGGAAGAGCGTAAGTTATCTGAAATAGTCGATATTTATGACGGTACTCACCAAACACCCATATATACTGACTCAGGTGTTAAGTTTGTAAGTGTTGAAAACATATCTAATTTGGAGACTAAAAAGTATATTAGCCAAGAAGCTTATAATAAAGAATATGCTAAAAAGCAAGCTCAAAAAGGCGACGTATTAATGACGAGAATCGGCGATATCGGTACTTCAAGGGTTATAGAAACTGAAGAACCTTTAGCTTACTATGTTACGTTGTCTCTGCTTAAACCTAAAAAAATAGAGTCTAATTTCTTATCTTGGTTAATTTCTAGTCCAGAGGTTCAACGTAATATTTGGAAAAGAACACTGCACATTGCCTTTCCTAAAAAAATAAATCTAGGTGAAATTAATCAAGTTGAAGTAATGATCCCTAAAAATAAAGAGCAACAAAAAATCGGTTCGTTCTTCAAACAATTGGATGACACTATCGCTCTTCATCAGCGTAAGTTAGCTAAGCTTAAGGAACTTAAACAGGGCTATTTGCAGAAATTGTTCCCCAGAAATGGTAGCAAGTTCCCGCAATTAAGATTTGCAGGGTTTGCTGACGCTTGGGAACAGCGTAAGTTAGAAAAAGTTTTTGATTTTTCGATTTCTACGAACTCTCTATCACGTGCACATTTAAACTATGATGGAGGTGGAATTAAGACTGTCCATTATGGGGATATTCTTGTAAAATATGGACCAATTCTAGATATTAGTAGGGACAGAATTCCTTTTATAACAGATGGTGCACTGGGGAAATATAGAAACAGTTTATTGGAGAATGGTGACATTATTTTTACTGATGCTGCAGAAGACGAAACGGTTGGAAAAGCTGTTGAAGTTAGTGGTATAAAAGATGATTATGTTGTATCAGGACTTCATACGATCGTAGCTAGACCAAAAGAAAAAATGGCTGTTTTTTTTATGGGATATTACATTAATTCAGATACATATCATAGACAGCTTTTGCCTTTAATGCAGGGAACCAAAATTTCTTCAATTAGTAAAAGTAATCTTCAAAAAACGACAGTTTCACATCCAAAAAGCACAAATGAACAGTCTAAAATTGGTGCCTTCTTCAAACAACTTGATGATACTATTACCCTTCATCAGCGTAAGCTTGAAAAACTCCAGGAACTAAAAAAAGGGTATCTACAAAAGATGTTTTGCTGATTCTTAATTTGATCAAATTTAGGATCCTATGAAACCCCATGACTTAATTTTTATTGTGCTTGGTCAACACTTAATTCACCTGTATAATGGATTACGCAGGAAGTTTTAAGGGCGGTGGCTGTCTTTTCCCTTGTGAGGTGAGGCCCATGGGAACATGGAATAATCTTCAGGAAGGTTTCACAGTCAATGAGCGTCTTCCAGACACTCTCGTTGATGTTGCTATTTGCAATGTTTATTTTAGCGTTGCTAACGTACATCGACAAAAGGAACAAATAAAAAAGCCGCCCTGCGTAACTTTGGCCAGTTACAGGGTAGCTTAATGCTGTCTTATTAACTTCGCCACCGCCTTTGAAGCGGCTTGCATGGGAAGTCCTGTTCTAGCGGGACTTCCCTTTTTCTGTCTACATTATAGCATGACTATAATGGACTTTCGACTATTTTTAATCAACTTTCTGCCAGTTTTTAGGGAACATACGTTTGCTTTTTTGTGCTACAATACAGGTAAAAGCTAACGGAAGTGATGAAATTGTTTACTCATGATGAACCGCATGGCGTGTTCTTCTTAATCGATAACAAGTCCTTTTATGCTAGTTGCGAAGCCGTTGCCCGGGGGCTAAATCCCTTAAAAGTCCCATTAGTGGTCCTTAGTGAAGCTGAAAATACCAATGGCGGACTCATTTTAGCCACGTCACCCGAAGCTAAGCACTTATTTCATCTTAAAGCCAACGTCTCCCGTAAACGTGACTTACCCAATGACCCCAGGTTGTGGGTCGTGCCACCGCGCATGAACCTTTATATTCAACGTAATTTGCAGATCAATCAGATCTTTCATCAATTTACTACTGAAAAAGAGGTTTGGCCGTATTCAATTGATGAAAGCATTCTTGATATGACCCATACTTGGCGGCTGTTTGGCAATTCCGTTCGCGAAGTGGCACGCTTGATTCAAAAGACAGTTCGGCAAAAGCTAGGCTTGTATACCACCGTGGGAATTGGTGACAATCCGGTGCAAGCTAAATTAGCCTTAGACCTTTACGCTAAACATAATCATGAATTGATCGGTGAAATCCATTACGAAACTGTGCCGGATAAA